>VFGY01000023.1 GCA_009392195.1 SAR202 cluster bacterium | reverse complement strand
ATTTTGTATCTAAAATCGGGTGTTTTATCTGGTGGAGACGGGGGAGAGTCGAACTCCCCGTCCAGAAGAGAACCAAAAGTAAACTTCTACAGGTTTATCTAGTCTTGTTATTTACCGATCATGATAAGTGACTAGAAACATTCATGATAGGTTGCCCGGATTTGTCTTGATTCCAGATACCGGAGTCACTGGAAATGCACTTCGATTAACGTCGCCCATTCACTACCACCGAAGAAAATATGTGATGGACGGACCGCTTAATTAAGCGGCAACAGGCAATGTTTGTTGTTTGCCAGTTATTATTGTTGCACCTTTTTAACGAGGTGGGTGACTGCCCCGACCTGCAATTTCCCAGGAAAATCCCCTGTCGAAACCACACGTCCCCAAATAGTATATTTATAATATCATAGAGAAAAGCTTTTATCGATTTATCTGTAACGCAGTATCCGTTGACCGTACCTTTTTGTTGGTGTTACGATTAACTCCTAGAAATATATAAGGAGAAGAATTCCAGTTGAAAGTAATATTGAAATCGTTCTTATTTTTTGCACCTTTTTTGTTGATTATTGCTTGTGGCGATAGTTCCACATCCGATACATCAACCGGGTATGAGTCCCCAAACCCTCCACCTGTATCCAGTAAGCTAAGTCAACCAGCGCCAGCAACCGCATCAAATACCGCTAAAGGCTTGTCAGCTGCAACCGGGACAGGAACTCAAGTAACAATCGTAAACGGAGATCCTGGTGGTAAAACAGGAGAATATATATTCGCTCCTGACGTACTTAATTTCAAAAAAGGGGAATCAGTTGACTTTACTCTGACAGCTGAGTCAGAAGTACACAATTTCAACATTGAGCCTCTAAATATTGATACAGATATCGATGCAGGAGAAACTCTATCTTTCAACTATGTTTTTGATACAGTTGGCACTTTTAAATTCATCTGTATCTTTCACGAAGCTAACGGTATGGTAGGAACTATTACAGTTACTGAGTAATAATCCAAGGTTTACATCTGATTAACTTGTTCGGCGATTCATAAAGCTTGTTGTTTACAGTTGACTCAAGCTCTATACCGATTTATACTACCTAAACCAAATTGGGGTTTGATATGAAATTAACTTGTTTGCAAGAAAATTTGAATGAGGGTTTGTCAGTCGTATCAAGGGCAGTCGCAACCCGAACTACACTTCCGATAACACAACATGTTTTGGTAAGTACCGACCAAAACAGGTTAAAACTTTCCGCAACTAATTTAGAAATCGCAATAAGCACATGGATAGGGGCCGAGATTGAGGAAGAAGGCACGATAACGTTACCTGCGAGACTGTTCACTGAATTGGTTGGAACATTACCCCAAGAAACGATAGATTTAACCAGTGATGAAGAATCTCAAGAATCATTGTTTACTTGTGGCAGGATTAAATCAAAAATTAATGGTGGAGATTATAAAGAATATCCACCCATACCAACAATCGATGAAGGGATGGTAATAAATATTTCTACCGCTGAGTTGAAAAATGCAATAAACCATGTTGTTTTTGCAGCCGCAACAGAGGAATCAAGACCTGTACTTACAGGTGTAAAAGTTGAAATATCAAATGACTCAGTTACTTTTGCTGCGGCCGATGGATTTAGACTAGCAGTATACACAACCAAATTAAGTACACCCGTAGACCAAGACACTGATTTCATAATTCCAGCTAAATCATTGGTTGAAATCAATAGATTATTGCCGTTTGGAAACGAACAAATACAATTCACAGTTACTACATCCAAAAATCAGGCTCTATTCAGACTTGAAAATATAGAAATCGTAAGCCAACTTGTGCAAGGGTCTTTTCCTGACTACAAACAGCTTATACCGGAAAATCATAATAGCAGTGCAATTTTAAAAGTTGATGATTTCAATAAAGCTATACGAACGGCTTCAATTTTTGCTAGAGACGGAAGAGGTATCGTCCGATTGTTATTGAATAAAGGGAATGATAATAGTGGTACTGTAACTGTCGCTTCTAGAGCTGAAGAAGTAGGGGAGAATACTGGAGTTATCGATGCTGAAATAAGGGAAGATTCTTCACAAGATCCTACGTTGATAAGTGAAGAGTCAAAAATCGCTTTTAATTCGAAATATATTTCAGATGTTCTATCAGTAATACAAACTGAAACTGTTTCTTTACAAATCAGTTCTCCATCAAGTCCTGGAGTTTTGAAACCTGTAGGGCAAGATAATTATACACACGTAGTAATGCCTATGTTTGTTCAGGGGTAAAATACTTAAAAGTCAGCTTCTTTGCTTTGATGCTATCTTATCCAAAATCCCTTGTAGTCTTGTATACCAATTATCATCGCGTTGTTTCTCTGTAGCAACATGCCATCCTGAGTGCATTAGGCACTCGTAATAAGTTAGCGGTACCCTAACAAGAGGGTCTTTATTGTAGGAGACAGTATACTTTTCCGCCATTTTAGCATTTGGGAATAGCAATTTTTGGTCACAAGGCTTGCCCATGAATAGAATTATCCTCTTTTACCAGCTGTTTCGGGTTTAAATAACTATACAAGAGAACTTAGATATATATAACATCGATTTAGGTTATTTTCATTATATATTTTCCGAGTTATGCCCATGAAAAAATTAAAAGTTGCTATTATTGGTTGCGGTAGATTAGGGCAGCAATACGCTACAGCATATTCAAATTATCCAGATACCGAATTGATAGCTATAACAGAACACAACAGTGAACGGTTAAAAGCAGTGGGTAACCGTTTTGGAACAAACAATCTTTATTCAAACATAGAATCCATGCTTAAAGATATAGTTCCTGATATAGCCGCAGTAGTTACTCCAACAAAATGGATGAAAGAATCGGTTATCAAATGTTCCAATGCTGGTGTCAAAGGAATTTCAACAGACAAACCCATGGCCGCAAAATTATCTGACGCAGACGAAATGATTGAAGTATGCAAAGCTAACGGCACAATATTCGCTGGAGGAAATTTAGCCGTTGCTCACAATCACGTACAAGAAACAGCAAGATGGATCAAAGAAGGAAAATTTGGACAAATCATTGGAGGGGTAGTTAACTGTATGGCAGATGATTTAACCGGAGGAGGTGTACAATGGATTTCTGCTTTAAGGCTACTAATGGACAGTGAAATTGACCAAATAATAGCCTGGGGCAAGCCAAAATCTTACGTATTTAACAGCAGCTCAGTGATGCATTCAAATGGAATATTTACCATGGTTAATGGGATCCAAGTTCCATTTTTCCAAGATAATATCATCGATGTTTATAAGGAAAAATATAGAAAAGATAAAAGCACCTTAAATCGAACAAAAATGGGATTAGATATTTGGTCAAATGACTCTCTTATAAGATGGTTCTGGGAAGACATAGATATATATAAAGGTTTCGATAATTTAGGTAGGCGAAAACCTTATATTCCTAAATACAAAGATTGGCAATGGAAAGAATTCAATTATTTAACAGGATCTACAAGGTCTTTAATTAATGCCGTACGTACTGGCTCTAAACTAGCTATATCAGGTCATGATTTGAGACAAGCTATCGAAGTTGCGATTGGTATAAAACTTTCAGCTCAAATGGGAAATGTCCCTATCAAACTACCGTTAAATGACCGATCTCAATCTTTAATGCCAGCTCAAGCCAGATGGGTAGGAGGTGATTTATCCGGCAACCCTCAAACTATAAGTGAAGCTAGTGCTAACTGGAAAGGATATTATCAATAAACCCATGGCTATTAATGCAATTAGGTCTCTATATTTTCCAAAATTTCGACAGTTAATGGTTACCCATATTCTTATTTGTACAGGATTTTGGATTCAGCAAATAGTTATTGGATGGATGGTTTACGAAAAAACAAAATCCCCTTTATTAACTAGCTTAGCCTTAGCAGTTGATACTATACCAATATTGTTCGGTGGATTCTTAGGAGGTGTCTTCGTAGACAGACTAAATCCCAAAAGCTGCATTATCTTCGTAACAGGTGGTCAGTTTTTTTTAGTGTCTATTTTAACGACCATTATGTTTCTCGACATATTTTCCCTTTGGTATATATACATAATCATATTTTTTATCGGCTTCACATGGGCGATCTATGATCCCGCCAAAATAACTTTGGGTATGAAGTTAGTGGACAAAAACTCAATATCTAACATATTCGGCATGTGGATTGCCGGGTTCAATATACCTAGAGTGCTTTCCACAGTTTTGGCAGGATATTTAATTGTGTTTTTAGGAACAAAATATACTCTCCTTTTAGAGCTTCTAGTAATATTTTTATCATTTTTGTCCATATTGTTGCTCAAATATGAACATAATATTTCAAAACCTGAAAATTTGAAGGTTGATCAAATAGTTAATGATGTTAAGCAATTATTTCGTACGATTCGATACGACAACTTGCTAACTGGATTTTTTCTTCTTTCTTTTATACCAATCTTACTTTTAGTGCCTTCAACAACCGGCTTGCTCCCAGTTTACGCCTCAGATATTTTGAAACTAGATGCTCGTGGTTTGGGTTTTCTACAGTCATCTTGTGGATTAGGACAGATAATGGGAATTTTGATTGTGGGATTTGCAAAACAACAGTACATGGGCAAATACGCAACTCTTGCGATTTTCGGTTCAGCTTGTAGTGCCATTTTGTTCGCATTTTCAGAAATATTTTTCTTATCTATCATTTTTATTATTCTTGTAAATATTTGCATTGCTATAATTCACAATGCAACAGGTTATGGTATGTTTAGCATTATTGATGAACGATTCAGAGGTAGACTTGCAGGATTACAAGTATCAAGTTTTGGATTCTTTATATTTGGAACAACATTTTCAGGGTCTATCGCCAACGTTTACGGTCCTTCAACGTCAACTATTTCATGCATGATTATAATAATGGTAATTTCAACCATTGTCATTGCAACACACACGAAAGTATATTCAGAAGATCTTAATTAATAAACTGTATTTCATCCACATATACAACTCCAACTTGACAGTAGAACTTACAAGTAATACGCTAAATCAATAAAGTAAAAGTGAGCAATATTTTGAAACTTACCAATCAACAATTAAACCACTTTGAAACAGAAGGTTATCTTGTAGTTGAAGATGTTATAGATCCAATAACAGTATTGGATCCTTTAGTTAAAGAATACGAAGGAGTCTTGAATAACTTTGCTAACGAATTATTTGGGAAAGGTGAAATCAAAGATTTATATCAAGATCTTGATTTCAGTGAACGATTAACTCAAATTTATATCGACAGTGGCAAAGTACACAATCAATATTTCGATTTCTCGTTACCCCAAACTGGTATAAAATACGATACTCCAATGTGGCATGGACCAGCTGTGTTCAATGTTTTAACCTGTCCTCAGCTTCTTGATGTGGTTGAATCAGTAATAGGAAGTGAAATATATTGTAATCCAGTTCAGCATGTAAGATTCAAACCACCAGAACAATATGCCCCATTGAACGAGGATGGATCAGTGCAGTTTGGAGCGACAAAATGGCACCAAGATAACGGTGTTGTGAATGAAGATGCTGACGAAACTGACATGTTAACAGTATGGGTTCCTGTTTGGGATGCTTCAGAGGAAGATGGTTGCTTGCACCTTGTACCTAAAAGCCATAAAGACGGATTAAATATACATTGTCCTATCGAAGGGACCGTAGCGATGCCAGACGACGTATTTAAAAAGCAAGATGCTATCTCGATTCCTATGAAAAGAGGCAGTGTACTTTTGATGCACCGCTTAACATGCCACGGTTCACTTCCTAATCTAAGTAAACGCATCAGATGGAGTTTGGATTTAAGATATAATCCAATTGGTCAATCATCAGGACGCTTAGCCTTCCCTGGCTTTAACGCCAAAAGTTCCATTAATCCTGATACAGTATTGAAAAATCCTGTTATTTGGGATTCCATGTGGAAAGATGCTAGAAAAAAACTAGCTGCACAAGAAGATCCAGACTACAACAGGTGGTCAAGTGATCATCCTGCATGCGCTTAATCAGATAGTTACAAAACCTAAGAAATAATTCTAGTCTCTTCGTTTTTCATTATAGAATAACCTTCATCAATCCCCATACCCGGTCTAACCAATATTTGCTCGGCACCTGTCGCTAATGCCAAATGAATGGCATTTTTCGCGTTCAAATCTGTCTCGTTACAACTACCTCCTAAATAAGCCTTGATATTATTTTCATGACAAATCATTACTGCTTTAGCAGATTCAGTTATTGAGCCCAGATCTGGCATCTTTATTTGAATCATATCTACACAATCAAAATCAATAAAATCTGATATATCATTCAGGTTGTTACACCACTCATCCGCTACAATCGATGTATTACTATTTTTAATTTTCAAAGTTTGTTTTAATTGGCTTAATATTTCTATTTGCTCTTTTCGTGTTTGCATTTCTATTGGTGATTCCAATTGTAAGTCAAACGGATTAACAGTCCTTTCTAAAGTTAGGATGTAATCAGTGATCTTGTCTATGTTATTTTCGAAGGCACGACCAATAGTCCCATAGCAATCAAAATGAAATATCGGCTTATAATCGATTTCGGTTTCATGTTCAAATATTCTATTTTTTATCCAAGTGGCATATTCAATTAATATTTCACCGGACTTTCCAAAATCTTTTTCAACCGAATGTAAAAGAGCATGTGGTAATGCATCCACTCTATGATAAATAGCTTTATCGACACTGTTATACCAATCACTCCCTCCTTGAATCATATATTTAACTTTTTTATTAATTTCAGGTAAATCAAATATTTTGCGCAAATATTCTGCTTTGGAGATTTTACATAGATCTGCTGCACCTTCTAGTAATGCCGATGATATTGCATATCGAATAGCGGTGTGGCTGCCCAAAAGGTTTCTTGGGTTTTCAATTTCAGAGCAGATTTCCAAAAATTCTTCAATATCACGGTTTATCAAGATATCCTTCATAGTGGAGTTACAAAAATCTATATAATTTTCATATTTGAACAGTGGATCTCTTCCTGCGGTGCCTGCATAGGTGACACTAGTACCATCACCATAAAACACACGTTGATTTTCTAGTGTTAATTCAATCCCAATACCAGTGCCGACCTCTCTTACATTATTAAACCCTTTAGTGACGGGATTACCTTTCAACAAATAATGGTCTGATACAGTATTTGGGTTCTCCACGGCTTTTTTATCATCACAATACCATCCAGCTACTATTGGGAAATACTTAACATCTATAATTTTCATCTTATAACCTCGATAGTCGTTATTTATCAGACAGTTTACTCGGTTTATTTAAAATGTCATCAAAATATTTAAACAGATTACTGTTACACTTGCATGCGTTATTTAATTGTGTTTATATTTGGGCAAACATTAATCGGTTTTACCTTTTCATTTCCTACATTTATTCAATCTTTAATGAGAATGATAAAATCGGTACTTAATTAAATACTATATATCTATTGGAGTTAACATGGAGATAACAACACCTAATGCAAAATATTGGAAAGCTAGTGTAAAAAGTTCCGAACAAATCACACAATCTATACATGAAGGCGAAGGAGAAATAACTCGATATAAAATTGTCGGTGATCAAAAATATCTACCGATTAATTACGAACTTTGGGAATTAGAACCTGGAGTTAGTGAAGGTGACCATACTCATGACACGCCAAATTTAGCGGAGATTTATCATTTTTTGGAAGGTAATGGTGTTATAACAATAAATGGCGAAGAAGTAAAAGTCACCAAAGACGATACTGTATTAGTTCCACCAGGAATTGACCATGGAGTTTACAATACAGATTCAACTGAAACATTAAGAATGTTAATCATTTGGGGCATATCAAATAATTGATTTATTAAAAAATATAATCCTTACCTAAAAGGGTTTGTGGTAAAGATTTTAGTAAATGCTAACTCAAAATATAGATAGATATATCACTTTTAATGAAATCATTAATTTACAATCAACTATTTTCTAGGAAAAACAAGTTAGGATTGCTATTACATGGGTCCATGTATGCCAAGCATAAACTTTGTGTATTGATATGGTTTATTTATATTTCTTTGACTGACTTTATGAGAAATAATTCCCCTTACATGGCAGCAGGAATGGCATATTGGACACTTTTTTCACTTTTCCCTCTAGCCTTAGCAGGAATTTCCATAATAGGATATTTTTTCCCCACTCAATCTGAACAAGAAATCGTCGTTGATTCAGTAATGAGTATATTACCAGTGTCTAAAGAATATATAACTAGTGTTGTTTCTGAAACCCTTTCAAAAAGAGGCACCTTAGGAGTATTAGCAACAGTTGGACTTTTGTGGACAGGTGCTTCAATGTTTGCCGCCATGAGAAAATCTGTAGCTCATGTATGGAGGATAGCAAAACCGCAAAATATTTTCGTTCAACGAGGAACTGATTTGCTAATGATTGTTACGTTAGGGTTTATCCTATTTTGGCGTGTGCTAGTAAATATTGAAATAATTGAAATAAGTAGTATTTTTGGTTCAAATAGAATTTCAGAAAGTGTTGGATCTTATTTATATCTAGGACAAGTCATAGCTTTTATATCAACATGGGTAGCTTTATTGCTAATTTATAAATATATTCCAAACACTGTGGTTTACTGGAAAGATATTTGGTTACCTAGTTTAGTAGCCACAGCTTTATTTGAGCTTGTCCAAAGAGGATATATTTGGTTTTTGAACAACGCAGTTGAAATCAATTTGGTTTATGGTTCTATGGGAGCAATTATGAGTGTTTTATTGTGGGCATATTTATCATCATTATGCATTATTTTAGGCTCACAATTTGCATTTATACATGCATGTATTTATGGTTCAAGGAAGGGATACATTAAAATCCCAGATAAGGATTTTATTGACGTTATCTGGGATAACGGATTAAATTTGATTAAACGAATAGTTCCTATTAAAAAATAATCGATGTATATGAACATATTCAAGCCAATCAAAATAAATCATCATGTTTATCAAATAAGAGTTATTGGTTGTAGAATCACTCTAATAATAAATGACAATTGTATATGCTTAGTCGATATTGGTTATCCGGGTAGTTACAGATTCATTAAAAACGGAATAAAGGCACTTGGATTATCAATTAGTGATATTAATTCTATCGTTTTAACTCACTACCATCCTGACCATATTGGTGATATTAAATCAGTACTTGAAGATGTAACACCGCAAATATTCGCACATAAAGACGAGATTCCGTTTATTGCCGGTTTAGTTCCTGCTGTAAAAGCATCAAACAATCAAGCAATCCAATTATTGTATAAAAAAACAAAATCCTACCTGACGATGCCAGATTTGATGAACAGGATTTCTCCAGTAACCGAAGGAGACGTTATACCATTTCCATATCGAATAAACACTGTTCATCTGCCTGGCCATACAAAAGGTAGTATAGGTTTATTTTTACCTGATAACAGAACTGTAATAGTAGGAGATTCTCTTACTCACAAATTTGGGAGGCAATTAGGATTCGCATCATCCCTGTATAGCGATGACATGAAACTTGTTAAACAATCAGCACTGAAATTATCAGACCTCGATATAGATAAAATTGTATTCAGCCATTACCCTCCTATCACTAAAAACGCGAAAGCCAAAATTAAGACATTAGTTACTAATGACAAAGAGCGTACTTGAAGTTATTTCACGATTTTGTATTTCAATCAGAAAACGTGTATTATTTTACTAATTTTTATATAAAGGAATAGCATTTCCATGAAACATGAATATGAGAAGCTCGGTGAAACAATACCAGAACTTATGAATCACGTGGTTGACCTACATGGAGATAAAGATGCTTTACTCATTAAGCCTACGATTAGGTACTGGCGTTGGTCTTACCAACAATTGTGGGATGATGCTTCTAAAGCCTCAACCTATATAAAATCTAAAGGTTTAGTCAAAGGAGATAGGGTTATTATTTGGGGTCCAAATTCCCCTTATTGGGTAATAACACTTTTGGCGTGTTTAAGAATGGGCATAATTGTGGTTCCTTTAGATTTGCGAAGCCCACTAGACTATGTGTCTAAAGTCATATTGCAAACTCAACCCAAAATTGCTTTCATATCACGTTTTACACCTGATTATGAATGGCAAAAAGATGTATCTTTAGTAAACCTTGAAACATATGAAAACCAGTATATTTCATTAAATCCAACCCCAACTGCAAACGTCAGTCCCGATGACATTGCAGAAATAATGTTTACCTCTGGTACAACAGGAGAACCAAAAGGAGTTATACTAACTCATTTAAATCTGGTATCAAATTTGATAGGGACCATCGAAAGAATCAAACCTAATTCAAACTCGAGGCTTATGTCAGTATTACCACTTAGTCACATGTTTGAACAAATGGGTGGATTATTTGTCGCCTTATACTATGGCTCTAGTATTACATACGCTACTAGTCGACAACCAGCCGCTTTGACAAAATTATTGAAAGAACGAAAGATAACGACACTTCTTATTGTTCCACAAGGTTTAGAACTATTGATGAATTCTATTTTTAGAGAAGCCGAAAGGAAAGGAAAATTGAAACTATTACACCTCCTTTTCGCCTTATCAAAACCATTTCCCATCTTTATGCGTAGAATGATATTTAAATCAAGCGTATTAGCTGGTTTAGGTGGTAGCCTTGATTTGATAATTTCCGGAGGTGCTGCTTTACCAAGAACATTGGCTGAAAAATGGGAATCAATTGGAATTAAAATTGTCCAAGGATATGGAGCTACCGAGGCCTCACCATCAATAAGCACCAATAGTATTAAAAACAGGAATTTAGATTCTGTCGGCCAACCTTTATTCAACATCGATGTCAAATTAGATGAATCAGACGAAATTCTTGTTCGAGGACCTAGTATAACCCCAGGTTATTGGAATAATCCTGATGTAACAAAAGATTCTTTTCAAGGTGAATGGTATAAAACCGGCGATTTGGGGAATATTGACGCTAATGGTGATCTTTATATCAAAGGAAGAAAAAAAGATATGATTGTCCTTTCTAACGGACAGAACGTTTACCCTGAAGACATAGAGAATGTATTAAACGCTCAACCTGAAGTCGAATCTTCAGTAATCCTTGGTTTAACTCGAAATGATTCTATCGTTGTTCATGCAGTAATCATAACTTCAAATCCCTCTAATGCTTCTAATGTTATTGAATTTGCTAATCATAATTTAGCCGAACATCAGAAGATAAGAAGTTTTACAATTTGGGAAGATGAAGATTTTCCTAGAACTCACACATTAAAAATCAAAAAAAATATAGTAGCAGAACAAATCGAGAATAAAAATAAAGAAAATAAACCGAAAAGTAATCCGAAATCTTCTCCGAAAGGAACTAAAACAATTGAAACTCTGATTTCAGAAATTTGCGAAAAAGATTTATCAGAGATTAATCATGATTCAACTCTAGGTGAAGATTTAGGAATAGATTCGTTGGGAAGAGTTGAAATTCTATCTGCTATAGAAACCGATTTTGGTATTTATATCGATGAAAATGAAGTTAAATCGACAACCACAGTTGAAGAATTGAATCTTATGGTAAAATCAGGCTCTACGTCACCTGCTCAAACGAATTTTTCCAAATGGAGCAGGAAGACATGGGCTAAATTTGTTAGGTCAGCAGTCCAAAAATTGATTTTGATTCCGTTTATTAAGTATTGCTATAAACTGACAGTAATCGATTCTGAAAAACTGAAAACAATTAACGGACCAGTAATATTTACCTGTAATCATGCATTAAGTATGGATAATTGGCTAATCATTAAAGCATTTCCAAACAAATGGAGGCGTACTTTAGCTGTAGCAGCAGCGGACCATTTATGGAAACGTCCATTATTTGGGATATATGGGCCGCTTTTAGGTAATGGTTTTCCTATAGCAAAATCTGGGCCAGTGCGCCCTAGTCTAGAGAATCTTTCAAATATTTTGGATGAAGGTTGGTCTATTTTGATTTATCCAGAAGGTGAATTGACTGTGGGTGGCCCAATGAAACCTTTCTTAAATGGAATAGGTTTGCTTGCCAAAGAAACAAGAGTACCCATTATACCGATGAAATTGAGTATAAATGATTTTGGCAACCCGACAAGAATCCCTGTCAAAAGCCGTGGAGATGTTGAAATCAGGTTCGGAGATCAATTGGATTTAAATCCTGAAGCATCTATTGAGGAAACAACAGAAGCTATTCAAAAAGCTGTTGAAACCCTGTAGTAGATGTAACCAGTATAAGAATCTGTAAACAATATTAATTTATACTTTTTAAACCACATTCAGAATTAGCTATACGGTCGTCATATACTTCATGTACCTCATCATTAATAATACCGGTTTTTGAATCAATTTTATGAGGCGCTATATAAAAATATGTTTTATGGTTATGTTGAGCTAGACATTCGACAGTATTTTCTAACTTTACAACCCTAGCATTAACAGTTTCAAGTTGTGTTCTGTATCGATTTTCTTGAGATAAATTAAAGATCCAAAGCGATAACAGCACTAAAATGGAAAATATAACTCCATACAAATT
This sequence comes from SAR202 cluster bacterium, assembly GCA_009392195.1. Classification (GTDB taxonomy): domain Bacteria; phylum Chloroflexota; class Dehalococcoidia; order Lucifugimonadales; family OSU-TB39; genus OSU-TB39. Next base: position 85,961 of record VFGY01000023.1, on the reverse strand, counting down.
TTTCATTAGAATCTCCAATTAATTTAATATACCGTCAAGTAAGCCAGATTAATCTTTTAATTTCGTTTATTCAACGTGATTGGTTTATTTATGATTCAACATCTTGAATATGTTGGGAATCAACACTGGCGTAACTTTTTTATAAATTTGGTATTCGGATAAGTGGCCCCATTGAACATCTGATTTATTTTCTAACATTGGTAAACCACTAATTTTTGTCAAAAGTAAAATCACAAACACTGGAGATATTAAGGTGATATATTGTAATCCAGATAAAACTTTAAGTGATAACATAGCTATTCCGACCCAAAGTATTATCTCTCCAAAATAATTGGGATGTCTTGAATATTTCCATAGTCCAATATTAATAAAATCATTGCCTCTATATTTTTTGAAATTTGATTTTTGGTAATCAGCTATTATTTCTATCGCAAATCCAATCAGGAATAATAATATTCCTATAAAATCAGTTACTCCAATTTCCGATCTTTTTGTTGAAGTCGAAGCAGCAAGTCCAGCCCCGAAAGTTATCAATATCCATAGTGCCTGCAAGGTCCAAGTCATCAACAACTGCCAAAAATTATGTTTAATTTTGTTAAATCGACTATCATGCCCCGCGGATAAAATTCGAATAAACAAAAACATCCCAAGCCTAGCAGCCCATGTCACAACAAAAACCCCTATTAACAAAGTACGAGTTTCATATGTTTCTAGACTAGTCAAAACCAAAACCGCCATTGATATATAAGTCAATGAGCCAGTCAAATCAAAATGCTTTTCTGTTTTAAAAATATATGAAGGTATAAACGCAATCCATTGAATCATAAATATCAAGCAGCCACATACAGCAAACAGCGGCCATCCAACTAGATTGATGGAATGGCGGCTTCCTGCAAATATAAAAAGTGATGACACTGCAACACTCAATAAAATAATGGCTATTGTGATTAGGTTAGTACGTAGCAACTATAATCCAATTGACTTTAGGTAATCATTTAGTAATAAAAATAATATTGATTGTATAATATAGCGAATCAAGATTTATAATTTATTGGAATCAATTTTATCAAATCGAGTCAAATCACCGGAGAAATCATTTGGATAAACTAAACTACATTAAACATACCTTAACTTCAGTACATCTAAGAATCCTATCTATATGTGATGGTCTTAGCCATGAACAATTGGTATGGAGACCTTCACCAACAGCTAATAATATCGCTTTCAACATATGGCATATAAGCAGGGGAGAGGAAAGTATAGCTAATTTAATAAACTCTACGCAAAAACATATTTGGATATCTGAAGGTTGGCGAGAAAGGTTTGGACATAATGAAGAAACTGATGAATACAAAAACGCTTGTGATATTTTAAATTTACCAATGCCAGAACACTCAATATTGATTGGATATATGGAGGCCGCATTTGAAAAAACAATTTCCATTGTTGATCAACTTACAAATGACTCACTTGAATTTGCTATTGACCAAGCAAAACCTGAATATACATCATCAATATATCTTGCACATTTAACTACGCATAAAAATAGCCACCATGGACAGATAGATTATATTAGAGGATTGCAATCACCCGGATGGTCAGCAAAATCGGGAATAGGCATGATTACCTAAACTTAAACAGATGATTTACGCCCACCTAATTCCTATAATTAACAAACTGCAATGGCTGCTCAATATTTAAAGCTTTAATGTGCTTAATCGCTGCCTGTAAATCATCTCGATTCTTCCCTATGACCCGTAATTCATCACCTTGAATCTTAACCTGCACTTTCAATTTAATTTCTTTCACAGATTTTGTGATTTTCTTACAAATATCTTGTTCAATGCCTTGATGTATATCAGAAGTTTGCCTAATTGCATCACCTGAAGCTTTTTCTTCTTTTTTAATCACCAACGATCTTGGGTCCAATTTCCGCTTAACCAAATTTTCTTTAAACATTTCAAGCATTTGTGTTAGCTTAGTCTGGTCATCTGCCAATATTACAATTTCTGATTCATTCCGGTTAATAGTACAATTAGAGCCTTTAAAGTCAAACCTGTTGACAATAATCCTCATTAACATATTAATTGCATTATCTACTTCATTCAAATCCACTTTTGATACTACGTCAAACGATGGCATTTTTGTTTAACTCCAAATTTGATATTCTTTTATTGTATGAATTAACAATTTTGTCAAAGAGTTAATTTAATCAATCTTTATTACACCTTTATTGTAGACCATTTTTTGTGTTATTTTACAACCTCGTAATACCAATAATATAATTTCAAGAGGCCATTATGTCGAAACTTAATATAGCTATAGTTAAAAAAAACAATGTTGATAGGGTCGTAAGTATTGAAGATGACATAGCTTACGATTTGAATGCTGCCTATTTATCCATGTCAAAAGACAAAAAGATGGATATATCTAATTCAAATCAATTAGTACCGGATAACTTTGAAGACTTTATTAAACAAGGAGACATAGCTATTAATAACAGCTCAACGGCTGTAGATTGGGCTATTAACAACAATATAAACGATGAAAATGTTAAATGGAAGCTAGAAGCTAACAGCATTGAAGCTCCAATTATCAACTCTAGTAAAATCATCATGATAGGTGATACATATAAAAGTCATGCAGAAATTGGAGGACATGTACCTCCAACCCGTCCTGGAATCTTTTTCAAAATGAGTCAAGTTGTAATCGCAACAGATGAGCCTATAATTTATCTCAAAAATTATTACCCACAACCTTTAAAATTTGACACAGAATTAGCTGTAGTTATAGGTAAAGAAGGTATGAGTATCCCAGAGGATCAAATTCAAGACTACATATGGGGATATACCATATGTAATGACCTTACCATCAGTGGCGTGAAAGATTTAGGACCGAGATATAAATGTTTCGAATCAAGTGCACCAATAGGACCATGGGTTGTACATAAAAGCCAAATCAGCGATCCTATGAATCTAGAATTGGAATTCCTAATCAATGGAGAATCAGTCCAACAAGGAAACACTAACAAGTTGATTTTTTCAACCGAATCAATTATTTCAGAAGTTTCTATGTATCATAAATTAAGACCAGGTGACATTATTTCTTTAGGTGGCCCTGGACCAACTACAACACTTAAACCAGGCGATGTAGCAGAAGCTAAAATTCAATCTATAGGGACATTAAGAAATCCCGTGATTTTAGAAGAATAATCTTATTTGCTGTTAATTTTTGGTACTGACGAAATGGCTATTGTAAATATCTGTTTAATTTAGCTCCAACCAAGTTTTTCTAAAATCGGCTTTGCTTCAGCAATTTCATTTTCGTCGCATGGAAGTGTTGGAGGCCTAGGTGGTCCAACAGGTCTTCCCAATGCTGCCATTAAACCTTTACCTTGCCTATAACCACCTGACTTGGCATGAGTTTTCCTATTCCACTCAGCCAATGCTCCGTTTACAACATCTTCTTTTGCTTGAGCTTCTTCATATTTACCATTTTCTAACAAGTCAAGAATTTCTAAATCATAAGCAGGATATACAGGTATTAATGAACTGATATATCCGGCACCACCATTTTTGAAACACCTAACATGTTGCCCTGAATTATCAATCACATTGAATTCATCAGAGAATTTTGTCATTGAATCATAATCTTCGCCCTCTGGAACAGACCATTTTATTGCAGTAACATGTTCAGCATCTTTCAACCGAAGCATGGTATCTGCGTTCAAATATTCTGCTACCGGATTTTGGCAGAACCAGTGGGTATTATAGATCATTATTCCAATATCGATTTTGTCAGATATATCCGTATAGAATCTAACTAAATCATCTTGGTTAGAATGATGTAAAAAAGGTAAATCTATCTGTAGTCCTACAGCACCCAAATCCTGCGCTTTTTTTGCATCTTCTATAGTAGCTAACGTGTTTTTTACTTGTATCGCACAAATAACGTTTTTACCTGGGGCAGCATTAACTACTGTCCTCAAAAGGTGAGGCCATTCATCATCACTTAAATCAGGACCTTCACCCATAGCGGCCGCAACTTTTAGTGGAGCTTTAGAGGTACCTAAGCCTTGTTCGACCCACCATTTTGTTATATCAGACATGCGGGCTATATCGACATTAAAGTCGTCGTCGAAAGGAGTAGGCATAGTAACTATGGCTCCACGTATTATCTTTTTTAATTCTTCTCTATTCATATTTATCTCCAAAACTTGATAACGGATATATTAATAGAAATTTGATTGTTTATCTAGGGTATTAACCACTTGGTTTTGAAATACGCCTTTTTACATGTTAATTAACTTATTATTGATAAGAAAAACATATAAGTATTGCAAGTTCGATGTTGTGTACAAAAACATTTTTCAATAATATTCGAAGATATATTTATTATAAATCCAGTTCAGTATTAGTATTATGAGGTTTGCCATGGTCAAAATGACAGGAAGGAAAGCGTTATTTGAAAGTTTAAAATTGCAAGGAGTCGAATATATTTTTGGCAATCCCGGAACCAGTGAATCTCCAATAATGCATGAATTGCAATTTCATCCAGAGTTTAAATATGTTTTAGTGTTCCAAGAAGGTGTTGCTATAGGAATGGCAGACGCTTATTCAAGAGCTACTGGAAAACCTGCTTTTGTTAACCTTCATATTGAAACTGGTTTGGGTAATGCTGTAAGTCTTATGCACAATGCAAAAGAGGGAGGGAGTCAAATTGTTTTGTCTGCTGGCAATTTAGATGTCAGAGAATATGACAGAGGAAGAACAGATTTAGTAGAAATGGTTGAACAATTCACTAAATTTAGTGGAGAGGCTTCTCATCCCGAACAAATGTTTGGTCTAATTAACAGAGCTTTTCACGAAGCAGCTACACCTCCTACTGGGCCAACATTCGTATCATTTTCTGCTAATTCATTAGATGATGAGGGCAACTTTGAATTTTTCCCTCCATCACCACTGCCTTATGAAAATAGACCTAGTGTCGATACGATCGGTAACGCAGTAAATGCATTAAAGAACGCAAAACATCCGGTTTTAGTTGTAGGAGACCGTATATCTCAATCTTCAGCATGGAAAGAGGTAGTTCAACTATCAAACATTACTGGCGCAGCCGTATATGCTTCCTCTTATTCTGAAATGAATTTCCCAAATGACCATCCAAATTACAAAGGTGAAATTCGATTGGGCTACCCAGAAGGAAAACAGATAATGCGTCAGCATGACGTAGTAATTGGAATAGGGAAATTAACCACAGGTTATTGGATGTTTTCAAATCCATCTCCAAGTTTTTTCGACCCTAAAACCAAGTTTATCCACATTGATGTTGATTCATCAAATTTAGGAAGCTATCTAAAGACTGATATACCTATATTATCTGATCCAAAAACAGCGTTATCAGAAATCAATGATGGATTATCAGAAGCAGTTGATGGTGAGTATAAAGAATCAGCATCACTCCGATCTAAACAATATTCGATCGATAAATTGAATGCATCTGAAAATTGGAAAACAACCTTATCACAAAAACGTGACAATGAACCCATTAGTGCGGAAAGATTGATGTCTGACGCTGCTTCTGTAATTCCTAAGGGAAGCATTATTGTTAACGATGCCGTAACATCAGGTAATTCTTTAATGAACTCGTTTACATTTAATGAACCCGGAAGTATATATGGAGGCAGAGGAGGAGCCCTAGGCTGGGGTATGGGTGGTGCTTTAGGCGTTCAATTAGCTAACCCCGACAAAAAAGTAATAGCATTTTGTGGGGACGGTAGCGCATTAATGACGATTCAAGGACTATTGACTGCCGCAAAAGAAAACATACCAGTAACATATGTTGTTTGTAACAACTCCATTTATAGAGTGTTGAAAGTTAACATGAATTTTTATCGTGAAAACATTCTTAAGGTCAAAGATAGTAACGAGCAATATCTAGGAATGGATTTTGGTAGCAGAATTGATATTCATACTATAGCTAAAGGTATGAATGTAAACTCTTGGAGAATTGACAATCCTAAAGATATAAAACCAGTTCTTTTAGAAGCAATCAATTCAAATAAGCCTTCTCTTTTGGATGTGACAATTGATGGAACTTTATAGAAAATAATAGGAGGAATAATGAAAACTATAGTAGAAAATGACGGAGACAACCTTTCAAATCATGGAGTTTTATATCCTAGTGGTGGACCCGGAAGAGAATTAAAATCAGGGTTAGCTAACAAAAAGCTCATGCTAGGTGCCATGATAAATGAATATTCCAGACCATCCCTAGCAAAGATTTATAAAGAAGCTGGTTATGATTTTCTATTTATCGATTACGAACATCTATTCTTCGATTTTGAATCCCTTTATGACACTGTCTTAGCTGCAAGAGCTTATGGCTTACCTCCCATAGCTAAAACACCGCAATTAGAAAGAGCCGAAGTTGCTAAATTGCTTGATTCAGGCGTGGTAGGAATCCAATTACCTAGGACTGAAACTAAAGATCAAATAGAAGAATTGATTAGTTACATGAAATTTCCTCCTAATGGTACCCGAGCTGCTGCTGGTAATTTAGGAAACACGGATTATAAACCTGTTTCCGATTGGAGACAATGGATGGTTGATCAAGATTCTGAAACAACTGTAGTTGTACATATAGAGACAAAATTAGGTTACCAAAATGCAGAAGATATAATCAGTACACCTGAAGTTGATATGGTGTATGTAGGTCCCGGGGATTTTTCGATAGAGATGGGACAACCGTTTGATTGGGCTCATCCAGATGTGACTACACCTATGAAAGAAATATTGGAAATTTGTAATAAGTATGGTGTAGCGTTCGGCACTACACCAGCTAACCATACAATAGCAAAGGAATTAGTTAGCAAAGGAATGCGATTCGTAGAAGATGGAGGAGAGCTAGGGTTCATAACAAAAGGAGCACAGGAAAAAGTTAAAGGTTACAAGGAAATGTTGAATGAATAAATTATTTAAATCAACAGATTTAACCCAAGTATCGCAATATAGTAACGGGTAAAACGAGCGATAATAAAATTACAACCCCTGAAAATATTAATGTCACAACAGTGGAATAATTAATCCTTAGACCGTTTGTGCATTCTGCTTCGTGAAATCTGTATATTAAATAGCCACCAATCAAAAACAAGAATCCCGAAATTAAACTCGAATAAAGAGCTTGAGTCCCGTATAACCACATCGTTAGAGGGATACGAAACATATGGTCTGCTATAACTAAAACCACTGTACCTAAACTTGCAGAAGCGTTTATGGATTGCAATATTTGATCGGCTAACGGCATAAAGATACCTCCACCGATAAATGCATTCGCTATAGCATAACCCAAACTTGCTAATATCCACGTAGATTTTGAAATTCCTGAACCTTGTGGTTTTTCATATAACCAGCGGATAAATATATACGCAATTAGAAAGCCTGAAATCGTTGTAGACCCATATATAAATAACGCACTTAAACCTTCTAATCTAGAAGGAACAAATTGGCTTCTCAAAAAAGCGGATTGTAAATGATCAGGTACTATGGAAAGATAATACCAAACCATAAATGAAAAACCTACGGCAGCACCTAAAGCCGAAATTTTTATGCAAAAGATTAACTTTTGGAAATCATTTTTAATTAACATATTGATACATCTAATAATATTATAGGTAACTACATATGTCTTTGATTTATTGACACCTTTTTTGGTTAAAGTAAACATTCACATTTGATAGGTTAATATTCAAAGAAATCTGAATTGAGATTTGGACTAATGGATATACTTGAAACAAATAATTTAAATGGCTTGCAAGAACCTGTGATGGATACAGCTATTTCAAGTGCAATACTTAAACAGGTGTCTGACGGTATTTTAGGTGAGACGTTTAGAATATATACTCCCAAACGCACATTAGCTTTAGCTCCAAGAGATATAAGAGACCCTAATTACCAGAAAGCATTAAAATCTGCAGTTGCAAAAAACTTCGTACCCGTAAAGCGTCTTACAGGTGGTCGTGCTGCAGTGTTTCACGAAGGTACCATAGGATTTGCGTGGACCATACCAGATTCTAACCCTCGTTTTAATGTGGAAATGAGATTTAAATCCATTTCATATTTGGTTAAAAAGTCTTTATGTGATTTAGGCTTCGATGCACGAATCGGTGAAGTAAAAGGGGAATATTGTAGTGGCAAATACAGCGTTAATTTAAACGGTAACATAAAAGTTATGGGAGTTGGCCAAAAGTTGGCTACCCGTGCTTCACATATAGGAGGAGTAATAGTAGTTAAAAACAGTAGACTTACCCAATCAATATTAATTGATGTTTATAAAGATCTCGAAATAGATTGGGATCCACAAACAGTTGGAAGTTTAGATGATGTAAAGGTTGGAATAGGTATAAATGATGTACGGAATTCTATTATAAATTGTCTCAAATCGACAAACGACCTTAATTACAGTACACTCACAGAAAAAACCATTGTGTTAGCAAAGCAACTTTATAGAGAACATAAATCGATTTAACAATTTGATCGGAAATTATACATGGAGAATGAAATGGGCAATGATTCTAAAACCAATACAGTCGGTAACAATAGTGATTATACTTACTCAGCTACAGCGGATAATTTCGGGGCTCTTCCAAGTGAAATCGAAATGGGAGAAGCAGCTGGTGTAGCAGTCGACCAAGCAGATTTAGTGTACGTTTATAATAGAGGTAAATATCCTATAATTATTTTTGATACTGATGGCAATTTCAAATCAGCTTGGGGAGAAGGTACATCAGTCAATCCACATGGGGTATCCATAGGTCCAGACAAAAACATCTATTGCGTAGATGCAGGTGACCATACAGTAAAACAATTTAATGCTGAAGGCAAACTTATACAGACAATAGGTACACCAGGAAAATCATCTGGAAGAATGAGCGGAACACCGTTCTGCCATCCTACACATGCAGCAGTATCTAGTAAAACAGGAGATATATTCGTTTCTGACGGATACAGCAACGCCGTGGTACATAAATTCGATTCTGACGGAAAATTCATTATGTCATGGGGTAGGTCTGGTACAGACCCAGGTGAGTTCAACACAGTTCATAATATAGCAATTGACAACGATGACTGGGTATATATAGCAGACAGAGAAAATCATCGTATCCAAATTTTTGACACTAATGGTAAATTCCAAACTCAATGGATAAATTTAGCTATGGCTTCCTGCATTTTCATAAAACATGGCGCAACCAAACAATTTTTCGTCGGGGAATTTTTTGCGGGTATAAGAGAAAATCCGAGTGGATTAGGTAATTGGACTGGTGAAAGATTGGGACCGAGAATTTCTGTTTTAAATGAAAGTGGCAATGCAATAGCTAGAATTGGAACTAATCCAATTGGATTGTCTGCAGGGGACTTTGTAGCGCCGCACGGCATATCTTTGGATTCAAAAGACAATATTTATTTGGGTGAAGTTTCATGGAGTGCATATGGTAATAACCTTACTCCTCCGCAAAAGGTTAGAACGATACAAAAATTAACTAAGGTTTAAATCATGAACTCATGCGATTCTTACAAAACTGAAATAACAAAATTCGAATTAAATGCATATCCTACAGGGTTTAAAAATGTCCTAAACCTTTTAATAACATCTAAAGATTCTATTGATTTAAGTATTCCCATTTTGGTGGTAAAAGGAAGTAAACCAGGTAAAACAATAGCAGTTTTTGGTGGAGTTCATGGAGACGAATATCATGGACCTCAAGCGATACGGGATTTATACAATAGTTTGAACCCTGATGAATTGAATGGAGCATTCATAGGTGTACCACATTCTAACATCCCTGCTTTTAATGCTGGTACCCGTGTTAGTCCTGTGGATGGATTAAACTTAGCTAGAATATTCCCAGGTAACCCAACTGGTTCTCTGACCGAAAAAATTGCCCATTGCCTAGGGGTAAATATTATTCAGGGATCAGATTTTTTCATAGATTTACATGATTCAGGTTCATATATGTCTATGCCATTATTGATAGGATATTATTCAGGTTCTAATCAAATTGGCAGACAATCAAAAAATGCTGCTTTTGTATTTGGCACCGATGTTGTATGGGGACACCCTGAGGTTGCAGAAGGAAGATCAATTTCATATGCCCATAATCTTGGAATACCATGGTTGTATGCAGAATCTCCAGGAGGAGGTTGGTTGAATTTATACCAGGTCAACAAATACATATCTGGAGTTAAAAACGTTATGAAAATGTTAGGAATCATATCTTTTGAAACTAATATTTTTACTCCAAAACACTACTTAATTGGATCAGGAGATGTCGATAAATCTATACCAACTAATAGAAACGGATATTTACTAGCAGAAGTAGATTTGTTGCAACAAGTCACTAAAGGACAAACGTTAGGAAAAGTAATCAGTTTTTCTGGTGAGGAAATTGAAACAATAAAATCAAACACCACGGGCGTTGTTATATGCATGCGCAGAACACCATCAGTTAAACCAGGTGATATAGCGTTTTTGATTACTGGAATCGATAAATCACCATAAGAAACATAACCAACATGAAAGACCAACCTAAAGTAACAGCTCTAGCTGGAGGAGTCGGGGGAGCTAAGTTAGTTTTGGGACTATCTAGACTGTTACATAAAGATAACTTGAATATCATTGTAAATACAGGTGATGACGACAGGCTTAATGGCCTACAGGTAAGTCCTGATATAGATACAATTACTTACACATTAGCAGGCGTAGCAAACGACGAAACTGGTTGGGGTATAAAATCCGACACATTTAACGGTGCTTCTCATCTTAAATTGTTTTATGAAGAGAGTTGGTTTACTTTCGGAGACAAAGATTTAGCGACAAACATTAAACGTACCGACTTATTAAATTCGGGGTTGAGCTTAACTCAAACAACGGACATAATTTCAAAATCATTGCGCGTATTATCCAAGATAATTCCAATGAGTGATTCAAGCATTAGAACAGTATTGAAAACAAAAACTGGTGGTGAATTATCGTTTCAGGAATATTTTGTAAAATACCAATCTCTACCTGAAATAGTTGATATTTGGTACAAAAACATTGAAATATCTACCCCTAATAATAAGTTTATTAATGCATTGGACAATTCTGACATGTTGATAATTACACCTTCAAATCCGTTTTTAAGTATTGGACCAATAATCAACATGAAAGGAATCATGGAAAAAATCAAAAGGTTCAAAGGAACAAGAATCGCTGTTAGTCCAATAATTGGAGGTAAAGCGCTAAAAGGTCCTGCTGGTAAAATAATCAAAGAACTCGGTGAAAATCCATCTTGCTATGCGGTAGCTAAATATTACAAAGAGTTAATCGATGTATTTATAATAGATGAAGTAGATTATAAATATGCATCACTAATTCATGATTTAGGAATGAAAGTTGTTATAGCACCAATAATAATGCGGTCTCTATTAGACAAAATAACACTCGCAAAAAATATATTGTGTATTAACAATCATTAAATAAACATGACTACAATTTGCCTTATACCAATCAAAAGCATGGAAACAGTAAAGTCGAGATTGTCTACAAATTTCAACCCCAACCAAAGGCGCAAAATTTTCATGTACATGTTGAACAAAACAATTGGAACTTTAAAAAAATCAGAAATCAGTGATTACTGGATACTATCATCAGATTTAGAAATATCTAAATTTGCGAAATTGAATGACGTTAAACTGTTTGAGGACTGTGTTGATGGATTAAATGAGACGATATCTTATTACGTAAAAAAGGTTTTTGATTTGGGATACGACGCAATGTATTTAGCCCCTGATCTTCCTTTAATCGACGTTCCTTCCATATCCCAATTACTAAATTCTTTTGAAAATGATGATTTTAGTCTATTAGTTCCTGACTTAGAAAAAAAAGGCGTCAATGCAATCCTATGGAAAAACAACTTATCATTTGGACCTTTTTTAGGAGTAAATAGCTATTCCATTCATATAGAAAAAGCAATAGATCAAAACATCAAAATTAAGACCTTTGAAAATAGAAAATTACAATTTGATTTGGATACTTTTGATCAATTCAACAATCTACCCGACCATATCAAATGTGAATTTTTGTCTTTTTAGAAATTAACAGGAATTAATTTTATGAAAGTTAAAACAGGAATATTATTACCAACTAGAGAAGTTATATTAGGAAAAGATTATTCCCAAGGACCAAACAAAATATTTGAAATGGCTAGATATGCGGAGAGCAATAATATTGATTCTCTTTGGGTAGGGGACAGTATTTTAGCAAAACCAAGAATTGATCCATTAATCACTCTTTCGTCTTTAGCAGCAATTACAAAAACTATTGGACTTGGTACTTCTATTTATATACCTGCTTTAAGAAATCCTATAGTTTTAGCCCACACAGTAATGTCAACAAATTTCATCTCACAAGGAAGATTAATTTTTGGCGTAGGTGCTGGAGGTACTTTCAATGAAAATCAAAAACATGAATGGCAATCTTTGAATATAGACCCTAGCACAAGAGGATCCCGACTAGATGAAATGTTGGATATTTTGAATATGTTTTCTAAAGATGACGAAATTGAATTTAGGGGTAGGCATTTCAAAATTGATTCTAAATCAATTTTCAACAACATTGAACCAGCACAAAATTACCCTATTTTGTGCGTTAGTCATGGAAGAAGCAACATTAAAAAGCAATTCATAAGAGCGGCAAAACACCAAGGCCTTATTTCTATATCCGACTATCCAAATGAATTTAAATTCGCAATAAATCAAATGAATGAATATGGTAATAAATTCAATAAAGTGGAAAAAAAATACCAATCAGTCTTCTATATGACAATTAACATAAACAATGACGTTAGGAAAGCTGAACAAGAAGCTGATTCATTCATAAAATCCTATTACGGTGTAAATATTTGGGGCGATCGGTGGGGACCTTTTGGAGAATCAACAAAAATAATTGACAAAACCAATCAATATATTGAGTCAGGTGCTACTACAATAATTTTCAGATTTGCGTCATTCAATCAAATGGAACAATTGTATAGATTTTGCGACCAAATCCAGAAATATATTCTTTAAATATCAAAAATTTATTATTTATTGGGATGTTTGTATCTAAAAGATTTAGAGTTAACTAACTCAAAATATGAACCGAATTCTTTATCAGGATTTTCAACAACGTCTAAAGGATAATTCCGGCCATTCGAATCAATTTCTTTATATATGGAATTCCTTTCTACCGGAAACTTATTTACTTCAGTTATCAACGATTTTAATACCTTTGGAGACGTTAATTGTCCATGCTTAGCACCAGCCGAAGTTGAAATACTTTCATTGATCAAAGTCCCACCCATATCGTTAACACCACACGAAAGAAGAATCTGCGACATCATATGTCCTTCTTTCACCCAGGACACTTGAATGTTGTTTATATGGTTTATCAATGACAATCTACTTACCGCGTGTACAAGCATAACTTTTAATGCTGAAGGTCCTAAGTTTATATTTGAAAAAATGCCAGAAGTGTTCATTGGAGCTTCTTCATGTACAAAACTCAATGGAACAAATTCAGTAAATCCATGAGTTGTTTTTTGTATATTACGAATTTCTAATATATGACTAGCGATATTTTCGTTGGTTTCCACGTGACCATACATCATTGTGGCACTAGTTTTAATACCAATATCATGAGCTGTTCTTATAACATCAATCCATTGATTTTTTGTAATCCTCCCTGGAGCTATTTTATTTCTGACATCTTGTTCAAGAATTTCTGCCGATGTACCCGGAAGACTTCCTACACCGGCATCTTTTAACCTTATCAAATATTCTTTTATTGTGGATTTTGACCTTTGACTCCCATACAAAATTTCCTCAGGGGAAAATCCATGAATATGAATATCGGGGATATCACGTTTTATTGCCTCAGTTATATTCACATACAGATCGCCATCCATTTTAGGAGGTAAACCTGCTTGTATACAAACTTCAGTAGCGCCAAGATCCCAAGCTTGTTTGGCTCTCCTTACTACTTCATCTATAGGTAAGAAATAACTTTGTTGTTCATGCCTGAAATCTCTAGAAAACGCACAAAATCCGCAGCGTTTGATACACACATTAGTAAAATTTATATTCCTGTTAACTACGTAAGAAACTTTGTCTCCGTTCACTTTATACCGTAGATAATCTGCACTAAGCAAAACGGCTATCAGGTCTTTATTTGATACACAGAGCAAATCAAGAATGTGCTGATAAGATAAATCATTTCCTGAAAGAACAGTATTTAAGGCTTGGGACACTGAAGGTTTAATTTCTGTTAAAAGATTTTCTATCAATGATTCTGTTGCAATAGTCATTTGATTTATATATGTTTTATCCCACTAATAATCTGTTACGGATTTTATCATCCATGGCTTGTGAGACAAAGGTTCCACTCTCACTTAAATATTCGCTATAAATCGGTAATCTTGGTTGTAATTCATAACCATATTTTTCAGTAACAAGTTTAAGGTTTTTCAGTTGAGGCCAAGGAGCCTCTGGATTCACATGATCAATTGTAAGAGGAGATACTCCACCCCAATCATTTATTCCAGCATTTATATATTGACCATAGCCACCTATTGATATGTTAGGTGGAACTTGTATATTCATATAAGGACCTAAAATAATACGTGCAATTGATACTAATCTCAACATATATTCTTCTTTTGGAGGTGGTGTGCCATTTAATAATGTATTTATTTTAGGTCTGAAATTTTGAATAATTACTTCTTGTATGTGACCGTATTCATCATTTATTTCTTTGATTTTATATATACCATCCACCTGTTCTTCAAAAGAGTCACCTATCCCTACTAGCAAACCTGTTGTGAAAGCTATTTTCTCTTCACCAGCTAGTGAAATTGTTTTTATCCTTACTGAAGGTCTTTTACTTGGCGCGTATTCATGAGGTCCATTTTCACGATATAAACTTGGACTAATGGATTCTAGCATTAAACCCATAGAAGCATTGTAAGGCTTAAGCATTTTTAACTCTCTTCTTGATAGAGTACCAGGGTTTGAATGGGGCAAAAGATTCGTTTTTTCAAATACAATTCGATTCATTGCGACTAAATATTCAATTGTTGAGTTATATCCGTATTTTACCAACCATTTTTTCGCAACATCGTATTTTTGTTCTGGTCTCTCTCCTAGTGTAAAAAGGGCTTCAGTACATCCCATTTTTTCACCCGCTTGAGCCAAACCTAATACTTCGTCTGGAGACATGTATGGATTTTCATACCCTGGTTCTTTTCTAAATGTACAATAGCCACAAGTATCTCTACATAGTTTTGTTAGTGGTATGAATATTTTGGGAGAAAATGTAATTACATTACCTTTTCCATAATCTCTTATTGCCCCTGCAATTTCCATAAGCTTTGACAACGAGAGTACATCTCCGATCAGGGAATTGTCTATATCGGATTTAGTAATACTTAGGTCTATAGATTTTTCAAATATTTTAGTCGTGTTCACGTTATAAAATTAAAACAATTACAATATAATTGATTCTACAGTTATTTTATAACATTCAGATATCTCTAATCTTGTAAATTGTTCGCCATAATTCGATAATGCGCACATCGCTTTTAGGAGTTTTATATGAAAATATCAGACTTAACTCCACAAAACAGAAAATCGTTGTTTGGCTGGTATATGTATGACTGGGCAAATTCAGGTTTCGCAACAAGCATATCAACCGCAATACTACCAGTTTATTTCGTTATATTGTTTCAGGATGCACTCGGCAACAGTACTTCAGTACTATCATTTAATTTTACAGCCAGCTCAATGTGGAGTTTAGCAATAGGATTTTCTACACTTTTAGTAGCAATTACGTCACCTGTTTTAGGTGTAATTGCGGATAGGACGGCAATAAAAAAGGCGTTACTTTTCATTTATACTTTGGGTGGAGCTATATTTACTGCTTTAATTTTCTTTTCTGCTTATACATCAGCTCCATGGGCCTACGCACTAGGATTTTTCATTATAGCTAACATAGGATTTGCCGGTGCAAATGTGTTTTACAATTCTCTGCTTAATACATTAGCACCAGCTGAATTATTAGATGATGTAAGTAGCAGAGGATTCATGTTTGGTTATGTTGGAGGGGGCCTACTTCTAGCTATACATCTTGTAGTGATAATGATGTTTCAAGATACAGATCACTCAGATCTGGTTACTAGATTGGCAATAGCCTCAGTTGGTCTATGGTGGTTTGGGTGGTCAATATTTACATTTACAACGGTACCTGAGCCGAAACTTACAAACACCAATAGAGATAAATCAACGTTTGGAGCAACTCTAAAAGATGCTTTTATTGGATTGTCCAATACGGTTAAGGATATAAAACATTACAAAGTAGTTGGAATTTACCTGATAGCATATCTTTTGTTTAATGATGGTATTCAAACAGTCCTAACTGTTGCGGGAGCATTCGCGGCAGATACACTTAGAATATCAATGATTTTTGTTATGAGTACAATTTTATTGATTCAATTTGTTGCGGCACCTGGAGCTACTATTTTTGCCAAAATATCTAATAGAACAGGTACTAAACAAGCATTATCAATCTCATTAATAGGCTGGGTCGCGGCCGTTTTGTTCGCGATTTCAATTGCACCTTTACCTCCAGAAACTACAGAAAATTATGACTACGAAATACATATAGATGAAACTGGAAAATATATTTTTGAAACATTCCCATCTATATCCGAAAATAATGAAAACAAAGCATGGTTCAAGAAATATGGCAACGTGGACGAAACCACCGTATTTAAAGAACGGGAAGTAACAAGATTATTGTCCGATATAAATAATTCACTCAACAATGAAAGATCCCAATATAGCGCTGAAGTTATTGGTGGTCCTTTGGATGGCAAATCTGCTGTTGGAGAATTTCACCCTTCTGCACTTAATAGTGGAATGATCGATTGGTGGCCAAAAGCAATTAGAAAAATTATATGGGCACCATTAAACATTGATGCAGGATACCAATTCTTATTACTAGGAGTATTTGGTGGATTTGTAATGGGTGGTAGTCAAGCTTTAGCAAGAAGTCTTTTTGCTTTTATCATACCCGATAGTAAAAGCGGAGAGTTTTTCGGTTTTTTTGGCTTTGTTGGTAGAGCTTCTTCATTTATAGGTCCATTAATATATGCATTAATAGCAGGCTTTCTAGATACGAGGATGGCAATTTTAATAATATTGCTTTTTATCGTTGCTGGAACTTTATTGTTAACGAAAGTTGATGTTGGTTTAGGAAGACAAAACGCTATTGAATCTGACAAAAGTTGATTAATGAATCTACATTAATCCTAATCATATTTAGATTTGACTTTGATTAGTAATTTTTTCTACGGAAGTGTTTAAAGCCTGAGCTATTCTCAATGTAACAGAAAGCGAAATATTCTGTCTCCCATTTTCAACTGCACTTATATATGTCCTGTCTAGATTACTTTTATCTGCTAATTCTTGTTGATTGATACCAGCCGCATTTCTTATCTGCTTTATTCGTTTTCCTACTGATAAAAGATATTCTTCGACTACCAAGCTTTGATTTCTTTGCAAAAATGTTGACCTTATCCAATCTAAAGCTTCAACAGGATTTGCAAAAACATTTACAACATTCATTTGAATTAATTTGTTTTTATGGGATTCACTTAAAATCCCTCCAACTATAATTTCGGTTTCTTCATTCTTTGTCCTTATCTGATCAATAGTATCAACTAGGTTGTCAAAATGATCTCCTATACAAATACTTAAGCCAACTACAGAAGGATTTACTTTCTCAACCCACTCTGAAATCGTTGATGGAGGATTGTCTTGACCAAGAAAATCGCACTTCCAACCATCCCAAATCAGAAAATCGGAAAACATTTTTACCCCAAGATAGTGTGTTTCTCCTTCTACACAAGCCATTACAGCTTTTAAGCCATTGGAATTTTTATATTTTACCTTTTGGGAAACCAGTTCCATAGCTGATTTTGTCATTTCGGTACATAAATGCTCTTCAGCTATCGACATTTGTCCATTAACCCACCGTTCTCCAATTTCTACTAAAGAAGGAAATATTATATCCATATATATGTAATATGGACTCAGCCCGGATTTAATACAAGTATTCACAAAATTATTGATTTCTGCATTTTCTCCATTTCTTAGCAGTTCCAGATATATTTCATGATTCAGATTATTTTTATCCATCAATAAATCAGTCCTTTTTTGTTGATTTATATGCTTTTATCGGAGTCGCTTTTTGATTCATGAAGTTTACTTCTTGAATTATCGAGCGATTTATGATATCGTTTCTACGTTTGTGTAAAAACTACCATTATGTTTATTATACTACACAAATAAATTAGTTTGTTTTATATAGTATATAACTAATAATTATTTGTGACTATAAATTAGGTGAAGGAAAATGTTAAAAGCGAAAAGTTGCTATAGATGTGGCGGGGATGTGTATCGAACTGGCGAAACTGAATTAAATGAAACAACTTGTTTACAGTGCGGTGCAGTTCAATATTCCACAATAGTTAATATTGATACTGATTCAGAGATTGATAAAAGCAAAAATCAAGACAACCATAACAAACCAAGGCGTAAAGCTGTTTAATAGATTTATACAACTTAGAAATTATTGAATCTTTAAGTATTTGATTTATATATGAAAGTTTTGATATCTGGAGCAAGTGGGTTAATAGGTTCTTATGTCAGTAAGCGGTATATTGAGGAAGGGCATCACGTTATCGCATTAACAAGACGCCCTGAAAAGTTCCGTCATGACAATGGATATACAGATGTAGTCAAATTTGATTACAAATCAGACAAGTTACCTAGTTCAATAAACAACACCGACTTAGTAATTAACCTTATGGGTAAAAATTTGGTAACTAGGTGGACCAGATCCAATAAAAATGCGATTTACAATAGTCGCGTTAAAACGACAAAATATTTAGTCGAGGAATTATCGAGACTAAGTTCTCCTCCAAAAATGTTAGAATCAGCATCAGCTATAGGATTTTATAACGATACCGAACCTACAATAAAAAATGAAAATTCTTCTAATGGTTTTGGCTACTTGCCAAAATTATGCCTTGATTGGGAAAACGAAGCACTTAAAGCAGAATCATTTGGAATCAATACATCTATACTAAGAATTGGCATTGTTATATCTAAAAGAGGGGGTGCCCTGCCTCGCATGCTTTTACCATTTAAATTTGGTTTGGGCAGTAAATTTGGTCATGGCAAGCAAATTTGGTCATGGATACATATAGAAGACGTTTTTAGAGCAATTGAGTATATAAGATCTAACACCATAACTGGACCAATCAATATCGTTTCTCCTAAATCTGTAACACAAGAGAATTTTGGACGTGAATTAGCAAAGGTTCTCAATAGACCGTATTTGTTCAGCATACCAGGCAATTTATTGAAGATTGGATTAGGTGAAATGTCAATAGAACTGCTAAGCAGCAAGGATGTTTCCCCAGCAATCCTTTCAGGTAATGGGTTTGAATTTCAATACTCCACAATAAAAGAAGCATTGATATCGGAAATAGAAAAATCAAAAAACACTAATGATGTTAGTTCATTTTGATGTAACAAAATCCTGTTGATTTACACGAAATATATATGTAGAATATATTATACTCGCTGGTGTGTTTGTCCACTATAATACAACTACATGAAGGCGTACTTATATTAATTCGGATATATTAACATATTCTTAACAAATAGCTGTTAAATCAAAAATTTATGAAAGAATTTCTACTAGAAACTGAACAAACCATATCAAAACCCATAGAAGAAGTTTTCGATTTTTTTAGCAATGCTGAAAATCTAGAGTTTCTTACACCTGATTTCCTTAATTTCAATATATTGACAAAACTCCCTATAAAAATGCAGGTAGGTGCCGAAATTGAATACAAAATTAAATTATATGGAGTTCCGATAAAATGGAAATCTCTTATAACTTCGTGGACCCCGTTTGAAAGTTTTGTTGATGAACAAATAAAAGGTCCTTATACAAAATGGGTCCACACTCACATATTTGAGTCCAACGGCACAAATTGTACAGTAAAAGACCGTGTAATTTATAAAGTTGTTGGAGATTCGTTGACAAACAATTTGTTTGTGTCTCCAAATCTGAAAACGATTTTCAAATATAGAAGGAAGCGGTTAGGAGAATACTTTGGAGAAACATGGATTAATGAAAACTCCGACTTTGGTTCAGTGAACATTACTGCGAAGCCACAATGAAATAGAACTCAAGGAGTAATATTTGTTAACAAATCTATTCACATCTATAACATCGAAATATGGTAAATGGATTACAGTCGTAACATGGCTTGTCGTCAGCGTTTTGCTTATCACTTCAGCACCAACTTTAAAAGAATCAACCCAGGCTACAGATTGGCTACCAAATTCTGCAGAATCTACACAGGCTTTCAACATAAGTATTGAGGAATTTCCTCAACCCGGGCTACCAATAATTATTGTAATAAGAAATGATAATGGACTTTCCGCAAGTGACTATACACAAACGAGAAATATCGACACATGGCTAGAAAATAATAAAGAAAGATTAGGGGTACAAAATATAGTATCGCTGTTCAAAACCCCTGAAGCGCGAAATGAGTTGATTTCACCGGATGAAACTACTATGACTATCATAGTTAACGTTTCTGGCACTCCAACTGAAGACAAATTCCAAGAATCTGTGAAAGAAATTAGAGATTATGTGTCACAATTTAGAAGCGACAGGTTAGATTTAGAGACTGGTGGTCCCGCAGGTATGTATTTGGACATAATAAGTGTTTTCTCACAAATAGACGGATTGCTACTGATTGTAACAATAATTTTAGTATTGGTTCTTCTACTTGTGATTTATAGATCACCTATAGTGGCGATTGTGCCCTTGCTATGCGTAGGATTAGTTATGCAAGTGTCTCTTTCTATAATAGCTTTTATTTCCGAAAACACTTCTTTCCTTGTTGTCAATGGACAGTCAAGAGGAGTTATGACGGTAGTTTTGTTTGGTTCAGGCACAGACTATTGCCTGTTTATAGCATCAAGATTCAAAGAAGAATTGAAACGAACTAGTTCCTCAATACAAGCAATGCGGAATACAATGAAAGGAATCGGTGGAGCTGTTGGTTCTGCAGGAGCTACTATCATTATTGCTTCAGCAATACTTTTGATTGCTGACCTAAAAAGTTACCAATCTATGGGGCCTGTAATTGGTATCGCAATCATAATTATGACGATAGCTTCTCTTACTTTAGTTCCTGCGATCCTTACAGTATTAGGGGCTAAAGCTTTTTGGCCATTCACTCCTAAACCAAATACAGATAAACAACCTGACCAAACTACAATTTATGGAAAAATAGGAAATATTGTACTAAAAAAGCCTATATTCACATTATTAACGACCGGGGGGGTATTGGGAATATTTATATTTGGAATCATTGGATCTGAAAAATCATTTGACCAACTAGATAGTTTACCCCAGAACACTGAATCGGTAAGATCGTTTGAACTCCTAAGGCAAGGTTTTTCTCCTGGTTTACTATCTCCAACTAATGTATACGTTGACATAAACCAACAAAACCACTTAAATCCCCAAATTGCCTCAGAATTAGATACGATAGCTTTAACTATTTTAGAGCATGAATTAGTTGCTGACGTATATTATTTTGGTAGGCCATTTGGGTTCAATTCAAAAATAGATAAACATATAGTTTTGGAAGCTTATCAAACTAATTCTATTGAACTACAACCCATAACTGAAAGGTCGAAAAAGTTCATATCTTTCAATCAAAATTTGGTCAAGTATGAAGTCATATTGAACATAAACCCTTACTCTAGTGAAGCACTAGATTTTATACCAAAGCTTAGGAATACTTTATCCGAATCTCTAACGACTTCTTCTTTGATTGTATCGAACAGCTACGTAGGAGGGGAAACCGCAGAAGCATATGATACAAGGACCGCAGCTGACAGAGACACTTATTTGGTACTACCACTCATATTAATTTCTATCGGTATAGTACTCGTTATTTTATTGAAATCATTAGTTGCACCGCTTTATTTACTTATGACAATAATTTTCACATATTTCTCTACATTAGGACTCTCAATTTTCATTTTCAAAAATATATTTAATCAAGATACTGTTACACCAGGCCTTGCATTTTTCTTATTTATTTTCCTCAATGCATTGGGTGTAGATTACAACATATATCTCATGTCAAGATTGAAAGAAGAATCATCAAAAGCTCCTCTTGATATTGCAGTATTGAGAACACTTGCCCTTACTGGTGGAGTCATTACTTCAGCAGGGTTAATTTTGGCGGGAACATTTTCAGCTTTGATGTCCCTTCCACTTCAAGATTTATTCCAACTAGGTTTTGCAGTCGCTATAGGTGTTCTGATGGATACATTCATTACTAGAACATTGATTGTACCTTCTTTAGTTAAACTACTTGGAGAATGGAATTGGTGGCCAACAAGAAAACATCAAAAAGTACCCGTTAACTAAAAAGATACTAACGAAGAAACGCTTCAGTTAATCCTCCATCTACAGAAATAATTTGTCCAGTAGTAGAGGCAAATTTATTTGTTAACAACTCTATAGCAACAGTAGCTGGGTACTCAGGCTGTATTGATTGCTTCAAAAGGGTTCTTGAAGAATAAAAATCTGATAATTTACCTCTTAACTTAGTCGTGCTATCCGACTCTTTAAATTTAATTGAATATTTTTTCAATGAAGAAATGACCCTAGCTCTTGGAAACATTGAACTATTGGTTACTACTGTTGCAGGTGCTACTCCATTAACTCTTACGTTTGGTGCTAATTCAATTGCAAGTTCTCTGATTAAATGATTAACTGCAGTTTTACTTGTGTCATAGGCTAGAGTACCGTTTTTAGCAACTACTGCGTTGGCGCTTGAAAACAGAACTAGGTTTCCTTTAGTGTTTTGAAGATCCCAAATTGTTTTTGCATGAACAGCAATATTGTATGAACCTTCTACATTTACTCCGAAGGTTTTCGACCATGAATTAATATTGTCCTCTTTTTCACTAATTGTAGGATAATAACCGGCAGTGACAATTACATCATCGATCCCACCATAAGCAAATATTGCACTATTAAACATTTCTTTGATACTTTTTAAATTTTGAACATCAACTTCACAATATATTGATTTATTACAACTTGAAATACCAGTCCCACCGACGCCTATCCCTTCACCATGAATACCATTTATTTCTTCAGATGTTGCTTTAGCCGCATTAACATCTATATCAGCACATATTACATGAGCATCATTTTGGGCAGCTAATAAAGCTGTACTCCTACCGATACCACTTCCTGCTCCTACAACCAATATGATTTTACCTGCTAGAGATTTCTCAGCAGGCAATCTTTTGAGCTTCGCATCTTCTAAAGACCAATATTCAATATCAAAAGCCTCTTTTTGGGGTAATGAACTGTATTCATCTATTGATTCGCATCCTTTTATTACTTCAACCGCTCCATTATAAAATTCCGCAGTTACCCTAGATTCGCTTTTGTTTTTCCCGAAAGATAACATTCCCACACCAGGAATTAAAACAACAGTAGGATTGGGATCTCGCATTGGAGGTGAATCAACTTCTTTATTATTGTCATAATATTCTTTGTAATAACGTCTATATTCTCCAATTTCTTTCAAAATATTATTTTTTAACACTTCTAGTGTTTCAGTGTTAGGATTCCAATCAACAAAAAGGGGCTTTACCTTGGTCCTTATAAAATGGTCAGGACAAGAAGTCCCCATCTCTGATAATGTCTTTCCTTTATAACTATTTACAAAATTAATTATATTTTCATTGGTTTCTATGGTTGCAACAAAAGGTTTATTTTCTGAAATCAACCCTCTTACCCATGGTAGGATTTCATATAGAACTTTCAATTTGCGAGCCTTAGATAGATCTTGATATTTTAAACCGCCGAATGAATCAATCCCTTTATCGTGTTTCTTTATATAATTTGCAGCGATATCTATAAGTTCTAGCGTTAGTTCATAACATTGTTTGGAATCATCTGCCCAATTAACTATTCCATGTTTACCCATGATAATTCCCTGTAGCTCAGAATTATTTTCACAAGCTACTTTCATAATCATAGATAAATCAAAGCCCGGTCTTTGCCAATCTGTCCACAAAACACGTTTACCGTATATTCTTTCAGTTACTGCTGGACCGTTTTTGCAAGCAGCTATTGTAATAGCCGATATTGGATGCATATGGTCAACATGCTTATATGGGATTAAAGCATGAAAAGGAGTGTCTATAGAAGTAGCCCTTGGATTCAAATTAAACGTGGTTTGTCCATATAAACTTACTAAATAATCTTCAATTGGTGTTTTAGGACCTTTATCCTCACTTCGTAAATATATTTCTTCCAATTGTTGGAATTTATTCAAATACAATGAAGAAAACCCAGAGACATCTACAGTACGTAAATCCCCTCCAGAGCCTTTAACCCATAATATATGCTCTTCTTCATTAGTAAGAGGATCAATTTCAACTAACTTAGAAGATGTATTTCCACCACCAGTGTTTGTTATAGTCAAATCTCTTCCCAAACAATTCGACCGATAAACCAATTTTTCTAAATCTGACAGTTCATTCGCTACGACATCTTCCCATAGATACTTTACATGGACATATTTTCGCCGATTTCGTAAACTCATCACTAATCTCCAGAAACAAAATCATTTAATAATAAAGTAAGTATTATATTAGCACCTATTAATCTAATTAAATTAGTCTAAATTTACTATTAATTATGCAAACTTCAAAGTCAGTACATATTGCTATAGACCTCGGGGCATCAAGTGGAAGAATCATATGCGGCATATACATGGGGAACAACTTAAAACTCGACGAGGTGCACCGGTTCAAAAACACTCCAATAACCAGTGATGGACTTATTTGTTGGGATATCAAATCCATATATAACAATATAATCTTTGGTATCAATAAAGCTACCAACATATACGGCGACAATATATTTTCTATAGGAATTGACTCATGGGCGGTGGATTTTGTCCTTTTGGATAAAAATGATAATTATTTGTTTTACCCAAGGCATTACAGGAATGAAAGAAATACAAAAGCAATGGAATATGTAACCAAATTACTAGGTAGAGATTATATTTATAATCAAACAGGCATCCAATTCATGCCAATAAACACTCTCTACCAATTATATGCAGAAAAATCATCTCCACGCTCACAAATCCATAAAGCCAAAACCCTATTATTTATACCGGACCTTATAAATTTTTGGTTAACAGGAATAAAAACTGCTGAATTAACAAATGCTAGTACAAGCCAACTATATGATCCTACAAGAAAACAATGGAGTTCAGAAATCTTAAATAAATTAGAAATCCCTATCTCCTTATTACCCAAAATATCTCCACCCGGCACTATTCTTGGAAGTTTAAAACGGGGAGTAGGCACAAATCTTAATTTAACTAAAACTAAAGTAGCATTAACTGCAACTCATGACACAGCTTCAGCTGTAGCTGCAATCCAAAACTCAAAGGAAATTAATTCAGTTTTTATAAGTTCAGGTACATGGTCTTTAGTAGGTATACAATCCGACAAGCCTATTATCAATAATGAAAGTTTAAAATTTGGTTTCACAAATGAAATAGGCTTTAACGGGAATATAAGGTTTTTGAAAAATGTAACTGGTATGTGGCTGATTCAAGAATGCATAGAAGGATGGAAGTCTCAAGGATTTAATTATTCAATCGAAAACCTTGTAGATTCAGCACAAAATGCAAATAAGTTGCAATCATTTTTAGATCCCGACCACGATACATTTCAAACACATGGCCACATGCCAGAAAAATTGTTCCGATACCTAAATCGCACAAACCAAGAACTGCCAAACACGCATGCTGAATTAATCAGGATTATATTTAAAAGCATCGCTTTCAAATATAAACATACGATAGATAACTTATCACATATACTTGGTGATCCTATTGAAAAAATACGGGTAGTTGGCGGAGGAGCTAACAATTACTTGTTAAATCAAATGTGTGCGAATATTACTGGATTAGAAGTCAGGGCTGGTCCCATTGAAGCTACTGCTACCGGAAATATTTTAGGTCAGTTAATCGCAACAGCTACATTGCCATCTTTAGAGGTAGGGCACGAAATGATTGAAAAATCATTCCAAAGTAAAATCTATTACCCAATGGAAGTAGATAACTCCGAGTACGATTACTCCCAATTCATCAAAATATTATCAAAACCAATCTGGGATTGACTCATATTCAAGCAAAATATAAACTAATCACCACCTATTAACCCTAACAAATTTATTGGAGGATTTATGGAAACCAAACAGTTTTTGAGCCATCAACAAATGCAATTTTTTGATGCTTTAGGTTATTTACATTTCCCAGGTTTGTTAGATGACAAAATAGACAAAATAATTGAAGAATTCGAACTTATATGGGAAAAATCAAATCAAAATCATGACGGTACTAAAAGATCCGTTATACTCCCATTTGCCGATCAAAGCGAATATTTATCATCTTTACTTGATGATCCACGTATACATGATATCGCATCAAGTATCTGCGGTGAAGAATTCAACTATACTTCAGGAGACGGCAACTATTATGTCGGAGACACAAAGTGGCATTCTGATGGTTACGGTGCCAGACCTGTCTTAACAATCAAAATAGCATTTTACTTAGATAAAGTTACAGCGTCGACAGGAGCATTGCGTGTAATACCGGGAAGTCACAAAAAAGGCTCATATTATGCAGACTCGCTTCAAACTCACCTTGTTGGAACCGGTACTAACCAAATCGGTATGTTCGGTATCGAGGGAGACAAAATACCAGCTGTCGTCCTCGAAACTAATCCTGGAGATGTCGCAGTATTCAACCACAATATAAAACATTCTTCTTGGGGTGGTTCAAATGCGCGTCGGATGTTCACTATGAATTTCACAGAGAAGTTTGCAGATAATCAATTAGACGAATTAAAAAACATCTTAGGACAAGAAGCTAGGTTTTGGATAGACAGAATTCATGGTGAAATAATGGTTGAAACAGCATCCGAAGAAAGAATGGTTCATCTAAAGCAGGTCATGGAAAACGACACGCATTTAGCAGACCTTACCAAGGAGTTAAAAAAAACCATGTCCGAACCTGCTAGAGGTTAAATAAACAACCTAGTTTACAACCGGCCAACCAAAACCTCTTAGAATTTCTCTAAGTTCGTCTATCTCGCTTTCCAACAAAGGTTCTGAAGGAGGCCTTGAAACACCACATGAGTTGCCCATTACTTCCATCATTCCTTTCTTTACTCTAGCTTGACCTCCGGACCTTCCTCCAACTTTAGCCGAAAAAACACCAATTGGACCTTCAATTGAATCCCATAAGTGTTCAGCCTCTTCGTATTTTTCTTTTCGTAACAAATCCAAAAGTTTTATATCATGTTGGGGGTATATATCTACAGTATGGTTAATATAACCATGGCCACCTAATTTGAAGCATCTAACAGGACCAAAACAATTATCAATGATGTTAAACGTGTCTTTTAATTCAAAAATCTCTTCATATTTACCTGGTATCGGCCTATCTGCAGGAGGTGGGCTCCATTTAATAGCCACAACATTTTCAAAATCAACCATTTTTTTGAATCCATCTACGCTGATAGCTCCGCCTGCCATTGCATGAGTGTTATAAATCAATATACCTATATCAATTGCTTTTGAAACATCTTCATAAAACCTTAAATTGTCATCTTCTGTAGGACCATTATGTATCGGTGCTGACAATTGTACCGCTACAGCTCCCAAATCTGACGCTATTTTGATATCTTCAATTGCTCTTATTGTATCTTTATAATGAATCCCACACATAATTGGAACTCTTCCGTTAGCAGCTTGTACTGCGGTTCGTAATAAATGAGGCCATTCTGTATCTCTTAGTTGAGGTCCTTCGCCCATAGCAGCCGCAATTTTTATAACACTATTTCCAGTCTTCAAACCATTATCAATCCACCAATTAGTTAAATCATGCATTTTCCCATAATCAACTTTGTATTCAGCATCCAACGGTGTAGCTACAGTTGCCATCGGACCGACAATTATTTTTCTTAATTCACTTCTTTTCATTTTTAATCCACCAAAAGTTTAAGTTTAAGAACCTGCTTATTTATGTTCTATTGCCATGAGATTATACATGTATTTAGATTTAAATTCCTATCGACTACCGTCATATTCTTTTTTTCACTTATGGACTACAATAAACACAGAACTTTTGGAGAAAATTATTACTGACATGAAACATTTAGAATATATGAGAGAATTTGATCACGAACAACTTGTTTTTTGCAACGAACAATCAACAGGACTAAAATCCCTAATTGCAATACATGACACAACCTTAGGACCTTCTTGTGGCGGTGTGAGAATCTGGCCCTATAAAAGTGAAAATGACGCTGCTATGGACGTCTTAAGATTGTCTAGAGCTATGACATATAAATCAGCAGTAGCAGGGATACCATTAGGAGGAGGCAAGGCAGTAATAATAGCAGATTCACATAAAGATAAAAATGAAGCTCTTCTACGGGCTTTCGGGAAGCATGTTGATACGTTGGGAGGAAGATATATCACAACTGAAGATGTAGGAATGACTCCAGCAGACCTCGAATTTATTGCTGAGGAAACTAATCATGTTGTTGGGTTACCTCAATCTTCCGGAGGTAGCGGTGATACATCTGAAATGACTGGGTTAGGGGTATATCTTGGAATGAAAGCTGCAGCTAAGAGCAAATGGGGAAATGATAACTTAGATGGGAAAACTATAGTTTTCCAGGGATTCGGAAACGTTGCATACAATACTTCATTGCATTTAATAAAGGAGCAGGCAAGATTAATCGCATCTGATATCAATCCAATTGCGGTTGAAAAAGCTAAATCTTTGGGGATAAAAACCATTGAACCAAATGATATATTTGAAACCGATATGGATATATTTTCTCCCTGTGCACTTGGAGGAATCCTAAATGACGAAACTATACCTAGATTAAAATGTTCAATAATTGCAGGCGGAGCAAATAATCAACTACTTGAAGAAAGACATGGATATGATATCCAAAAAAAAGGCATAATTTATGCCCCTGATTATATTATAAATGCAGGTGGAATAATTAATGCTTCATGTGAAGTCGGAATTAAATACAATGCAGAACGGTCAAAAGCAATAACTGAAAAAATTTATTACTCAACTTTAGAAGTCATTTCAATATCAAATAAACAGTCTATTCCTACTAGCGTAGCCGCAGACAAACTTGCAGAAAAAAGAATCCACTCGGTACGGTCAATCAAAAATCTATAACAGCTTAACCACGTCAAATAATATGGAGTATAACCATGGAATATAAAACTTTAGGAAAGACAAACTTAAAGGTCAGTAGGCTTGGTATAGGGCTAGTCAAAATCGGGGAAGAGCAAATGCTATCCCAACTAGAGAAATCTCAATTATTACTTGATACTGCGCTAGATAATGGAATTAACTTTTTAGATACTGCAGCATGTTATGGAAATTCTGAAGAAGTCATAGGTAAAACAGTTGCTCACAGAAGAGATGAATATATTTTAGCAAGTAAAGCAGGTCATTCGGTTGGGGATCAAAATAGTGAAGCATGGACTGCCGAAACTATCATCAGTAGTGTTGAAAGAAGTCTTAAAAGAATGAAAACAGAATATTTAGATCTGATTCAATTGCATACTTGCAGCGTTGAAACTCTTGTAAAAGGGGAAGTAATAAAAGCATTACAAGGGCTTAAAAAATCAGGTAAAGCCAGATTCATAGGGTACAGTGGTGACGAAGAAGCAGCGCAATGGGCGGTTGAATCTGACTTGTTTGACACTTTGCAAACAAGTCTTAACCTAGTTGACCAGCATTCATTAAGTTATATAGGAGACGCACAAAAAAAACAGATGGGCGTCATCATTAAGCGGCCGATAGCAAATGGGATTTGGGATGCTAATATAGCTAAGAGTGCTGCACCAAATAGCTACGCAAACAGGGCAAAACTAATGAAAACATTAGGACCAATTATTGATGCTCCTGAAAATTATCAGGAATTAGCATTGGGGTTTGTCTTAACAAACCCCAATGTCGATACAGCTATAGTAGGTACAGGTAATACGCATCACCTTATAGAAAACATCAATATTGCAAATTCCAACCAACAGTTGAACAGTAGCACGATGGAAGACCTCATACAAAGATTCAACAAGTTCGATGATGGATGGCTAGGAGAGACTTAGTCGGATTCTATCTTACCAAGAATATTTTTACTGATAATTTCTTTCATCATCTCGTTGGTACCACCAGCTATAGCCCAAAGCCTGTAATCCCTAGCAAATCTCTCAACACTTAATTCTCTGATATACCCGTAACCTCCATGCATTTGCACGGTTTCATAGGCAACTTTTCTTACAATTTGCATAGTATGCAATTTGGCCATAGATACTTCTTTAATACAATCAAGCCCTTTTGAATATAGCTCAGCTGCCATATAATTTAATGCTTTTGCGGATTCGATTTCAGTAGCAAGTTCAGATACTTTATGACGAATAACTTGATGAGATTTCAAAAATTTACCAAAAGTTTTACGATTTGAAAGGTACTCTATGGTATCAGATAGTGCATCCTCAGCCGCACTTATACTCATAACCGAAGCAAGTAATCTCTCCCTTTGTAATCCACTAGCAAGTTGGTAAAACCCCTCGTTTTCAACACCGAGCAAATTAGATTCTGATATTTTTACATTATCAAAAACAAGTTCAGCAGTATCGGATGAACGCATCCCGGTTTTATCCAATTTTTTTGTTACTGTTATGCCTTGCGTTGAAGATGGAATTATGAATTGGGAAAGATTTTGATGATATTTCTCTGAATCGTTGGTTTTAGCCGCCAAGAAAAATAAATCACCATACACCCCGTTGGTAATAAAAGTTTTAGTTCCGTTTATAATCCAATATCCATTTTTTTTTGTAGCAGTTGTCGCTATTCTAGCCATGTCAGAGCCAGCATCAGGTTCTGTGATTGCCAGAGCACAAACCTGTTTACCATTAACAATTTCAGGCATATATGTTGATTTTTGATGATCAGTTCCATATTTTTGTAACCAAGGTGAAGACATATCCGTATGGACAATGATGCTGAATCCTACACCACCAGACTTACATTTAGCTAATTCTTCAGCAAATACAAGGGTCATCCAAAAATCGGTTTGCGCTCCTCCAAATTTATTGTCGAATTCAAGTCCTAGAAAGCCTAGTCCTCCCATTTTTTTAAAAACTGACTTCGGGACATATCCCTGATTTTCCCAAACATCAACATTAGGCAATAGTTCGGTTTTAACAAAGTCTCTTACTGTTTGCCTAAATAACCTGTGTTGTTGTTGGAAATTATTGTTACTCATCAATAGATTTTGGTGCCAATTATATTGTTGAAAGTTGTTTAATCACTATTTTGAAATCGTAATCAAATGTAGATTATTTTGACTTTTCGATATCTCTCAATTCTGACCTTCTAATTTTCCCGCTAATTGTTTTCGGCAATTCTTCCACAAAATCAATCTCTCTTGGATATTTGTATGGAGCGGTTACAGTTTTGACATGATTCTGTAATTCTTCTTTGAGTTTCTCACTTGGTAAATCTTTACCAGTTAACACGATATACGCTTTAACGATTTCACCTCGTATTGGATCAGGTTTCCCTATTACAGCCGCTTCGGCTACCGAGTCATGTTCAACAAGAGCTGATTCAACTTCGAAAGGTCCTATTCTATATGAAGAACTATTGATAACATCGTCTGCTCTCCCTACAAACCAATAATATCCATCTTCGTCCACATAGCCTCTATCCCCGGTAAAATACCAATTTCCCCGAAAACACTTATTGTTTGCTTCTTCATTTTTCCAATAACCACCAAATAAACCTACAGGAAAGTCAGGCTTTATTGATATTGCAATTTCTCCTTCTTCACCTACAGGTAAATGTTCACCGTTTTCATTGACGATTCCCATTTTGAAACCAGGAGCAGCCACGCCCATAGATCCAGGTTTGGCTTTCATTCCAGGAAAAGTAGCCACACATAATACGGTTTCGGTCTGGCCATATCCTTCCCAAATATGGTGACCTGTACCTTTCTTCCAAACATCGATTACTTCTGGGTTAAGAGCTTCTCCTGCACCGATACAATGTCTTAAAGATGTTAGGTCAAATTCATCTAAATTTTCCAATACCATCATTCGATAAGCTGTAGGAGGAGCAAAAAAAGTCGTTATAGGAAATTTTTCTAACATTTTCAATGTATCCGATGCATCGAATCGACCTCGCATATCCCAAACAAATATCGCTGCCCCCATATTCCAAGGAGCATAAAAATGAGTCCATGCTGCTTGAGCCCATCCAGTGTCTGAAAGAGTCCAATGTAAATCAGTAGGTCGGTTATCGAGCCAGTAGCGTCCAGTGATTATATGTCCTATAGGGTAAGATGCGTGAGTATTTAAAACCATTTTCGGATACCCGGTAGTACCTGAAGTAAAATATATAATTAACGGTTCGGTTGATAGGTTATTAGGATGTGGATGAACATCACTAGATTCAGTTATCAAATCCTCGAATTTGACATGTTCAGTAGTGTCCCCAACAACAATAATCGTTTTGAGCGATGGGCAATCATTTTTGATTTCTACTATTTTATCTAAATTTTCCGAATCAGTAATTGCCACTGAACATTCACTTGCGTTGATCCTATACGTTATATCTGATTTAGTCAGTAGGGGAGTACCTGGAACAGGTACAAACAATCCTCTTACAGATGCAATCATAATCTCCCACCATTCAACCAAACGCGGAAGCATTACAAATATTCTATCCCCTGGATTAGTTCCTATTTTCTTTAGTCCATTAGATAATCGATTAGTTCTATCGGTAAATTCAGAAAATGTAATTTCCCTATCACTCCCATCTGGACCTACCCAAATCATAGCGGTTTTAGATGGATCTTCCCCCCATTTATCAAATACATCAAAAGCCCAATTGAATCTGTCTGGGACATCAAGTTCAAAATCATTATATGTATCAGAATAATTACCTATATTGTACGTCTGTTTCATAATCTACTATTCTAGCGGTATTGGAGTAGTTTTTTCACTGTTTAATTTACCAATTTGTTCTTTAGTGTAATTAAGTTCTTTAACAATTTGGTTTGTATGCTCTCCTAGTGACGGAGCATTACCAGATATTTTTATATTCTTATTATTGATTAGCGCAGGCATACCAGCAAATTGGAAACCAGCATATTGCGACCAAACATCTCGATACTGAAATTGAGCATTTTGTATAACTTCTTCTATTGTATTCACAGTAGAAGCTGGAACATTTATTCCCACTAACAGTTTTTCCCATTCCTTTGATGTTTTAGTCAAAAATAATTTATTCAATCGACCTGCAATAAACTGATAGTTTTCAGTTCGTTTATTTAAATCCCAATCTTTAATGTCATCCAATCCAGTTGCTACACAAAACCCACTCCAAAAATGATTTTCATCGACAATTCCTAAGGTAATCCAAGAATCATCAGAACACTTGTAAATATTGTAATGAGGTAAGTATGTTACATTAGGGGCGCCTTTTATAGAGGATTTAGAAAAATGTTTTGCAAATTCGAGGTTTAAAATTGATAAAACTGACTCTGCCATCGCTAAGTCAATATAACAACCTTCCCCAGTTGTATTACGACCCGCTATAAAAGATAGTATTAAAATACAAGCGTAGAAAGCAGAACTTATATCAGCAATCAATATACTAGGAGGGGCTAAATCTTTATTTCTGTCGTCAATCGAATAGTAGCCAGAAGATGCTAAGTAGTTTATATCATGACCAGTCCTTCCAGCCCATGGCCCTTCTTGACCGTAACCTGATATAGAGCAGTAAATCAATTTATTGTTGATTCCTTTCAATATTGAATAATCAACACCCAATTTTTTCGCTACACCTGGCCTCCATCCTTCTATTATCACGTCAGCGGTTCGAACTAAGTCATAGATTAAATTCTTTCCAGCCTGGGTTTTTAAATTGATACTTATACTTTCTTTCCCGATATTCAAACTAGTCCACATATGACCAGATTTCCTAAATGGATCACCTTCCGGAGATTCCACTTTTATTACCCTAGCTCCAAGAGAAATCAAAATTGATGAACAATATGGTCCTGGTAAATTAGATGAGAAATCCAGCACAGTAATATTTTCAATTGGCTTCAATATTTCACCCTTAAACAAAAAATCGTTATTTATAATACTAAAATATTAATAAGCTAAAAAATAGATTGGTGTAAAGAAACTGAAATGTTAAACTCAACTAATTGGCAATTTATTCATAAAAAACAGATGTTTCGGGAGATATATATATGAGTTATAGATTAGGAGTCGATGTGGGAGGAACTTTTACTGATTTATCTATATACGATGATACTACAGGTATTTTAAACATTTACAAAACCCCTTCGACTCCAGAAAATCAATCAAAAGCTGTAAAGCAAGGCGTATTGAGTCTTATCAACAACTTAAAAATAGACCCTGCATCAATTGCTTTTTTTATACACGGTACCACAGTAGCAACAAACACCCTGCTCGAGAGAGACGGGGCTAAAACCGCACTTATAGTTACGAGAGGATTTAGAGATGTGCTCGAAATTGGAAGACAGGAAAGACCAGATTTATACAATTGGAAAATTAAACGTGCAGCACCCATAGTTCCCAGAAATTTGAGATTTGAAATAACTGAAAGAATGTCTTATCAAGGAGAGGTATTAACGCCTATAAACGTAAATGAACTCGAAAAAATTGCGTCTTTAATCCAAAAAAATAATATAGAATCACTTTCCATATGTTTGTTGCATTCATACGCAAATCCCAAACATGAAGAAATAATAGGTGATTATTTTAAAAAGTGTTTACCAAATTTAACTATTGCTTTATCCAATAACATCCTAGCTGAATTTAAAGAATATGAACGAATGAGTACTACAACAATTAACTCGTATGTTGCTCCTAGGATGGAAAGATATCTAAAAGACTTAAATCATGCGGTTAATGAAATAGGAATAAAATCAGATTTGCATATTATGCAATCAAACGGAGGAACGACGACTGCCTCAGAAGCAATTGCCAAACCTGTCCATACAATTCTATCTGGACCTGCAGCTGGTGTAGTAGGAGGTATCTCTATCGCAAATGATGCTGGTGAAGAAAACTCCATATCAGTGGATATGGGTGGGACAAGCTTTGATATATCACTGTGCTATAAAGGCGAAATTAAACGTTCACAGGAAAGTGATATTTCTCGATTACCAATAAAAGTTCCTATGATAGATATCCACACATTAGGAGCCGGCGGTGGTAGTATTGCTTGGATAGATCCGGGCGGAGCATTGCGAGTTGGGCCATCCAGTGCAGGAGCTGACCCAGGGCCAGCTTGTTATGGCAAAGGGGGAGAAGAACCTACCGTCACCGACGCAAATCTAGTATTGGGAAGATTATCAAGTTCATCTATGTTGGCAGGCGAAGTTGGTTTAGATATAGATAGATCTATAAGTGTAATTGAAACGAAACTTGCTAAGCCTTTAGGACTTACGGTAGAACAAGTTGCTTCTGGAATAATCAAAGTCATTAATGCCAGTATGATAAAAGGAATCCGAGTTGTATCTGTAGCTAAAGGGTATGACCCCAGAGATTTTGCACTTATTGCATTCGGAGGTGCTGGACCATTACATGCTGCTGAATTAGCAGGAGAATTGGAAATCCCAAAAGTAGTTGTACCCGTAGCCCCTGGTGTAACATCAGCTCTGGGATTATTGATGTCAGACCTGAGACATGATTATGTCCAAACAGTCCTACGTAACATGGATGAGGTAAAAGTCCCTGAATTGAATACACTATTTAATAACATGGAATCCGATGCAGTTAAACAAATGTCTCGTGAAGGCATAGATAAGAAAGACATTCAACTTATAAGATTATTGGACATAAGATATCTTGGACAAGCATATGACCTACAAGTACCTATTACCGGCGGTGTACTTAAAGATGCTGACTTACAATTAGCTAGAGAAAGGTTCAACGATGCACATAAATCTCTTTATGGATTTTCTATAGATGAAAATCCAACTGAAATAGTAAACGTAAGATTAACTAGCGTTGCTGGCTTTACTAAACCATCTCTAGGTAATAGCAACCAAAATAAAATATCACACCAAGCCCCATCGCAACGTGATGTGATATTTGGAGAAGAAAAGTTGTCAGCAGATATTTTCTTTAGAGACAATTTATCTCAAGGGGATGAAATTATAGGTCCCGCAGTTATAGACCAAATAGATTCAACAACCCTTATTCTTCCGAAGCAAAAAGCTTATATCGATAAATCACAAAACATAATAATAGAAGGAGTCACAAATGGCTAACGCAAAATCATTTGATCCTATCACCCTGGAAGTTATGCGAAACGCATTTTATTCGATAGCAGATGAAATGATAGTAGCGCTGATACGAGCCAGTTACTCAACAAACATTAAAGATAGAAGAGACACTTCTTGTGCGATTTATACGGCAACTGGAGATGTTGTTGTTGTAGCTCAAAGTGAAATAGGTACTCCACTTCATTTAGGGACAATGCATTCCGCAGTACAGTCCGCCATGAAATTTTATCCTTTTGACCAATTAGTAGAAGGCGATGCTATTGCTACAAATACCCCATATCCAGCAGGCCCAGGACACCTGAATGACCTGTGCTTAATTTCCCCGATTTTTCACAAAGGTAAATTAATAGCTATAACAGCTAATCAAGCTCATCATGTTGATATGGGAGGATTTGCACCCGGTTCAATGCCTTTTGGGGTTCATGAAATATTCCAAGAAGGCTTTCAGATACCACCAATCAAATTATTTAGAAAAGGAGAGTTATACGACGAATTTTGGAATTTGATTTCTAATAATGTCAGGACACCTGTTGAAGTAAAAGGTGATCTGCTAGCACAATTTGCAGCAAATACGGTAGGGTCTAAAAGACTGAATGAATTGGCTAACAAATACAGCGTAAAAGTAATCGACATGTACCTTCAAGAAATGCTTAATTACTCAGAACGTAGGATGAAGCAAGCTTTAAAACAAATACCACTAGGAAATTATTCATACTCGGATTTTATTGAAGGTGATGGCATTGACGATAAATTATTCAAAATCGAACTTGATTTAAACGTTAAAGGTGACTCAATAATAGCTGACTTTAGTGCTTCGGATGATGCCTCAAAAGGCCCCTTGAATTGTAGATGGCCTTCAGTAGCTGCTTGCGTGTATTACGTTTTAAAAGCAGTTTTAGACCCTGAACTGCCTCCTAATGCAGGAGCCTACAGACCAATACAAGTTAAGGTTAGAGATGGAAGTTTGCTTTCAGCTCAATATCCTAATGCTGTTTGCAATGCTAATATTATAACTACCCAAAGAATCGTTGACTGTTTGCTTGGCGCGTTATCATCAGCGATACCAGATAAAGTAGCTGCAGCATCGTCTGGTACCATGAATCTTTTAAATATAGGTGGAGTAGACCATCGAAGTGGAATTTATTACAACTATGTTGAAACATACGGTGGTGGACAGGGAGCTATGCATGATAGTGATGGAATGGATGCAGTGCAAAATCATATGACAAACACAAGAAATGCACCGGTAGAATCGATCGAAGTTGCTTACCCATTATTGGTTGAAGGCTATGGGTTAGTACCTGACTCTGAAGGAGCGGGAAAATTCCGAGGTGGTATGGGTTTACAGAGAAAAGTTAGAGTATTGGGTCCAGGTGTATCATTGACACTAAGCTCTGATAGGGCTGATGTTACCCCTTGGGGACTTTTCGGAGGTCATTCCTCTGCTCCTTCTAGTTGTGTTATAGAAGATGATAGTCAAGAAACACGTTATCTTCCAACGAAAGTGACAACTCAAGTTGAAAGTGAAAAAATCATTTCGACAGTAACGCCTGGTGGAGGAGGATGGGGTAACCCAAAAGAAAGAAGCCCTGAGGCAGTATTAAATGATGTGATTATGGGTTTGGTTTCAATCGATAGAGCCAAATCTGTATATGGCGTAGATATAGACGATAAGACCATGACAATTATCAATCGTTCTGGCACCTAATCATTTAAAGATAGAACAAATTGTTGGAGTTTTGAATTGATCAAATCTGCAGAAATAATAATTATAGGTGGCGGAATAATCGGAAGTAGTCTAGCATACCACCTTTCTAAGTTAGGTATAAGAGATATTTGTCTACTTGAAAAAGGCGAACTTGCCTCTGGTTCGACAGGGGATTCAGCCGCAATAATAAGACACCATTACACTAATGAAATTAGTATAAGGTTGGTAAAAGACAGCATTAATATTTTATCTGAACTTCAACATGAAACAGGCAATCATTTCCTTCATCAAAATGGATGGGTATTTCTGTGTCCAGAAAATGCTGACTCTATGTTTGATTTAAATATGAAACAATTAATTGATTTGGGGATAGAAACAAAAGAAATTGATATTAAAAATACTATTTCTTTACTCCCCAACATTAATCCTACTGGAATTTCAAAAGTAGCATATGAGCCTGATTCAGGCTATGCTGATCCCAAATCAGTAGTAGAGAGTTTTGCAAAAATAGCTAAAACCAATGGAACCAATATCTATACAAATACCAAAGTGATTGGAATTTCTAAATCAAATAACCAAATTAATTCTGTTGAAACCGATAAAGGCAATATTAAAACAAATAAAGTTATTAATGCAGCCGGTCCTTGGGCATACGATATATCAATGTTGGCAGGAATAAACTTACCTCTCACCGTTTCTAGAGAACAGGAAATAATGCTAACTAATCCTGAACAAGAGAGTGGCTTAAACCTATCAGTCTCAAACATGGTTGACAAAATATATTTAAGGCCTAAAGGCAAACATTCTGTTTTAATTGGACAAGGACATCCTAAAACAAATGAGATTGTTCATCCAGATAAATTTAATCGTAAGGCTGACAATCAGTTTATTTCTGAGACGCAATCAAGAGTAATTAACAGATTCCCTAACCTAAGTAATTTCCAGCTATCATCTAGCTGGAGTGGGCTATACACCATCACGCCTGATTGGCATATGATAATAGACAATGACTTGTCGTTAAATGGATATGGTATAGCTGTTGGAGGAAGTGGTCATTCATTTAAACTTGGTCCATCTATAGGTAAACAATTAGCCCAAGAAATCGTTAGTTCTCAAAGTAGTTCAATCAACATCTCTAGTTTAGGTTTAAGTCGATTCAAATCTAATAAAGAATTTAAATCAACTTACGGTGGCAACAGAGGATAATCCGAAGTTTACCGGTAGTTTACAATTCTAATTTGACTTCCTTAAGCACTACTTTATCAGTTTTAAACACCGTTTCTTTAATTAAACGTAGTTCTAATATATTATTGCCTTTTGACAAATATCCATTATTTTTAATAATTATTTGGGCGAAAGGATATTTTATCCATTGCAGCCTATTTTTGAAATCAGTCCATTCCAAACGTCCCCAGCCATCAAAATTTATATTCATATCAGAAATATCTACCGCAATCTGATTTATAAAAATTTCTAGTTCATCTTCTCCTTGGTAATTAATAAATCCAAGTTTTAACTCCCATTCATATTCTGGTAAATTGGAATCAATATCAATTGGGAAATTTAGCATAGAGAGAGTATTTTCTTTATCTGGCTCAAGAGTTATAGGAATCTGTACATCTGGAATTGCGTATCTGAACGGTGCTTCGTGTTGCTCAGACAAAGTGAATCTTACATTAGAATCAAATTCAATGGTTTTGCGTTTATTTAATCTATATTCACCATCGTATATTGTACGATATATACTTTTTTTCCATGAATTACTTTTATGGAAATAGTTAAAAAAGTATATACCATGTGCACCCTTTGAAATGTGCCTATCAATGATAGCAGTAACAGTTTCAGGAGTAGTGGCTGGTCTCAAATGTTCCAACGAACCTAGTACTTTAATACCGGTGTTTTTAGCGGCATCTACAAAGTCATTAATTGGAGTTGCATAAGGAACCATTCCTCCCCCAACTATAACTATGTCAACATATTCATTTTTTATCCATTGCTCAACATCAAGACCAATCCTAATAGAATCTTGAATAGTATCAGGTACTCTTACAGCTAATTTAATATTTCTACCAGAAGATTCAATCACATCGTTTATTTTCTGTTTCACATTTTTGACCAAATCTGTAACTAGATGCCTATTTTCATATGCTTCATCCACGCGAA
This sequence comes from SAR202 cluster bacterium, assembly GCA_009392195.1. GTDB lineage: Bacteria > Chloroflexota > Dehalococcoidia > Lucifugimonadales > OSU-TB39 > OSU-TB39. The sequence continues at coordinate 45,431 of VFGY01000023.1, read as the reverse complement.
AAAAAGCTGGATGTCTAAACCAATCAAGTTCAATTCCATCCACGTCAAAATCTTCGACAAGTTCACTTATAATTGACAACATATGATCTCTAGCTTCATCAAATGCAAAGTTAAGACCCGTCCGTATTCCGTGTTCAACAGTACCTATTTCAAATTTTTCTCCCGGTTTTCCAATAAGTAAATCTGGTCGTTCTCTCCTGAATCTCCCATAAGTAGGAGAATTTATATCAATATCATAATGTTCGTTCATCCTAAGCGAAGGGTAAAATTTTATCCCCACTTCATGGCACAATTTAGATAATCCTGTAATAGGTCCTCCACAGCTATCGATAAGCGATTGAAGGTTTGCGACTCGTTTTTTTGTACTTTCGTCTAGATTTACATGCCCTTCTCCAATACGTTCACCTATTTTTGTTTCGTAATCGTATACTTCGTGCCCACCAACGCTCCATAAAAAAGTGGTTAATCCAGTATCTTTATAGGTTGCTACCATCTTTGAATATAGATGATCGAGAGAAAGAGGAGGATTTGATTCATGCAGTATCCAACCGTCATCATTAGAAAATATTTCAAAACCATTAATTTTATTCATTTTCCTTCCTCAAACAATATTATGGATATTATACCTGTAAATGTTTGAGACGGTCCAAGTGTTATTTTACAAAGTAAATACATTTGTAATATAATTACATGTAATTATCTTACGGAGTATACAATGGCTAACAATAATAAAGAAAATGAGAGCAAAAAAAGAATCATTGAAGGGTTAGAAATCCTTGTTGATGAAGCTAAGTCTGCTGCAAAATCAGCAATACGTAAAACTGGAGCTGATTCAATAGGAGAAAACTTGAAAGAAAGTGTTGAAAGTGTTCTTGCAGCCCGAGAAAAAGTTGTTATGGTCCGATTAAATAAAGAAAGCCTAATGCGAATCGATGAGCTAGTTGAGTCTCAATTAGTGAAAAGCAGATCTGAAGCAGCAGCCTTTCTAATTGGTGAAGGGATACAAAGGCGAAATGGGTTATTTGACCGCATAGCACAAAAAGTAGACAATATACGTAAAGCTAAAGAAGAACTTCACAATCTACTATCCGAAGAAGAATCATTAAATGATTTAGATACAAATAACTCGAAAAGATCATAAATTCCGTAAATACTTTTTCTTTAAAGGGACACTAAACAATGCCAACACATTTAAACCTTCCAGACGCATACAATGTACGAGATTTAGGTGGGTATTTTACTAACACAGGGAAAATCACCAAGTACCAAAAATATTTACGTTCAGGTACATTGCATTTACTTTCAAAAAAATCGATGGAAACATTAGAACAATATGGGGTAAAAACCGTAATAGATTTGAGACAAAATTATGAAGTTGAAGCAAAACCTGATGTTTTCCAAAACTCATCTACTGTAACCTATATTCATATAAACATGATTGGAGACGGGGAAGTTGAAGCGTTTTATGATCAAGGTAAAGATACCGTCGATACAGTATCTCGAATGTATATATCTTGGCTTGAAACTCGTAAACAGTATATCAAAGAGGTTCTTATAGCATTAGCTGCATCGACATCTGATACAACTCTTTTCCATTGCAACGGAGGGAAAGACAGAGTTGGAACAATATCAAGTCTTCTGTTAGCGATTTGTGACGTTCCGACTAGGACAATTGCTGAAGACTACACTATAAGCGGTAAATTCCTTATGAAACGTTTTTTTGACGAACAAGCACCACCAGATGTGACTCCAGAAACTTATACTTGGGTGGACTATCAGAAAGACTATTGTCCTGCAGAAGCTATGCTAAAAGTACATAAACATCTTAACCAAGAATATGGAACTATATCGAATTACATAGATTCGATTGGAGTACCAAGAACTGATGTCGATTCAATAAAATCAGCCCTTTTAGGTTAATAGAATTATTTTTAGAAACATAAATAAATATTTATCCGCTAAGACATTATTTATATTCCTGATATTCAACTTACTTTTAATTGGCAATTTCCAACAAGAAAATGTCTATGCCGATTACGATGTATCAAACATCAAAATAATTGAAGTTAAAGGAGTAATAAATAATGTCACTGCCAGATATATTAACAGAAGTATTCACGAAAGCAGTGCAGAAAAAAAGCAGTTGATAATCATAACTTTAGATACGCCTGGTGGAGCATATGATTCTACTAGAAAAATCGTAGAAGATATTCTTGCTTCAAAAGTACCGATTGTTTCATATGTGTACCCTTCGGGTGCTCAAGCAGCTTCAGCTGGCACATTTATCTTATCAGCTTCACATATAGCTGCTATGGCTCCGACCACTAACATGGGTGCAGCTACACCCGTTACATTACAAGGCGAAGATTTACCTGACACATTAAAATCTAAAGCCTCGCAAGATGCTGCTGCGTTGCTAAGAGAATTAGGAAAAGCGAGAAAAAGAAATATAGAGGCACTTGAGGCTACAATATTTGATTCTAAAGCGTACTCGTCAACAGAATCTATAGAAAATAATCTGATCGATTTCATAGCTGATGATGTTCCAGAATTAATCAAATCAATCAATGGCATGGAAATAACTATCGATTCGCAATCAACTAAATTAAAAAGCATTAATCCCAAAATAGAAACCTCCAAAATGACTTTACAAGAAAATTTCCTTAATTTTTTGGCCGACCCTAATATATTATTTGTACTTTTGATTCTTGGTGCTTTATTGATATTTGTTGAATTCATTTTCACAGGTCTAATAGTACCTGGAATAGCAGGAGCTATATTTTTGGTACTAGCATTTTTAGGGTCTACAAACTTACCTGTTAATTTTATCGGACTCGGATTCTTAATATTGGCAGCCGTACTGATGTATGTGGAATTTTCAGCTCCTGGTATTGGAATAGCGGCATTCGGTTCTATTTCATCATTTTTAATCGGAGGGATTTTGTTATTTGGCAACCATAATATTCCTTTCTTACCTGGCGCTGTTGAACCCTCTCCATTTTTGAATTCCCATATCAATATATGGATTCTAATTAGTTCAGGAATATTACTAGTCATACCAACAACATGGACAATATGGGATATCAAACGCGCACAAAAATCTAAAAAACACCTAGTACGTAATATTGATTTATCAGGAGAAACCGGAGTGGCAAAAACAATCTTAGATCCTCGCGGTACGGTGCTTGTTCAAAGCGAATTATGGTCAGCAGAAACAGACAACAATCAAACAATTGAGAAAGATTCTAATATAATAGTTTCCGATGTAGATGGATTGACATTAAAAGTGTTTAAATCTGACAATGATGATATCATCTAATTAAATAGTTAATCTTTGCCAAAGGAGTCTTAAATGATTATCAATTTCTTGAAAGATTACCAAAGAATAGCCAGATTCAGATGGGGTAATTTTGAAGGTATGAAGGGACCAGGTCCAACATTCATCATACCTATAATGCACAGTGGAGTAAAACTTGATCTAAGAACAGAAGTAATCGATATACCAAGGCAAAACAATATTACAAAAGATAATGCTCCTATAGACATAGATTTTTTGATATACCTGCGAGTTATGGCAGAAGAAGCATCAAAAGCTGTTTTGGAAGTAGAAAACTACAGGCAGGCGGTAATAGGATTAGCAATAACAACACTTAGAGCAGTTGTTGGCGAAATGACAGTCGATGAGGTTCTATCTCAGAGAGAAAAAATAAATAACACACTACGAATAAAACTAGATGATGAAACATCTAGATGGGGAATAAAAGTAACAAACGTAGAAATCAAAACTCTTGAACCTGATAGAGATATTCAAGAAGCAATGAACAAACAAATGTCTGCAGAGCGTATAAGAAGAGCAGTAATAATAGAAGCCGAAGGTGCAAGACAATCAGCAATTACGGTTGCGGAAGGTGAAAAGCAAGCAGCTATACTGAAAGCACAAGGCCATCGTGAGTCAGAAATATTAACAGCTGAAGGTGACCAACAGGCAGCTGTGCTTAGAGCCGACGGTTTTAGACTCGCTCTCGAAAAAATTCAAAGCATAGCTAAAGATGTAAGTGCAAATACAATGAGTTTGCAATATTTCGAAACATTAAAATCAATCGGGCAGGGCGAATCAACGAAGTATATATTCCCCATGGAATTTACTAACTTATTGAAACCGTTCATAGATACCAATAAAGATGAAAAGAAATAGGTTGTAATTAATCGATTAAATTGATTGCTTAATTATTATAGCTAGTTCTTTAGTTATACCAGGTACAGAAGTCAAGTCGATAATATCCGCTTGTGCAATGCCTTTTAAAGAACCAAATTTACTAATTAGTTGTTGTTTTTTCTTAGGACCTACTCCAACTATTGAATCAAGACTAGAAGAAACCATTGATTTAGAACGTTTATTTCTATGATACGTTATTGCAAATCTATGAGCTTCATCTCTAATTCTTTGAACAAGATAAAGAGCCTGAGAAGACCTAGGTAACATAATTGGGCCTTTTATTAGAGGGGTGTATATCTCTTCGTTCTGCTTTGCTATTGAAGATAATGGGATTTCATTTATACCTAACTCAAGCATTACTTGAACAGCGACAGCAAGATGACCTTTACCTCCATCTATTAATACCAAATCAGGACGTTCAGCCCACTTTGATTTTTCATCTTTTTCCATTGAATTTTTATATTGAGAAAACCGTCTTATTAAAACTTCTTTCATCATCATATAATCGTCAATTTGGTCTACAGATTTAATTGAAAATTTTCGGTATTCAGACTTAATTGCTTTACCTCGATTAAATACAACCATACTTCCAACTGGGTTTGCGCCACTTATGTTAGAAATGTCATAACATTCAATACGATATGGAATCCTAGGTAATTCCAAACGCTCTTGCAAATCTTTTAAAATATTATATTCTCGATTAGGATTAACTGAATTTATACTTAAATCATTGATTCCCTTTAATGAATTTTTAGCTACCAAATCCATTATTTTTTTTCTGGTTCCTCGTTGCGGCACAATTATTTTGATTGTCTTATTAAACTTTTGAGACAACCATTTTTCTAAATACTCTTTTGATTCAGGATAATCTTCAACCATTATTATTTTAGGAGCTTTTGTCGCGTCTAGATAATATTGTTCTATAAAAGCTTCAATAATTTTAGATTTAGGAGTCAAAAAAGTGCCATCTACCTTATAGCCATTTCTTCCTGTTATATTTCCACTTCGAACAAAAAACATTTCGGCCCAAGACTCGCGTTCTGAACTAGCTATAGATATAAAATCTATATCGTTATTGGAAGAATGTAATATCTTTTGTTCTTCATTTAGTTGATTTATTGCATTTATTTGGTCACGGAGCTTAGCAGCTTTTTCAAATTCTAACGATGAGGCAGCTACAGACATGTTTCTAGCCAAGGAAAGTAACACTTTTTCTCTCTTACCATCAAGAAACATCTTTACTTGCTCAATTACTTCCGCATATTCGACTTCAGTTGAATATCCTATGCATGGAGCAATACATCTATTAATATGAAAATCTAAACAGGCTCTTTCGTCTTTTCCAGTAATTTTCTTCGTACAGGATCTATAAGGAAACAAGCGCTTAAGTAAATTGAGGGTTTTTCTAACACTTGCTGCATTAGCATATGGGCCGTAATAAGCTGCTCCATCATTAATTATTTTTCTAGTTATATAAACCAGTGGATATTTCTCGCGAATATCAATCTTTATATATGGATAGTTTTTATCATCTTTTAACCTAACGTTATACCATGGCTTATTCTTCTTAATTAGCTGACATTCTAATAGGAAAGCTTCTTGCTCCGTATCAGTTATAATATATTCTAATTGTTCTACCTTCTGTAAAAGCGCCAGAGTTTTAGGGTCATTTTTTCTTTCTCCACCAAAATAAGAAGCCAATCTAGCATTTAGATTTATCGACTTACCTACATAAAGAATTTTGGAGCTTTGATCTTTCATTATGTAAACACCCGGCTTTTTTGGGGCATTTACGGCAATTCTTTTCAAATAGTTCTTCATTTATTTATTGAACAAAATATTAATACTCCAGAAACTTACAGACACGCGGATATATCTATCTAACAGAATTCTATCTATGTTATACCAAGTATTATATGATGAAACTCAAACCAACAAGAATCGCAGTGATTACCCCTGTTGTAGCAAATATGCGTATAAGTTCATTATTTAAATTAGGGTGTAATTGAGTAGCAGCAGTATTCGATGATAAAACATTTGTACTCGGTGTTTTAGCTGGTTTAATAGAAGAGTCATCTCCAACCAGATTTTGGTTTACAGATGAAGTTTGATTTGATATATTGGCATCTTTTTTTGCAAATGACCTAGATATTTCAACTGCAGAATTTGATTTTCCCTTTTTACTTTGTTTAGTAGGTCTAGATCCAGACTTTTTCCCTTTATTTGGCATTGTATATTCTCCTTTTTAAAATTTTCACCTGCCAGGACCTTTTACAGTCTTATAAAAACTATCACGAACAGTTTCATCAACCAAATGTGTATAAATTTGAGTTGTGTTTATATTACTATGCCCTAGGAGTTCTTTTACAGTAATTAAATTAGCTCCACCTTGTAAAAGGTGTGTAGCAAATGTGTGACGCAACATATGAGGACTAACTGACTTTTGTAATCCAGATTTCCTTACCATTTTTTTTAGCACATCCCAGAAACCCTGTCGTGTCATCCTTTTACCTCTAGAATTAACAAATAGACTATCACCTGTAAATTTATTTTTTAAGTATGGCCTAGACTCAATCAAATACAATTTTAAATTTCCCCAAGCTTCCTTATGTACCGGTACAAACCTTTGTTTAGAACCTTTACCATCAACTCTAATCCATCCTTCTTTATCACTAATGTTAATAATGTTCAATAAAACAAGCTCTGATACTCGCAACCCACTACTGTAAAGTAATCCTACCATTGCTTTATCCCTTATATGTATAGGGTCATCTCCTGAACATACATCCAAGATTTGTCTGAATTCATCTAAGGTCAAATATTCAGGAGCTCTTTTAGTTATAAAGCTATCCAACTGGATGTTTTCAGATGGGTTTATCTTAATCAAATCGCGGTCATTTAAAAAATTAAAAAATGTTCTCATAGATGAAATCTTACGGTTTATCGTAGAAGTCATATATTCCTTGTTCCTTAGATGCAATTTATAAGTTTCAATTTTTTTGGGATTTAGTGTTCTCCACCAGTCATTTGAAAATGTATTTTTTCTTATATCGTGAAATTCTTGCATTTGCATAAGATCATTTTTATAAGCGACCACAGTATTTTTAGGAAAACGTCTCTCTATCAATAGGTATTCAAGAAATTCTTCAATTACAGTTTTATTCATATCATCAATATTATTGGCTTGTAGATACAGATATTGTAACATTAAAAAATTGACCAATATATGATTTATTGAATCTCCAAATTGAAAAGTTTTTATTTATTAGGTTAGCGCCATCAAAGGAATAACGAATTAATATGATTACAATAGACATCAATCCTAATGCTTTTGTCATAGGTTCATTTATATTATCGTGGCATGGATTCTTTACCTTTGTAGGTGTGATTATGGCTGTAATACTTTCAGGACGTTGGGCACCTATCACTATTGCCAACTCAAAATCCAAAACAACAATTGACCCCGAGATAGTTTATTCAACCGCTACATGGGGAATATTAGGTGGAATAATTGGGGCTAGGTTAGTACACGTTATAGATAATTGGTCACTTATATATGCTTCTCAACCTATACACGTTCTTTATATTTGGAATGGAGGAATTGGTTTATGGGGAGGTATATTGGGTGGTTTTATTGGTGGAGCAGTTTATGCTTTAATCAATAAACACCCAGTAGGTCCTTTAGCAGACATAGCAGCTCCAGCAATGATTTTAGTACAAACTATAGGAAGAATAGGCGATATAATCAATGGTGAACATTGTGCTAGAGCAACAGATATGTTCCTTGGATTTACATGGATACACCCTGAAACAATGGCACGATACTGTGCGGATGGGTACTATACATCAGTTCAACCCGTTATCTTATACGAAATAGTTTGGAATATGGTCGCATTATCAATAATATGGACCCTAAGGGGCAGGTTAAAACCTGCAGGTATGCTTTTTGCTTTATATTTAGCTTTGTACGCTGTGGGGAGGTTTATTATAAGCTTCCAAAGAATCGACTTAGAATGGGCATATGGTATGCAAGAGGCTCATTTTATATCGTTACTAGTTTTGGCTATAACAATTCCGTTGCTTGTAATTAAAGCAAGGTTAATTGAACGTACAAAACCCATAACACAAGAATTGCAAAAAGGTGGGGGAACTAGAGCAGAGCGAAGACGAAAATAAGCTTCATTTATTATTCTGTAAAATTACCAAACACTAAAGAAGCATTGTGTCCACCAAATCCAAACGAGTTGCTCATCGCATATTTTATTTCACCTCTACGTGCAAGATTAGGGGTATAATCTAAATCACATTCAGGGTCAGGTTCGACTAAGTTTATAGTAGGAGGAATTGCTCCATTTTTAATTGATAGAGCAGTAATTCCAGCTTCTAATGAACCACTAGCTCCTAACAAATGTCCAGTCATTGACTTAGTCGAGCTTATAGGAATATTGTATGCTTCATCTTTGAACACAGATTTCATTGCCATAGTCTCATATTTATCGTTTAATTTGGTACTTGTACCATGGGCATTAATATAATCAATCGCTTTATAAGGCAAACCCGCTTGCTTCAAAGATAAGGTCATTGCTCTAGCTCCACCTTCTCCTTCAGGAGCGGGTTGAGTTATATGATGTGCATCTGCCGTTGCCGCATATCCAAGTATCTCAGCTATTGGTTCTACCCCTCTTCCTATAGCATTCTCCATTTTTTCTAAAACCAAAACGCAAGCACCTTCTCCTAATACAAACCCATCTCTTTTTGCATCAAATGGTCTTGATGCTTCTTGTGGGTTAGAGTTTTGTCTAGATAAAGCTTGGCAAGAATTAAAACCAGCGACTCCTATGGGACAGATCGCCGCTTCACTTCCTCCAGCTATACTGAAATCAATTTCACCATTTCTAATCATATTGAACGCAACACCTATAGAATCAGCCCCACTTGAACATGCAGAAACAGTCGAAAAATTGGGTCCTTTTAAATTGAGTAACATTGAAACCTGTCCTGATGCCATATCTGGCAACATCATCGGTACTAAGAAAGGACTTACTCTCCTAGCTCCTTTCGCGTTCAAAGTACCTACTTGATCAGATAGTGTGATTATCCCCCCTATTCCACTTGCAATGTTGACTCCAAATCTATTGCGATCAATCTTATCTAAATTTAATTCCGAAGATTCTATAGCCTGCAAAGAAACAGTACATGCCATTTGAACAAACCTATCCATCCGTTTACTTTGCTTCATTCCAACAGAAGACACTGGATCATAATTTTTAACTTCCGCTGCTATTTGGGTCTCAAATCCATCAGGATCAAAGGATGTAATCTTATCAATCCCGGACTTTCCATTAACCAATTGTTTCCAAGTAGAATTGGCATCCAACCCTAATGGACTTACAATTCCTACTCCCGTTATAACTACTCTATGGGACATCTATTCTCCAATTTACAACATATAATTTGTTGCGAAACATATTATTTATGCCAAAACAGATTAATATGTAATACAATAATTATTTGTATTAAATATTTCAATACTCAATTGCAAAGTAAATTACCATTATTATCATTGATTAGTCTTTGAACATGCCAACAACATCGACAACACCACCACAAGTAACAATTGAAACACATGGGTGTAAATTAAACCAAGCTGATTCAACTACAATATCCAATCAATTTACGAACGCAGGATACGTTATATCAGCCGATATCACATCCAGCGAATATTTTGTCCTAAATACTTGTACCGTAACCCATATAGCTGATCGCAAGGCACGAAAATCAATAAGAAATGCAAAAAGAACCAACCCTGACATAAAAGTTATAGTAACAGGATGTTATGCAGAAAATGCTTCCGCAATTCTAAATAGTATGCCAGAGGTAGATCACGTAATAGGAAACACAAATAAAACAATTCTATTTAACGACCTATTAAATATAAATGTTAAAAATCATAAAAATACTCCGCTGAATTATATGAATAACAAGTCTCGTTTAATGGTAAAAATTCAAGAGGGATGCGATCAAATATGCGCATATTGCATAATACCGAAGGTACGTGGCAGAGAAAAAAGCGTTGATAGCCATAAGATTATAGATATTATTAACGAATCACGTTCAATACAAAATAAGGAAGTTGTATTAACTGGTACTGAACTAGGTTCTTATGGGTTTGAATTTGAAAATCAATCTTTGTCTACACTGCTAAAATCCATATTGGATAAAACCGATATCCCTCGATTGAGAGTATCTTCCCTCCAACCCCAAGAAATAACCGATGATTTGCTAAGTAATTGGAATAACTCTCGTTTATGTCCTCATTTTCACATATCGCTTCAAAGTGGGAATGAGAGAATCCTCAAATCTATGAGGCGAAAATATACCTTAGATAAATATTCACAAACTATAGACCTAATTAGGAGAAGAATACCTAATGCTTCAATAACTACGGACGTTATAGTAGGTTTCCCAGGAGAAACTGAGGATACGTTTAATGACACTTATAAATTCTGTGAATCCATGGGGTTTTCCTCAATACATGTATTTCCCTATTCGTCTAGACCTGGAACAAGCGCCTTTTATTTCAAAAACCTATTGAATCCAGAATTAAAATCTGAGTTTGTAAAATCTCTTATATCCCTTTCGCTAAAGTTAGAAGGAGTACATTTAAAAACCAATATTAATAAACCTACTTCTGTTCTATGGGAAAAAACTATAACTATTGACAACAATTTGTACTATACAGGGTTGTCCGAGAATTACATAAAATGCCTAGTTTCAACACCTTTAGACATCTCCAATACTATTACCCACATAAAACCAAAATCTACTCTTTTAACCTACTTATTAGCTAACTAGATGTTTCGGCAAATTTAAAGTTCCCTTGGAGTAAAACTATTCCTTCCGTTTCTTTCACCTATATATCCAGCTTGAGCTTCCAAGGCGTTTCCAAAAACCAATAACCATCCGGATTCTATCGCATTTTGTATAGTTTGACGCTTAAAATCTAAAGAGTTTTGAGGATGTTGATCTATAGCACTTATAGCAGCTAACGGTAGATGATGAGGTGTTGGAATCAAATTACCCAAATAACTAATCCGTTCACTTCCAGCATCAATCATTACTATTTGGTGACCTACTACAGGACCGTCAGTTACTTTAACATTTATTCCACTTATTACTTCTTGATCACCTTCAACTAATTCTATTTGGCCATTTTCCATCAAAGGTACAAAATCATCTTGATTAAATAAACCTACACCTCGTTCATCAGGATTATTAGCGATTTCCCAATTAGATGCCTGGACAATATGTTTAGCTTTCTGAAAAGTTGGAACTACACTCCCTGACCTATCTAATTTTGTACACCCTCCAGCTTGCATATATTGAAGTGATGTCAATATTACGATATCTATATCGCGGGCGGTTAATCCATGCGATTTTAGTGATTTTATAAGTTTATTCCCATTCAAAGAATACAAATCTTTATACTTGGCGGTATTTTTAACACCGATTCCACTATCAACCAAAATGTTCTGATTTCCACTTTGAATCAATAAACTATTAACAGCTATTTTAACTCTATTACGGCGATCGGGTTTTAAAAATTGTTCCCATTGCTGTTTTGGTACAGGTCCAAATAGCGCTCCTCCATCAGTCATTAATGTGCCATCACTCAAAACATTTATTGAAACGCTACCTATTTTCACTTAAAAGCTCTCCTACTAGATTTATTTCCGCAATTTTAATTTTATTTGATGTAATCGAATTATTTTCACCCAAACTAAACTACCCACAATGAAAAACCTTATGACCACATCAATATTTTGTCAAGTTTGGTGTATAAATCCCTAAAATCGTTTTGAAAGTCAAATATCATGCTGCTCTTTCAATTTCGCAACTGCAACTTCAAAGGCAGAAACGGTTTTTTCAACATCGAATGAATCATGAACAGTAGACACATAATATTTAGTATCACCTTTAAAAATACCCGCTTCTATCAGATTGGAATTTAGTGAATTCAATATAGATTTATCTGCTCCCATAGTATCTCTATAATTTGATATTTCATTTGAACAAAAATATACATCGAATACTGGTCCTTCTCCAACGACTTGAGCTGGTATTTCATGACGATTGAATATTTCCCTCAAAGTGCTTTGCAGAAAATTCCCTGTTTCAAACAATTTTTCATATGGATTTTCTGCCTTTAGGACATCAAGTGTAGCTAGACCTGCAGCGCTTGATATAGGATTACCACTCAATGTTCCTATCTGAACCAAAGGTGGAGAAATCGTGTCCGATTTTTGGTTAAATACTTCCATTAGATTTTTTTTACCTACAATCGCAGCTAATGGATAACCGCCAGCAACGATTTTGCCTAAAGTACATAGATCGGGCACAACATTATAGTATTCTTGAGCTCCGCCATATCCAAACCTAAATCCGGTAACGATCTCATCAAATATCAAAGGGATGTTATATTTATTTGTTATTTTTCTAACTGACTCTAAAAACCCAGGTTTAGGTTTAATAACTCTTTGGAAAGGTTCAATTATTACACCAGCTATTTCCTCTTTATTTTTCTTTATAATGTCTTCTGTAGTTTCAAAATCGTTGAAAGGAGCTATTAGCATTTCATTTTTAATAGCTTCAGGAATTCCCGATGAATCTATACTTGCAATTGGGTACTCAACTTCTGATCTAGGCATTAAACTCATCAAAGAATAGTCATGCATCCCATGATACCCACCTTCAAATTTCAAAATCTTTTCCTTTCCGGTAAAAGCACGAACAGCGCGCATAGCATATAATGTTGCTTCGGTACCACTAGTCACATACCTTATCTGTTCAGCACATGGTACAGCATCAATTATTTCCTGACCTAACCTAATTGATAATTCATTCAGGGCAAAAAATGTAGACCCAGAGCTAAGCTGCTTACTTACTGCCTCAACAACTTTAGGATGTGAATGCCCAATTACCATTGGACCTGAACCAAGCAAATAATCTATGTATTCATTTCCATCTATGTCCCATATTTTAGAACCAACTGCCTTAGACATTATTAAGTCAGAAGTAGGATTACCGTTGTTAGAACCAGGGAAAATATCTTTTGCTAGGTTAGTTATTTGATCTGATTTTTCCACTAAGTTACCTTCCTTTAACTAAATTTAGTTTATATTTAAACAGATAATTGTCTTACATTATACCAACGTTATTGAATAGAATAAAATTTCATGTAAAATTGCAGTCTCAAAGAATAATAATGCTTATATAATTGGCTCAAACAAAAACTGATAGAGGTGCTAAATGGATTACAGAGAAATAGGAAATAGCGGAATAAAAGTTTCATCGATTTGCCTAGGAACTATGAATTTCAGTAATCCAGTTAGTGACCAAGACTCAATAAAAATGCTTCACTGGGCGCTTGACCATGGTATCAATTTCATTGACACAGCCGATATTTATGAAGGATATGACAGATTTTTGGGCTCTCCTGGCGGAAAAGCAGAATCAATCATTGGTGCAGGGTTAGTAGGAAAACGGGAACAAGCGATTATCACAACTAAAGTTGGAAACCCTGTAGGTGATTCATCATATAAAGGAACAGGTCTTGGAGAGGAACATATTACACACCAGATTGAGGCAAGTTTAAAAAGAATGCAAACTGATTATGTTGATATTTACGAACTACACAAACCAGACCCAGAAACCCCCTTAATTGAGACGTTATCTGTAATCGATAAATTAATACAATCCGGTAAAGTAAGGGTATGGGGTTTTTCTAATTTTGACACAAACCAAATTGATGAAATGATTACAATATGTAAGGAAAATGGATGGGATTTTCCGGTAATAAATCAACCTCTTTATAATTGGGTGACACGAGATATTGAAGAATCACAGTTACCAACTTGTATCAAATACAATATATCCAATACACCATATAGACCGCTTGAGGGAGGCCTTTTAACAGGTAAATATAAAAAAGGTAAAACTCCTCCCCCTAACACACGTGGATCTGAAAATCCATCAGCTTTAAACATAGATGATTTATCTAACGACTATTACAACCAATTAGAACAGTTTGAACTAGAAGCATCAAATGCAGGATTATCTCCTGCACAATACGCTATACAGTGGTTGTTAGACAAACAGGGTATTTGCAGCGTCGTTATCGGTGGGAAAAAGACCGAACAATTAAGTGAATTTTTATCATAACAAAATACAGCCTGAAACCAACGGAGACTATATTAAATGAACATTACTGTAATCAACGACCCGGTGGAACATCAATCGGTAGAATTTGTCGTTATCCCATATTTTGAAAAATCTGGAGAACTCACTGGTCCTGCAAAAAACATAGACATTCTATTAAATCAATCAATTTCCAAACTCATCAAGGACGAAGAAATTGTAGGTAAAGCATCTGAAATAACAACGATATATACTTATGGAATAATCCAACCCAAAAAAATATTGATTGTTGGTCTAGGGTCTATAGACAATTGGGATTTGGAAATCACAAGAACAGTTTTCGGTAAACTTTCTTCAAAACTTTCATCGAAAGAAAATAACAAATCGTTGATTTGCTTAGATTCAGAAACAATCTCTACACCAAATGGACACCAAAATAACAACCAATTCGTTCAAGCAGCTATTGAAGGATTGATCCTGGGTGGTTATGAATTTACAAAACACAAATCAGATATAAAAGATGCTGAATCCAACATATTACTCTACTTTAACCAAGATGAAATAAAAGAAATCAGTAAAACCATTTCCGACACCACCGTGATAAGTAATGCTGTTAATTTATGTAGAGACTTAGCAAATGAACCTTCTAATGCAATGACACCCAATCAATTAGCTAATACAGCAAAATCCTTGTCTTTAGACTCTAACCTAGAATATAAAGAACTAAATCAAAAGCAAATGCAAGATTTAGGTATGGGCGCACTACTCGGGGTTGCAAAAGGATCCAAAGAAGAACCTAAATTGATCGTTTTGGAATACAATGGAAATCCAAATAGCCCAGATAAATTAGCATTGGTTGGAAAAGGTATAACTTTTGATTCTGGAGGGATTTCAATTAAACCTGCAACAAATATGGGCGACATGAAAGGCGACATGGCTGGTGGAGCATCTGTTATATCAGCTATCTACGCAATTGCTAGGCTACAACCAGCCATAAATGTGATTGCAGTTGTTCCTGCGACCGAAAACATGCCAGGAGGAAATGCACAAAAGCCTGGAGATATAGTAACAACAATGTCAGGTAAAACAATCGAAATAGATAACACAGACGCGGAAGGAAGATTAGTCCTTGCTGATGCAATTACATATGTTAAATCTCTAGGTGCAAATGAAATAATAGATGTAGCAACACTAACAGGAGCTATAGTTATTGCACTAGGAAATATATGTGCAGGTGTTTTCAGCAATAATAAAGAGTTAGCAAATGAATTAATTGTTGCATCTAATGCAACTGGTGAAAAAATGTGGGAACTACCTATGTTTGAAGAATACTCCAAACAATATAATAGTAAAACGGCTGACATTAAAAATGTTGGAGGTAGAGGAGCAGGGTCAATAACAGGAGCAAAAATAATCGGTGAGTTCGTAGGTGAAACACCTTGGGTACATATCGATATCGCGGGCACCTCCAGAACAACAGATCCTAAATCTTATCAAACCCATGGAGCAACAGGCGTCCCTGTTAGAACTTTGGTTCAACTAGTTTTGAATAAATCTCAAAGTTTGTGATATTATGTCCATGTAGTTAAATGGAGAGGTTTTGATGAATCCAAATGAAACTAACTGGCACTTTATTACCAATCATGGACTCGTGTTGAGCTATATTGCCAATAATCCTTCCCATACAGCAAGAGAGATATCTAACGAAGTCAACATTACTGAAAGAACAACTCACAAAATAATAAAAGACCTTGAGATAGCTGGGTACATTAAAAAAGAAAAACAAGGAAGAAACAACAGTTACACAATAGAGACCGACTTACGTCTCAGACATCCAAGTAAAGATCATGTTTCTATATCGAAATTCCTAGATGCATTATCTTTAGACGAGACAGATTATAAAAAACATATCAATTATTGACGCAACTAGCGTGAGTAGATCATGGTGGGCGTGGTCAAGCGGTTAAGACGCCAGGTTGTGGCCCTGGAGATCGGGGGTTCGAATCCCCTCGCTCACCCCATGTAAACCAAATTCCAAATATCTAATTCAACGTAAAACACCGAATTAATTCACTTAAGGCAACTGTATCTAGATTTAAATTCACATTACTTTTCTTTTATTAAGGAGTAGTCATGGACCTAAAAGGGAAAAACGCTTTAATTACTGGTTCAAAACAAGGAATTGGCAAAGCAATAGCAATTAAACTTGCATCAGAAGGTTGTAACGTTGGAGTAAACGATATAGTAAAAGACGAATTTGCTATCGCCACTATAAAAGCATTAGAAAAATATAATGTAAACGTTTCTTGGCATAAAGCTGACGTAGCAGTTAAACAACAAACAGACCAGATGATAGAAGATTTCGTCAACGAGCACTCAGGAATAGATATTCTGATCAATAATGCAGTATCGTCAATCAAAAAGCCATTTTTGGAAATATCCGAGCAAGATTGGGAATTTGAAGTCGGAAATGCACTAAAAGGCTATTTGTTTTGCAGCCAAACGGCAGCTAAAGAAATGATTAAATCTAATCGGCCAGGAAGAATTGTGAGCATTTCAAGTGTCCATTCTTTCGCTGCAGCAAAAGATAACACCGTATACGGAATATGCAAAGCTGGTATAAATAGAATGACTATGAACATGGCCCAAGAATTAGGTCAATACAATATAATATGTAATGCAATAGCACCAGGATACATTGATTCTCGAGAGTTACCAAAAGATCAGGAATATATGAGAGCAGGTGAAGGCTACGCTGATAATGCAAAACAATATATTCCTATAAGAATTGGAGGAGTACCTGACAATATAGCCAATATGGCAGTTGCACTCTGTACTTCAGTTGGAAATTATGTAAATGGTCAAACTATTACAATTGATGGCGGCCTATTAACAGGATTTCCTGTGCCTGATTCAGAGTTAGGCATTTGACGTGGTTTTGCCTGTAACATTACCAATTTATTTGCGCCCGTAGCTCAGTGGATAGAGCATTGGTCTTCGGAACCAAGGGTCGTGGGTTCGAATCCCTCCGGGCGTGCCAACATTTTAAAAATTGAATATCTGAAAATAATTTCCATAGTTGTTTTACAATAAAATCACTTTAAACCAGATAACTTACACAAATAATTCAAACACTCTTTATTACTATTGACACATTACATGTTAATAATCTACCGTAACTCCTGTCCTATTATGGTTTGTTTTTTTAACTTATAAACCCATACCAAATTTAATTGGAGATTCTCAATGAACAGAAATGAACTTCGAAATGTATTTAAAGGCGTGGTTGGAGTCACTATTACTCCCTATGACGAAGATTATGAAGTTGACTACGGAAAAATGTATGACTTGACTCAATGGTGGGTTGAAAACGGCATGGTAAGGGGAAAAGCGATGCTTAAAGTTGCTTCAGTTATGGGAGAATTCCCTCAATTAAGAGACGATGAATGGCCACCCCTGATACGTACAGTAGTACAAGCAGCGAAGGGTAAAATCGATGTTATCGCAGGTAGTCACTACAAAGATACAAAAAGAACTATTGAAGACTCACTAAGAGCACAAGATTTAGGGGCAGTGGCACTTCAAATCGCTCCACCTGCCTTTAACGACCCGAATCAGGATGATATTTTACGATTTTATAGTGACCTATCTGATGCAATTGAAATTGGAGTTATGATTTACAATACTCCTTGGCAAAGATATGGAGCTATAAACGCTGACACACTACATAAAATGGCTGATTTTGAACATATTGTAGCTATAAAATGGGCAAGCCATGATGAATGTCCTCCAAAAGAAATCCCATCTCTTTCAAAAAAGTTTAATATGATTGAAAATGGTAATGACAGAGTTGGATTTCATAAAGCAGGAGGGGATGGATTTTTGGATAAATCATCGATAGCATATCCTCCACATGAATTGAAGATGTGGGAACTATTAGAATCAAAACAATACGATACTGCACAAAGCCTCTGGGACTCTATTGATGCTCCTATACAAGCTTTAGCACAAAAAGCGGGGAAAGTCTCCGGAGGCCAAGCAAGATTTAAAAAAATGCTAATGAATGCTATGGGACATGAAGTAGGCGAACAACGCTTACCTACTTTACCAGCAAGTGAGTCTGAAATGAATGAGCTTAAAAGTTTATTGTCGAGTCTTGGTTGGCCTGTTCCTTCGTAGACGTGTTTTAATTCAGATGGTTAATATTCATCTAATAAACAAAAAATTATTGTAACAATAAAATAACTTACTTTGGCTTGGAGAATTTTTAAATGAATAGAGAAGAAAGAAGAAGAAGATTTAAAGGGGTAATCGGCGTTACCGTTACACCATTTGATTCCGATTATGAAGTAGATTACGGAAAAATGTATAACCTAACCGAGTGGTGGATTGAAAACGGGATGGTAAGAGATAAAGCTATGCTTAAAGTAGCTTCGGTTATGGGAGAATTCCAACAATTAAGAGATGATGAATGGCCGCCGCTGATTAGAAGTGTAGTACAAGCGGCAAAAGGTAAAATTGACATTATTGCAGGTAGCCAATTCAAAGATACAAAAAGAACCATTGAAGACTGCAAAAAAGCTGCTGACCTCGGTGCTTTTGGCATACAAATTGCGCCTCCCGCACTCAACGACCCAAACCAGGATGATATTTTTAGATTTTACGCAGACGTATCCGATGCGGTTGATATAGGAATAATGATTTATAACACTCCATGGCAACGGCATGGCGCTATAACTGGGGAAACATTATATCGATTAAGAGAATACGAAAATATCGTTGCAATAAAATGGGCAACTTATGAAGATTGTCCTGATAGTGAAATGGAAAGATTGGGCATCCACTTTAATTTAATAGAAAATGGAATTGAGAGAGTAAATTTTCATAAAGCAGGTGGTCATGGTTTTTTGGATATATCAAGTGTTGCATACCCAAAACATGAACTGAAAATGTGGGAACTTCTTGAATCTAGGCTTTATGAAGAAGCCCAACACCTTTGGGACACAGTTGACCAACCTTTGACGGATTTTGATTTGCAAACAAGAGAGGTTTCAGGCGGCCAAGCAAGATTCAAGAAAATGATAATGAATGCTATGGGGCACGGAGTGGGTGAACAAAGGCCACCAACGTTACCTGCTACAGATAAGGAAATGTACGACTTAAAAGAACTCTTAACAAATTTTGGCTGGCCTGTACCTAAATAATAAAATCATCAGGCCTTTTCCAAATTTGCTATAAGTTTTTGATGAAAAACTCTAAATTCATTTGCAAATTCGTCTTCATCTAATTTTGTTGAATACCCATTTTCAACTACGATATCTCCATTGATAATCACAGTATCAATGCTTTTGCTACGACTAGACACCATCACTTCTCTAAGAGGGTCAAAACCAGGCAATGATTCTGGCAATGTATTTTTGCGAATAACTAAATCCGCCCTTTTACCGATTTCTATTGAACCAAATTCACTTTCTTTCCTTAAAGCTTTACTTCCATTTATTGTAGCGATTCTCAAAATTTCTTCAGCTATTAACGCTGATGGATCACCAGTTTTTTCTCGCGCTGTTAGTAAAGCAATAAAAGCTTGTTCTCCTATATCAAACGCGCTAGTCCAATTGGCTGAATCACAGCCAAATGAAATATTTATACCGTTTTTGAATAACTCGAGGTGTTTTCCTTTAATAGTTCCTCCAAGTCCAAATAACATAGATGCCATTGGGCACCATGCTATTGATAGTTTACTGTCCAATATTGGTCTAACTTCCATATCACTTATGCAATTCACATGAGCAAACATACAGTTCGAATCAAGCAAGCCTATGTTATCGTAATGAACCATTGGAGGTATCCCTAATCTATTATTGTCTTCAATATAATCATTTTCTTGATACGATTGGTGCATGTTTAGTATCACACCACTAGCATCAGCCATCTCTTTAGCCATTAATAACAGATCATCTGAAGCTTTTCCCATACCACTTAAAGATATAACCGCCTGCACTAGACCATTTCCATCTCTATTTCTAGCCAGTTCTGTACCTAATAAATTGTAAATCTTATCTTTATCTTTAGTACTCACGCTAACACCATTTGCGTCTTGGTCTCTAATAAAAGCATCACCCAAGAATGTTCTGATACCGATATTCGTTGCGGCTTCAGCTGCTGCATCAGTATTTACTATTCCACCAGATTCAAGAAATGCCGTAGTACCGTTTTTAACCATTTCTAGCATTGCTAGCATACTAGACATGTATTCGGACTCTTGGTTGACAATTTCCATATACTTCATGTGCAGCGGTAATGCTTCATTCCAGCCAGATCCATCTCTTGTTAACCATCTCAAACCGTGATAATTAAGATGAACATGATTGTCAATAAATCCTGGATGTACAAGTGCACCTCGAGCGTCTATCGTCCTTTTGGCTCTGTAATTAGACGAATCTAATCCAACTCGAAGGATTTTCGATTGGTCGATTACGATTGAGCCATTTTTAAAAATTTGATTACTACTATTTACTGTTGCTATGTAGGCATTCTTTATAATTAAGTCTACTTCTCGCAAACCGCTAGAAGTGTTAGTATCCAATTTATTCTCCATGGAAATGCTTCCTTTATATCTTTAAAAGTGGACTTTATATCTCTTTGTGTTATTATACCGACAACCGATATCTAATTATCAACAGTTTACAGGTGATTAGGTAATAAAAATTTCGGGGAACTAATGTTTGGGTATATCTTACAACGTAGTTTATTAGCGATTCTTACGATATGGGTATTGTCAGTCATATCATGGGTAGTAATTGAGCTTCCACCCGGCGACTATGTGACAATATACGTTAGAGAATTATCATCTGGAGGAGGCGATTTCTCGATAGCAGATGACGGTGTAATAGCTACAGCGCTTAGAGAACAGTATGGCCTTGACTCTAATACTTTTGTTAGATACTGGAAATGGATAGCAAGAATTGTTTTTGAACAAGACTTAGGCACATCTATGGAATATGGCAAGCCTGTATCTGAAGTTGTGGGAGAAAGATTGTTAATGACATTTATTTTAGCATTAACAACAGCAGTTTTCGCATGGGGACTCGCTGTGCCTATAGGAATATATTCTGCGGTTCGTCAACATAGTCCAGAAGACTATGTTTTTACTTTCATAGGTTTCTTGGGATTGGCAGTACCAGATTTTCTTTTAGCCTTATGGCTAATGTGGGTCTCTTTTTCATATTTTGGTACAAGTATTGGTGGGCTATTTTCTCCTGAATTCCTAAACGAACCTTGGTCATGGGCAAGGCTACAAGATTTAATTGAACATTTATGGATAGCAGCCTTTGTTGTAGGAACAGCTGGTACTGCAGCATTGATTCGAGTAATGAGAGCAAACTTATTGGATGAATTAAATAAACCTTATGTTATAACCGCTCGCGCCAAAGGTATGAAAGAATGGAACATGATAATGAAATATCCAGTTCGAGTAGCACTTAACCCTCTAATTAGTACTTTGGGCTATTTACTACCGTTTTTGATTTCCGGTGCGATTATAGTTTCAGTTGTATTAAATCTTCCCACAGAAGGTCCTTTACTGCTGAGAGCACTTTTAGCTGAAGACATGTTCATATCAGCAACAATAGTTATGGTGTTAGGTGTCATGACAGTTATTGGAACATTATTGTCAGATATTCTTTTAGGATTGTTAGACCCAAGAATCAGAATGACTCAAGGCAACTAACTCTATAACTAAACTATCCTTGCCTATTCATTACAATAGGCGTATTATTAATTCATGAATCCTGCTTCAGGCGATGAAACTCCTTTAAACGACCCACAAGATGGTAAGCATGTTCATCCGCTAAGTAACCGCAGGCGAATACATATCTCTACCTTTACTTCTTTTAGTTCACCAAACTTTGTGTTTCTTTGGCTGGGTACAACACTAATGATTGCTTCTCACCAGATGATGTTTGTAGCTCAAGGCTATATGGTATATAAAATAACTGAATCTGCAACCATACTAGGGATAGTGGGGGCTGGTGGAGCTTTTCCTATGTTAATTTTAGCACCAATTGCAGGTACTGTAGCAGATAAATTCAAACGTAAAAACATAGTACTTATTTGCCAAAGTGCTTCAGTATTACTAGCCGCAATTATTACTATACTTATTTTAACGGACTTAATTAAATGGCAATATTTCCTTGTTACAGGTATATGCCAAGGAGCAGTTTGGGCATTTAACGCTCCTGCGCGACAAGCTTGGCTACCACAAATAGTATCCCGAGATAAGCTTCACAATTCTATATCCTTAATTTCAGCAGGAATGTCTGCAGCAGGTATTATAGCACCAGCAATAGCAGGTATCATCTATAGCTTCAAAGGTCCTGGAGCAGTTTACATGATTGTGACTTGTTCAGCTTCAATAGCCGTGTTAACAACTGTATTAATCAGAAAAACCAAATATAAACCAACTAATCCTAACACAAGTATGCTTGGTGAAATGATTGATGGATGCAAATATATGTTGAGAGAAAAAAATGTACGTTTATTGTTTATCCTAGGCGCACTATTTACTTTACTTTGGTCTCCAATACAATCACTACTTCCCGTATTGGTTGTAGATGTTTACCAAAAAGACTCTACTAGTCTTGGTGTGCTGAGCAGCATGCTTGGTATGGGTGCGTTAATAGGAAACTTTATTGTCGCTTCTTTACCAAGAAAAAAACGAGGGCTAATGTTGATATCTTTGGCATTTATATCTGGATCAGCACTTTTAGGAATCTCACTTTTACAGATCTTTGTAATAGGTTTAATTCTCCTACTAATTCAAGGCTTCGGAAGCGGATCACAATATCCTATATTACAGATATTAGTGATGGAAAAAGTGGATGAAGAGTATCGAGGTAGAGCTATGGGGTTCATCATGATGATATGGGGATTAATGCCTTTAGCGGTTTTTCCTACTGGAATTGCAGTAGACATATGGGGACCTACAAGAGTTATAGCTATATTGGGTTTAGGACTTTTATTATCAGGTTCGATAATAATGCTTACTCAAAAATGGCTACGTGACATGGATTAAATTTGAATTTATAATCAAATAAAACAGATTAAACGGGGACAAGAATGAACACTAATAGCTATTCCACAATTTACGAAAAACTTGGCGTCGCACCAGTTATCAACGCATGGGGCGTGGCAACCGAACTTGGAGGATGGACTCTTTCACCCAAAGTTTCGAAAGCAATGGAAGAGGCAAATTCATCACAAGTAGAGATGATAGATCTTTTAAAAAAGTCAGGAGAGTTCTTAGCAGAGTTATTAGGTGTTGAAGCAGCATATATAACCTCTGGAGGAGCAGCTGCCCAAGCTCTAAGTGTAGCAGCCTGCATGGCAGGAACTGATCCAAATTTGATTAAAAAATTACCTGATACCACAGGAATGAAAAATAAAGTTTTACTTCATAAACCTAACCAATACATGTTTAGTCGCTGTTACACACTTACGGGTGCACAACTCGTAGAAGTTGGTAGTGATGAAAAAAGTACAATCGAAGACCTTGAAAATTCAATAGATGCAGAAACTGCTGCTATTGCGTATTGGGTTCAACCTCCAACAAATCCTGACATACCATCTTTACAAGAAACTGTGAAATTTGCGAGGTCAAAAGGAATTCCCGCTATAGCTGATGCTTGTTCACAAATATATCCCTTAGAATATTTTAGAGAGAATGCACAGAGTGCCGACTTGGTTACATTTGGAGGTAAATATGTTGGGGCTCCTCATTCTTCTGGATTCGTATGCGGAAAAGCGGACTTAATCGAAGCAATATCTCATCAAAGTTTTGTTGCTTATCACTATGATGGTAGTAAAGCGGTAGGAAGAGCAATGAAAATTGACCGCCAGGAAATAGCAGGATTAGTCGCTGGAGTTGAAGATTGGTTCACAATGAACCATGAAGAACGAATCTTAGGGTATGAATCTCGGTTCGAGACGTTTGAAAATATATTAAACAACATCCCAAATGTTCAAACTGAACGCACAGAAGTTCATCATTATGTTCCATATTATCTAAAAATAAACATTGACTCAGACAAATTGGGGATAACAGCAACAGAAATTAAAACTAAACTTGACTCAGGACATCCTAGGATATGGGTAGGTGATATAGATGCAAATACGATTGGCATAAGCATTCACACTTTAAATGAAGAAGAAGATGAAATAGTAGCGAATAGAATTAGTGATATATTAATCGGTTACTGATTCTTTAAAATAGTTGCCATCAACTATGATATCTGAAATAAATGCCTTTCCATTATTAGCGATATTTACTTCAACTTTTACTTCAGTTGCATCTTCAACTACTTTACCTTTACCTTCTTGAAGAAAATACTGTTCTATTCCGTAATCAACGCCAATTCTTATAAATGAATCTACCTCTGTAAAGATTTCTTCAACTTCATCTATATTACCCTTAATAACAACCGATTCCATACCTTCAGGTTTGTTATCGAATCTATAAGAATCGTTAATGTCATATACATACCACAAACGATCTAGTTGATCATTCTGAGATTCAACTTTATAAGGGTTTCGAGTTAACAGAAGGTAAATATTTTTACCTTCAACTGAGTTCAAAAATTCTTTTCTTGAATACGGACGATTGCTTGTATCTCCCAAGTCATAATCAAGGCAAAGCCTATAACATCTAATATTTTCAAGAGTTATGTCAGATATCTCATAACGCAAATCTACGTATTCCCCACGTAGAAGGTCACGAGGATCTACAGGAATTGTTTGAAGAATTATTTTCCTACCTGTACCTTTTAAATTTTCTTGATATATCACAAATCCTACTAACGATAATACTTGTAATAAAATTATGAATCCGAGAACCACTTTCATCCTATGATTCATATTACTTGTTCCTGACCATCAAAATTATTTAGCAATTTTCTCCTAGATTTTTCAAGTATAAACCCACCTACAAATAACACTAACCCGCCAAACATGAAAAACAAAGATGTAGGTAGCATTCCAATAAACAAGTCAATGTATCGGGTAACCACCATAAGAGCAAATAAACTTACACCAATATTAACCATAGAAGAACGTCTATCAGATACACCTATAAAAATAAAACTTGCTGAACAAGCGATTATAACTGCATTGAACAAAAAGAAATAAAAATATTCTGTGATATTTGGATGCAGTAAAACTAAATACGATAATAAATGAATTAAAACTACCGACCCAAATTCATATTTAGTGCTGGTATTTATAGCAGAATGATTTTGTTTAAACCTTATACTAAAAATTGTCATGGCTGAAAAAATAATTGTAGTGACAGCTACTGGTATAATTGCCAATTCATCAATAATTAAAACACCTTCAAATTCCTCGTGAATATCAGCAAAAGACAACATATACAACGCGCTAATTGAAATAATTAAACTAAATGAAATATAGGTGTTTCCAAAAAATCTCTTTCCGAGTAAGTCGTTATGCAGCTTTCCAATCATATAGAGTAAAGTTCCAAAAGAAATAGCTCCAGATAAAAGTAAAGCACCTATCAAATCTTCATTAAATATCCCAGAACACCTCCATCCCAACCAAATCGTGCCGGTGCCAATAGCTAATGTAAGAATCAATCTCGACTTGACCAAATAAGCCATTGGTAATATACCTGCAAAACACCAAATCAGAAAATCGGGATTATCAAAATCAAAATGGTAATGCTGTGCTATCAAAACTATACTCGCACAAAACCAAATTGATGCTAACGCGAATAGGCCTGTACCTATCCTTTCATATTTCTTAATGTATTTTAAGAAATATGCTATAGAATTAGATCCAACCAATAAGATTATCACTAAAGCAAATTTGACATAAAAAGAAAATTCATTCCAATTGGAAGCAAAAAATAATATAACTCCTAAACCTAATAATACAGCTCCAAAAGTAGCTAGTATTGTTACCAATCGAGCATATGTACGACCTGTCTTAAGAGTATCTGCTGTGACCTTATAGTATTCTAAAATGTTTTTGGACTGTTCTGAATCTATTAAGCCGTGTGTGACCCAACGAGGAATTTCTTTTTGTAAATCATATACAAAATCAAATTTTGAATCTTTATGATCTTCAGTATTCGCCATTTTCGTATTTACAAATAATTCCTGATGGTAAGCTTTACTATATCAAGATTAATATATCAATTCCATGATAAACTCAGACGGTAATGAAACGTATTATCAAATGGCCAATCATAATACTACTTGTATTAATAATATATTCAACCACATCTTTGTTGTTCTTTACCGAATCACCCAGTATACAATCATGGCCAGGGTTTTTCAGATTTGCAATTATATGGTTTTTTGTAACTATTTTCGTCAACTGGATTACCAAGAGAAAAAATTAATCCAATAACGATAAACTAGATTTATTCATAACAAATGCCAATATAATCCAATAATGAATAATATAAATCCTAAAGCCAACAATTCATATATAAATCTCCTCAAAAACAAGAATGTACTCTCATGGTCCCTATACGATATAGCTGACACAGTATATTTTGTTGGAATAATAGGAATATTTTTCCCATTATGGATAACTGAAGATATGGGAGGTAATGACGGTACTGTAGCATTTACTCTATCTATATCAATCGGGATTAGTTTATTAATGTCTCCAATAATTGGTGCAATGTCCGACAACTCAGTTAAGCGTAAATATTATTTATGCTTAATGACCTTGATATGTGTCATAGCTTTATTTACTTTAGGTAATTTTAGCTTAACCGTAAGTTTAACTACTGTATCAATATCGGTTATTACCATGTACCTTGCAGGTATTGTATATAACGCTTTATTGCTTGAAGTCAGTACAAAAGAAAATGTTGGATTTATAGCTGGTATAGGTTCAAGCATAGGATATATAGGAGCTATTGGAATTGTATTGTTCAGCATATTTTTTGTAGATAAACTGGGTTATGTATTTGGATTTAAAAGTACCGCTACATTTATGCTAATAAGCACTATACCAATTTTTCTATTCTTGAATGAAAAACCAAAAGATATTTATAGTCCTGGAATTTTTAATATAACCGTTTCAGCATTTAAACAAATTTTCAAAACTATAAAATCTGTTTCAAAACATAAACCAGCTGTAGTTGTTCTAATAACCAAATTTTTTTACAGTTGCTCTCTTAACGGAGCTCTAATGTTCATAGTCCTATATGGTACAGAAACAGCTGGATTCGAAGCTAAATACGTAGAAACAGTGTATGCATTAGCTTTATTGGTAGCTATACCATTTGCAATTATTTGGGGCAAATTGATTGACTCCATAGGAGTTGTTATCACAACCAAAATCAATCTCATTATAATCGTCATATTATTAGCTATTGGAGCGCTACTACCTGAACTTGCTTTAACAAACAAAGACATATATTGGGCAATCATAGGATTAGGTGCCGGGATTGTAACCCCAGGCCTGTGGGTTTCAGACAGACCTTTATTAGTTATAGTAAGTCCACCAAACAAAATCGGGCAGTTTTTTGGTTTTCATGGGCTATTAGGCAGGCTGTCCGCTATATTAGCATCATTTTCATGGGGGTTTATAGTAACAACGCTTAGCTTCGGACAACAAACCGCTGTTATATTTCTTTCTTTGTGTTCGGTATTCGCTTTAATTTCTATAATGTTTTTGAAAATCAAATAAGAAAATTGGAATTATAGATCTAATCTTATAACCTAATCTCAATCAAGAATGTGCTTTGAAAACTCGCATATGTGATAGCAAAGTAGTATTATTTTAAAAATCAATTAATTCAGATTTATAAGGATAATAACGATATGATTGGCCAAATTAGAACATATACAATTAATAAAGGCATGATGCAAGATTGGATCAAGCTATACAAGAGTGAACTATATCCACGTAACATTGAACTCGGTATAGATGTCCCTGTTGTTTCAATAAATGATGAAGATACTCAATTTATCTGGATACGTATGTTCAAAGATGAAGAAGACTTAAAATCCCAAGAAGAAATCTTATATGGTAGCGATTGGTGGAAAAACAATGTAGAAAACGTACGAAGTCATATTGCACACCGTAATATCCAAATTATAAAAGCTGTAACTGATATGCCAAGTACAAATATATCGGGACATTCCGTTGCCCATTTACGTACATATACCATCAATAAAGGTATGTTATCAGATTGGCTTAATTTGTTTCAGACCGAATTGTACGGAAGAGTTAAACAAACAAAAATGGGTATGCCAGTTCTATCAGTTAATGATGAAGATACAAAATTTATCTGGGTTAGAACGTATAAAGATGAAGATGATCTCAAAACGAAAGAAGAAGCGTTTTATGGTAGTGATTATTGGGTGACAAATGTAAATCAAATCAGAGGGCATTTAGCAGATAGGAACATACAAAACATTTGCTTAATTGACCCAAAGTAATTTCAATTAAACGTAAATTCATTGACCAATAAAAAAATAACTGTAATTGGCCCTGGAATGATGGGGCACGGAATTTGTCTTAGATTTGCAATGCATGGCGTAACTGTTTTTCTCTACGGCAGATCTCAAGATAGCCTAGATAAAGCTAATAATAGAATTAACACCACACTCGCACTTCTTAATGAATTAAACGTAGTTAATACCAACCGAAACACAGATATTTTAAACAACATTGAATTAACAACAAATCTAAAGAAAATCGTAAGTGATTCAGACCTTATAATCGAATCAATTAATGAGCACCTTCAAGCCAAGCAAATTTTATTTGATGAAATATCAGGTTTATTAAAACCCGAATCAATTCTGACGAGCAACACCTCATCTTTAATGCCAAAATTGCTTTTTTCCAAACTCCCAAACAAAAGTAATGTTGCTGTTACTCACTATATCAATCCCGCAGTTTTAGTACCTTTAGTGGAAATAGTTAAGCATGACGAAACAACTCAAGACACAATATCAAACATTACAGATATATTGAAGTCTACCGGGTCTCAACCAATTATCCTTGGTAAGGAAACTCCAGGCTTCGTAACCAGTAGGTTGCAATCGGCTCTATTGCGCGAAGCTTTGTGGTTAGTTGAAAACAATATAGCTTCGGCCAGTGACGTAGACAAAGCCATTTCCCATGGTTTAGGTAGGAGGTGGGCTACGGCAGGGATATTTGAGATCCTAGAAATTGCTGGATGGGATCTCCTCTCAGCAATTGCTGGCAATCTGTTCCCTGAATTATCTAAATCAGATACTCCGACACTCCTTAAAGAAAAAGTGAAAGATAATGAAATTGGTATTAAGACAAAAAAAGGATTTTATGAATGGACAGATAAATCCATCGATGCTTTAAGATATAAAATAGCTAAAAGCTTAGTAGAAATACAGAATTGGAACGATTCAAAATAACGAGTGCAAATTTATATTTATGATATTTATAGAGAAAATTAAATTGGGATTTAATAACTGATGTTTATCATATTAGTTGGCTGTGAATACTCCGGGACAAGTACAATATCCAAATCACTAAAATCGGAGATGGAAGAAGTTTTAGGTTCAGAGTTTGAAATTCATGATCATTGGAAATTACCAAATATTGAATGCTACCCTCAGTATTCAAAACAATATGTATTAAATGAAACTGACAAATCTCATATTTCTCAGTTCACTCCCAAATTAAAAGAAATGCTACAAAGACAAAGTCTCGTATATCATTTACCTGCACCAAAAGAATCGATAGATAAAATATATGTCGGGTATCATTTTGATGACACAGTTTATGCTCCGATTTACTTTGGTTATGGAGGACCCAAAGAACCACAAGGTGGCCCTAGAACAAAATATGCTAGATACATTGAAAAGGAGATAATGAAATCCTATCCTAACACGATATTGATTCATCTCACTGCAAGCAAAGAATCTATTTTAGAAAGAATGAAAATAGGGCCTCATGAGAACCAAATTATTAATCCAACTGATATTGCTTTGATAATTGAACAATTTCACTCAGAATTTGATAAATGTTTATTACAAAACAAACTTACTATAGATACTACAAATTCATCTATTGCACAAACTACTTCAATTGTTCTGGATGGAATATTGAATTATTGCAATTCAGAAGATTTAGCCAGACTAAGAATTAATAGATTAATAACTGAAAGGAATTACAATTGAGAATCATTATGATGGGATCTGAATATTCAGGAACCACAACACTTGCCAAAGGGTTTATTGAATGGATTAAATCTAATTTAGGTAAAACAGTGATATTTCATGACCACTGGAAAATCCCTCAAATTTCAGGGCATCCTCCTACCGAACCACCCCATATAAACCTTACAGCAGAAGAACAAATACAAGTTTCTAACGCTACTTCACCGGTAAAAGAATTGTTGATGAGATATGCACTTTACTACCATAGCCCCCATTCTTATGAAGAAACCGATCAATTTGGGTTATACGTTGGATATTATTTTGATGACCTAATATATGGTCCTAGGTATTTTGATTACGGAAAGCCAAACCAACCAGGGGACAGGGCATTAGAAAAATTAAAAATAGAACAAACCATAATGAAATTTTGCCCTAATACGGTACTTACATTAGTTAAATGTAATGAATCAGAAATTGAAAAAAGAATTAAATCTAACCCGCATAAAAATCAATTGGGAAATGAAAATGATATAAAATTCTTTGCAAATAGGTTTAATGAAGAATTTGAAACATCTTTGATAACAAATAAAATCACATTAGATACCAGTAACAGCAATGTAAATGAATCAGTCTATGAACTAACCTACAAGCTACAGCCATTTTTCACAAAAGACGATCGGATGAGATTGTTATCAGGGATATAGATTTTTTGTCAGTCAAAAATATACATGTATATTTTTGTATAATCAGTGTGCTAAACAAATATCAATATAGCAAATGGGATTGCCATATTGACACAATGTGTAATAATAGAGTAATCCGGTAGAATTATTTTTGAATGCCGGCGGTTTAGATGAGTAGGAGAAAAGAATGAATATATATTGCGGTAACCTATCGTACCAAAGTACGGATGAGGACCTTAACACTCTGTTTCAAGAATATGGTGATGTAGCATCAGCAAAAGTTATAAGAGATAGAGAAACCGACAGATCACGCGGATTTGGATTTGTAGAAATGGAATCTGATGACGAAGCTCAGAACGCTATTGATGCATTAAATGGCCAAGAGTTCATGGGACGGAAATTGGTTGTAAATGAATCCAGGCCTCGAACTCCTCGATAAATATTATCTGTATTAAACTTATTTATTTTCGGATATAACCTACCTACAGCTGTATTTAAAATTCACGCTGTTTGGTTTAACCCCTTTTGAAACTTTAATGTACATGTAGGGAGAGTATTTACACGCCCTCTTAAACATGTCCATTACTGTTTCTTAAATATATACAATAATTTAGTATATTAATTGTTTGTTTAACAATTAAAAACCCTGTACTGGAGAATTACTATGAATGAAAATTTATTACGTTTAAACCAAAAAGTAGCAATAATTACAGGGGCAGGCTCAAGTGGACCTGGAGTAGGGACTGGTAAAGCGATTTCTATACTATTTGCAAAACAGGGATGCAAGGTTGTATTGGTAGACAACAACAAAGATAGAGTAAAAGAAACCTTAGACCTTATTTTAGATGAAGGGCACGAAGCGATCTCAATAACTGCAGATGTAACAAATAACTCAGACTGCAAACGTATAGTTGACACTGCTTTAGACACATATGGAAGATTAGATACGCTTATAAATAATGTAGGTGTATTAGCACCTGGGAATGTTATCAATTTAAAGGAATCCGACTATGATAAGGTGATGAACGTTAATCTGAAATCAATGGTACTCATGAGTAAACATTCGATTCCCAAAATCATTGAAGCTGGTGGCGGATCTGTTATAAATATGTCTTCTTTTCTTGGAGTAAGATCTGGGAGCGTTTTTGAAAGTGTTCCTTACTCTGTATCAAAAGGTGCCATTATCGCGTTAACAACAACAATGGCAGCTGAACATGGTAGAGAAGGTGTAAGAGTCAACGCTATAGCTCCAGGTAATATATACACACCAATGGTTGCCGGAAATCTAGACCAACACCAACGAGAATTGAGAAGAAAAGCAGCACCTTTAGGCAGTGAAGGTACTGCATGGGATGTTGCATGGGCTTCCTTATTCCTTTCAAGTGATGAGGCTCGATGGATAACAGGAGTTGTATTGCCTGTAGATGGCGGTTTATTAACAACTTCACCGTTAACTATGTTTGAACATCTTATCTAAATTACAAAAATTGCTTATATACATAATTAGTGTTATTTACCCGCATAAAAGTCATAAAACCCTATTTGACTTCGATAACTAACAGAGTTCATAATAGGGTAGATTGATTAAGTAATTAACTTATAAGTTAATGTTGATATAGTTTGTATCGCAATTAATAGGGAGTTATGACATGACAATATCAAAAGATCTAGATAAGAAGAAGACTGAGTATAAAGTAATTGGAACTCGGCCAATTCGCCATGATGGCACAGATAAAGTTACAGGAAGAGCCGTGTACGGTGCTGATTACTATCCAACCGGTCTTATTTACGGCAAAGTACTAAGAAGCCCTTATGCACACGCCAATATAAAGTCTATAGATACTTCAAAAGCTGAAAAATTAACTGGAGTATTCAGTATAGTTACAGGCAAAGATCTTGCCGATGCAGGTGATGATCATGACTTGAAATACTCTAGGAACAACATATTGGCAGGAGATAAGGCTCTATATAAAGGTCACGCCATAGCGGCAGTAGCAGCAGTAAATATCCACATTGCAGAAGAAGCAGTTAATCTAATAGATGTTGAATATGAGGAATTAGAGCCGGTTTTGACAGTACATCAAGCAATGCCAACTTCAGCACCATTGTTACATCCTGAACTAGTTACTGAGGAATTAGGTGAAAAAACTAAAACAAAAAGTAACATCGCTAACCACTACCAACATAAATTAGGCGATATAGCAGATGGATTTGATAAAGCGGATTACATAGTAGAGCGTGAATTCAATACAGAAACTGTGCATCAAGGTTACATAGAACCCCATAATAGTACTGCATTTTGGAATAGTGACGGTAAGTTGAATATCTGGTGCAGCACACAAGGAGCCTTTAACTTAAGAGAAAGCGTAGCCGAAGTTTTGGGAATCGAGGTTTCCGAAATTAAAGTAACACCACTAGAGATAGGAGGAGGTTTCGGGGGTAAAATTCCTTCATACCTCGACGCAGTTACAGCACTTTTATCAAAAAAATCAAATCGACCTGTAAAAATCGTAATGACGCGCAAAGAAGTATTTGAATGTACAGGTCCAACTTCTGGTTGCATGGTAAAGGTCAAAGTAGGAGCGACAAAAGAAGGAAAAATTACTGCTGGACACGCTTATATAGCTTTCGAAGCCGGTGCCTTCCCTGGATCACCAGTCGATATGGCATGTGAATGCGTATTCGCTGCTTATTCAATACCAAATAGTTTGATTGATGGTTACGATGTAGTGGTAAATAAGCCTAAAACAGAACCTTATCGAGCACCTGGCTCACCAAATGCAGCTTTTGCTATGGAGCAAGTTATAAATGAACTAGCTGAAAAAATAGATATTGACCCAATAGACCTCCGACTCTTAAATGCTTCAAAGAAAGGTACTAGAAGAGCTGCTGGACCAACGTTCCCACGTATAGGTTTAGTAGAAGTTTTAACCCAAATGAAAAATCATCCTCATTATAAAACTCCGTTAAAAGGGAAGTATAAAGGAAGAGGAGTTGCAGTTGGGTATTGGTTTAATATTGGATGCGAGTCTTCGGTTAACATATCGGTTAACAAAGATGGAACAATTAGTTTAGTTGAAGGTTCTACGGATATCGGTGGCAGCCGTTCATCTATTGCAATGCAGGCAGCTGAAGTACTTGGACTTAAAGCAGAGGATGTTAAACCTTCAATAGTAGATACTGATTCTATAGGTTTCACATTCCTGACTGGTGGTAGCAGAACTACCTATGCTACTGGATGGGCTGCTTACAAAGCTGCTGAAGATGTAAAAGACCAGTTAATTTCGAGAGTAGCTAAGATATGGGATGTGAATAAATCCAGTGTAGGTTTTGATTCTGGTATATTCACATCAGTAAACGGTACTGAAAAATCTATGTCTTTTAAAGAGTTAGCATCAGAATTACCTGACACTGGTGGGACAGTTATCGGAAGAGGCACGGTGGAATTAGGTATGGGCGGTAATGGTGGAGGTTCTTTTGCCGGAAATATTGTTGATGTCGAAATAGATCCAGAAACAGGTAAAACTGCTGTCACACGGTTTACAGTATTTCAAGATGCAGGTAAAGCAATACACCCAAGTTATGTAGAAGGACAAATGCAGGGAGGTAGTGCACAAGGAATTGGATGGGCACTGAACGAAGAATATTACATGAACGATACTGGTTCCATGGACAATTCAACTTTGCTTGATTACAGAATGCCTACAGCACTAGATTTACCTATGATTGAAACTGTAATCGTTGAAGTACCTAGCGAAAGTCACCCATATGGAGTCAGAGGAGTAGGTGAGGCAAATATAGTACCTCCTATGGCAGCAATAGCTAACGCTTTAAAAGAAGCTGTTGGAGTCAGATTTGAGCGATTGCCAATGAAACCCGAAGTTATAGTCAAAGCTATTCAAAACAATTCGGGATAAAATTCGTTTTAATTCAGCATTTTAAAGATATCCAAAAGGAACAGTGATGAAAAGAAATATCTTGCGTGAAAAACTTAATAATGACGAACCTACACTTAGCACTCATATTCATACAACATGGCCTTCAGTAGTTGAAGCACTTGGTCATACAGGTAAATATGATTATGTAGAATTTGTGGCTGAGTATGGCTCTTTTGACCTACATGACTTAGATAATTTATGTAGGGCAGCTGAACTTTATAATATGGGATCGATGATTAAAGTAGACCAAAGCCACCAGGGGTTTTTAGCACAAAGAGGAATAGGAGCCGGTTGTACTAGCGTTTTATTCACAGATGCCAGATCAGCTGATGATGTTAAAGAGTGTATAAAAATCGCTAAACCAGATACCCCAGAAAGTAAAGGACTATATGGGGTAGCTACCCGAAGACATACATATATGGGATATGGCGGTAGTCCTGAGTACGTAAAAGCACTAAATGAAACCGTTATAGCTATAATGATAGAGAAAAATGGAGCAGTCGAAAATCTTGAAGAAATTTTAGAAATACCTGGCGTGGATATGGTTCAATGGGGAGGTTCAGATTATTCGATGAGCATCGGTAAACCAGGAGCCAAATCTGACCCTCAAGTCATAGAAGCTCATGATAAAGTATTCAAAACATCAATAAAAATGGGTATACCTCCAAGAGCCGAAATAAAGTCAGTTGACGAAGCAAAAAAATATCTAGATATGGGAGTTAAACATTTCTCTATAGGAACTGATATATCTATCCTTCACGATTATTGGAAACAAAACGGAGATGAATTAAGGCGCATTATTTCATAATGCAGAATTAATTCATTACAACTGTACGGATTCGCCGCAATTTTCGCAGAAATTAGCTGAGAGTCTGTTCTCATGTTTACATTTATTACATGTTTTAGTCTGAGCAATTTCAGGTTCTTTAACCGCTTTTGTTTTTCTTATCAAACTAGGGGATGTTATTCCACCTGAAAAAACCAATGACATCGCATCTGCAATGGATATATCCGTATCATATACGTCTTTAAACGGTACAATCGATACTAAACCAGATGTCGGTGTTGGGGCAGTAGGAATATATACAATAGCCATTTGTTCATTATTCTCATTAGTGGCAGTACCAGTTAAGAAACCCACAGTCCAGGCTCCTTTTCTTGGATGTTCAATCATAACCACTCTTTTAAAACCTTTGTCTGCTCTTCCCGAAGATAATGATTCAATAAGCTGTTTTGCTGAAGAATAAACGCTTCTTACAACAGGTGTTTTTAAAAGTAACCATTGAGCGCCATCTATCAATTTACGACCTATAAAATTCACACCCAAAAGACCAATCAAATAAACCAAAATCAACATCGCCAATAATCCAACACCTGGGAAACTTGCACTAACTGGAGCGAAAAATGGCCTAAGTACGCCATCAATGGTATTAAACACAAATTTCAACACCATATAGGTTAATACTACAGGAACTAACGTAAGCATCCCTCCAACAAAGGTACGTCTTAGATGCTGTCCAATTGCTGATAACAATTTCGAAGTAGTTTCTTTCAAATCTGCGCCTCATATTCGAAAAAGTACATGTTATAAATATAAAGAATTATATGCGTTATTACAATTTCTATATCAATTAACTAAGTCTTTATAATATCGATTATATCAACTAATATTGTTCTATAGCATCATTCAAAAATAAATAACGGTAGGAGGCATATAAATGCTGACAGAAAAAATCAAGCAAGCTCTGTCGCTATTATCCACACCATTAGTTGTTGATTCAATGGAGGAATTAGGGCTAAAGGACTACCTTCTTGATTCAGAGATTAGACCAATTGGTCCTTATTCTAAAATCATTGGAACGGCTATTACAGTACAAATAGAACATGCTGATAGTCAAGAAAAAGCTAATCTCGACTTTTTAACAAACGCGTATGAAACAACTCATAATGTAATTAATCCAATAATCACAATATCGGTTCCAGATTCTTTATCTAAACGTTCAATTTTCGGTAGCGTTGCGTCGATAAGGGCTCAAATGAACGGTTTTAGTGGTGCATTAATTGGAGGCTCTGTTCGAGACACTCACGAATTAATGAAATCAAATTTTCCTATTTTCAGTCAGGGTATTTCGCCTGGGCGTATAACCGGACTCGCTCTAGCAAAATCCGCAGGTGGGACTATTGAAATTGGTGACGTTAAAATTTCTCAAGGGAACATCGTTTTCGGAGATAATGACGGAGTAATTATTTTACCTGAGTCTAAATTATCAAACATCGTTGATCTTGCATTTGAAATCAACACATGGGAAGGAGAATTAAAGTCATTCCTGACTCAAGGAGCGAACTACGAACAGATTATTGAACTTATTGGTAAATCACCCAATTAACGACATCAATTGGATTTAATCATTTGAAGGTAATTTTAATTCTAAATCTAAAAATAACGTTAGTTGCATCATATTTTGAATAATTAAAATCTACCACCACTTTGACACAACACTATACATGAATTAACCTAGCTAGGAATCTACAATATTAAGGTGAACAATATGAACAGAACAGAATTAAAAAAAATAATTAGAGGCGTATCAATGGCAGTTCCTACTCCATTTGACTCGCAATATAAATTGGATCTGGCGGTAGCTGCCGACTTAACTCAATTTTGGGTAGATAATGGACTTGGCACTGATAAAAGCATGATTAAATTATGCTCAGCATGGGGACAAGGACCTGATATCTCTGATGACGAGTGGCCTCATTTAGTCAGAACTGTTGTTAATGCAGGTGGTACAGGCGTGAACGTAATGTGCGGCCTAAAATCAAAAGACACGATGAGGACTATTGAGGATGCAAAAATAGCGCAAGATATGGGGGCCAACAGTTTGCAAATTGAGCTTCCATACAATCACGCACCAAATCAAGATCAATATGTAAAACATTTCACTATGATTTCTGATGCTATTGATATAGGAATAATGATTTACAACACGTACTGGTTTGGTGTATCTCCTATAGAACCAGAAACTATGGCAAGGCTAAAAGATGCCGAGCATGTTGCAGCAATTAAATGGAATTATCCAACAGAAGACGGATTTGACAGAATGAAAGAATTTTCAGATGAATTTAACGTTATAGATAATTCAGGAAATAGCGTTAGGAGCAGAAAGAACGGTGGAGCAGGAATGGTAAGTGCTTTTGGACCAGCATATCCAAAACATGACATAAAAGTATGGGATTTACTAGAGTCCGGCAAATATGAAGAGGCTGAATCACTCAAAAATTCATTTACAGAAGCAATGGGTCCAGCATTGGCAAAAATAAGCTCTAATAGCGGAGGATATCGAGCAGCACGGGGTATGATGGAGCTTATAGGCCATCCAGTAGGGCCACCTAGACTTCCTACAGAACCTTTGACTTCCCAAGAAGTTAATGAATTGGAAGTAGGCATGAAAAAACTTGGTTGGTTAGACTGATATTTGCATTTATTTAACTAACTCAATCATAAATTCATACTACTTTAAGGGAAAACATGTCTTCACAGTTTAGCCAAATGTCGATCACAAAATCTGAAGCTATTTCAGATAAAGTGATGGTGGCAACTAAAAACCAACTTGCTACTTCAGCAGGTTTAGATATGCTTCAACAGGGTGGCAACGCAATTGATGCAGCGGTTGCCGCCTGCCTTGCTATAGGAGTAGTGGAACCTGCATCTTCCGGAATTGGTGGCGGTGGATACCTTGTTTATCAAATGGGAGACCAAGGAGGAGTTGTAGGCTTTCCAATGAAAGGTCCATTTGAAGCCAATCAAAACACGTTTCAATTGACAGGTAATTCTGGTACTGGCTCATTTGGATGGGACGAAGTTTTAAATGATGAAAACATCGAAGGTGTTAAATCTACAGCTATCCCAGGATGTGTGAAAGGATTATATAAAACCCACAAAATGTTTGGAAAGATTCCATTCAAAGAAGTTATAACACCGGCGATAAAATTAGCTAAAGAAGGATTTAACTTCGATTGGTATACTTTACTGGTACATGGGCTTTTCACGTCTAAAATCTTAAGATATCCCGAACTAAGCCGGATATTTTTACCAAACGGTGAAGTACCACATCCAGCATTTGGAACCGCTAATTCAACTCACACCCTATTCAAGCAACAAGATCTTGCAGATACATTGGAATTGATTTCTAAAGAAGGTTCAGATGCTTTCTACAAAGGAGATATTGCTAAACAAATCGTTGCAGATAGCGCTGATAATGGTGGCATATTATGCAGAAAAGATTTCGAAGAATATGAGCCTTTCGTTTGGGATAAAGGACTAGAGTTCAATTATAGAAATCATAAAATCAGAGTCCCTCCTTTTGGAAGTGCAGGTATCACTACTTTAATGACACTTAAAATGTTGGAACGTTTCGATTTATCTAGTCTAGGGCACAATACAACAGAATCGATTCACAAATTTGTATCATGCGCTAACCTTGCTTATTCAGATAGATTCACTTTTTTGGGAGACCCAAAATTTACTGACGCTCCTTGGAGTGGATTAATTTCAGATAAATATATAGACCATAGAGTATCTCAAATACAGGATAAAGCAGTTCTAGCAAAAGCAGGTAATCCCTGGGAATTCACCAAAGAACAAAACAGAACCAAATTAGAACCCAGTATACCGTCGCTAGACCATGGAACCACTCATTTATGCGTCATAGATAGTGAAGGCAATGCTGTTTCCTTAACTAACACTATAATGTCAGCATTCGGTTCAGGGTTCATCCCGAAAAGAACCGGGATAATCTTAAACAACGGTATGATGTGGTTTGACCCACGTCCAAACAGGGTAAATTCAATTCTTCCCGGGAAATACCCCCTTAATAATATGAGTCCCGCTCTTATATTGGACAATGATGGAGTCAAACTATCGGTAGGAGCTTCCGGCGGTAGAAGAATCACCAACTGTGTTACTCAAGTCATAAACAACGTGTTAGATTTTTCTATGTCGCCCCAACAAGCAATAGACGCCCCTCGATCTGACTGTAGTGGTTTGTTCGTAAATTTAGATTCGAGATTGGACCATTCTGTAATACAAGGGATTGAAAATAAAGGACATTCGATAAAATTGATTGATGCAATTTTTGACCCAACAGGTATGTCAGGATTTGCTAGTCCAATTGCAATAACACGAAATAAAAACAGATTAAATGCAGGTGTTGATACATTTCATTCAGCACACGCAGAAGGCTATTGAAACGCTTTATTCCACCCTATAAAAAGAACTCTGTCCACCATCAACTGTAAGAGTGGTGCCTGTAACAAAAGCTGATTCATCGGACGCTAGATATAATGCAGCGTATGCGATATCAATAGGGTGCCCCATACGCGGAAGAGGTTGTTTCTTTTTAAAATCACCAATCACTTCAGATTGTTTTAGATTTTTCCATTCAACTCCCGTCATCTCAGTTGCGATAGATCCAGGATGAATTGCATTTATTCGTATATTGCTTTGAGCATAATCTATCGCTATTTTTCGAGTCATAGATGTAACCGCTCCTTTAGATGCATGATAAGAAGTAGAGGGAACTTTATTAGCTTGCAAAGATAATACCGACGAATTATTGATTATAGATCCTCTACCAGCCTTAACCATCTCTGGTAATACATGCTTGATCATCAAAAACATACCATTCAAATTCACATCAAATATCTTGTCCCAACTACTCTTTGTTTCATCCGTAATTTTCGACATTTGTTTCTCATTTATCCCTGCATTATTAAACAGCACATCAACTTTGGAATATTTAGAAATAGAATGATGTACAAGTTCTTTAACATCACTTTCATTAGAAACATCTGCTGCAATAAAAATAGCATCACCATTTCCATTTTTTATTCCTTGCACTATTTCCTGTCCTAAATCCAACCTTCTCCCACAAATCACTACTTTTGCTCCTTCTTTCGCAAACAAATTAGCAGTCGCTTTACCCATACCTGATGTACCCCCAGTAATGATCGCCACTTTATTTTCAAGTCTCAAAACAATCTCCTATACAATCAAGCATCTTAGCAAATGCGATTCAAATGTGATTACATCATGTTAACAAGTTTTATCAACATTTATCTTACTGAATTACGTTATAATCTCATAAAATATATTTCTACAGGTGGAATAAATGAATCTAATAATCACAGGCTGCGAATACTCAGGAACAACTACATTATCTTTTGAACTAGCAAGGTGGGGCAAAAAACAATTCATTGAAAGTGGCAAAGAACAAATAGGCTGGGAGCTCAATGCTTTTCACGACCATTGGAAAATTCCCCATGTAAATAATTTTTCTGAACCTAAAACATTAAAAGAAAGAAATGAACTTATAGCAGAATATCCTGATTCTTCAAATGGAGATTGGTCCCGCACTGGATTGACACAAAAAGAGCAAGAAATGGTACTAGGGCTAACTCCAAGATTAAAGGAGATGTTCCAAAGATATCATCTTGAATACCACATCCAAAAAGCATTTTATAAACAAAATCACCATATAATGATTGGGGCTCATATTGAAGAAGGTATATATGGACCATTGTATTTTGGTTACGGAGGAACAGGACAAAAAGGAGAAAGACGAAAAACCATGCGTTCCTTTGAGGAGCAAATATTAGAAATAGCCCCAGACACCGTCTTGATACTAATTAAAGCTCGACCTGAAGTGATAAAGGAAAGAATGCATAAACAGGCACACGAAAACGGATGTTTGAAAGAAAAAGACATCGAATATGTACTGGAAAGATTTGATGAAGAATATCAAGCATCTTTGTTGAAAAACAAATTCACCATAGATACGAGTGCATCTGAAATCGGAGAATCATTCGAAGAATTAATACAGATATTACAGTCATACATATAATAGTTTTTGGCATAAAACGATTTTGATTAAGTTGCATAGCAGCTTAATCAAATGTATCATCCAAACACAATAATTATTCAAAAAAAATGGACAAAATATAATGAAACATACGATTTTTTCAAATGACGATTCATGGATATTAGCCTTTACAGATCCTCCTGTAACCCCGGGGGAAATGTGGAAAGACATGATTAAGCCCCATATAGGCTCACCTATAAAAGGATTTATGTGGTCAGTTGGAGGGCATGACATATGGGACTTTGAAACTAATATTGGTGAACGCTCCGACCAAGCTTATGGTAATTCAAAAGATAAAAGCCAGAAAACAAGAGGTGATAACCTTAACTTTCTTATA
Source organism: SAR202 cluster bacterium (assembly GCA_009392195.1). GTDB lineage: Bacteria > Chloroflexota > Dehalococcoidia > Lucifugimonadales > OSU-TB39 > OSU-TB39. The sequence goes on along the minus strand of VFGY01000023.1, from coordinate 2,962 downwards.
AAAAATCATGGTGGCCCCATGGAAGTTATCACAGATTTGTGCAAAAAAGCAGAAATTAAATTTTATCCTTCAGTAAGAATGAACGAACATTATGATATAGACATCAACGACCCAGCATTCAGTAAATTTAGAAGAAACAACCCCGAATATCTGATTGGATGGAATGAAATCAATGCTAAACCTAGTATCGAATGGGGAGTTAGCACTGGATTAAACTATGCGATAAACCATGTTAGAAACTACATGAGCAGTATAATCCTAGAATTAGCAGAAAGGTGGGATATTGACGGTATAGAGTTAGATTTTATGCGGCATCCAGCATTTTTTAAAATTTCAGAATCTAATTCAAATCACTATCTGATGACAGACATGATTACAGGTATTAGAAACAGGATGAATCAGATTGGAAAAGAAAGAAATAAGCACCTCGAACTGATTGTTAGAGTACCACCAACCCTCTCCGACTGTAAAAGAATAGGGTTAAACATAAACACATGGGTGACAAATAAATTGGTAGATGTAGTGATAGCTGGTGGAGGAATGATTCCATTTGAAATGCCCATAAAGGAATTCTGTGATCTAACTAAAGGAACCGAAACTTCTGTTTATGGATGCTTAGAAGCCATGCATCCCCATGGAACTGATAAAAATATATTAAATGCGATTTCTTCCAGATATTATCAAGCTGGAGTTGACGGAATATACCTTTTTAATTTTTATTCCATGTCGAAAGAGTGGAAAAAAGAAGTACTAGAGCCAATCTCAGATATTGATTTATTGAAAAAATCGAACAAAATATATGCAACAGATGATAGAAACAGATTTCAACCTGAATCCAAATTACATTTTTCATTTTTAAATGCGATTAAACGAACACAAATACCTGTTGTAATCGACTCTACTTACCACACTGACGGGGTACCAATATACATGGATATACCTGAGGATTTTGACAAGATGGAAGAAACTAAAACTGATTTAGAAATCAAGTTCTTATTTGATGAAAATGGTAATAATCATCTTGACGGGATATCTATAAACTGCCATAAATTGAATCTTGATGATGCAAAGATTGATACCGGGCTAGAAATGGAAAATTACGACGAAAAATGGAATATATACCCATCAAAAACCATAAATACAATAACTGAGGGTAAAGTCTATTCTTTTGGAATAACTCCTGAAATTCTTAAATTTGGTGAAAACGTTATCCGAATAAAAAGTAAAGAAACAAACACTCCAAAATCTACCCCACTTAAAATCAATAAAATACAGGTGCTAATAACTTACAATTAGTAAATCAATTTATCTAAAAGGACATACCAATGCCAAGAAGCGGTAAGAACAGAAAAGTTTTATCAAATGACGATAGCTGGATTTTACATTTCAGAAATCCAGTGACGCCAGAAATTATGTGGGACGAAATGATTGAACCACATGTGGATTCTGCAATAGATGGTTTCATATGGTCTTCAGGGGCTTATACGTATAATTTCGAAACTGAGATCGGTGAACCCAGTGACAGCAGGGCACCAGGTAACTTAGAACAATTTATAGCAAAACATGGTGGTCCGTTAACAGTCATTCCTAAATTATGCCGAAAAGCAGGGATGGATTTTTTCCCTTCTTTCAGAATGAACCAACATTATGATAGTGATATGACAGATAGACTTCGGCTCGAACATCCTGAATACCTCATTAACCGAGGTGAAGAACCCTTGAAAGGCAGCATGGAATGGGGAATCGGTAGAGGACTCGATTTCTCATTCGAAGAAGTAAGAAAGATCAAAGCAGATGTGATCCTTGAAACAGTAGAAAGATTCGACGTGGATGGTGTTGAGTTAGATTTCATGAGACATCCTGGATATTTTAAAGTCGAACAAGCCATCTCTAACGCCTATCTTATAACTGACATGGTGAAATATATTCGTACAGGAATGGATAAGCTTGGGGAAATAAATAATAAGAACTACGATCTGATAGTAAGGGTTCCAGCCAGTTTCAACGCTTCTCTCGGTATTGGTTTGGATGTTGAAACATGGATAGAAAAAGACCTTGTTGATATAGTTGTAGCGGGAGGAGGATTCATCCCTTTTGATGGACCCATAGGCGAATTCGTACGAAAAGCTTCAGGTAAAAACATTCACATTTTTGGCTGCTTAGAAGGATTAAGACCTGCAGTTGACCAACTAACACTTAGAGCTATTGCTGCCAATTATTGGAACCAAGGAATAGATGGGATTCATCTATTTAACCTGTACAGTATGAGCGCTAGTTGGAAACAAAATGAATTAAAGGAATTGTCTTCTCCAGACACATTAAAGAACCTCGATAAAAGATACGAACGAGACCGGTCATATTCTAGATTTGGGACCGCAAGTCATCTACATATGTCATTTAGGAACGGAATACCTAAAACTCAATTGCCTATGGCTATTGAAAATACACTTACTGATGAAATTGCATCGGTTGAAATAAACGTCGCTGACGATATAGAAGATTCAATTTCCAAAAACATACTAGGAGATTGTGAATTAGAATTACTTTTTGATGGATTTGATGACGATGAAATATCTGTTGTCATTAACGGTAACAACTTGAAGTGGAAAGATTCTATAACGAATCCAAATGGATGGGACTTTATTCATTACAAAGCTGACACTAATTGGAATTACTACCCCTCACAATTAGATAAAAAAAATGATGCAGGTTTTTGTGCAAAATGGATATTGAATCCTGAATTGGTAAAATCCGGCATAAACACGATTGAAATTAAAATGATTAAATCAAATACTTCTAGAACAGATTCTCTCATTCTTAGTAACGTGAGATTATCCATAAAATACAAATGACATTGTTCACTCAACATTCATCAGAAAGGAGAATTTTGTGAAAAAACTTAAAGGTGGAGTAATAGGATTAGGTTGGATGGGGATGCTATACGATCTTGCTCAAAGAATAG
>VFGY01000022.1 GCA_009392195.1 SAR202 cluster bacterium | reverse complement strand
AACCAAGATTAACGGCGTCAAAGGCCGCGGTCCTGCCGTTGGACGACCCGGCAAGACACTTTTGAAATTTATTCTACCTTTTTCATTTGCTGGGATGGTAGGATTCGAACCTACATCATCTCGGTTAACAGCCGAGTGCCTTGCCATTAGACTACATCCCAATTTAGAAGCGATCAATTAACTTGGAATGGGAAAGGCAATAAAAGTTTGGAAGGATGAGAACTGTTGCATAGCTCGTTTAGCCATGAAAGCATCCTCAAAGATTCCAAACACAGTCGAGCCACTGCCCGACAGACTGGCATATTGCGCTCCGGCTTCGATAAGCCGCCTCTTTAGATCGCCAATCTCTGGATATGTTTGAAAGACCAGAGATTCAAAATCGTTCTCAAATAACATTCCTAATTCATCCCACGATGCTTGGGCATCAATTAGGGTAAGGAAATTACTAGTAACATGTTCATGGGACAAATCGTTTTTTAACTTAAAATTTTTATATGCCCAAGCTGTTGATATTTCTTTTTGTGGAAAAACAAGTAAGATTGCTCCAATTTTTGGTAAAACTGCTGTTGTTAATTCTTCACCTATACCAGTGGCAACTTGGCAACCTCCTTTTAAAAAGAATGGTACATCCGCACCTATAGATAAAGCACATTCCTTCAGTCTCTCAGGATGGATTTTTAAATTAAATAACTTAGTAAGACCAACTAAGACTGCTGCCGCATCCGTAGAACCACCACCTAGTCCCGCTCCAATTGGTATATTTTTTTTAAGTTGTATAGAGACATCTTCTCTAAATGCGAATGCTTGCCGCATAGTTTTTAAAGCTTTAAGGCAAAGATTCTCATTCTTAGATGAAAGTAAGGGTTCTGAGCATATCAGTTGAGTCCCCTTTGAAGTTTTCTCTAGTATTATCTCATCTGCAAGTGAAATTTCTTGAAAAATTGTTTCAATAGTATGGTAACCATCTTCTCGCTGACCAGTTATTTTCAAACCGATATTAATTTTTGCATGGGCTGATATAGCTAATGAAATAGTTAAACCCTACTTTTTAACAATCAAAGTTGCAATTGCTAATGAACCTATTCCCTCGCTTACTCCAATAAACCCTAATCCATCCGTTGTAGTAGCTTTAATCGCAATTTCAGACAAATGTATGTTCATCTCAATGGCAAGTTTTTTTCTTATATCCAATATATAATCATTTAAATAAGGATATTGAAGAATTATGGTCGCATCTATATTAGAAATTTTATAGCCAGAGTTATTTATTCTTTTAACAGACTCTGCAATAAACTTCAAGCTGGAAAAATCTTTCCACTGATCATTATCACTTGGGTAATAAGTTCCAATATCTCCGAGGCCAGCTGCGCCAAGTAAAGCATCAACAATAGAATGCGACAAAACATCACCATCCGAATGCCCTACAGATCCCAAATCAGAAGTAATCTCTAATCCACCAAGAATAAGTGGTTTACCCTTTGCTAAACGATGAACGTCATACCCTATTCCAGTTCTAAACATTATAGTCCTTTGGAAAAAATCGATTGAGCCAAAACGAGATCACTCTGCGTGGTAATTTTTAAATTAAACGAAGTACCTTCTATTAAACTTATGTTTCCATGAACTTTTTCTACAATTTGAGATTCGTCAGTCCCAACAAAATTTTCCCTTTTGGCATAATCAAAAGCAGTCTCCAAAATATCTACTGTGAATGTTTGAGGAGTTTGAGCTTGCCAGATAAGTGAACGATCTAACGTTTCTTTAATTAAAGAATTATGTGATAATTTAATTGTGTCCAAAGCCGGTTGGGCAACTATTGCTCCATCAAAAGTTTTAATTTTGTTTACTGTACTAGAAATCCAACTTGGATCCATGAAAGGACGAGCTCCATCTTGTATAATTACAGTATCCACACTATTTTTTATTTTCACAAAAGCCTTATATACACTATCTTGCCTCTTAGCTCCTCCTGCTATAACCTCGATATCATTTGAACCAAATTCCGCATGCAAAAAATTAGTGCAAAATTCAATGCTTCTAGAAGGGACAACTACTATTATTCGTGAAATAATTGGAGAATAATAAAAACTGATTACTGAATGAAGGAAAAGAGGTTTACCTCCTAATGAAATAAACTGTTTTTTTCTCTTATCTCCTTTTTTTGAGAATCGCTGTCCGTCACCTGCGGCGGCTACAATTGCCCCTACTGTTACAGGCATTAAACTATCAACATTGAATCCCCATAACTAAGGAAACGATAATCTTTCTTTAGAGCTTCTTTATATGCCTTAAAGATAAATTCCCTATCTGTAAACGCGCATAGGAGCATTAGTAGAGTGGATTTTGGTTGGTGAAAATTTGTAATTATTGAATCTGTCATTTTAAAATCATATGGTGGATAAATGAATTTATCAGTCCAGCCTCGCTTTGGGGTTACCTGAAACCCTGAAACGACTACTGTTTCCAATGCTCTAACAGAAGAAGTTCCAACAGCAAAAATTCGTTTCCCTCGCTCCCGAGTTTCATTAATCGCAATAGCAGTTTCAGCTGGTACTTCAAAATATTCTGAATCCATCTGATGGCGTGTTAGATCTTCTACTTGAACAGGCCGGAAAGTACCTAAACCAATGTGTACTATCAATGGTGCTATCCTCGCTCCTTTTTCTTTAATTTTATCTATCAATTCATCTGTGAAGTGCAAACCAGCTGTAGGTGCCGCAACTGCTCCTCTATTAGAAGCAAATACTGTTTGGTAACGCTCTTTATCTTTTTCCGTATCAGGACGGGTGATATAAGGCGGCAATGGTGCATGTCCTATTCTATCAATTATTTCATAAAAATCAGGGCTTTCATATTCAAAACGAACAACTCTTCCCCCAGAAACTGTATTGTCTATAACATCACAATGCACATCTTCTGTAAAATGCAACTTATTCCCTATTCTAACTTTTCGTGCAGGCTTTACTAATACTTCCCAAAGATCATTTTCTAATTCTCTAAGCAAGAAGACTTCAACTCTGGCATCAGTTCTATCTTTCACTGCAAAAAGACGTGCAGGAAATACTTTAGTCTCATTAACAATTACGAGATCATTTTTCTTTAAATAATCGATAATATTGTGAAACCGCTTATGTTGAATTTTTTGTGTTTCACGATTCAGAACCATCATCTTTGCGTATTCTCGACGAGGCCATGGCTCTTGAGCAATGCGTGTTTTAGGTAATTTATAATCAAAATCTGTTAACCGAAGTTTTACTCGTTTTTCAAATAACATAAAGTTCTCCTAATCAAAAAGTGTTTGTTGATTTTCAGGTTTCTCAATCCCAAGATATTTAAAAGCTCTCTTTTCAGCAATTCTTCCTCTTGGTGTCCTTTGAATAAACCCTTCTTTAATTAAATAAGGTTCATAAACATCTTCAATAGTTTGGGCATCTTCTCCAATGGCAACACTAAGTGAATTAATTCCTACTGGACCACCATCAAATTTTTTAACTAAGGATGTAAGAATAGATCTATCCATATCATCCAAACCAAAACCATCTATTCCAAGCTTCTCAAGAGACTTAACCGCTACATCCTTTGTAATTTTACCGTCTGCTTTGACTTCAGCATAATCTCGTGTCCTTCGAAGAATCCTATTAGCAACTCTAGGAGTACCACGAGAGCGCGATGCCAATTCTATTGCACCAGCTTTATCAATTTGTACATCAAGTATTTTCGCTGATCTCATAATAATTTTTACTAAATCAGTATCATTATAAAAATCTACTCTTAACACTACTCCAAAACGATCCCGCATAGGAGATGTAAGACTACCAAGACGTGTAGTTGCTCCTATAAGAGTAAATGGCTCAAGATTAAGTCTAACACTACGAGCGCTTGGACCTTTATCAATAAGAATGTCGATACCGTAATCTTCCATTGCAGAATAAAGATATTCTTCTACAATTTTGTTGATTCGATGAACTTCATCAATAAAAAGCACATCTCTATTTCGAAGGTTTGTTAATAATCCTGCAAGATCAGAAGCTCGTTCCAGGACTGGGCCAGAAGTTTGTTTCAAACTAACACTCATTTCTTTTGAAATAATATGAGCAAGGGTTGTTTTACCGAGCCCAGGAGGACCAAACAATAAAACATGGTCAAGAGCATCTCCTCTTTTACTAGATGCTTCTATATATAACTTGAGGTTTTCTACTAAATCTGATTGCCCCACAAATTCATTGAAACTTATCGGTCTAAGAGTCTGATCATGTACCAAATCCTCCTCTTGAGGAGCAGGAGTTGTTATTTGAGAGTCAGTCATAAATGAAGAATACATTCAAGCTAGGCTTGCGTATTGTTTGAATCGTAACACCAATACGGAATTTAACAATAGGTTTGAGCGATTGCAATTGAAGTCTGTTTATTCTTTTGGAAGAATATTTCTAAGACAATCAAGTCGATTCTTTCTTTCAGATGCAAAACGCTCAATTCCATGTTTTAGCCATGAACATGATAAATGTGCTTCTTCAACAATTTCATCTAAACGCCCTCCTGTACGCCAACGATTATCCCAATCAGATGACAAAGAATATTCTTTTACTACAGAATTAGCAATCCAGTTATGCATTAATTTTAATCCGGAATTTGTAATTACCATAGCATCATGCATATCCCTGTCAGAAAGAATAGATTGGCGATATTTCCTTGCTTGAAGCTGGAAAAGACCCCATGAAATTGCCGCAACAATTTTAACATTTGGCCCTTTATCATTAATGTGATTTAGTAGTTGCATTAGGTTTGCAGTACAACTTGTCCCTCTAATAATTACAGTCCCTTGGCGGTCAGCTGTTTTATCAAAATCTCGAATTAGATATGCACCTTTCCCAGCATCAAAGTGCGAAGCAATACCGAAGGCTTCTCGGTCAGGAATCTCTATTGATGGTCTCGTAAGATGTAATGCAATTATGGGAATATTAGTACCTAATGCAGCACCAATCGCAGGCGCAACTTCATTATATTCCCAAGGATGAAGGTTCAAAATATGTCCATCAGGGAAAAGTTGTGTAACACCTGGAGAAAAAATTCCAAAGTGAGTTCTCGCATCTTCGGCAGTTTCGGGACCAGTGTGACCCGCTATCCACAATAATTTTCCTACTTTCAAATCGGAATCTTGAGCAATTTGACTAAAGAGTCTCATTGGTCCATATTTTAAATAAGAAAAAGATCCATAAGTGGAACAAGCGCCAATAAATCCATCAAATTCATTGTATGAATTATTATGGAAATTAACTGTAGCGAGACCAGCAAGAAGACCCGCATTAGCAAATTCTGTAATTGCCTGTGGCAAAATAGTCCCGTTAAGATTTTGTTTTCTATCATAAAAGCCGAAGTCTGGGTGGTTTTTCCATCCCTTTCCAAAACCGGAAATATTTGTAGAGCCCGCAAGATCTGCCGAAGCTGCAATGACAAGTGGCCTTCCATATTTTTCATTAACATAACTATTTAACCAAGAACCAAATTTTCCTAATGCTAATCGATTTGGGGCTCGCTCACCTGGAGGCAAAAACAATTCAGCTGGATATGATAAATAATTAGTAATAGTTTTATCACACATAGGGTTTGCCCCATTAAATCGACTTGACTTAATATCTTTAGGAACAGAATCTCCTAATTCTACTAACCTAGTAGCAATATAATCAATAAGAGGTTGATTGTTCTCTAGTACACTCATGACCGTTTTCAAATTGATCTCGGATTGCTCCTTAAAATCTAATTCGCTTACTGGGACCGGCTCCCCAAAACCTTGGAAATCGACATTATATTTTTCTGCAAATTTTGTCTTTGTTTTCCAGAAAAGTTTGGAGTTGCTCTTATGTGGCAGGCCATGGCTTTCTGCATCAAAAACACCATAACCTCTACCTTTCCTATTCTTTGTCCAAATAATTTTTGGTGTGTTAGGGTCATCACTTGAGAATAACGCATTATAGGCTTGCATAATGGATTCCCAATCCTCACCTTGATCTGTCCCTTCTACTTTCCAGCCATATGATAAAAACCAGTCCGATGGGCTCCCATAGACAACATCACTATAGGGCCTAGAGTCAATACCGTGATCATTCCAATCTACAAAATAAATTAAATTCCCTAGGCCTAAACCATATGCAGATTGCCTTGCCTCATGACTAGCACCAGTTGTCAATCCACCTTCACCCTCAAATGCAAAAACCTTTACTTCCTCACTCCCTGCTAATTTGTGTGCAAGTGCCTCTCCAACAGCAGCTGGGGATCCATGACCTGATGGTCCTGTATTGAATTTTAAAAATAGTGTTTTCCCAGCCATTTCTGCGTGACCCGGCAACCCTCCATGCCGACGAAGTGTTAACAAATCTTCCCATACAAGAGTATCCTCTTCTGCCAAGCTACCTAGGTAACAATCATCACCTGTCTGATCATACTTGATTCGCATGGCTTCATTAAATACTGCAAGAGTAGCATAGACAACAGGATTTGTATGCCCCGCAACCAAAATAAATCTATCCCCAAATCTTTTTCCAGGATCTCTGATATCCCATCTCATCACACCAGAAAGAAGGGTCGATATTATTGCATGAACTTTTGATCTTGAGCCACCAGGATGACCACTCTGGCTAAAGTTGAGCATGAAATCGATACATTGATCAACAAGATCTTTTATAATCTCCCAATATTGATACTCACTGTTTAACTGTGTGAGGGATTTCATAATTGATTTTCTTATAAATTATTTTAGAATTTCTTTAACAATCCTAACAACATTTTTTACCTCTAATCCAAACTTTTCCATAAGGAATTCTCCAGAAGCTGATGCACCAAACTGGTCAATACCAATTACTTTACCTCCACTACTAAGATAGCTATGCCAACCCAAACTTACTCCAGCTTCAACAGTTACTACTGGAATGCCAGGTGTTAAAACTGTATTTCTATATTCTTCTGATTGGCTTGAAAAAAGTTCTCTAGATGGCATTGATACTACTCGAGATTTGATATTTTCCTGAAAAAGAGATTGCCTAGCTTTTTCAGCAAGTGATACTTCGGATCCTGTTGCCAACAATATGATCTGAGGATTATCATCTCCACTCACAATATAGGCTCCTCGCGGAACTCCTTCAATAATTTGATCTATATTATGCATGACAGGAAGATTCTGACGGGTAAGAATAATTGCAACGGGACCATCCTTTGATAATGCTATTCGCCAAGCCTCGGATGTTTCATTTGCATCAGCAGGTCTAATTACCGTCAAGCCTGGAATTAACCGTAAGGACATTAATTGTTCAATAGGTTGGTGAGTTGGACCATCTTCACCAACTCCCAAACTATCATGAGTAAAAATATATATAACACGAGTTTGCATTAATGCAGCTAATCGTATTGAAGCTTTCATATAATCTGAAAAAATGAGAAATGTGGCAACATAAGGAATAATCCCACCATGAAGCGCCAAACCATTAGCAATTCCACCCATTGCATGTTCTCTTACACCAAAATGAATGTTTTGACCAGGGTTTTTTGCTGATTTAAATATCGGCTTACTTTTTTGAAAGGTCTTATTAGATGGTTCTAAATCAGCTGATCCACCAACAAGATTATCCACAACTTCTGAAAGAGCATTGAGAACATTACCAGATGAAACACGTGTTGCTACGGGACCATCATTAACGGAAAAATATGGCAAAGAAGATTCCCAATCCGCTGGCATTTCTCCATTAATTATCTGCTGGAAATTAGACGCTAATTCTGGATGTTCTTCAGAATATTCATTAAAAATATTATTCCAATTTTTTTCAGAATTTTCACCTTGTTTGCGAGCATCAAAGTTAGCTCTAGCTTCTTCAGGAACATGGAATTTCTCTTTGCTAGGCCAATTAAGTGTGTCTTTTGTAGCAAGCAAAGACTCTTCTCCTAAAGGTTCACCATGCGCTGAAGAAGTTCCTTGTTTAGGACTACCATAACCAATTTCCGTTTTAATCATGATAAGCGAAGGTTTGTTGATAACTTCTCTTGCTTGAACAATAGCTCCTTCAATCTCATGGACATCATTCCCATCTATAACTCTAATAACTTGCCAATTATAAGCTGAAAATCTCTTTTCAACATCCTCAGTAAAAGCAAGGTCTGTAGAACCATCAATAGTAATGCTATTATCATCATATAGATAAATCAACTTTCCTAGACCTAGATGTCCCGCCAAAGAAGCAGCTTCCGATGATATCCCTTCCATAAGATCTCCATCTGAAACAATAGCATACGTATTGTGATCAACAATATTAAAACCACTTTTATTAAATTTATTTGCTAAATAACATTCAGCCATAGCCATACCAACACCATTTGCAAAACCTTGTCCGAGGGGACCAGTTGTAGTCTCAACTCCAGGCGTATGACCAAACTCAGGGTGCCCTGGAGTTTTACTTCCCCACTGCCTAAAATTTCTTAACTGATCTAAAGAAAGGTCATAACCTGCTAGATGTAACAATGCATATAGTAAAGCTGAGCCGTGACCAGCTGAAAGCACGAATCGATCACGATCATACCAGGCTGTATTTGCAGGATTGTGCTTTAGAAATTTTTTCCAAAGAACGTATGCCATGGGTGCAGCACCTAGTGGCAATCCAGGATGTCCAGCATTTGCCTGTTGAACTGCATCAGCAGCTAAAAATCTTAATGTATTAATAGTAATATCAGCAATATTATCCTTTTTCATTGTTTATTTTCCCATCCAATACTTTTTTTAAAAATTGTCCTGTGTATGATTGTTTTATTTTAACTATCTGTTCAGGTGTACCAACACCAACAATATTTCCACCACCATCTCCTCCTTCGGGTCCAAGATCAATTATCCAATCAGAAGTTTTAATAACATCAAGGTTATGTTCAATCACAATTACGGTATTACCTTTGTCAACTAATCTTGTAAGCACTTGTAACAACATTCTGATATCTTCAAAATGAAGACCAGTTGTAGGCTCATCCAAAATATAAAGAGTACGACCTGTTCCAATTCGAGATAATTCAGATGCCAACTTTATTCGTTGTGCCTCTCCGCCTGATAATGTTGTAGCTTGTTGTCCTAAACGAATATAACCAAGACCCACATCATTAAGTGTTTCAAGCCTTCGCTTAACTTGAGGAATATTTTTAAAAAATTCGAGAGCTTCTTGTACACTCATTTGTAATACATCAGCAATTGTCTGTCCCTTATATAAAATTTCAAGAGTTTCCCTATTATAGCGAGAGCCTTCACATTCCTCACATTGTATATACACATCTGGAAGAAAATGCATTTCAATTTTTATTATTCCATCACCTTTGCAAGCTTCACAACGTCCTCCTTTAACATTAAATGAAAATCTACCAGGCTTGTACCCCCTTAGTTTAGATTCAGGAATTTTCGTGAACAAATCTCTTATATGAGTAAAAACACCCGTATAAGTTGCTGGATTAGAACGAGGTGTTCTTCCAATAGGTGATTGATCAATATCAATAACTTTATCAAGATAAAGAAGTCCCTCAATATTGCTATATGATAAAGGAGTCTTGCGAGAATGATGTAATTCTCTAGATAATATTGGGAAAAGGGTTTCATTAATTAGGGTGCTTTTACCAGAGCCAGAGACCCCTGTCACGCATATTAGACGACCTAAAGGGAATGAGATAGTTATATCTTGAAGATTATTCCCTTTAGCACCTGAAAGATTAATATATTTATCTGAGCCCAATCTTCTCTTTTGTGGAATTGTTATTTCACGTACTCCAGAAAGATATTTTCCTGTAATTGAATTTTTTGATTTAATCATTTTTTCAGGGGTACCAGAAAAAACAATTTTCCCACCATTTTCTCCAGCGCCAGGACCTATATCCAATATATAATCAGCTTTTTCAATTGTTTCTCTATCATGCTCTACAACAATAACCGTATTCCCTAAATCTTTTAACCGTTCCAGAGTTGCTAACAATCGTTTATTATCTCTTTGGTGAAGACCAATAGACGGTTCATCAAGAATATATAGTACACCTACAAGATGTGAACCAATCTGCGTGGCAAGACGAATCCTTTGTGCTTCTCCTCCTGAAAGTGTCGCAGCAGATCTATCTAAGGTCAAATATTCAAGCCCGACATTCTCAAGGAAATTTAGCCTATCTTTAACTTCCTTAAGAACTTGCTTTGCTACTATCCCCTCATTTTTATTAAAACTCAAAGACCTAAAAAACTCACCTGCATCTTTAATAGATTTTTTCGATAATTCACCAATATTAAGACTTCCCACTGTTACAGCTAGGCTTTCCCTTCTTAACCGAGCCCCATCACAGTCTGGGCATGAACGCATACTCATAAATTTTTCAATCCATTCTCGAATTCCTAATGAAGTTGTTTGTTTATAACGTCGCTCAAGATTATAGATTACACCTTCAAAACCGCCAGAATATTCGCCAGAGAATCGCTTTGATTTATATTCCATTTTAATTTTATCATTACCTGTACCCCATAAAAGCACTTCTTTTGCTCGTTTTGGTAACTTATACCAAGGAGTTGTGAACTTAAAATCATAATATAAAGCAAGACTTTTTAAGATTGCACTATACCAGTTTCCTCTAGGTTGTTCACCAAGAGGAATGATCGCACCTTGTATAAGAGATTTTTTCTTATTCGGTACTAGGTACTCAGGATCTACTTCCATCCTTGATCCAAGGCCATCGCAAGTTTTACAGGCACCATATGGGGAATTAAATGAAAACATTCGTGGCGATAATTCTTCCATATTTACTTCACATTTTGGACAAGCAAAATGTTCACTAAACAAATGTTCTTGCGATCCTAATACATTAATGATAACGAGCCCAGATCCAATTTTTAAGGCTAGTTCAACTGATTCAGTTAGGCGATCTTTTCCACTTTCACCAAGAATAATGCGATCAATTACAACATCAATATTGTGTTTTTTATTTCGGTGAAGAATAATTTTTTCAGAAATATCGCGAAGTTTACCATCAATACGAATCCGAACAAATCCTTGTTTTTTGATATCTCTTAATACCTCTTTAAATTGACCTTTTCTCCCTTTAATAATTGGAGAAAGAACCTGAAGTTTTGAATTACTAGGAAATTTAAACACTGTATCCACAATCTGCTGAACGGTTTGCCTCACAATTGGTTCTCCACATTTCCAACAGTGAGGTCTCCCTGTTCGAGCATATAAAAGACGTAAATAATCATGTATTTCAGTCACAGTACCAACTGTTGATCGTGGATTGCGTGAAGAGGCTTTCTGTTCAATAGAAATAGCAGGTGATAAACCGCCAATATAATCTACATCGGGTTTTTCCATTAAGCTTAAAAACTGACGAGCATATGCAGATAGAGATTCAACATAACGACGTTGCCCCTCAGCATAAATCGTATCAAAAGCAAGAGAAGATTTACCTGATCCAGAAAGCCCTGTTACAACGACGAATTCATTACGAGGAATTTCAACGTGAATATTTTTTAGATTGTGCTCGCGCGCACCTCGAACAATTATTTTATCTTTTGAAATTTTCATAATGAGTATCTAAGTAAATTATTCTTATCAAAATTGCTTTCAAACATGAAAGTGTTAGATTATTAATTAACAAGTGCAACCAGATTATAAGCAGTTAGCTTTGAGGACCTATTCTCAACATTAACTTTGGAAAGTCTGAAATAAGTCCGTCCGCACCTTGCTGTAATAACCACTCCATAGCTGGAAGATTATTTACAGTCCAAACATTAATTTTTATTTTTTTTCGTTGAGCAAATAAAAAAACTCTTTTTTCTACTAAATGGGCACTGGGATGAAGCATGTCTGGATGAACAAGGTTAATAAATCGAGGCTTTTTTAGTATGATAGGAACATTTTCGTCGCTCCATAAATAAGCTGTAGGTATTGTTTTATTAAATCGTTTTACTTTCCAAAGTACCATAGGATTAAAGCTAGAAATTAAAACTCTTTTATAAAGGTCATATTCTGCAATCAGATTAAGAACTCTTCCAACAGTATGTAAATCAAATAAACTTAAAGATTTGATCTCAATGTTGAATATTAGATCATTAGGCAAAGCTAGTATAACATCTTTAAGCTTAGGAATATGACAGCACTCAAATGCAGGAAATTTAACCCCTGCATCTATAGTTTTTAGGTTCTCATAGTAGGTTTTATGAATGTAACCCATACCATTCGTCTCTCTTTCAAGGTCATGATTATGGGAACACACTACTATTCCATCAGCTGTACTCATAACATCTAATTCTATTGCTTTGACACCTTGATCTACAGCTGTTCGAAAAGATTCAAGAGTGTTTTCTGGAGCTTCAATTGGAGAACCACGGTGACCCATTAATAGTGGGCCATTGGAATAAAGATGATCAATATTGATTGGACTCCAAAAGACAAGGTGCCTAATAAGAAAAATTGTAAAAATAAGTAAAGTTAAAATAATTATTTCTAACAAAATTTCTATTGGGGGATTAGTGTCAACTTACGGAATTGGGAATTCCTAATTATTTTTTCATCAATTAAAGTTTTTCTATAAGCTCCAGAATTGTAGAGTTCAGTTTGGTCAGAATAATGTGCACTTGTAGGCAAACCTGATTGCCCTGTTGGCAATATAAAACTCGTATTATTCATATTTGATAAATCAACAATTCTTCTAAATGAAGGGCCTACTACTCTATTAAAAGGTGAAGATAATGAATATTCACCATTATTTATTGTTGTACTTGACCCATCTGTTTCAAAAGGACCAATATTAAAATTAAACACACGATCTAAAAAAGGCGATGCAACTCCAACAGCATGATTATGAGTAATAGTATGTAACCTACCCCACCACCAATCAAAAGTTGAAGGGCCAAGGATTTCTTTTAGTTCCATTACACCTTCTTTAAAGGAAAGAATAATTATTTCTTCAAGAGTTTCTACATGGTTAGATGTATTAATATCATCTATCCAAGAAGATAAACCAAATAACATAATGCCTCGTAAGTTCCTCAATGGAATTCCCCAATTACCTTTTCCACCAACAGGTCCAATCCAATATTTATAATAATCATCACCTAATAATGCCATCTCATCTGAATAAATATTTTCCAGCAGTTTAATTAAAGTAATGCTAAAAATAAGAGCACCAGTAGATTGAGAATTAAAATCTCCATTCCATTGAGATAGATGAGAAATAGCTTGTTTATAATTATCATTATTTAAGTCCGCATTCATTAAAGCGTTTAACAAATAGGGTTTTATGAAACGAGCAAAAGGTGAGTTTACATCATTTTGAATTTCAGCCATATCAATAATATCAAGACTATCTCTATTTGATAGTAATTCATTAATTCTATCAAACCTTGATCTCTCATGCCATAATCCTGAAACATAATAAGGAAATTCATTGGGTATAGTTCTATTATTTGCAGTAATTATAATACCCTCATCTGGATTGAAGAGATAGGGCATATTTTTAAAATCAACAAAACCTTTCCAATCATATTTATTTGTTTCACCAGGTAAAGGAACTAGCATTGATCCACCCTTTCGAATAGGAACCCGAGCTGCAGGACGCCAACCAATATTCCCTTGCTTATCAGCATAAATAATATTTTGCCCCGGTACTGTATAATCCTTTGTTGCTTGGGAAAAATCATGCCAATCCTGCATTCTATTGAATCCAAGAAAAGCTTTGACTTCATTGCTTAATTCATTGCCTGTCCATCGGAATGAGATCGCATGCTTAGCATTTTTAGCTAATGGGTGAATATCGGAAATAATAGGTCCACGATGTGTTTCTCTTACAATAAATTCATAGGAGGTACTACCTTTTATATCTATGGTTTCTTTCCGAATCTTCATCTTTTCCCACATACCATTAAAAAGATAACTATTGGGATAATCTTCATCTACAGTTTCAACATAAAAATCAAGATCATCAGCCATCAAATTAGTAAAGCCCCAAGCGACATTTTTATTTTGTCCAATAACAGCAAAGGGGACCCCAGGAAAAAATGCGCCAGCTACATCATACCTGCCACCTACTAAGTGCATTTCATACCAAATAGAAGGTTGTGAATTACCAAGATGAGGATCATTAGCAAGAATAGGGTACCCTGATCGAGTAAACTTACCATCAATAACCCAACTATTAGAGCCAAGGCTTCCGCCTGCAGTCCCAAGTATATTCCGAACTTTCCTATCTGCTGATGCTAATGTATTATGAATAATTGATAGGTCACTTGATATTTGAGGCAAAAAAGGAGGTTTCTCATCTGGAGCAATTGGCCAAAGTTCCAAAGCTTTTTTTTCACCTAACATATAGGACACTTGACCAAATAACATTTCTGGATACCAAGATTGAGATAAAGAATAAGCCATTAATCTCGCATACCCCGTAATATGTTTTGGTTCCCAAGTGAAAGGTTTAATGCGCAACAACTTGAATTCAATTGGTAGAGAATCTCCTATTTCATTAATGTATGTATTAACACCTTTACAAAAAGTTTCTAGAATAGCTTTTGATTCAGGCTCTAAAATATCAACTAATTTTTTTGCAGTTCTCGGTATTCCCCATGTCCTTAAAAAGATATCACTTTCTAATTGACTTTCTCCAAATAACTCAGACAGTTTTCCTTCTGTTGTAGCAGCATTGATTGTCATTTGAAAAAGCCTTTCTCTAGCCATCAAGTATCCTGCTGTAAAAAAAGCATCCAATTCATTTTTCGCAAAAACATGGGGGACAGCATATTCGTCAAAAAAAACTTCTACAGTGTCGGATAAGTTTGGGACCCTATAGTCCCCTTCATATAGCGGAAGAGAAGACTTCAAATAGAATAAGAAAATAGTAGAGAATCCGATTAAAATAACGGAAAAAATAACCAAAACTTTCTTTCTGTTCATGAGTTAAACCTTAAGAATTTAATGATCTGTACTATCCATAGATATGCAAAGAACATCTAATGAGTGACTAAGCCGTTTTCTTGAGTTTGTATCATTTCATTTTTATAACATTTGATAGAGGAGTCTATTGTAGAAAAATCCAAGTCAGGTGTAATAACACTTCCACCCGATAATTTTGATGGTTCAGGAATTAATGAATTCCAAAAATTTCCTCTAACTCCAAATCTATATAAATAAATAAACTTCATTTTATACCAAAATTAAATAGTGCACCATAACAGTTTGCATATAATGCCTTTTGAGGGACAACACTTTTTAACCCATAAAACTCCAACGTCTTCCTCAAAAATCTTATAAATAGTGGATAAAAAGTACCTCCCCCTACTATTACAATAAGACTATTAGAATTTGATGCTACATTTACTAATGTACCTAATGATTCTGCTACCATTTGCATCAAGCCAGCAATTTTATCCTCAATGTTAATATCTGAACTCAGTTTGGCAAAGTTTCCCGCCGTTAGATTTGGTGACAAAGATAGCTCTTTTGAATTTTCATAAATTTCTCCTACTGTAATATTTAATTTTTTCGCATCTCCTTTTTCGCCTAGTTCATTTAGCTTTTCAATTGATATATCACTAGCGAATAGTTTTCCAAGGCCCAAAATTGTTCCTGCTCCAAGACCTGTTCCAATAATGTGATTAATCTTACCATTAATAATTTTTACCAGTGGCGTTCCTGTGCCTACTCCTAACACATAACATTCTTCTGAATTCGCTAGGTAGGCTCCTCCTCGACCCAAGTCATGTAATTCATTTGTTGACCGAACAATTTTTTTAAGCTTATATTGTCGAATAATTTGTTGACTTCCACCACCAGTAAAAATGATTTGTTCATATTTTTTTTTCTCAAAATTTATTTCATCAAAATTAATTGCAAACCGTACTTTTTCCGATGGCCACTCTAATGTTTTTATTAAAGTTCCTCCTATATCAACAGTTAATATCATTTATCTTGAATAATTATAATATTCTTCACCCTCAATGGTGTGTGTCCGCAATCATTTTCAACTATACCCTCAATAATATATGGCCCTTGCCTTTTAATCAACCTTCCAAACTTACGATATGCAACAGGAAATAATATTGCTTCATACGTAGCAGTAAGATCTTCACAAGATACAAACAGCATGGGCTCTCCCTTTTTAGTTTTTGTTCTATTTGTAGAAATTATCCATGCCACTAGTTTTACTTTTTTACCTGTGTAACGATGTAAGTCCTTTGCATGAACAAATTTGCCAAATTGATTTATATAAAATTGAATTGCTTTTTTCCAAATCCATAATGGATGTTTCTCCAATGTTAGCCCCATAAATTCCAATTCATCTCGTAATTTTTTTTCAATAGGATAATCTACACGAGGAATAGGTAAAGAATACTTTACTATACTAGCAAATAAGTCATCATCATTAGTTTTGATTTTATTATAGAATAGTTTGAGTCTCCAAAGGTGTTGTGGACGAGTGTAGCCAAATGTATCAAAACTACCGCATCGGATCAACCTTTCCACTTCTCCAAAATTTGGTTTCGCACGAATACAAAAATCCTCTAAAGACTCAAAAGGACGTTCTTTACGTTTTCCTAATAGTTTTTTAAGTGTTATGCGTGTTAATCCCTTTACTTGCAGAAGACCAATCCGTACTCCTACAAATTTATCACTTCTATTCTTTTTATGCAGAACTGAATTTGCCTTTATATCCTCTGCTATACAATGAGGTTTTGCCATATTAACATCAGGAGGCAGAATAACAATCCCATGGCGACGCACTTCTTCAACATAGCAAGAAGCATTATAAAAACCTCCATGGTTAGATATAACAGCCGCCATAAATTCTGCTGGAAAGTGTGCTTTTAACCATGCAGATTGTACTGAAAGTGTAGCATAGGATGCTGCGTGTGCTTTACAAAATGCATAACCAGAAAAAGTTTCCATCTGCCTCCATATTTCTATCGTCTCTTCTACGCTTACTCCCCTCTTCACTGCATCTCGTATAAAACGAGCTCGATGTTTCGCAAATGTCTCTTTCTTTTCCTTACCACTCATTGATCGTCTTAGTTCATCGGATTCATGCAAACTCCACCCTGCTATCACTTCAGCAGTTTTGATTACATCTTCCTGATAAACCATAATACCATAGGTGTCCTTTAATAATTCCATTAAAGATTTGTGCCCTATATTCATATCTTTTTTTCTATGATGACGCTCTATAAAATGCCGGAGCATTCCCGAATCCGCAGGACCTGGGCGAATAACAGAGCTAGCTACAATAATCATTTCAAAAGTGTCAACCTGCAGTTTTTTCAAAAGACTTCGTATGCCCGGTGATTCAATTTGGAAGACACCTATGGTATCTCCATTCCGAATTAGTTTAGCCGTTTTTTCATCTATATCTGACATTATATAACGATCCAAGTGAATATTGTATTTGTTTTGTATAGTATCAGCTACTTCTGCGATTACTGTTAAAGAACGTTGACCTAAAATATCAATTTTTACCAAACCTATTTTTTTAATACTATGCATATCAAACTGTGTCACAACAGGACCCTTGATGGATTGTTGAAGTGGAACATGGTCTGTAATATAGTTTGGTGAGATAATAATGCCCCCACAATGGGTTCCCATATGTCTTGGCCGTCCTTCTAGATACTTTGCTAGATTAACAATTCTTCTATACTGTGAGTTATATTTCTCATTTCTAATATTTTCATATTGTTCCATAGACATACTTATTAATTTATTAATCTCTTCCGAAGGTATACCCATAGCTCGTGCTACATCCCATATCGCACTTTTATGACGATAAGTATTAAATGTAGAAATCATAGCCACTTTATTATTGCCATAACGATTATATATATATTGAATTACCTCATCTCGACGCTTCCAACATACATCAATATCAATATCTGGCAGTTCTCTACGAGCTGGGTTAAGAAAACGCTCAAACAACAGTTTGTACTTAATAGGATCTACAGGAGTCAGACCTAATACATACGACACTATACTACCCGAGACCGAGCCACGTCCAACAGTAGGTATACCCTGTTTATTAGCCCATTGAATAATATCCCACACAACAAGAAAATAGTCTGCATAACCCATCTTTAATATAACCTCTAATTCATAGGTCAATCTTTTCAAAATATTGGTTGTTATCGGATTATATTTATCCCCTAATAATTGATGACAAATACTCACTAAATGATCAGCCGATTGACTATAACGTTTATCAAGTGAAAGTTGTTGTATTACCTATATCTCCTTTATTTAATTTATACCATGAACATCGCTGTTAGTACAGATGAGAGAACTCCTCTTGTAAAGGAACTAATTAATGAGCTTAACAAACGTAATCACAATGTCACTTACTTTGGACCAAAAGGTAGTGAAACCGTAGACTGGCCTGTCATCACAAAACAGGCCGCAAGTCTTGTCCCTAGAGGAATAGTTGATGAAGCTATTGTTATGTGCTGGACAGGTACTGGTGCATCTATAGCAGCAAATAAAATCAAAGGTGTTCGTGCGGCTCTATGCTGTGATGCTGAAACTGCGAAAGGTGCTCGCATCTGGAATCATGCTAATGTTCTTGCGCTAAGTCTGAATACAACTAACAATAAAATACTAAAGAAAATTCTAGATGCTTGGTTTTCTACCCCGTACAGTGCAGACAACTGGAATCTGAAACAGATTAAACATATTAAAAATATGGAGAAATAAGGTTATACTAAATAAGAGTGTATATAAATTACATAAATAAAATTAACTGTGGAGTTAAGCTTCAGCTGTACCTTGCAAGAACTGCCTAGCATGTTCAATCGTAAGGTCTGTTATCTCTTCTCCTGAAATCATCCGAGCTATTTCAGCAACACGTTCTTCTTGAGTAAGTTTCTTCACTTCCGTTATTGTCCTACCATGTCTTTCACCTTTACGTACCTGAAAGTGTTGATCCGCAAAGGATGCAATCTGATGAAGGTGAGTAATACAAATAACTTGGTGGTTTTGAGTAAGATCCTTCAATTTTTTTCCGATAAGATTAGCAATATCGCCGCCAATGCCTGCATCAATTTCATCAAATACCAGCAAAGAGATCGCATCTATTTTAGCTAATACGGTTTTAAGAGCTAACATTATACGCGATATTTCTCCACCCGAAGCGATTTTTACTAAAGCCTTTAAAGGTTCACCAGGATTAGGTGAAATAACAAATTCAACCCCCTCAAGTCCAAAAGTTCCTGCTAGGCAAGAGTCATCCCCATCCATCACTTCTACCCCAGAGCTACTGATAACTGATGTGAACTCTACATTAAACTGAGTACCCTCCATCCCTAAGTGTTTTAACTCAGCTTCAATTTTCTTTTTCAGTGAACTAGCCCCAATTCTCCGTTTAGTTGAGATTTTTTTTCCTAAATCATATACATCCTTTTTAAGTAATTTAATCTTTTCAACTATCTCTTGAATTTTTTGATCTCGATTCTCAAGATTACTTAGTTGTTCAGAAATCTTATTTCGGTACTCCATGATTTTATCATATCCCGGTCCATACTTTTTAGAAAAGTCACGATATAAGTGAAGTCGCTCATCTAACCTAGCAAACTCTTCCGGATCAGTATTAATTCCATCTCCATACCGTGATAAATCTAGTGCAATATCTTCTAGAGAATAAATTGATTCTTTCCACTGTAGAGCTTTTTCTTTAAGGCTACTATCTAATTGTGCGATTGATTCGAATGCTTTTAACATTCCCCGTAAACGATTGAGTACTGATTCCTCATCTTCAGAAAGTGAATAACTAATTTGTTCTGCCGTATCTCTAAGTTGCTGAGCATTCTTAAGCACAATAACTTGTTTCTCTAAACTTTTTTCTTCTTCGGGCTGTAGTTTAGCTGCATTAATCTCTTGCAGTTGAAAACGATATAGTGCCTTTCGTTCTTTTGTAAGCGCATCAGCATTTATAACTGATTCTAATAAATTCCCATGCTTTTTTAGTTCCTCAAATTTTTCTGTGTATTTTTGAAGAATCTCTCCATCCATAGCAAAATGATCTAATAGATGACAATGGTTATCCACATTTAAAAGTGACTGATGATGATGCTGACCTAAAAGGTCTACCAAAATTTCACCGACTAGTTTTAATTTTCCTATGGTTACCTGGTGATCATTAATAAAAGCATAACTTCGACCACCTCTTATAACCTGACGCTTTAAAAGGATCGGTTCACCAGCACATACATATGAATTAAGTTGTTTAGGAATATTACCTATAACATCAAAACTAGCTTCTACAAAAGCTTCTTCTTCACCGCTTCTCACCATCTCTGAAGAAGCTTTTTCGCCAAGGATAAGATTTAAAGAACCAATTAGTATAGATTTGCCAGCACCAGTCTGTCCAGTAAGAATATTAAGACCACCACCAAAACTGATGTCCATATCTTCTATTAAAGCATAGTTCTTAACCCTAAGTCGTATAAGCATATTAAATAAGTTCTATCGCTATCACCTATATTTTGACAGCAACAAAATTTTATTTCTTAAATGTAGAAAAGCCAGACTAGCTATCTTAATAAGCTGATTTTGTTGTACTAATTACAGCTGCAGCAATTTTATAAGGATCACCATTGGATGCTGGTCTTCTATCTTCAAGTCTTCCTTTCCATCCATCATCAATAGTACCAACAGGTATACGGATAGAGGCACCTCTGTCAGAGACTCCAAATGAAAATGTATCTATGGATTCTGTTTCGTGAGCCCCTGTCAGCCGTTGATCATTATCAGCACCATATACACTAATATGTTTTTTGATATTTTGGCCAAAAGCTTCACAGATTTTAGTGAAAACCGACTCATCACCACATGTTCTCATTGTTGAATCAGAAAAATTCACATGCATTCCAGAACCGTTCCAATCACCTTTAATTGGTTTTGGATGCCAATTAATTGCTATTCCATATTTCTCTGCATTTCTCTCTGCGAGATATCTGGAAACCCATGTTTCATCTCCAGCTTGTCGTGCTCCTTTAGCAAAAATCTGGTACTCCCATTGGCCAGTTGCAACTTCAGCATTGATTCCTTCAACATTCAAACCTGCATCTAAGCATTGATCGAGATGATCTTCAATTATCTCTCTACCAAAAGTATTTTTTGCACCAACACTACAGTAATAAGGACCCTGAGGCCCAGGGTAGGCATTAGCTGGAAAACCAAGAGGAAGATTAGTTTCTGCATCCCATAGAAAGTATTCTTGTTCAAAACCGAACCAAAAATCATCATCATCTTCATCAATAGTGGCGCGACCATTCGATTCATGCGGTGTGCCATCTGCATTTAAAACTTCGGTCATAACTAAATATCCTTCACGCCTATCTGGATCAGGAAAAATTGCCACGGGCTTTAAAATACAATCAGAATCATTGCCAGCTGCTTGTTCTGTAGAGCTACCATCAAATGACCATATTGGACAATCTTCTAATTTTCCTGAAAAATCTCCTTCGATTCTTGTTTTACTTCTAAGGCTCTGCGTTGGCTTATATCCATCAAGCCATATATATTCTAATTTTGCCTTCACACTCATCTCGCAACCTCCTTTAAAATAGTTTTAAATATAATAATGCATATCAGCGCCTAATTCAGCAGATTTATTTACTTTATACCACTTAACTTAAACGATGAGCCTGCCTTAAAATATTAATTTAAACATAATAAGCAAAATAAATAATTAGGTAAAAAAAGATTTTTTTTAAATATTTCAATTTAAGAAGATTCATTCGTAATCCATCGTGCCACATCCTCACCTATAGCTAAAGACGATGTAAGACCTGGAGAATCAATTCCAATAAGGTTAATCCATCCAGGATAATCTGGTTCATGCCTAATATAAAAATCGGAAGGCTCATTAGGTCCAGTCATTAACTTAGGACGAATGCCAGAATAGTCCGGGCTTAAATCAATAGATTCCAACGAAGGTAAGTACCTTTTTGCGGCAAGGTAAAAAGCATTAAGATTATCGGAATTTACATCATAGTCCTCAGAATAATTTTGCATCCATGTAGCATCTGGACCTAGTTTCATATTTCCTGCCTGATCAAAACTAAGATGAATACCTAAAGAATCCTTTTCCTTATCTGGTAATGGATAAATAAGATGCCTAACGCTATGACGCCACTTAGTAGAAAGCTTAAAATATGATCCCTTAGAATAACTTAAACTAGGGCGGATAATATTATTATTTCCCCATAGAAATTGAGCAATTTTATCACTGTACAATCCTGCGGCGTTTACTATCCATCTACCTGTAACAGTATAATTTATATCATCAGAACCTTTCACTTCTAAAAGATAAGCATCACCTTTAGGCTCAACACCAACAACAGTTGATCTTAGCAATATGTCATGATCAGCTTGTGTTGCAATACGATGATAAGCAGACATCAATTCATGCGCTGAAACAATGCCCGTACATCCGACAAACATAGCAGACTCAGCTGAGACCGTTGGTTCTAGTTTACTCACTCCAAGCCGGTCTACAATATGCACATCTGGCACATCATTTGCCTGAGCTTGTTCAAAAAGCGACGTTAATTGACTCTCTTGACCTATTTGTGCTACTACTAATTTACCACAATTCTTATACCACACATTATTTCGTCGACAAAACTCATAGAGTTTAGCTCGTCCATTAAGACAATATTTTGCCTTAATAGAATTAGAAGGATAGTAAATACCAGAATGGATTACCTCGCTATTACGACTAGAGGTTCCTTGGCCAAACCCCATCTCTTTTTCTATAATAAGAACCGACCGCTTTTCTTCTATAGCAAGTGCCCTTGCCACTGCGAGGCCAATTACGCCGGCACCTACAATAATTATTTCATAATCAGTTTGAACAATCAAATTTCCAAGCGGGTAGCTTCTTTAAATGTGGACATAACAATCATAGTATGGGTACGAATAACCCCTGGCCAGCCCTGAATCTCTCTTAATAAAACTTCAAGCGATGAAGTGTCTTGCGCACGTACCTTCAGTATATGGGAACCTTCCCCCGTAATAGAATGACATTCAAGTACTTGGTCATTAATTTGAGCATGGTCAATAACATCCACATAATTACCTGATGATGACATATCCATTAGGATATAAGCTGTTACATCATAACCAATCTTTTTTGCATTCACAATAGCACGGAATTCTTTAATAACTCCCGAATCTGAAAGCTTCCGAATCCTTTCCGTCACCGCTGGAACAGAGAGATCGACCTTTTCAGATACATCACTAGCAGTCATTCGACCATCCTTTTGAAGAATATTCAGAATGAGCCTATCTTTACTATCCATGGTCATTGCAAAATTAATGGTATAAGCATATAACTAATTTATGGAATATAATTAAATAATTTATGAGGGATCCATTACATCCTTGAAAAATTTAAGTCTCTGGAATAACAAAATGCGGGAAAAAGTATTGAGAAAAATCAAATTCAAAAGAACACATCTTAGCTACTTCCTCTGATGAAACAATAGGCTTAAAGGGAAGATACGGTCCTGAAAAATCTGTAAAGACAATAGCTTCTTCACTTTGGAATGATTCTAAAGTTCGGTGTTGTGCAATCGTCCGTATTAACTTATAAAGAATTAATTCATTCTTCGAAAAAACATTTAGCTTTACAATGGGTATGGCTGGAAATCGGTGTAAAATATCGGTCCAACGAGATATAAATATTAATAAAGATTGTAGTGCTTTAGCATCGGATACAATGGGAGCAAGATAAACTGATCCTATATTCTCATTTTTTTTCCATTGTGATAATAAAAATGAGTCATTACACAAAATAAGTAGATTGTTATCTTCAGGCTTAAGAGCATTCATTAGCTTAACCTTATTGACTTGAACATCTGTAATAATTTTTGACAGGTTCTTATAACCTTCTTCATTCCTAGCAATCACTATGACAACATGGCTACTTTCAGCCAATTCAACTCCAATTAGAGGTTTAATGCCAGCCTCTTGACAACTAGTAAAAAATTCTACCGCACCATAAAGACCCTCTTCATCAGCTAAACAAAGAGACTCTAAATTGTGTTGCACAGCAAATTCTACTAATTCTGGTATAGAGTGAATACCTTTCATAAAAGAATAATGGCTTTTACAAACAACTAATGGCAAATAGCGCATATAAAGCGTATAACTATTAAACGACTGAAAGAGTATATAAAAATTTTATCAAAATTCTTTATCTAAGATTTTTTATTTAAAATGGCAAGTCATCATCACTATCACTATCTGGAGTTGCCGGTGAATTTCCACTAGCATTATCAGCACGTCTGCCAAGCATGGTAAACATATCACCTTGAATTTCCGTAGTTGACCGCTTGTTCCCATCTTTATCTTCCCAAGAGCGAGTTCTCAAGCGACCTTCTATATATACCATCTGACCTTTTTTCAAATACTGCACAGCAGTTTCAGCCGGCTTCCCAAACAATACACACCGATGCCATTCCGTATGATCCTGATAGTTCCCTTCAGCGTTTTTTCTACTTTCGTTTGTAGCCACATTAAAATTTGCTACAGCGGTGCCCGATTGAGTATAGCGACTTTCAGGATCTCCACCCAAATGACCTACCAGCATAACACGATTTACACTTCCTTTTTGCATTAGATTAACCTTTCTTTATTTTCTTATACCCGCATGCTACTTTCTTACAAAATTTATCCGCATATTTTTTTTACCGCTATAAGTACTAGTAGGTAATTTTTATATCAATAATATAATTAAACCTAACCTAATGAAAATTAAAAGCTTTCTTTATTCTTTTGATGTCAGGTAAAGTGACTCCGCTATAAATACCGCATTAAAACCAAACCGTTTTCGTATACAATCTATTGCTACTGCTCTAGTATATTCTTTAAGTTGTTTTTCTTCCTTAAATAGCTTTGTCTGATATACAGTGTCAATAAACTGAGAAAGTTTTACCCCAATAAGACGAATTCCTAATTGGCGATCAATAGCTGAAAGAAGCAACTTCTTTCCCTTGATGAAAAAAGCAAAATCTCTATTTTCAAATTGTATAAGAGTAATAGAGCGATTAATAGTTCGGAAATCTTCATATCTTATTTTTACTTCTATTCTTTTCGCCATTTTTTTTTCTTTCCTCAGTTTATAGCAAACTTGTTCAATCAACATATGGAATACAGCCAGCAAATATGTTAAATCTGTAGTGTCAGATTCAAAAGTAATCTCTTTACTAAAAGATTTGCGTTGCCGCACTTTAAAAGAGGTCTGTTTCTCACCACCTATAGAAAAACGCCAAAGCCATCCACCCTTAGGTCCTAAGGTAGCAGCCATCAACAACTCACCTGTTGATGCAATCTGGTGAATACGTTCCAATCCTAAGTTTTTTAATAACCTGACCATTTTTTTCCCTACGCCAGGAATACGTTCAATAGAAAGCGGAGCAAGAAATATTCTCTCTGAGCCAAGTGGAATCCATAACATTCCACTTGGCTTAGCATCTTGGGATGCAATCTTCGCTATTATTTTGGTAGATGCAATACCAACTGTACAGTCAAGCTGCGTGGCTTGTTTAATAGCCCAACGAAGTCGCTCCCCAGCTTCCATAGGCGAACCCCAAATCCTCGCAGTACCCGATAAATCTATATAACCTTCATCGATAGATGTCATTTCTATAATTGGTGAAAAAGTTTGAAGAACTTTCTGAATTTTTTTTTGGTAATATTTATATATATCAAAATCTGGAGATACTACAATCAAATCCGAACAGGAATATACCGCAAGCCTCATAGGCATAGCCGAATATATTCCAAACTTCCGAGCTTCATAGGAAGCTGATAGAACTATAGTACGACCTACTTTTGGATCACCTCCAACCACAACAGGCAATCCATTTAGCGCCGGATTTTTCAATCGCTCTACTGCCACAAAAAAACTATCCATGTCAATATGAATAATTATTATTCTAATTAGTTAAACAATTCTTTGGCACAGCTCCGCCACGTAAAACCCATATAAACACCAAACAATTATATAATACAAAAGGCGTATATAAAAAGAAAAATAAAGAAAACTCTATCCGCTGTTTAAATTTGTGGTAAAACGAATCATTTCAATGGAAAGTCCATCAATCCTTTTTTTCACAGTATCATCCATTATAGACCCTCTATTAAAAACCCTTCCGGAGGCATAGACAAACCGAGGAATGATAACACATCGGAAATCAAGCATAAGAGAATTTGCTAAACCCAGAATGGACATATAACTTTTTTCACCTCCGGCCGCGCATAAAAATCCAACTGTTTTATTCTTCCATGCTTTCCCCGTGAGTTCAATAAAGTTTTTAGCTACAGCATTTACATTATAATTATATACTGGTGTTGATATGACGAGACCATCAGCCCACTCAACCTTCTCTTCAAACAATTTGGTTGTAGGATGATCTAGATAAGCTCCCTCTCCACAAAATGGCATATCATAATTACTAAGCTCTAAAAGCTCCGTATCTTGTTCATTCTTTTCAAGACACATACGAAGATGATTCGCCATTGTCCAACTATTCCCTTTATTTCTAAGGCCAGTACTTATAATAAGATGTTTCATCAAACTTTTCCTTTATTCTACTCTTTTATAACTATTAAGTCGACTATACTCTGACATCATATACACAGCAAAAGTTGCAAGCCAGTGCTCACCTCCATATCCGCTGTCAAACATAATTCTATAGGCCTCGTTCGCATGCATTGCTGCTAACCGGGAAAATATTTCCCGACGATCATCATTCAGAGGTAATACAAACCATAATTGATTCATAGACCAAGCTCTGTGAAACATGAGACCAATAAGATGGCCAATACCTGGATCTTTTAAATCTAATACCAACGGTGGAGACCTTAGAGATTTGAATCTATCATCAGATAGGGGCGGAAGAAATTTATCAAACCATGATAAGAATTTATCATTTTCCATAAATTTACTCATAGCTTCAGCCTCTGCAAGACATGGAGAAAGAAAATCAGTACCCGATGGCTCGTATGCAGTCGGACAATCACTATCTTTAGCAAAATAACGATTGCCAAAATTTGCTAGGCTTGAAAATAACAATGTATCGCCAGTTATAATTGCATAATCATACATAAGAGAAAAAGAGAATGCAGAGTTGGCATGAGTTCCAGATCGGAGTGGAGATGATAATACTTGTAAATAAGCAACAGTTCTTTGTGAAAGCAACCTTGCTAAAGGACGCATATTACTAGCCCATTGCTGTCCATCGGGATCATCCCATGTTACTAGCTCACTATATAACTTCAATAGCCATGCCCAACCATAAGTGCGCTCAAAACTTTTAGTAAAATCATTTTCTGAAAAAAACCGAAATTCAGCATCAAGACGTTCCTCACTTAAATTTAATCGCAGTTTCTTCCGAATACTGTCACCTACAGATATATTAGGAAACATTTTTAGGATTTTTGTCATCGTCCAATGTCCATGTACAGCTGAATGCCAATCCCAACATCCATAAAAAGATGGCGTCACCTTATAGTGAGGCTTGATCCATTCCGAACTATTAAATCTGTATCCAATTTTGTAAGGAAATTTCTGTTCTACACATTTAAGAGATAGTTCTACTAATTTTACTGCACGCACTTCATCTAGTGTTGGCGAGGAGACTGCTGGAATTGATGACAAAAGAACTGATCTGCTCTCCTCTTTAGTCACACAATTCTCTAACAGCATAACAGCAATAAAGATAGTTAATATTTTTCCCTTTAATAAGTGCCGCACTATAACACTACCGCTTTAGATATGCCAATCTATCCTTACATAAGACCATCAAAATACCTTTTCATCTGTGTTCGCATTTCACTGTTAGGCATTTGGCCTTGCGCTGCACCCATATTATCTAGCAAATACTGTAATTTTGCTGTCCCTGGAATAACACATGTTACAGCTCTATGAGAAAGGATGTATTTGAGAAAAAACTGTGCCCAACTATAAATATCAATTTCTCCCGCCCAATCAGGAAGTGATTGATGATTTACCTTTGAAAATAGCTTTCCTCTATTAAAAGGTACGTTGACCAACACGGCTATTCCTCTATCTTGAGCAATAGGAAAAATTGTTTTTGCTGCTTGCCTTGAGGCCAAGGAATAGTTTACTTGAATAAAATCAAGATCTTCTTTTTTGATAGTGTCAATAAACTCAGGATATTGCCAATTAAAAGAAGTGCTAATACCTACATAACTAATTCGGCCAGCTTGTTTCATTTCATGAATAATTGGCAACATAACATTTAAACCAACCAAATTGTGGATTTGAAATAAATCGATCTTTTTTGTTTGGAGCTTTTTAAACGATTCTTCTACCTCATGAATACCCGAATTAATATTTTCCTTCCTGACTTTTGTAGCAATAAAGAATTCTTCCCTTTTTTTTAGCTTGTTTATGATATCTCCTACTACCTCTTCAGCTGAACCATAAGATGGTGCAGTATCAATTACCTTTCCTCCTATTGTAATAAACTCTTTTAGAACTTTTTTTAATTGCTTCCGTTTTTCAGGAAATGAGTTTATATCATATCGGCGGGCTGTACCTATTCCTACTACAGGAATTTTTTCTCCTGTTGATGGGATAGTACGTGTGATAAGTGACTTAGCTTGAAAAGTGCCGATAGGAATAGCAACCATACCAGTGGTAATGCTTGCGCTAGCACCCACTGCGATTTTTAACATATCTCTTCGCGATATATTGTTTTCTCTCATATTGGTGCTATCCTTATATAGAACTCTTTTCACTGAATATTCCTATTTTACTTCTAGAAGATTGACTTCAAAAATAAGAGTTGAGTTAGGTGGAATAGAGCCAACAGAACGGTTCCCATAACCTAAATGGGGAGGTATTGTTAGCTTCCGTGTACCACCAGCCTTCATCCCCGGTATTCCTTGATCCCACCCTTGTATGACCTGCCCTATTCCTAAAGTTATTAAAAGTGGAGTTCGACCCGCCTTAAGAGATGAGTCAAACTCAGTTCCATCCTCCAACCAACCTGTATAATCCACCTTAATTTCACTATTATATTTTGCTTCTTTCCCATTGCCAATTATTAAATCTTCAATAATCAATTCTTTTAATTGTTCATCCTTCTCCCCCATACAAGCAAAGATATTTAAATAAAAGAGTAGAAATATTGAGTATAGAGTTTTTAGCTTTTTCATTTATTCCCTACAAAAGTTTCCAGTAGATTATTTAAAAAGGCTAGACCAGCTTGTTAAGATAGCGCTACGCTTTTATTGCTTCAATCCGCTTAGTTACAGGCGGGTGGCTATAAGAGAGAAAAACAGTGAATGGATGAGGTGTCAGATGGGACAGATTGTTAGCTGCGAGACCTTTTAACATACTTATTAACGCCTGTTGATTACCTGTGGTTTCGAAAGCATAACGATCAGCTTGATACTCATTCCTTCTGCTGATAGCAGAAGAAAAAATTGAGGTTATTAGATTAACAGGAGCATAAAGGAGACCAAAGAAAATCATTCCAGCGTAAACTGATACCTGCTCCACCCCAAATACAAAAAACAAATCTGGATCACTCATAATAAATTTAAAAACAAATAACATTATCCCGGTTTCTAGAACACTAATTGTTGTTCCAAAAATAATGTGTTTTTTTTTATAATGCCCAACCTCATGCGCTACCACAGATACAATTTCTTCCGTATTATGTTTCATTAATAAGGTATCAAACAATGCCACACGTTTACTCTTTCCAAAACCACTAAAATAAGCATTTGAATGGGAAGAACGTCGACTTCCATCCATAACGTCTATGCGAGAAAGTGGAAATTTTACCTTTTCAGCATAAGCTTCAATTGCTGAACGAAGCTCACCTGCTTCTAGTGGAGTAAATTTGTTGAACATAGGAGCAATAATGTGCACAAACAAAGGTTGAATGGCAACCATAAACAGTGCAATCGCAAGCCATGCTATCCACCAACCATTTGGGCCATAATAATCAAAAAAGAATAAAATCGCCCCTAAAACAATTCCTCCTAATACTATTGTTAGAAGGTAGCCCTTTAATTTATCTATAACATAAGTTTTAGGAGTAGTCTTATTGAACTCAAATTTTTGTTCTATAACAAACGTGTTGTAAATAGAGAAAGGAATAGTAATTACATCATTAATAACAAAAATGATACCAAAAAATAGAAGGCCAGCAAATATTGGGCTATCAGTTTGGTTACGAACCAATTCATCAAGATGGCCAAATAGCCCTAAGTGAATAACCACTATAATTAAAAACAGACCAAAAGTTGATGATAATAGTCCAAAGTGAGTTTTTGCTTTCAAATAGGCTTGGGATCTAGCATATTTTTCTTGATCATACACATCTGTGAATTGAGAGGGTAATTCCTTAGTAATATTTTTAATATTTAAAATGGCACTAATAGTTGAAAGCAAATACTCTATAATTAGTGCCCCAATTATTATATAATAAAAAGTCTGTTCCATACACAACGCTAGATTAGTCGGAGTTCTCCTTATATATTGCCAATGGTGGGCAAGTGCAAACTAAATTGCGATCACCAAATGCATTATCTATCCGAGCTACTGTTGGCCAAAATTTTTTCTCTTTTAAACTCGGTACAGGGAAGACGGCCTGTTCTCTAGTGTATGAATGCTTCCATTGATCATCCGTCACCATGGTTATAGTATGAGGTGCATTTTTTAATGGATTATTTTTTTTATCTATTTTTTCAGCTATAATAGCATCTATTTCCCTGCGTATTGCAATCATTGCTTCTACAAAACGATCTAATTCCTTTTTTGATTCACTTTCCGTTGGTTCTACCATCATTGTACCTGGAACTGGCCAACTCATTGTAGGAGCATGAAAACCAAAATCTATTAGACGTTTTGCCAAATCCTCTTCAGTAATACCAGCATTCTTCCTAAACTCTCGTAAATCTAAAATAAATTCATGAGCAACCAATCCTGCATTACCTCTAAAAAGAATGGAATAGTGATCCTCCAATTTTTTTGCAAGATAGTTTGCATTCAATATTGCTATTTTTGTTGCATCAGTAAGACCTTTTGCTCCCAATAAAGCCATATAAGCCCAAGAGATAGTAAGGATAGATGCACTTCCGTAAGGTGCTGCCGATATAGCATGAATAGATTCCACACTACCACTATTTTCCTCCGGATGCCCTGGTAGATATTTTGCCAATTCTTTGGCAACTCCAATTGGACCCATTCCAGGGCCTCCTCCACCATGAGGAATTGCAAATGTTTTGTGAAGATTAAGGTGGCAAACATCCGCCCCAAAATCAGCCGGACGACTTAGTCCAACCATCGCATTCATATTAGCCCCATCAAGATATACTAAACCCCCATGGGAATGTATCGTATCACAAATTTCTCGAATATCTTTTTCAAAAACGCCATGAGTAGATGGATAAGTTATCATGCAAGCGGCAAGTTGATTTTTCGCTTCTTTAGCTTTTGATATAAGGTCTGACAAATTAACATTCCCCTTATCATCGCAATCCACAACAACCACTTCCATGCCAGCCATAATAGCACTAGCGGGATTAGTTCCATGAGCTGAAGAAGGAATTAGACAAATTTTCCGCTGGAATTGGCCCTGAGCACGATGGTGAGCTCTTATTACCATAAGGCCAGCATATTCACCTTGAGCACCAGAATTAGGTTGGAATGATATATCATGAAAGCCCGTGATAGAACATAGCCATGATTTTAAATCATCCATAAGAGAAATATAGCCCATAGCCTTAGACTTGTGAATAAAAGGATGAAGTTTAGCAAAACCAGGAAGAGAAAGGGATTTCATTTGAGTTGTTGCATTTAATTTCATGGTACATGAACCAAGTGGAATCATACCATCAGCTAGAGAAAAATCTTTTTTTTCAAGATGTTTTATGTATCGTAATAGTTCTGTTTCAGTTTGGTAAGACTCAAAAACAGAGTGCTCCATAAAAGGTGACTCTCGTAAAAATTTACCTAACGAATGCTGTGAAATAGTTTGAAGTTTTGCACCGAAACAATCTAAAAGCACTACTAAATCTTCATGTGTGGTTGTTTCATCAATAGAAATACCAACCATTCCATTTTTAAATTGACGTACTGAAATATTATGTCTTTCAGCTTTTTCCTGCCATCCTTGTAATGGTTTAAAGTGTACTGTATCAAATAATGGTTCTTCTAAAATTTCGGCTCCTATATTTTTAAGTGACAAATAAACACTATGCGTTAGATTGTGAATCCTTTCGGCAATTTTTTTAAGACCCTTTGAGCCATGATATACTGCATACATCCCAGACATGATAGCTAGTAACACTTGGGCTGTACAAATATTTGACGTTGCCTTATCGCGTCGTATATGTTGCTCTCTGGTTTGGAGTGCCATGCGCAGTCCATGATTACCTTCAGCATCCATTGTAACACCGATAATTCTACCAGGAATTAGACGTTTGAATTGGTCAGTAGTTGCAAAAAAAGCCGCATGAGGTCCTCCATATCCTAAAGGAACCCCAAATCTCTGACTATTTCCAATTGCAACATCAGCACCAAATTCACCTGGTGGTTTAAGTAATGTCAATGCCATTAGATCTGTAGCGACACATATGAAAACACCGCTATCGTGTGCTAGCTTGCATAGCTGAGCATAGTCGTGTATGGCCCCAATAGTATTAGGATACTGGATAAGAGCACCAAATACTGATTCATCAAAAATAAAATGATTATGAGATTCTACTTTTACCTGAATTCCCAACGGATCAGCCCTACCTAAAATCACAGCAATAGTTTGAGGGTGACAATCTTCTGAAACAAGAAAGACTGAACCGTTTCTATTTGCACGCTTGAACATTGTCATTGCTTCAGCAGCTGCCGTAGCTTCATCAAGAAGAGATGCATTAGCTACTGGCAAAGCTGTCAAATCGCTAACACAAGTTTGATAATTCAATAAAGCTTCTAACCGTCCTTGAGATATTTCACTTTGATAGGGAGTATACGCTGTATACCAAGCTGGGTTTTCCATAACATTTCTTTGAATAACTGATGGAGTCACTGTATCATAAAATCCTTGACCTATAAAACAACGTCCAGGGGAGTTTTTATCAGCTATTTTTGCAAGAGTTTTTAAAGCCTCTGTTTCGGTTAATACTTTTGGATCCTTTAATGATTGAGACCAACGGATTGAATCAGGAAATACTTTATCCATAAGCGTCTCTATATTATAGTCACCTAAAGTTTCTAACATTGAGGATATATCCTCTTTATTAAGTCCTAGATGGCGGTTTTGAAAAATTGTCACAAAATTATTCCTTGCATAAAGATAAAAAAAACACTGTTGGAAATTAATAGTTCTTAAGGTTTTCTTAAGGGAAAAAGAAGATCCTTTGAATCTTACTGTAAACCTTAAGTTATTGCTTATTTAACTCTATCTATTACCCCGCCATACAAGATCCAACTTATGTTACTTGAGAATTGCTTTGTCTTCTTTTTCAATTCCTATAACTATAACATAATAATTATTAAATAGTAAGTTTAGGAAAATAAAAAATAATAGGCGCTTCCTTGATCAATCAATATAGTAATTAATGTATTAAGAAGAAATAGAACCATTTATTACAATTCTTTAAACTAGCACCGAAGTATTGAAAAATTACCTAAATTATTTATTAAAGCTCAACCTTAAGTAATTAGGAGGATTATTATTTTATGAAGACCATAGGATTAGTTGCACACGATCATATGAAGCTTGACATTGTTGAATGGTGTGTGAAACATAAAGACAAATTAAAGAGTTACCGTTTGTTAGGAACAGAAGGAACCGCCAAGAGAATTCGAGATGTAACAGGCCTAGAAATCGGCAACATAGGGCATGGACCTGATGGAGGGGATATTCATATAGCCTATAATATTTTAGAAGGTAAAATTGATATTTTAATTTTCTTTGTTGATACTAAAACAGCCCATGGGCATGAACATGATATTCAAACACTTATACGCACTTGTACTACTCAGAACATCCTTTTTGCTCTGAATAAGGCAACAGCTGACTTTTTTCTTGATTAGATTCAATTTGAGACAGTCTCTTCAGTGGGAATAATTTCATAAGCGGTAATATATTTTTGGTCATCAGAAATGAGTATAATATTATCTGATAAGGATGGTTCTACCATAATTCTTGCATCAATCTTTTGATGCCAAATTATATTTCCATTGTGCGTGTCCACGATATAGATATCACCCCTTTGAGTCGTGGTCAAAATAAAATGTGTATTAGTTATTAATATGGGTTGGGATAGGAGTTGTCCCGTTTTAAAGGTCCATATTTCTTGACCATCCTTTAATTGAAGAGCTTTTAGTTCTCCAGATGACAATGCTACAATGACTTTGTCATCCTTAATTATAGGAGAGGTATAAATGGGTTCTGAAAAGAAATTGTCCCAAGTAATTGTTCCATCAATCAGACTCATTGCAAATACTAGCCCTGACGCTGTTGTTCCAATAAAAATTTCTCCTAAAGCTAATGGTTCAGCATAAAGGATAGAGGAGGACACTAATGTTTTCCAAAAAAGATCACCTGATCTAATATCTCGACATATCACATTCCCTCTAAGATCAGAATAAATTAATTGAGTACCTATAGATAAAAGACTGGAGCCAATTGTATGAACTTCATTTTTTTCCCAAACTGTTGAGCCATTAGTCTGATTTAGGGTAATGATTCCATCTTTAGTGGAGACAAATAAATAAAGACTATCTAAAGCAATAGCATTAGCACCACCTGCAAGTCTACGGCGCCAATTGAAATTGCCCTTAAGTATATTATACGATCTTAGTTGTTTTCTTTCCCTTGGCAGAGCAAAATATATATTTTCACCCATTAGCTTGAGATCTATCGCAGGACCCTTTCCCATTTTTCTGCGACCAATTTGCGTCCCATCTGCAATACGAATTGATGCAACTTCGCCGTTAAGGAAAGAAATAATAGCTGTATTTTTTGAGATAGTAATTTTCTCGCTTATACCAGAAATGTATCGTTTTCTCCATACTTCCTTTAGGCTTTTTATATTCTTATATCCACTTTTTATGGATGGCTCTAGATTGTGGTCGACATATGACCCCACTCTGTCCTCCACCATTATACCCCCAGTACAAGATATAAAAATAATTGTGAATAATATTGATAAGTGTTGGCGAAGATTCATTTGAGAGTTCTTAATAATTCCAGCCAAAAAAGAACTGCGTGAAAAGATATTTCGAAAGTTTATTGAAATCTGTAGTCTTACCAATATCTAATCTCAAAACAAATGCACCAAGTAAACGACCCCTTAATCCAAAACCGATACTCCCTCGGATATCTTCTAACTGGTTCGTCCACGCATTACCTATGTCAAAAAATACAGCCCCTCGCACTGGGGAAACGCCTACATCGAAAGTACGGAATCTTATGGCTAACTGATCAGCAAATGGAAATCGAAATTCATTGTTAATTAGAAAAAATTTTGTTCCAGCTACAGCAGTTCGAGGATATCCTCGCAGACCCCAACTTCCACCTACAAAAAACCGAAAAAGGTCCTCACCTGAATTTAGTCGTGTCATTAAACGAAATGCATAAAGTGTTCTTATCGATGTGCGAAAGTACTTGCGAACATCAGCAAGAAAGGTAGTATTATAAACACGAGAACTTACAAGATGCATGGTGTGACCAAAAGAAAATCTCATTGCTGTACCATCCATTGGACCTACAGGTCCCCACATTGAATTATCAAATACATAAGACAAAGAGTTAGAAACAAGAAATGCGTTAAAACTATCTCCTTTAGAGTAATATTTCCGTTTTGAACCCCATAAACTGTGAGTTGTTTCAAAACGTTCAAACACTGATAATGGATAACTAATTGCTAGCTGACCACCAAAACGTTTTCTAAATAAGTAACCTTGACCATAAGTGAAATAGTCTCCAGCAAAATGAAAAAGTCCATAGCCAAAATTCAGTCTCCTAGATAAATCAACTTTCGTAATTGCAATATTGGTTCTATCCAAAACTTGAGAGGAAGTTTCAGCCGTATTAAATAAAAGAATATTATAATATTCGTTACCAAGCAGATCTGAGACAGAAAGCTGAGCTCCGCCAAGGAAACCAAATACTCCATCATAAGCAATTGCTGTTTGGGCAATATCTAGAGAGAACTTTTTTCTATATTGAGGAGATTTTCTCCCGAATTTGGACAAAAGAGCTGGTCTCTTCCACTGAGAACTTTTCTTGACTTCCTCAACTATGAAAGAGGAGTTAGCATATAAACTATCAACATTTTCTAAACGATGAATCTGAAATTGGTATTTTTCAAATACAGTAAAAAGTATGTCTTTATCATCTTTTCCACTCCATTCAGCATGCATTGCACCGGTCATTTTTTTTGTTAATTGTTTTAACCTATTTTTCCATTCGTTATTTGAAGATGCAGGTTCTAATATCCAAAGGTTGTATGTGCCATCTCTATCAGAGGTGAATACAATCCTTCCGTTTCCGTATGAAGACCAGCTAGGAGAAGTATCATGAAACTTACCAAATGTTTGTTGCTGTATAGTTGAATCTTGCAAATTATAAAAGAAAAGATTAAAAGCACCTTCTTTCCCATACTGATTTCTATCAGAGCTAAATACAATAGTTTGACCATCTGGAGAAAATTCAGGATCTCTATCTGAAAAATGGTCAGTCATCAGAGAATAGGTGGTTTCATTCTCAATCTGTGTAATATATATATCCTGGTCACCGCTCCAATTCATTCCTGAGAAAACAATATTAGTACCATCAGGATCCCAAGCTGGTGAAGATATAGAAACGATCTCAGAAGGACGAATTGTTTTTACTATTTCGCTTTTTTCAATGTCAAGGACATTCAAAACATCAGTGGGACCCGATTTGGATACAAAAACTAGTTCACCATTATTATTTACATCAAGACCAGTCTCAAGCAAATGGAGAGACTCTAACGCAGCGTTTCTTTCACCTTTAAGAAGCAAGATTGGTGGATGATTAGTCTTAAGATTTTTTGTGTAAAGATCCGAGTATCCCATACGATTTGTAAGAAAAATTACATTCTCGTCTGCACCATCATGGTAGACAGGAGATGAATTAATTCCCAGCTTTGTTAATCTGACTGATGAAGAAACCGGACTATCAGATTCTTTAAGTAGTGGGTAAATATCCTTTTTATAATAATACTCCCATTCTTCATTTAGTTCACTAAAGGATTTACCCGTAACTAACTCGATTAATCTATAGAAATCCGAATCCTTCCAAATAGATTCCATGATTAACAATAATATCTCTGAACCATAAGTTTCACTTAAAAACCGTAAGAAAGCTTGTCCCTCCTTGTATAGAAGGAAACCCGAAGACATCATGTCTAGACTTCGTAGAGACATAAGATAATCGTTTGCTAAAGCATCTCGAATAACCATTTCTGTTTGAGTGTCCCAACCAGCTGACCAATATTCAGCCAATCCCTCAACAAACCAAAGTGGTGGGGATCGATATGTTGATATATTATGTAACCGTAGAATCTGGCCTATTTTATTATGCATAAACACATGAACAAGTTCATGCCAAATAACATGCCTAAACTGATGCGTGGAACCTTTATAAGGAATTACAACTCGCCCTTTGATAAATTCAAAGAACCCTCCAACGCCCTCTGGTAATCTATAAGGAACCGTATTCGTCTGCTGAAAATGCAAGTGAGAACTGTAAAAAATTAAAGGCACCTTTTCTATCAAACTAAAATTGAATTTTTTTTCTAAGGCACTATAAGCTTCTTCAGCAAAATAAGCTCCTGTTGATGCAAGGTCTTCTTCTTCTTTATAATAATATATTTCGAAATGTTCTGTATTTAGAACATGCCATTCAAAAGAGTGATATTGTATTTTATTTCTTCCAAAATAAAATTGGGCTGATACTGTTGAAAGAGTGACAATGCTAATAATTATAAAACGTCTAAAAAAAATCATGATTAAAGCTGGACAACAATACAGCTAGAATTCTTTCAACTTGTTTTGAATAGAAAAAACGTGCTTAACCAAAAAAGTCATAGAGGCTTTTTCTATTATGCTATAGGTTTCTTAATCGTATATTTTTAAGCCAGATTTTTCCTTTCTGATTCGCAATCACAATATGGCCATTATTTGAGCGCCCAAAATTAGAGTTGTCCTGATATAAACTATTTTCAAAACCTTGTTTCCAAATCTTACCACCAATGCTGTAATCCAATATTTTTATACCATTGATCCAATGCTGAACCTGGTTATCAGAAACAAATATTCGAGAATGATTAAAATTTCCTGCTGGTTTCGCAATAAGATAAGTTGGCGGAAGAATGTCATAGGCAGACCCAGTAACATGAGTTTGACTGACACTAGCATCAGGATTATTTTGATCGTCGATGATCTGCATTTCAGGAGAAGCTTGTTGAATTTCTTCGATAGGAATTGACCCTGGAACGCGAAAGAAAACACCACCATCCGATCCTTCCTCAACCTTCCACTGAAACTCCAATTCAAAATTATCATAAACTGATTCAGTAAGAATCGCATTCCCAGCTTTCAAGCTACTAAGAAGGCCCTCTATTATTTCCCAACCATCAGAACTTTTATTATTGTGGACTCCATTCCATCCTGACATTGATTTTCCATCAAATAAGAGTTCCCAGCCATCTTTACGCTCTTCTTCTGACAAATTATTGTCTATCCTGACAAAATTAGTTGGCTCAACTACACCCTTATATGACGGAATATTATTTAAAGTATACCATACTTCGGAGGACCATAACTGCTGGTTATCTACACTTAAAACTGGATATATAAAATTAATATAAACAACTCGGTCAGGTTTCAAACCATCAATTTCAAGAAAAATTGTTCGACTATCAGATGAAATTGAGACTGATTTTACAACTAGGTTTTCGAGCTCTTGCTTGATACCTCCCTCAGTATCTATATCATACCACCACTGCTGTACAAGATAATCATTAGGTGC
This sequence comes from SAR202 cluster bacterium, assembly GCA_009392195.1. GTDB lineage: Bacteria > Chloroflexota > Dehalococcoidia > Lucifugimonadales > OSU-TB39 > OSU-TB39. Next base: position 8,249 of record VFGY01000022.1, on the reverse strand, counting down.
AGCACCATCACCAACTCGCAATGATTCTGTTAGCTCAATTTCCATACCATTACTTTTAGCTCTAACTGCTAGCATTTCAAAGGCAGGTTGACCGTTATAGGTTAATTTCTCCAAACCAAACCTTTTACCCTCCCAAGTAAAATCATTTGTGCCGCCAACGCCTCCTACATATAAAGAAGAATCTGGTCCCCATACGAATCTATTTATCCCAGCCTCGAGACCCTGTGTAAAACGAAATAATGCTCCTTGGAGAAGTCCATCAACTTCTTCAATAAAAACACGCTTCAGACCACCATGTCTAGCATCTCCCATGATCATTTGGTTTTTATAAGGACCAACATTCAAGACTCCTGGTTCACTTGGTGAGTTTCCTATCTCATTTTGAGGAGTCCAAACAACAGGAGGTTTTATTTCTAAACCATCTGCTTTTTTACCTAAAACATAAGAATTCCCAAAGAAGGGATATTCTTCAGGATTATCAATATCCACATGCACAAGTTTACTAGTAGGAACTTCCGTCCCTTCATTATCAGTAGTAAAAATATCCCCACCATAGCCAATACCTATACCATTAGGTGCTTTATAACCATGTGCTATAGCTTGAAAAGAACCATCCGTAATTGATATTTTTAATGTCTTTCCAGCATCAGGAGCTTGTTTCTTATTATATGGACCTAAAGAAGGTCCTGTATTGGTATAGAAATAACCATCTTTATAAGTCAAGCCAAATCCCCACGCATGAAAGTCAGGTCTTGTGGACCAATCATCACTAAAGGAATGGTAATAATCTGTTATACCATCACCATCTTGATCAACTAATTTTGTCAACTCCCAGCGTTGCATAACATAAATATCACCATCAGCTACGGCTAATCCTAGAGGTTCACAAAGCCCTTCCGCAATCTGCTTAAAAGACATTCTTGATGGATCCCCCGATGAAACATTAGATACAATAAAAACCTCTCCATCCCATGTAGCTACAGCTAGATCACCATTTGGTAAGAAATCCATACCACCTACTCTTGGCTCAAAATTAGCAGGCCTTGCCGGTAGAAGGTCGAAACTTGGATGGACAGAAACAAGAGCACCCCTATGCCCTGGAGCTTCTAGTTTATATATTTCCTTGAGTCCCGGTGATGTTGGTTTAATATCTCTTGGGTCATGAAAAAGGGCTGATTTCGGTACAAACTCAAATTTCTTTTCGCCTTTTTTCCTCCATTGAAGGATTAAAGCCATAGTTAAGAGGTTCTGGTAATAATCAATATCTATCTTATGAAAACCTTTTGTTAAAAATTTTGCTCCAGTAAGCTTTCCTACTTCAGGTTCCTTATCCAGATAGCTAGCGAATTCATTAAATCTTAATAAATCTCCTCCTTGCCAAGGTGTATAAGGTATATTATTAACATAAGCAATTTTTTCTTCATCAATTGTTAGAGACCCACCCTTATCGGCTATAAAACGAAACTCATAATCTCCTTCCTCTTCGATTTGAAGATATCCCGAGACCTTCATAATAAAATTTCTCTCAAAATGTAAAAAGTCATCTGTAACCTGGTCTTCCCACCCAATATCTGGATTCCCTGATTGAAATAATATCTCTGGAAACACTTGAGAAACGTTTGGATCTTGGCCAGGAAGTAATTTTGGCTGTCTTTCTAATTTTGTTCCTATATCAAAAAAATCTATAGCAACACCAGGTAAATATTCACCTTCTGGAAGCTGGTCTAAGGAAAGAATGAAATTAGCAATCTCTGAAGCTGTTTTATCATTAATATGTGGGTGCGGAGGCATCAGCCTTTCACCCCAAACTCCCTTTCCACCATTTTGAATTTTTTTAATTAGATATCTTTTGCTCTTTTCAGAATTATCATATTTCTTTGCAACATCATTGTAGGATGGTCCAAGCAATGGTTTCTCCACATAATGACAGGCAACGCATCCAAGACTACCAATGAGATCCTTTCCACTCATCTCTAAATCATTAATAGGTGTTGTAGCAACAGGAGTGTCTTTATCCGCAAGGATATTCTCATTAAGGTTATAAAGTCCCGTTGGGAAGAATGTCTGAAAAGATGTTTTTCCATTCCTCTTTAGAAAAAGATCTCCATTAAGATTAAAACTACTACCCCATTCAAAGGTATTAGTTTTCATTTTATCAATTCTCAGCTTACCATTGGTATGAATATCCTCTGGACTGGCTAAATGATTTACTCTTATTGAATATGACAGTTCATATCCATTGGGAAGATCAAAGATTTCAAATTCTCTGTGTAATCCTAATTTTCCTTCAGCATTTCGAATGAATTCTGGCCTTTCCTCTATAACAGTTTTAAAGTCATTATTAATTAAAATTGTATATCTAATAGTAATAGTATTGTTTTTAATTATATAACCTTCATACTCAGCTGTCGCAGGTTCTACACCTTCATCAGATGTAAGTCTCCAAGGAGAATTTGTTAGTCCATCTTTTATATATGGCGTCCCTATACTGTTAGGCTGAACACCATGAGCATTATTATAAATAATTCCATTAAAATTTACCCCACCAGTCCAAACTCTGTGCAAGCCACTATTTTCAGTATCGTATGTAACCCATAAATCCCTATGTAGCGCTAGCACTAGATTACGGGGACGCTCATCAAGATTAATTCTGAAGGCCCAAGGAGTTCGATCTCTAGTAACTTCTTTGGGCAAATCAACGATATTACTTCTATAGGTTATACCATCAACTTTAATACAACTAAAATTCATGATTTGGATCAATAATAGACCCAAAATAAATATCATCTGTCTTTTCATATTTACTCCAAAATATCTAAACCTAATTCAGATAAGATTATTGATAATTGATTCAAATAGTTCTTGTCTACCACTAATTTTTCTTGGCTCTCCAATTTTAATCGAAGCTTCCCGAAGTTCTTTTAAACCCAATGTACCTGTCTCAAATTCCTTCCCCAGACTATCATCAAAACTTTTATAACGATCATTAAGTAATGAGTTCAAATTGGAATCATTAAGAACTCTATAAGCAACAATTAAAGATCTAGCAAATGCATCCATTCCGCTGATATGGGCAATGAATAAATCTTCTAAATCAGTTGAATTACGCCTTGTCTTAGCATCAAAATTAATCCCACCCGATTTAAATCCACCATTCCTAATAATGACAAGCATAGCTTCGACTAATTCATAGATATTAATTGGAAACTGATCCGTATCCCAGCCATTCTGATAATCTCCCCTATTAGCATCAATACTTCCTAATACACCCGCATTTGTGGCAACTTGCAATTCATGTTGAAAGGTATGTTGTGCTAAAGTAGCATGATTGACTTCAATATTCAGTTTGAAGTCATCCATAAGATCATACTCTCTAAGAAAAGATATAACTGTTGCTGCATCAAAATCATATTGATGTTTCATTGGCTCCATTGGCTTAGGTTCTATAAGAAAAGTGCCATTAAAACCATTTGCTCTACCATAATCACGAGCTTTAGAAAGAAACATTGCCAAATGATCAATTTCTTTTTTCATATTAGTATTTAAAAGAGACATGTATCCTTCTCGACCTCCCCAAAAAACATAATTTTCCCCATCTAGCCTTACTGTTGCATCAATAGCATTTTTTACTTGTGCTCCAGCAAAGGCTACGACAGCAAAATCTGGGTTAGTAGCTGCACCATTCATATATCTAGGATTTGAGAATAAATTGGCTGTCCCCCAAAGCAATTTTACTCCTGACTCCTTTTGTTTTTCTGCAGCATAGTCTACCATTTTTGATAAAGCCTGTTCACTTTTGATTAAAGATTCTTCTTCAACTACTATATCAAAATCGTGAAAGCAATAAAAAGGAACACCTAGTTTAGTAATAAATTCAAAAGCTGCATCCATCTTCTCTACAGAACGTTTTATAGGGTCAGAATCAACTAACCAAGGGTATTCTTTCGTATCAACACCAAAAGGATCCGCTCCACTTGATCCGAAACTATGCCAATATGCAATAGCGAACCGGAGATGCTCCTCCAAAGTTTTACCACCTACAACTTTGTCTGCATCATAATAGCGAAATGCTAAAGGGTTATCTGATTCTATACCTTCAAATGGAATTCGATCAACACCAACAAAATACTCTTTTTCCCCTATTGTAATATTTAAAGCCATCTATTTTTTCCACCTCAAATAATTAAGTTAGTTTATTAATAGTGCAATACTCCTCAACAAAAATGACCTTACAACCTATTCTCGTTGATTCCAAACCTACTGCTTAAATTATAGCAAAAGGTAAGTTGATTCAAAGTACTGATGGTACTTAGAATTAATATGTGTTCTATATTTAGCATATGAAAAAAATGTGGTACTTGCTTAAATAAAAATAAACGGGGTATAATGTCAACATATTATTCTATCGGGTACGATATAGGAAGCTCTTCTGTTAAAGCATCGCTACTTGATCTTGAAAGTGGAATGGCTATTGCTTCAGATTTTTTTCCGAAAACTGAAATGGATATTATCGCTCCAGCAATAGGTTGGGCTGAACAGGATCCAAATATTTGGTGGGAAAACTTAATTTTAGCAACTCAATCGGTTATTAAGCAATGCCAAAGTTCAAATTATGAGATAACCTCTATTGGGATTTCTTATCAAATGCATGGTCTCGTAATGCTTGACAGTAATCAAGAATTAATTTATCCCTCAATAATTTGGTGTGATAGCAGAGCTGTTTCTAGCGGTGAAAGCCTGTTAAATGATATTGGATTAGAACACTGCTGTAGAAATTATCTCAATGTTCCTGGAAACTTTACTCTCTCAAAACTAAAATGGGTCAAAGATAATGAGCCCTCTATTTTTTCAAGAATTGAAAAAATTATGCTCCCTGGAGATTATATAGCCTTTAAACTCACGGAACAAATAACAACAACTGTACCTGGATTATCAGAGGGTATTTTTTGGAATTTCCAGAAAAAATCTCTATCTAATGAATTGATGGAACACTGTGGATTTAAACAATCTTTAATCCCAGATCTTGTAGAAACCTTTGGTTTTCAAGGAAAACTTAAATCTTCTGTAGCAAAAGTTCTGGGGCTTCCATCTGGTATTCCAGTTACCTACCGTTCGGGAGATCAGCCAAATAATGCTTTTTCTCTAAATGCGCTCAATCTTGGTGAGTTTGCCGCTACCGCTGGAACATCAGGAGTAATTTATGGTGTCTCAAAGGAGCCAATTGCAGATCAAAGTTTAAGAGTAAATACCTTTGCGCATGTCAATTATGATTCCAGCAATCCAACTTATGGCATACTCTTATGTATAAATGGTGCTGGGCGACTCAATAGCTGGCTGAAAAACTCTGTTTTCAGAAATGATATATCTTATGATAGAATGAATTCTCTTGCTTCTCAAGTACCTATTGGTTCAGGCGGAATCAATATTCATCCATTTGGCAATGGCGCCGAAAGAATGTTGAATAACATCAATATAGGTTCCAATATTTCCGGATTAGATTTCAACAGACATAATAAAGCTCATCTAATCAGAGCGGTACAAGAAGGAATTGGAAATGCTTTTCGTTATGGTCTTGATATTTTAAATGATCTTAATCTAGAACCTAAAATAATCCGCGTGGGTAAAAATAATCTTTTTTTAAGTCCTTTATTTTGTGAAATATTTACCAATGTCTGCAATACACCACTTGAAATTTATAATACTGATGGTTCACAAGGAGCTGCTCGGGGAGCAGCATTTGGAACTGGTTTCTATGCAAGTTTAAATGATACATTTAAGAATCTAAAAATAATAAAAAAGTATATCCCTGATGGTACTCTTTGTGAACAATATGATCACTATTATCAATCTTGGAGAGAACAACTTCTACATCAACTTCAAAAATAAAGGAATAATACCATAAAAAATTTTACTATTGTATTCATCTTAATGATTGTAAGCATGGGATGTTTTTCACAAAATACTCTAAAAGTTGATCCGTTATTTTCAGAAAAATTCAGGCCACAATTCCATTATACTGCACCGATTAATTCTCTTGGTGATGTAGAAGGACTAGTTTATTACAAAGGAGAATACCATATGCACCATATATGGAATTCTAAGGGTAATGACTGGGGTAATATTAACTGGTTCCACGCTATAAGTCGCGATTTAGTGCATTGGGAACATATTGGACCTTCAATAACTCAAAAAAATCATGCTAATGGTGATTGGGTGTATACTGGAACCGCTGTAATTGATTATAATAATACAACTGGCTTTCAAACGGGTGAAGATCCCCCTATGGTTATCGTACATACTATTAATGAAACCATAACTGGAACCTTTGATGAAACACAGAATATTCATTATAGTAATGATCGTGGACGAACATGGCATGCATATGAAGGAAATCCTGTAATTGAAGCAAAGTACAATGATCACCAAAGAGATCCCAGCGTATTTTGGTATGAACCTCATAAAAAATGGGTTATGGTACTTTTCGAAAATGGTGGACTAGCATTTTACTCTTCACCTAATCTAAAAAATTGGGAATATATGAGTCGATTCAACGGTGAAAATGGTTTTCATGAGTGTCCTGATTTTTTCCCACTTCCAGTTGATGGTAATGCTAATAATACTAAGTGGGTTATCCATGATAATCCTGGTAAACGAATTGGGTATTGGATTGGTGAGTTTAATGGCTACAGATTCCTTCCAGAGCAAAACCATAAACATAGATTAGATTATGGTGACAACTTTGCAGCTGCTCAAACTTTTAGGAATATTCCTAATGAAGATGGCCGTACAATTCAGATTGGGTGGATGGCCGGAGGAGAATATCCAGGAATGCCTTTTAATCAACAAATGAGTTTTCCAAGAGAACTATCTTTAACAACATTTGAAGAAGGTATTCGTCTATGCTCAAATCCAGTGAGAGAAATTGAAAAGATACGACTAAAAAGACGTTCTGTAATAGACGAAGTAGTAAGTGAACAAGATAATCCCATTGGTTCGTTAAAATCTGATGCCTTTGAAATAATTCTTGAAATAGAGCCTAGAGATGTAAAAACTTTTGGCATTGAACTTGATGATCTTATAATAAAATATTTTGTGTCTGATACTGTTCTAACCGTCTATCAAAAATCCCAACGTCAATACAAACAAAATACAAGACCTTTAAAACCAATTAATAATAGAATTAAACTCCAAATACTTATCGATAGAACATCCTATGAAATTTTTGGCAACGATGGAAGAATAGCCATCTCATCCTGTTATATTCCGAAAACACGAGACGATGAGATGGAAACGTCAATAAAATTTATTTCATCTGGAGGACAAATGATTGTAAGAAAATTAGAAGTTAATGAATTAGAATCAATTTGGAATGATTATACTTTTAATTCAACAGAACTAGAAATTAAATGAGATGGGTGAGTTAACTATGTTTCCAAAGAAAAATAATTGTCCTGTATTCATTAAATCAAAACTTGCTATCTGTATAGTTTCATTATTTGTTTGTCAGCAATCTGTGTTTGCAGATGATCCGATTGAAAATTCTTCTTCTAAACCAAAATCTATTCTTTTCGTATATGGTGGATGGGAAGGACATGAACCTGAAAAATGTCGAGATTTACTTGTACCATGGTTAAAAAGTAAAGGATATAAAGTCACTGTTTCCCCTTCTCTTGATTCCTATCTAGATACAAAGCTAATGAGCTCTATAGATCTCATAATCCAAATTTATACAATGTCCACTATAACCAAAGAGCAAGAAGCCGGCCTTTTAAAAGCTGTAAAGGAAGATGGTGTCTCAATAGCTGGATGGCATGGTGGTTTAGCAGATGCATTTCGCCAAAATACTGAATATCAGTTCATGGTTGGTGGACAATGGGTGGCCCACCCAGGAAATATTATTGATTATGAGGTTAATATTATTGATCATAACGACCCCATTACAAAAGGACTAGGTGATTTTAAAGTTAAGTCCGAACAATATTACATGCATGTTGACCCATTAAATGAAGTACTTGCTACCACCACATTTAGTGATGAACATGCTCCCTGGATCAAAGGAGCGACACTCCCTGCAGTATGGAAAAAGAGATATGGAAAAGGGAAAGTTTTTTATACATCCCTAGGACATACAGCTAACGTATTTGACATCCCTGAAGCTTTTACAATTTTAACACGGGGAATTCTATGGAGTTTAGGAGATTTATAGTAATTAATTGCTCAGCTTTGTCCCCAGATTGATCTAAGCTCAT
>VFGY01000021.1 GCA_009392195.1 SAR202 cluster bacterium | reverse complement strand
TCACCCTGAGGGAACCTTTGGACGCCTCCGTTACTCTTTAGGAGGCGCCCGCCCCAGTCAAACTGCCCACCTGACAGGGTCCCCGATTAAATCGGGTTAGGGCCAAAATCATAAAAGAGCGGTATTTCAAGGTCGACTCAGCCTCGACTGGCGTCAAAGCTTCATAGTCTCCCGCCTATCCTACACATTCATAACCCTAGTCCACTGCCAAGCTACAGTAAAGCTCCACGGGGTCTTTTTGTCCTGCAGCGGGTAACCGGCATCTTTACCGGTCCTGCAATTTCACCGAGTCCTTCGTTGAGACAACGCTCAGATCGTTACGCCATTCGTGCGGGTCGGAACTTACCCGACAAGGGATTTCGCTACCTTAGGACCGTTATAGTTACGGCCGCCGTTCACCGGGGCTTCGGTTCTGAGCTTTGTTCGCAAGCGAACGAACCCATCCCCTTAACCTTCCGGCACTGGGCAGGTGTCAGCCCCTATACATCACCTTTCGGTTTAGCAGAGACCTGTGTTTTTGATAAACAGTCGCCTGAGCCTGTTTAGTGTCGCCCGCTAAGGCATCCGGCTGGCTAGCAGCCTTCACCCCACGGGCACCCCTTATCCCTAAGTTACGGGGTCAACTTGTCGAATTCCTTAACGAGGGTTCTCTCGTTCACCTGGGGACACTTACCCCTACATACCTGTGTCGGTTTGCGGTACGGACGCTGAAACAACTTGCAACGAGGATTTTCTCGACGGCATAGAATCAACGGAATTCCCCCGGGCATAAGCCCTGGAGTTTCCAACCCCCTCAGCTCATCACGCTGGAACGGATTTGCCTATCCCAGCTTGGCCTTCAGGGCCCGACGCACCATGTCCGATGGGTGCGCTCCGCCTATCTTTCCGTGTCCCCCCTCTGCTTTAAAACGCTATGTCTGCGGTGCAGGAATTTTGACCTGCTGTCCATCGCCTTCGCTATACGCTACGGCTTAGGCCCGACTTACCCTACGCTGATCAGCATTGCGTAGGAAACCTTATGCTTTCGGTGTCCTGGATTCTCACCAGGATTGTCGCTACTCATGCCGGCATTCTCACTTCCCAGCACTCCACCAGACCTCACAGTCTGACTTCAACGCGCTAGCAACGCTCCCCTACCGACTTCCGTTAAAACGAAAGTCCCGCGGCTTCGGTGATGTGCTTTAGCCCCGTTACATTTTCGGCGCGAGAATCCTCGACTAGTGAGCTGTTACGCACTCTTTAAAGGATGGCTGCTTCTAAGCCAACCTACTAGCTGTTTTAGTATTCCCACTTCCTTTCACACTTAGCACATACTTAGGGACCTTAGCCTGCGATCTGGGCTGTTTCCCTCTCGACAATGGAGCTTATCCCCCACTGTCTCACTGCCAATAATTATCTTGAGGCATTCGTGGTTTGGTTGAGTTTGGTAAGCTAATGCCCCCTAGCCCATCCAGTGCCCTACCTCCCCAAGACTTTATTAACGCTGTACCTAAATACATTTCGCGGAGAACCAGCTATTTCCAGGTTCGTTTGGCATTTCACCCCTACCCACAGTTCATCCCAGCACTTTGCACCGTACACGGGTTCGGTCCTCCATCTCGATATTATCGAGGCTTCAACCTGACCATGGGTAGCTCACCTGGTTTCGGGTCTAATCCAGACAACACATCAGGCATAAATGAAATCCAACATGCGAATCTGTATCAAAATTCTTCTCACTCTCATCCGAAAATGAAAACTTGAATCATAAATCAACTTCATCGAAAGCTGAACTTCGCCCAACTCGCGCCCTATTCGGACTCGCTTTCGCTACGGCTCCAAGACTTATATCTCTTAACCTAGCTGCCTAAATTAACTCGCCGGCTCATTCTTCAATAGGCACGCGGTCACCGATCGAAATCGGCTCCCACGGCTTGTAAGTTTACGGTTTCAGGTCTATTTCACTCCCCTCTCGGGGTACTTTTCACCTTTCCCTCACAGTACTTGTTCACTATCGGTAGCCAAAAGTATTTAGCATTGGAGGGTGGTCCCCCCAGTTTCCCACAGGATTTCACGTGTCCCGTGGTACTCAACAACATCGCCAGGAGTCTAACATTTTTCGCTTACAGGACTATCACCTTCTATGGTCGTTCTTTCCAGATGCGTTCAACTAAATGAAAGATTTTTTACTCCTTACCTTATCTGAGGTTCAGGCAGGCGAGTGTTACAACCCCGACATTACATAGGACCTCAATCCACTAAGCAATATCGGTTTGTGCTCTTCCCATTTCGTTCGCCACTACTAAGGGAATCTCTGGTAGATTTCTTTTCCTCGGGATACTTAGATGTTTCAGTTCTCCCACTTACCTTCCGCTATGCGGATATTACGGCACAACCCGTAATAAGTTTCCTAATTCGGGAATCCCCGGCTAAGCTTGTCAGACAGCTCACCGAGGCTTATCGCAGTCTTACCGCGCCCTTCTTCGGCTTTTGGCTCCAAGGCATCCACCGTAAACTCTTATTATCTTGACCCACATTAAGGCCAAATTATCATCTAACCATTAATGCGAAGTCAGGCCAAGTCTTATACCGTCATATATAAAACTAAGCCTATTCATTACACGATTAAATTTTTAAAGTACAAAACGCATGGATATATGTCTTAAGGTAATTGTGAACTCAAAAAACAATTCCCGAAACGTTTAAATGAAAAGAAAATTATATTTGATTAATATACCGTAGTCAATACTTCAGTAACCAAATTTAACCAGAGCATTAATTGAAAAATCAAACCATATATTCAAAACAAACAATTGGCGTATAATTACTAATAAACCTATATCAACCTCATAAGTATCAAATCTTGGCCAATCACATTAATAAAATATCTTCTCCTATAGTAATTCTCGCCGATGATTTAACTGGTGCTTTGGATTCAAGTTGTACATTCTCCTCCAATGGGTACAAAACTATAGTGTATTGTGAGTTACCCAAAAATATTGAGGTTATAAAAAAAGACCTAGCCAGCAATATGAACCAAGTGGTGGTATTAAATACTGAAACCCGCAATTCAACAAATAAAAAAATCGAATCGATGTATGATTTGTTATTTTCCGAATATAAATGGCTTTTTGAAAATTCACATCCTTTTAAAAAAGTAGATTCAACTGGGAGAGGTAATATTGGATTCGAAATTAATGCAATCCTAAGCAAATTCCATATCCCATATGCGTTTGTTTGCCTTCCATATCCCGAATTAAAACGAATTCAAACTATGGGAATAATCAAATCTGAAGGCAACCCAATCGACCACACTCAAAACAACTCTAAGCTACCTAAAGATGTACGATACCAAACGGAAAAATCCCTAGAAATACAATCAGGCTTAAAAACAAGATTAGTAACTCAAAAAGAAATTGATACAGACGAAAAGAGCCTATATATAAGGCTAAAGTCAATGATTGAGTCAAATGTGAAAATCATTTGCTTTGACTCATTATCAAGAAAAGATTTAAATCAGATCTACAATACAACAAAAAAATATTTCCCTAAGTGCCTATTAGTAGGATCAGCAGGCTTAACTAAATCTATATCAGAATCAATTGCAGTTCGGCCTTATAAACCACCAAAGGTTAATATTCAGCAAAATCCATTTGCCTTAATTAGCTTAAGTTACCACCAAACAACAAAAACGCACTTCACTAAATTATCAGACTTAAAAAAAATATCGAATATCACAATAGATACAGATGCCCTTCAATTAGATACTTCTTTTAATAAAGAATATAAACGTGTGTGTAGTATTATTGAAGATTCGATTTACTCGAAAACAAATATTGCCATCAAACAAAACAAACAACCATCTTTAGGAACGAAAAATAAAAGCTTCACTTCCAAAAGACTACATAAATTTCTATCTATTATCTCTACTAAATTAATGTCTTACGATTTTTACAAAACATTCATATTAATCGGAGGTGATACAGCAAACATAGTTTTGAAAACGGCTTCAATAGGAAAAATCGAAGCTATAGAAGAAATATTGCCAGGAACAATACTCAGCTTACCACTACCTGAAAACAATGTGCGATTCAATATAATAACCAAGTCCGGTGGATTTGGTAGTGAAGACCAGATTTCCGAATTAATTTCAAAATTACTTTAAATTAACTCCTATTTGTAATTCAAGCAAATCAAAAAATTCAATTGTTCTCTTTCATAAAACGATTGATTGCATTTTTGGTACTGCCAATATACATCTCCGGTGCATCTTTACTATGTTGCACCTTAAGACAGACAAAAACTGGCCCATTTAATTCATTAATCTCATCTAATTCATTTATGAAATGCTCCAAATCATCAAAAGTAAACACATGTGCATAGCCCGATTTCAAAGCTATGCCCGCAAGGTCTACGTTGCCTCCCCCAGGTACAGGCTGTCCTCCAGTGGTAAAATAAATCCCATCTTGAAAAACAAAATGGAAAAAATTTTCAGGTTTTTGACCAGCAATTGTGATTAAACTTCCTAAATTCATTAAAATAGAACCGTCGCCATCTAAAACCCAGACCTTTTCGCTAGGCTTCGATAATGCTACCCCTAATCCTAATGATGAAGCTTTACCCATCGCACCAAAAACCGGTAAATCCTTTTTGGGATTATCTGATACAAGTTCCCAGTAACGATTAGGTGTCATAGTTCCAACGACAATTTCATCCTTACGCTTAATATTTAATGCTTTAATCACGTCGAATGCAGGTATCATATTTTTACCTTCAAAATAGTTTGTCTAATTTGGCCCATTGTATCTTATATCTTGAGGCAATTCATCGGTTATGCCACAGGTCATTAACAGTCTTTGAACTAAAAACTCCACAACATCATCCAAACTGTTTGGCTTCAGGTAGAAAGCTGGTTGCGGTGGCATTATATTAGCACCCATGTTAGCAAGCTTTGACAGGTTTTCTAAATGTAATTGGCTAAGTGGAGTTTCTCTAGGAACTATCGTTATTGGCCGCCTTTCCTTAAAGCAAACATCAGCAGTTCTACGCAGTAAATTATCCGCTAATCCTGTAGCTAAAGCAGCAACTGTGGCCATCGAACATGGCACAATAACCATCCCTCTTATCGGATAAGTCCCACTTGCCATTGGCGCTTGGATATCGCCGATATGATAATTTTTCACTTTACCAGTTTGAATCTTCCTTTCTAAAAACTCTCCAAAAGATTCATCCATTTCTTGCTTCCAAACAATCCTCGAGGCATGGGAAACGATTAGTGCAACTTGAATATCCCGTTCTATTAAAGCATCTACTAGCTTAGACGCTATTATAGAACCGCTTGCTCCCGATATTCCAACTACTAATGGCTTTTCAATGGTTGTTTCGTTATTCAAATAGCCTCCTAACATTCAAGTCACTATTAAACTTCCCAATATAGAAAAGAAAACTGAGAAAGACACAATAGGATTCAATCGGAAAAATTTCTGACTTCCAACAATAACACCATGATAACTGATATACCTATGTTTATAAAACAAAATACATCCTACAATAATCGGACCAATATAATAAACCAAACTTAAATCTGCGACAGCGCCTAACAAAATCAGTATTAGTACTGATATTAAATCCAATAACTTTGTTGCTTTTACTGATGTTGCGATTCCAAACCTAGACGAAAATGAGTGTAATTTGTTTACCGAATAAAAATCCACATCTTGAATATGATACAGAATATCAAACGAAGTTGCCCACAAAGCAACCCCAAGTGATAAAATGATTGGTTCAACCCCTAAAGATCCATTTACTCCTATCCAGGCTCCGCTAGGAGCGATTGCTAAAACCCCTCCCAAGAAAAAACTACTAAGCCAAGTAAATCGTTTTGTGTACGAATAAATCAACATATATGCAGCTACTATAGGGGATAAATAAAAAGCCATGTCATTCAACATAAAAGCGGAATATAGAAATATCACCAAGGCAAGAAATCCTATCAACAATATACTAAGCACATTAACTCTTCCTGAAGGCAAATCTCTGTCCTTAGTCCTTGGATTCATCGAGTCGATGTGCTTATCAACAACTCTATTCATTAGCATTCCAAATGTTCTCGCACCCACCATAGCTAGGGTTATCCAAATTATTTTGACTAAACTGAATTCTTCGGCAGATTTATACGCCAAAAGCAGCCCGCAATAGGCAAATGGGAGCGCAAACAAAGTTTCATTTAATTTTAATAATCTTAAAAATATTAACATTCAATATGAAAATCTATATATCGTTATGCTCAAATCCTGTAATTAGTCCATTTCTTATCAACTAATTTTTTTATCTCATCGGTCATCATGATCTCATCTGGCCAATCCCTATTGAACCCATCCAATTCACCTTTTGAAGTTGCATCTATTCCCATTTTTCCACCATATTTTGGAACTTCCGAAGCATGATCCAAATCATCAGTTGGACCTTTAACAATCACTAAATCTCTACCAGGGTCAACATTAGTACCAATTCTCCATGCAACTTCAGAAATATCTTCTACGTCTACATAATGGTCAACAACAATAATTATTTTCGTTAAAGACATTAATCCTAAACCCCATAACCCATACATCACTTTTCTCACATGTCCCGGGTATTCTTTTTTCATAGATACAATCACAAAGTTATGAAACAAACCCTCGGCAGGCATGTTAACATCAATTATTTCAGGTAACGTTAACTGCAAAGCGGGCAACATTAACTTGGAACTAGCTTTGCCCATAAAATAATCTTCTGAGGGTGGCTTTCCTACTACGACTGCAGGATAAATCGGATTGGTCTTACGTGTTAATGCAGTTAAGTGAAATACAGGATATTTTGCTGGCTCAGAATAAAAACCTGTATGGTCTCCAAATGGGCCTTCAATCCTTTCTTCTCCAACATCAATATATCCTTCTAAAACGAATTCAGAGTTAGCAGGTACCTCCAAATCTACTGTTTTACATTTAACAAGTTCAACAGAACTTCCTTTTAAAATTCCCGCCACTAAAAGTTCATCCATGTCAGGTGGTAAAGGTAAAGAACCAGACCAAATAGTTACAGGATCACCTCCAATTGCAACTGCAACCTCCAGCTTAGAGTTCCCAAAATCTTTAGCTTTACGGTAATGGGAAGTCCCAACCTTATGTGTCTGCCAATGCATACCGGTTGTTCTTTCATCATATACCTGCATACGATAGGTACCAACATTTCTTTGACCAGTATTCAAATTTCGAGTAATGACCAAGGGCAACGTTATAAATTTACCTGCGTCACCAGGCCAGCATTTCAAGATTGGTAACTCGAACAAATTAATTTCATCACCTTTTAAGACAATATCTTGACAAGGAGCATTTTTCAAAATCTTAGGTGAACTTTTACTAAGATTGATTAATTCGTTCAAAATTTTCAGTTTTTCCATTAATGACTTTGGAGGGTTCTTGGGTAAATTTATTAATTTGTTTGAAATATCAGATAAATCATTAAGACTATCTATACCTAATGCCCAAGCCATTCTAGCTTCACTACCGAACAAATTGATTAAAACAGGTATTTTTTGACCATCAACATTTTCAAAAAGCAAAGCTGGACCCTTACTTTTTATGGTCCGATCAGCAATTTCAGTAATCTCAAATTCTGAACTTACCGGAGTCGAGATTCGAACTAATTCATTTTTCTCTTCAAGAAAATTTATGAAATCTGATAAATCCTTAAACATCTCCTACTCCAAATCAATTTTGCGATCTAATTTCCGTAGATGAAATATCATTTCTGAACCTTTTTTCATCAATCATTGTAAACATATCTTGATAACCACTAGGCACATCAATATCGTTAGCATTTCTAAAAGCACCAAATTCGTCCAATCTTCCCACAACTAAAAACCTGCAATGATTTTCCTTAATAATATCCAACGCTGTCAACATTGATTCAAAATTATTATCGTAATATTTAGTATCAAGTATCCTAACTGCTGTATCCCATCCTACAACAAATGAGCATCCCTTGAAATGAATAGATTTTTCGGCAAAAGTTTTAGACTTGGATATTATTATTGTACCCACTCCCATAAATTGAGATATCCGATTAATCACCTCTTCTTTATTCATATTGTCTTTATCTACATTGAAAATAGAAATCTCGAAATCTACTCTCGATTTTTTCATTCTCTTTATAAATTCCGCCAATTGCTTATGGCCTGAATGCAAAGGATTAAATGATCCGGGAATTATATATGTGAAAGAATCTGAAAAATCTAATAAATGTCCATCTTTGTTTATTGCCACAAACGGTTTATCTGTTTCAAAAAACTGCTCAACTGCACCATAAAATTTATTTTTTTTCCTTTCCACCTTATCTCCAGAAGTTAAATCTTTAAGTAAAGTTTGGTCTTCGCTGCTAAAACAAAACCGATTTATTTGATCCAATATGAACCTGCTTACTAAATCCTCTTCCTCAATTCGAGTCCTAATACCTTTATTAAGTTTAAGATATCCATTAATCATCTCGTTTCTGCTTCTTATAGAAACATACACCCTGTGCTCACCTTTTTTCGGTTTTTCTGATGTAAGCGCTGAAGTACACCCAACTCCTATTATTTTTTCTTCTGGAGCTAACAGCTTGTTAGCTCTTTTATACGCAATGTTGGCAAATTCATTTGCAACCACCTCATTAACGTACCCATTGGGTGTACACCCAAGCATTTCATCAATAACACTATATGAATATGGAAAATCCAACTGAAGCAGGGTTTTAGATGAACCTGCCTTTGTTAAAAACCAATGTGCAAAACTTGATCCAGATCCAGCAAATACACCGTTTATTTTAACTGCATCTTCATTTATCTTATTTACGATTTTTTCAATTATTTGATTCAATGGTTTAAAATTAGACAATATATATTTTCAATGCATATATAATTGATAAATAGTTTATTAATTTATATTGTAATTCCAAACTTCTAATATTGTAACAAAGGAAATCATATATAAATTCATTTCATGAACAAAAAATGGGAACCAAATAAAGGCGATCGGGTCATAAGACACCCTAGAGAAGAAGAACTCCAAACGGTACGAATATCAAGTACCGATAGAAGATCTCAACCCAAAATATTCGGTTCCCCAATGATGCTGATGTACATATTTTTGGGTTTGATAATGATAGGCACAATTCTTTTATCAATGCCATTTACTACCACTTCCGGAAATTTCACACCTTTGGTTGATGCATTATTCACGGCAACTTCTGCAGCAACAGTTACTGGCTTAACTAGTGTATCAACTTCGACACACTGGTCCGCTACTGGACAAGTTATAATTTTAATGCTGATATTCATAGGTGGACTAGGGATAATGACCGTAACTGGATTCCTTCTTATTCTATTTGGCCACCGCGTTTCACTATCTCAACAAGTTCTAATAAAAGACAGTTTTCAAATCAATCAACTGGGAGGATTAGCAAAAATCACTCTGCTAATGGTTGGGTTTGCAGTATTGGTGCAATCAATAGGTTTCTTCGTTTTGTTAATGCGATTAATTAACGTATATCCATTCGGACAAGCTGTTTGGCAATCTATGTTCCACTCAATATCAGCCTTCAACAATGCTGGTTTCGTGATATTCCCGGACAGTGAAAGCCTATCTTATTTTCAAAATGACTATTTAATTTTGTTAATAATTGGAACTTTAATATTTGTAGGCTCGATTGGATACTGGACAATATTAGATGTAGGAACTAACTTTTCGTTTTCTAAGTTACACCTAAATACTAAACTTGTACTAATCACTACAGTTTCTTTGGTTTTTGTTGGGGCTCTATTTTTCTTGTTTTCAGAATCGAATAATCCCAAAACAATCAAAGATCTACCAATAATACAACAAATATACATATCAATTTTTGAATCAATAAGTGGCAGGACCTCAGGATTTTCAACAATACAATTTGCAGAAACAAACCAACATACAAAATTTTTTTTCACAGGGTTGATGCTTATTGGAGGTTCAGCTGCATCAGTTGCCGGTGGCATAAAAGTCAATACTCTCGCTATCATTGCTATTTCAGTCTTCTCTACAATAAGATGCAAAGCATATGCTAGTGCATTTGGACGTGAAATCCCCAAAAGTCAAATACGATTATCAATATCAATAGGTATCTTGGCTATATCTTGTGCATTTATCACAAGTATCGTTTTGTCAATCACGGAAAATAACCAATCTTTTATTAACGTGTGGTTTGAAACAATTTCAGCATTAGGCACCGTAGGATTAACCACCGGATTATCTGAACAAGCAAGTTCTCTAAGCAAACTAATACTTTCAACATTAATGTTTATAGGAAGAATCGCGCCGATGACACTCGCGCTAATCATTACCCAAAATCTTCAGAAACCGTCTTATAAGTTTGCGGAAGAAGAATTAATATTAGGTTAAAACATATAGGTTCTGTATAATTCTATATATATCTTTTATGTAACATAACCTATCGAATAACAACTAAATCAATTAGTAGCCTAAGAATGTAAAAATAGAGGGAAAATATGGCACAAAAAAGCAATGTTGCAGTTATTGGTTTGGGAAGGTTTGGTTCAAGTATAGCCAGATCTCTTTACAATATAGGTCATGATGTCTTAGCCATTGACATGGATGAATCTAAAGTCCATGACATAATGGGACAAGTCACTCATTCGGTTGCAGGCGATGGTACCAACGAAGGGGTATTAAGAGAACTAGGGGTAGAAGATTACGATGCCGCTGTAGTAGCCATAGGATCCGACTTGGTTGCAAGCGTTATGGCTTGCGTTATATTAAAGACGATCGGCATAACAAACGTAGTTGCTAGAGCTCATGATGAAACTCATGGTAATGCATTAGAAAGGCTAGGAGTAAATAGGATAGTGCACGTAGAAACTGAGATGGGAAACAGGGTTGCTCACAGTTTATTCACACCTGAAGTAGAACAATACGTTGGTCTTACTAATGATTTCGGGGTAAACGTAATTCGAGTGCCTATAGAATGGGTAGAAAAACCATTGAAAGAAATAGGGTTTTCTGGACCAAGAGGAAAACAATCTGCAGTGCTTGCGTTAAAAAGGGGAAAAGATGTTTTTCTATCTCCAGACACCGATGACCACTTAAAATCTGGAGATGTTATAGTAGTTGCTGGGAAGGATGATCAATTAAGGGAAACTCTTAAAAATGACCTCTCAGACAAGTAATTTAAATATATTCAAATGAACCTCTTTCCATTTAAATTCTCCAAACCTACCAATAACAATAAATTATTCAAGTCGGTACTAGTAGCTTTATGCGGAGAAGCATCAGATAAAGGTGCCATTGAACTAGCTTACAACATTACAGAAAATGAGAATGATTCCGTAAATCTAGTCAATATTGTTGAAATAAAAAGATCCTTTCCTATTGATATAGAAATTGAGAGTCTTACTTTTGAAGCCGAATCAATATTAAAAAATGGTGAATCGTTTGCACAGTCTCTAAACTATAATGCTGAAGCGGAATTATTGCAATCTAGACATGTGGGATTAGGTATATTGCACGAAGCGGCAGACAAAAATGTAGAGGCCATCATATTATGTTTACCCCATAAAACCAAATATGGTCATTTTGATTTAGGTCAGGTTTTACCTTATTTATTAGAGAATGCCCATTGTAACGTGATAATTTGGAAAAACACCGATAAAAAAGAAATGTACTCTTATATTCAATGAATAAAGATGAAAAAAATATAGAATCTTCCAGAGAAGTAACGATAATCGGTTACGGAGAATCGGGTTACGAGTTAGTAAATTCAATTAATAACTTAGGGTTAAAAATAACTATAATGGACATAAACCCAGAAGTTTTCTCAAAATTACCTGACGTAAACATTAAAAATGGTGACATAGTACCAATAATCGGGGATGGAATGTCTATAAATGATTTATCTAATCTGTCCAAAGATTCATCGGTGGTAATAGTACTTACAGGCAATGATTCAGCAAATCTCTTTATTGGACAATTAGCGAAGCAACTATTTAGTGCATCAAAAATTATCTGTAAGATTAACAACGAAAAACTGAGATTGCTTGGAGATAGTCAAAACATAGTAGCGTATAGTCCGATCACTCTATTTAATGAAAAAATTCTTTCCATAATTTGAGGTTTTAAGCAAATGCATATTGTGATAATTGGAGGAGGGAAAATTGGAATTTCGATAGCCGAATGGCTATTGGCGGCTGGTAATGAAGTCGCAATAATAGACACGGATCCTCAAAGGTGTAAATACATAGACAATAATATTGGCATGGTATCTGTCCTCGGAGATGGCACTAATTGGGATTCTCTCACTAACGCTGGCATAACACGTTGCGATACAATTATTGCCACTACTCCACATGATTACGTCAACCTAATAGCATGTCAATTAGCTATTGATTATTCCAAAGAACTTGATAATGCCATAACAACTATAGCTGTATTAAATCAATCTGACAAAATAGAACTTTTTAACTTGTTGGGAATAAACACAATAATCAACATAAATGAAACTCTTCTTAAAGAACTAATGGAATCATTTTCTGTACCAGGACTAAAACATCTAATGCCTATACCGGAACAAACAGATAAATCTATAATATCCATAAGAATACCAAGAGAAGTTGGACTACACGGAGTAAGATTAGGTGACACAAACTTATTGAACCACATAGAGGCCTATTTGGTAATCACGACTGATGGTTCTACTTCTCATCCGACTGAGGAAACGATGATTAAGCCAGGAGATCAAATCGTAGCCGTAACGACTGCAGATATAGAAGATCAAATAAGAGAAATGTTGGTGTCAGGCCCATATGAAACCCAAGTCTAAAACTCTGGCGTACTTAGGTCCAGAAGGAACACATACAGAGCAAGCATGTATTGCTTACAATTCATCTGCTATCAGGATACCTTTCCCGTCAATAAGAGACGCTGTAAATTCAATAGTAACAGGGGAAGCTGAAGAATGTATGGCTCCAATAGAGAATAGTCTTGCTGGGTCGGTAAACGAAACATTGGACGTTCTAATATTTCATAAAAATATTAAAATCAAATACGAGTTGATAATACCAATAAATCATTATTTGATTACGAAAGCTCAAGTAGCATTTAATGACATCAAGTATATATATTCACATCCACAAGCTATTGCACAATGTAAAACATTTATTTCAGAGAACTTACCAAATGCAAAAATCACGGCAACTATGAGTACTGCTTTGGCAGTCAAACAAATGCTTGACACATCAAAAAACGAAAGTGCAGCAATAGGCACCAAGAGATCATCAATACTTAATAATGCGGTTACAATCGGTGAAAATATCCAAGACAACAAATCCAACTCTACTCGTTTTGCCATACTATCGAACAAAGACAGTAAATCAACTGGAGATGATAAAACGTCTATATGCTTTGAGCTAAAATCTGACCGACCTGGAATCCTTTATGAATCTTTAGGAGAATTCGCTTCAAGAGATATAAATTTGAGTAAAATCGAATCCCGACCAACAGGAGAATCCCTCGGGAGATACATGTTTCTTATAGATTTACTAGGCCATAGAGATGAACCTAAAGTTCAACTAGCGCTTTCTGCTCTTAAAAAATCGTCTTCGATGTTTAGGTTATTTGGTTCTTATCCTAGATTTAAAATCAATGAAGATAAAACTTGATCTTCTAAGGCTTTGGCAAACCAAATTCTTCTTCAAAATCGTCATCTAACTCTATAGCATCTTCAGACCTTCCTGATGATTGTCTGCGATTACTAATAACTTCATCTATTTTCGGTCCAATTTTGTCTTTAATTTCATCTACTGCTGGAGCAAGTCTATCCCTTGCTGCAGTACCTATATCTTCCATTTTAGATCTAATAATATCTGATTGATTTCTAAGTTCATTTCTGGTTTCTTGACCTGGCTTAGGCGCAAGCAATAAACCAAAAGCAGCTCCTACTATCCCACCAAATAAAAATCCCGTAATAAAACCACCACCACTGTCAGCCATTATACCCTCCTTAATCTATCAATCTTTATTTCGTTTACCAAAAATGCCAGCAACAAAAGAAATTACTTTACCAAAATTATACGCCATTTGCTTCCCATCAGATAAATCATTTAGCTTAGCAGTTAGTTTATCCAAAGATTCAAACACAGACAATAATCTTCTATTCAAACGTAACAATACAATTAGCACAAATACCAATACACAAACTAATATTATATCTCTAATAATACCTATTATTTGTGCTACTTCAGCCATAACAATATATCTGTTAATAATTACCTATTTATTATGAATTTGGACTTATCTACCTTTCATCTTGGCTGCACTAAAATTCGAACAGACCCATTATTTTCCTTACGTTGCGATATTACTTTATGGCCACCCTTTTGTGCCCAAACAATTACGTCATAAGTGTTAAGAACATCTGGCATAACAACCTCTACAAATGAAAGCGTATCTCTTTCGACTTGTTCAGACAGTTCTAAAATTATACTTGCACAACTCTTACCAGTACCATCAATTACAATCCATTCATCACCATTTATACTGTTAGCAGAATCATCTAAATCTCTTACGGCTATTTCTCCTGACTCGCGTAAATTGAGTTCTTTACGAAAATTAGCAACTGCTTCCCAATAAACAGAATTGTCTCTCTCTCCTTTTGAACAAACAGCTCCTCTAACACCCACTATATCAGGATTAATCCTAGCTAATTCATCTAAATTATCAAGACGAAGATGTCCGGATAACGCTGTGCTTATTCCCATTGATTTACCTTGATAAACAAAATTTGTCAAAACCTCTTCAGACATAAAGTCAAATAAATTCCTTCCATCTTTTGTTAGAGTATCTATCAAAAAACCATCGCATCCACCATCTTTAGCTAAATCTACCATTTTATTTGGATCTAATCCATCATAAAGTTCATTATCGGCAAAAAGTGAACCAATCAATTTAGTTTCTGTACCATTCAATGCTTCTTTACTAGCCAATAAAATATCAACAGCCATTTGGTATTCAGTTTTCATAAAACCTACTTTCACTGACGTCGCATTAAGTAATCCAGCACTATATACAGCCATTGCAACGGTACCAACTTGATTAGGTACAACTCCTAGAGTTACGCTTGCATGAGTTTCTTGGGGTACATAATCCCTAACCTCTTTCACTAACCAAGGATGAGCAGAACCCACCAAAGCTTCCTGAAGATTTTTGACATCGACTATGTCTGCATTTCCCTTAAGAGCTTGTTTCGCCTCTTCCATATTTTGAACACTAACCATTAGTAACATTAGACTTTATCCTTAACATTAATCATAATTTCTTTTCTCGCATTAGATATATCAATTTCCAATTGGTTTTTTTCTTCATCATTTAAATCAAAAAGTGGCAATCTAGGTGGACCACCTGCCATACCCATAAGTTCTCCCCAATATTTACATAATGAAACAGGTAAAACTCCGTTGTTTTTTTGTACTGTTTTCATCCACCATTTATCAGAGACGCCTTTAATCGGTTTTATATATTTTTCATAGAACTCTTCGTTCAAATCACCTTTCACTGCATTATTAACAAAATCCACATAGTAATTATTTTCTTTCGTATCGAATCTCCAATCAGATGTATTTGCAAACATTACTTGCTGTTCAAAACCCATCTCTTTCCCTTTGAAAAAAATCCATTCATCTGGAGTACTAATTACTACCTTATCTCCAATTAACAAATGGGTGTTTATTGAAAGTTCTCTATCGAAACTAGCCTCCTTAACGCCAACAACATTCTGGATTTCAGAAACTTTACTTAACCATTCAGGTTGCAAAACTATCCCGAACTGTGGAGAATTGTAGAACATTATAGCCAAATCTGTATTTTCAGCTAACTTTGAGACAAACTCAAACACTTGGCTTGGACTTTTAGCTACAATATATGGTGATGTAACAATCAATAAATCAAATCCTGTATTTTGAGCTTTTTCTGCAAGGTTCAACATATCTTGAACACTTGAATGCGTTACATGAGCTGCTACATGCAGTTTATCTCCTGCATGTTCGGCCACTAGGTCATAAATTTTCATTCTTTCTTCTAGTGTTAAGCTCCAAAATTCACCCATCCCCCAAGTGCAGCCTAAACCCGAAACACCTAGGTCTGATATATGACTTATATTGGATATTAATCCATCAACGTCTAGAGATCCATCGGGGGTAAATGGAGTTACTAAAGTAGACCATTGGCCTTTTAAATATGATTTAGCCCAATCTTTAGATTCATTTTTCTTGTAATCAACCATTTAGTTTATCGATTTATCCTGGTAGTTTTACTTTAGATTTATTAAAGGTCCATCAGATTCATCTTATATACGGAAAATACAAGTGTCAACTTCGATAATTAAGTAGTAATGCTAGCAGCCGTGACAGCAGATTGAAAAAGATAAACTTCAGTTGATATCAGAGTACAATCTCTCTTCATATCCTATTACCAATTTGCTTAAATCAAAATTATCTTTATGTTGTAATTTAGGATCACGAATCAGAAGTTTTGACGCTGCTTCACGTGCCTGATGCAAAATTTCAAAATCACTAATTTGTGCGACTTTAAAATTTGGTAACCCACTCTGCCTAGTTCCCAGATAATCACCTGGACCACGTAATTTCAAATCTTCTTCAGCTAGTTCAAATCCATCATTACTACCTTCTAATAACTTTAATCTAAATTGAGCATTTTCACTCGGGGCATCAGCAATTAAAATACAATAGCTTTGAAACTGACCCCTCCCAACCCTACCTCTTATTTGGTGCAATTGAGCTAATCCAAACCGATCCGCTCCATCTATTATCATCACACTTGCATTAGGGATATCAATTCCTACTTCAATCACTGGAGTACATACCAAAATATCAATGTCATGATTTTGGAATTGAATCATTACTTCATCTTTTTCAATTAACTTCATCCTGCCATGCAATAATCCCACATTGAATTCAGGATAAATGTCTGATACAAGCTTTTCATACTCTTCAGTAGCAGCTTTGGTTTGCAACACTTCAGATTCTTCAATGAGCGGGCATAAAACAAAAGCTTGCCTACCCTTTTCTACTTGTTGCCTAGTAAATTCATATGCTTTAAACCTGTCTTCATCGTTTATGAAGCGAGTTTTAATTTCCTTTCTACCTTGTGGTAATTCATTCAATATCGATATATCCAAATCTCCATACACAGTCAAATTCAAAGACCGAGGGATAGGAGTCGCTGACATAGCCAACATGTGAGGATTATCACTTTTCTTTCGAAGAATTGACCTTTGTTCCACTCCGAATCTATGTTGTTCATCGACAACAGCTAAGCCCATATTGGGAATATTGACATCATCCTGAATTAAAGCATGGGTACCAACTATTATATTGATTTCTTTTTGATTCAATTTTTCAACAATAATCTTTTTAGCGGATTGCTTCATACTTCCAATCAATATCCCCATCGTTATAGTTTTGTCAAAATCCGGCAACTTCAAAACAATATAATTTTCTTCTCTTTCGATAATGTGACCAGATGACAATAATCTCGATAAAGTAGCATAATGTTGTTGCGCCAATATTTCAGTTGGTGCCATCAATGCTACTTGATATCCATCAAAAACTAATGCAAGCATAGCAACGAGCGCTACAACTGTTTTGCCACTACCTACATCTCCTTGCAACAATCTATTCATTACTACCTGACTATTTAAATCATGGAGAATTTCCTCAATCACCAAATTTTGTGAATCCGTTAGTTTGAAGGGAAGCAAATCAATAAAGCCATTTATTTTGTTTAAATCTATATTAAGATCTAAAAAATGATTTTCTGTCTTTAAAGACAATTTCCTCATTAAAACAGCTAATTGAAGAACAAAAAACTCATCGAAAGCCAATCTTCTTCTCGCTTCGTTATACTGCAATATAGAATCTGGGTAATGTATGTTTTTTATAGCACTAGAAAGGTTCATAAATTTCAATTCTTTTTTCAAGTGATTTGGCAAATGATCATTGACTTCATCCGCCATAGAATCAACTGCCTTTTTCACAACAGTTCTAATACGTCTCTGCGTTATACCTTCAGTTATTGGGTATACAGGCACCAACCCACTTGTATGAACCAAAGAGTCAGCCGATTCATTAACCAATTCGTATTCAGGAGATTGAAAGGTTATTCTTCCAGCAAACAAACTTGTCTTACCGCTTATAACCAATTTAGTGCCAGGCTTAAATGCACTTAGCAAATATGGTTTCTTATATCCATGCCTAAACCAATTACATGAAACATTACCGCTGTCATCACCAACAATTACCTTTATAGACCATAACCTTGGCCTAATCTTTTTCACACTTCCTTCCCAAACATTCGCCATGATAGTTTGATCTTGTCCATCTTGTAAATCTGATACTTTACGGATATCCCCAAAGTCATTGTGGCGATTAGGAACAAAATACAATAAATCGTTAATATTATTTATATTTAGTTTTGCTAATTCAGATTCTGAAATATTTCTTCTAGTCATACCTTCGATCTGGTACACACTATCAGTCAGTTTAGTCGATTTTTTTTGAATCTTATTGGCTTTATTGTTAAGGCTTTTGGAATTTGTTTTGTTCAAATGTTGCCCAACGTTGGCTTCCGAAATTTTTTTCAAAATACTAGAAATCCATAATTTACGCTTTGGTTTTGAAAGCTTTGAATAACAAGGCAACTCACCTAATCCCGATGAAAGTTCTATCTTCCATCTATCAATAAATGCATCTACCCCGCCTATAACTACGCTATCATCAAACCCAGAATCTAATTCCTGTTCAAGTATATTCTTAAATGTATTTAACTTAGTCGATTGGAAAGTTCCTTGTTCACACATTGCCAAGTAGAAACATCCTTTAAATAAAAGCTAATACTCTATCCAAAATTTCCGAATATTATTCCTTTATAACTGCTACAGCAATAGCCTTTGGCCCAGCATAAGTACCAACTGTAGGACCTATACGAGAAACCACCAATCTATCAGCTTCAACAATGCCAGATAATCTGTCAATCATATCATCTGATATGTTCTTATCTGTACTATAAAACACAGACATATCTGTAACAGGAGTAAATCCTTTAATAGCTTCTTCCAGACTATTCATAGCTTTTGTAAATGTTCTTGCTTTACCAAAAGTATCTACAACACCATCTGCAACGGTCAAAATAGGTTTCACACTTAGAATCGATCCAATTAGTGCACTAGCTTTTCCAATCCTACCACCTTTTGCAAGATACTCCAGAGTGTCAAGCACAACGAGAACCTCAGACTTGCGGGAACACTCATCTATTTCTTTCACAACTTGTTCTAGAGTTCCACCTTCTTTTGCTAGTTTAGCTGCTCTTATCACAATTAACCCCAAAGCCATGCTAACAGTGGCACTATCTACGATTTCAATTGGCTTAGTTGTATTCAATTCACTTTTGGCCTGTATCGCTGAGTTATAAGTACCACTCAATTTTGAGGTTACATGTATAGAAACTATAGCATCTGATTTATCTAAAAATTTATTGTATACATCCAAAAATTCTCCCGGAGATGGTTGAGAAGTTTTAGGCAACTGGGAACCAGTCAATAGTTTGGTATAAAATTCATCGGTACCAATATCAACTCCATGTTTAAAATCATCTTGTCCAATGTGTATATTTAAAGGTACCACCTCTATATCTAAATCGGAAACAACCGATTCCGGTATATCAGAAGTACTATCCGTTATTATTTTTACACCCAAGTTAAACCTCCTCTAAATTATTTATTTTACTCAACCCTTAAAAGAACTAACCTACACTATACTCACAAAGTTCTTTGCAGTACCCTAACCAAATCACTATATCACTCCATCGATATAATTAGGTCATAAATTGGTTGGTTTCCTTCAAAAATTTCAACATCTATATTTTCAAAGTTATCAGCTATAGCATTACTTATTTCTTCCGCCAAATTTAAACCCACAGAATCTGACCAATATATACTAACTAACTCAAAAGAGTCGGTAAGTCCCTTTCTTATCAGATCCAAGGCAACTCGAACTAGATCCTTACCACCAACCACTACTTCACCATTCAATACTCCTAAATATTCTCCTTTTTCAATCTCCGCTCCACCATCTATCTTAAACGGCCTAACAGACTTAGCAATTTCTCCCACACAAATATCTTCAATAACATCTAATGCAGATGGCAAATTCAGTTCCAACGGTTTTTCTTTATCAAGAGCTAACAGGGCGCTTATTCCTTGCGGTATCGATTTAGATGGAATCACACTAACATTTTTATCAGAAGATTTTGCAGCTTCATTTGCTGATAATATTATGTTTGAATTGTTTGGTAATAAAACAACTTCTTCTGAATCAACTTTGTCTATAGCATCAAGTAATTGTTTTATAGATGGATTACTAGTTTGACCCGCCTCTACAATAGCATCTACACCATATTGTCTAAATAATTCACAAATACCAGATCCTGCAGCTACAGCAATTATTGAGAAACCATTTACCTGAGTTGGTATTTTACCCCTAAATTCCTCATGCTGTTGATCCATGTTTTGAATAGATACTTCGCTTATAACCCCATAAGAAATCATAAAAGATATAGCTGACCCAGGGTCTTCTATATGAACATGTATCCTTACATTATTTACATCTCCAATTACAACAGTCGAAGATCCGATTTTACTTATATCTTCCCTAATTGCGTCAACATCAAGTTTATTACCTGCAACCAAAAATTGAGTACAATAACCATAATCGTCTTTTTCTATATTGTGTAAATCGTCAACGTTCTGTCCACTTTGCATGAATCCAGAATCACCACTTGTTGAGTCTAGTAATCCAGATGTTGCACTCGATGACAAATCTGGTACTTTGCTACCAACATCTAATGATTCAAATTGTGACAATCCAGCAGTGTATTGATACATCCCTTCTAAAATCAATTGCAACCCATAACCACCTGAATCTACGACTCCCGCCTTTTCCAGCACAGGCAACATAAACTGTGTTTCTTTAACAGTTTTGTTTGCTTCTTTAACAATTATTTCTAATAATTCTTTTAAACCTGATACATCTGAGAGGCTTTTAGATGCTATATCATAGATACGGGATATCACCGTTAACATTGTACCTTCGACAGGTTTACTAACTGATTTATATGACGATATTTTAGATTGTTCAAGTGATTTTACAAATAAAGAATCATTTAATTCCGCTGAGTCACCTATACCCAAAGAAAACCCTTTAATAAATGAATATAAAATGACGCCACTATTACCTCTTGCTCCGTTTAAAGCTGCTTTTGAAAATATTTTTGCAACTTCTCCAGCAGATTCGACTGTACCATTCTGAGCAGCTTCAACGACTGATTTCAAGGTCAATACCATATTGGTGCCAGTATCACCATCAGGAACGGGAAAAACGTTTAAAGAATTAACCGCTTCAATATTTTCCTCAAGTTTAGATAATGCCACTGAAAACATCTCTACAAGGGTTACCCCATTCAATATATTTTTTGATTTTTTATCCATATCGATATGATTGTTCAAATTTTCATCATATGGTAGCATTTACTTTTGACATATAAATATCTAATACAGTAATTAATTGAGCAATTAAGTTAACTTAACAATTAACGATATGTTTAGAGGGTAAGAAAGGATAAAGTGATATTATGGCACGATGCCAAATTTGTTCAAAATCAAGCCAATCAGGGAATAACGTAAGCCATTCTAAGCGAAGAACAAGGACCAAATGGCAAGTTAACACCCAAAAAGCAACTGTTAATATAAACGGAATAAACAAACAATTATCGGTATGTACTCGTTGTTTAAGGACTATGTACAAAGCCTAGTTTTCAATAAAATCAGATGTTGATTTATTCTATTATCTGGATTCCGACATCATTTGGCGTAACACGTAAGGCAACAACCCTCCGTGCCTATAATATTGATTTTCAATTTCTGTATCAATTCTAGTTAAAACTTCAAACACGGTTGTTTTTCCTGAATTTGAAACGGCTTTAACTTTAACTTTAGATCCGGGCTTAACGTTATTAGCAACACCAAGTATTTCGAAAGTCTCGGTTCCTTCCAACCCCAGAGACTCAGCAGATTCTCCATTTTCAAATACTAAAGGTAAAACCCCCATGCCAATCAAATTTGACCTATGAATTCTTTCAAAACTTTGAGCTATTACAGCTCTTACACCTAAAAGCATAGGACCTTTGGCAGCCCAATCACGAGAACTTCCAGTACCATACTCCTTTCCAGCAATAACAATTAAAGGAACGTCTTCGGACCTATATTGTTCAGAAGCGTCATATATCCTCATAACTTCTTCACTTGGAAAATGTTTAGTCCAATCTCCTTCCATGTCAGGAGTCAATTTATTTCTTAGACGAATATTCCCAAAAGTCCCGCGCGCCATTACATCGTGATTTCCTCTTCTAGAACCAAACGAATTATATTCATGTTGAGGAACATCACTACTCAACAAAAATTGTCCTGCTGGTGCCTTGGGAGGTATAGAACCAGCTGGGGAAATATGGTCAGTAGTAACAGAATCTTCTAAATACACTAAAACTCTAGCACCAGTTATCTCGGGCCTCGATGATGGATTTTTTGAAAAATTATCAAAATACGGTGGTTTTTGTATATAAGTTGATCCCCCATCCCATGCAAAGTTTAAAGTCGAAGAAGTATCCAAGTTCTGCCATTCATCTGGCCCATCAACAACTGCACCATATTGCTCCCTAAAGATCTCAGGGGTTAACGAAGAAGATATCGTATTAGATATATCTTCTTGTGATGGCCATACATCCTTAAGAAAAACGTCTTTTCCAAATTCATCTTGACCTATTGGTTCATTTACTATATCCATATCTACTCTACCTGCTAAAGCATAAGCTACAACTAACATTGGAGAAGCTAAATAATTTGCTTTAACTTGAGGATGTACTCTACCTTCAAAATTACGATTACCACTCAGAACCGCAGCAACTGTTAAATCATTGGCTGATACTGATTCCGATACTGGATCCGGTAATGGTCCTGAATTACCAATACATGTAGTACATCCATACCCAACCGTATTAAAGCCCAAGTAATCCAAATCCTCGTTTAAACCAGCAGCTTCAAGATATCTAGTTACTACGGTAGAACCAGGCGCTAAACTCGATTTCACCCATGGCTTCCTTTTTAAACCTCTGTTTCTGGCATTTCTGGCTAACAAACCAGCTCCTACCATTACTGAAGGATTAGAAGTATTAGTACAACTCGTAATAGCAGCAATCACCACAGATGAATCACCTAAAATAACTTCTTCATTATCAATAGTTATTTTATGATTCCCGTTTGGTATGTTATCAAATGAGTTGCTAAAATTCTCTGGAACTTGATTTAATGGAACTTTATCTTGAGGCCGCTTTGGACCTGCCATTGAAGGTACAACTTTAGATATATCAAAATGAATATTAGTAGTATATTCTGGCTCATTTTGTTCATCGTAATATAAATCATTATCTTTCACAAATCCTTCTACTAATTCAATAAGAGACCCTTCTCTACCTGTATCTTTCAAATATCTTAAGGTTTGATCATCGATTGGGAAAAATCCACATGTCGCTCCGTACTCGGGTGCCATATTCGCTATTGTAGCGCGATCTGCTAAAGGTAAATCTTTTAACCCTGGGCCATAAAATTCAACAAATTTTTCAACAACTCCCACCGACCTTAAAACTTCAACTAATGAAAGTACTAGATCTGTAGCTGTTGATCCTTCAGGAAGATTACCAGTTAAGCGCACTCCGACCACTTCAGGAACAACCATATAGTATGGCTGACCTAACATTACAGCCTCTGCTTCAATTCCACCAACACCCCAACCCAACACACCTAATCCGTTAACCATCGTTGTATGTGAATCAGTACCAACACATGTGTCAAGATAAGCCAATCCAATTTGATCATTAGTGTTACTGAGGACAACTTCGGCTAGATATTCCAAATTAACTTGATGAACTATACCTGTACCTGGAGGAACAATGTTGAAATTATCGAAGGCATTCTGAGCCCACTTTAGCAATTGGTACCTTTCTGTGTTCCTTTCAAATTCTTTTTTGATATTTAAATCAAGTGCATTATTAACAGAAAAATGATCAACTTGGACTGAATGATCTATAACCATGTCTGACCGGACAATAGGATTTATTATAGATGCGTCTCCACCTAATGTTGCGACTGCATCCCTCATTGCAGCAATATCTACAGCTACAGGTACTCCTGTAAAATCCTGCAAAACCACTCTCCCAGGCATGTATGGGAACTCACTAGTGGGTTTATTATTTGGCCTCCATGAAGATACTAATTTCACATGGTCGAAAGTTGCTGGACCACCATCTGAATTACGCAGTACATTTTCCAATAATACCCTAATAGAATAAGGAGTTTTACTTATATCAATAAAGCCAGCTTCTTCAAGCGTTCGTATTGAATAAAAAGTATAATCTCCAGACGAAGTTTTCAAGATTTTCTTTGAAATTAAATCTGATAAATCACGCTTACTACTCATGTAACTCCAACCTGACTGACTATGCTAACAAGTAACGTTTATTTGATCGATTTTTATCGAACACATAGGGTCTAACTTTTATATATAAACCAAGCTCTAAATCAAAAAGTTGCTTCTAATTAGACTATCTTTCTACATCAAAATATTTGTAATTCAAATCTGTATAGCTATCCCATTCTGCTGGTACATCTTCTTCCGCAAAAATAGCTGTCACAGGGCAAACTGGCTCACATGCAGCACAATCAATACATTCGTCGGGATGTATATAATACATGTCATCTTCCTCTTCAGCATAAATACAATCCACGGGACACACATCTATG
Organism: SAR202 cluster bacterium; assembly: GCA_009392195.1. Taxonomy (GTDB): domain Bacteria; phylum Chloroflexota; class Dehalococcoidia; order Lucifugimonadales; family OSU-TB39; genus OSU-TB39. The sequence goes on along the minus strand of VFGY01000021.1, from coordinate 51,972 downwards.
CAAGCCGCATCTTTCACTCCAACACAAGGTTCAGCAATTATATAAGTCATCTATAGCTTCCTCCGGCTAATTATATCGTTGATTTAATCAAAAAGTATGCTTCAACAAAACTTTTAATAGGACATTAAAAACAAAAATTAATGGTCCTTTTACAATTAGAGTTATCAAAACAGATACATTATAATCAAGTTTGGTATTAGCATTCAATAACAATACAACGTTCTATATGACGGATTGTTAATCTATCAAAATTATTGAAGCCAAATACATTTTTACAAAAGAGGTAAGTACCAAATGGGTAAATTAGAAGGTAAAGTATGCATAATAACTGGAGCTAGTTCCGGGATAGGAAAAGAGATCGCACAATATTTTTCTGCTGAAGGAGCTAAATTAATATTAGCTGCACGAAGATTAGATAAACTAGAAGAATTGGCAAATGACCTTAATAAGGTTAATGAAACCACTATTGTGAAAACCGATGTTTCTGAAGAAGAAGACATAATAAATCTATTTGAAATCACAAAACAAAAATATAGCCAGCTTGATATCGTTGTTAACAACGCTGGGATATTTGATGGTGGGTCTATTGAAAGTCTGTCATTGGAAACATGGTCTAAAACAATGACTGTCAACCTAACCGGTGTATTTTTGTGCACAAGAGAAGCTTTTAAAATAATGAAGCCACAGAAAAATGGACGTATTATTAATATAGGAAGTATTTCCGGGCAAATGCCGAGAATGAATTCTGCTCCATATACTTCGTCTAAACACGGGTTGATTGGTCTGACAAAAAGCTCAGCATTAGAAGGAAGGGCTCATGGCATTTCAGTTGGTTGCCTTAATCCAGGTAATGTTTTAACTGAATGGAGAGATGAAAGCAAAGGAAGCATGCACCAAGAACCAATGATGGATACAACAGCTATCGCTTCAGCAGCATTAACTATGGCAGCCATGCCTCCTGAAGTGAATATGCTTGACACAACGGTTTTGCCTATTGGTCAACTTTATATTGGTAGAGGTTAACCTATCAGCTATAGGAATCGTACATGAAAAAAATATTGATTACAGGAATGAGCGGGTTAATTGGCCAACTTGTTTATAATGATCTGAAAAACAATTCCGAATATCAATTAACGGCTTTAAACCGATCTCAGCTAAAAGACGTAAATTGCATTCAAGCTGATATTAATGATTTGGCCAAAGTAACAGCCGCATTTCAAGGCATCGATACAGTCGTCCATTTAGCAGCTCAATTGCCTGGAGCATCATGGGACTCTATGCTTAAAACCAACTTGGAAGGGACATACAACGTTTATGAAGCAAGTAGAATCCAAGGTGTGAAAAGGGTGATTTTTGCTAGTTCTGGAGACGCAGCACGTGGATGGGACAAGGAAGAACCTTACAACTGGCTAACCGAAGGTGATTACGACAACATTAAATCTCCATGGGAAATGGTACCACCAACTGATGTATGGCCTAAAGGGATATATGGTGCATCAAAAGTATGGGGGGAAGCAATTGGTAGACATTTTTCAGATGAATATTCATTATCGGTAATATGTTTGAGAATCGGAGCTGTTTTACCAGAAAACAAACCAAGTCTAAAGAGGCACTATTCTACATGGCTTAGCCATAATGATATCAAATCAGCTATATCAAAAAGCATCGAAGCGCCGGATAAATTAAAATTTGCAATATTATTTGTTAATTCGGATAACAAATGGAACTATAGAGATCTAAATCCCACTCGAGAACATTTAAATTGGGACCCGGTTGACACTGCTGATAAATTTCAAAATTAAACGATAAAATGCCAAATAACCATTTAACAATTGCCATAGATGGACCAGTTGCTTCTGGGAAAACTGTCGTAGGTAAAGAAGTTTCTAAAATCTTAAAAATCAGATTCTTAGATACAGGTATTATGTACAGAGCATTAAGTGTAGCTGCTATAAATGAAACCATCTCCCCTTATGATGAAATTGAATTATCTAAAGTAGCTAAAACTATAGTCGTGGAATTTGACTCGACTAACAATTTAGCAAAAAGTATAAAAGTCAATGGATACGATGTAACTTCATCATTAAGAAACCCCGAGGTCAACAAGTTGGTATCAACGATATCTAAAATTCCAGAAATCCGTGAAATTCTAGTAACGAACCAAAGAGAATTATCAAAACATCATTCGATTATAATGGTTGGCCGCGATATAGGGACGAACGTATTAAAAAGTGCTTCTCACAAGTTTTATCTTGAAGCTTCACCTGACATCAGAGCTCAAAGACGTTTTTCAGAATTGAACTCATCATCTGGCATAACTCTTGACCAAGTATTAAAAGATATTAAACATAGAGACACACTTGATTCAACCAGATCACATGCCCCTTTAAAAAAAGCTTCAGATGCAACCTTGATAAATACTGACTATTTGAACATAGAACAAACCGTAGCTATAATCCTTAAATCAATAAAATGTCGATAATATATAACATATGCACATTCTTACAGAGAATCACTCTTCGCTCTTTTTCAACATGGAGAGTTAAAGGGCTTGATAATGTTCCTAAAAAAGGTCCTTTGATAATCGCAGCAAATCATCAAAGTAATTTTGATCCACCATTACTCTCCGCAAGTATCCCACGGAAGGTAAATTTTTTGGCTAAAAGTTCAGTATTTACAGGCGGCATAGTTAATTACCTTTTAAAGGAATATGGCGCTCATCCAGTAAAACGAACTTCTATAGATTTAAAGGCTTACAGATGGGCAACGGATTTATTGAATCAAGGTAATGTGATAGTAATTTTCCCAGAGGGGACACGTAACCCAAAATCAATGAACCACCCTAAAAAAGGAGCAGCGAAACTTGCTATGGCCACAAATGCTAAAATCATACCAGTAGGCATCACAGGTACCGAAAATTTAGGTACATGGCTAAGAGTACTTAACCCAACAGGCAAATTAACAGTTAATATAGGTACCGCAATTGACCCCAAAAATTATCCTGAATTAATACAAAACAATGATTCAGAAGGACTACTCGATATAGTTATGAAAGAAATCGCAGGATTACTACCTTCCGAATACAGGGGTATATACAGATAGAGTACATATTCATAGCTATCAATAGATTCCTATAACACTACATTAGGTCAAGATGGTAAAATATATAGATTATGTGTGGCATTATAGGGTATACAGGGAACAAACCTGCAAAAGATATAATTTTGTCCGGACTAAGCCGTCTTGAATATAGAGGGTATGATAGTTCCGGGATGGCAATTTATAACAATGGATCATACCCCAAGATATTAAAGTCCGCTGGTAAAATTTCTGAATTAGCCGACTTAATCTCAGAAAGTAATTTAGAAGGAACCACAGGTATCGGACACACGCGTTGGGCTACTCATGGACCCCCTACCAAAGATAATGCTCATCCTCATCAAGATTGTTCCGAAGAAATAAGTATTGTCCATAACGGTATAGTAGAAAATTTTAAAGAACTAAAAACCGATCTCGAAAATAAAGGCCATACATTTGAATCCGATACTGATACTGAATGTATACCCCACTTAATAGAACAATATCTGAAAGATGGGGACGACTTTTTAGAATCAGTTCGTAAAACCGCAAAAGCTTTACAAGGAGCAAATGCGATACTTGCCGTACACAAAAACAATCCGGATACAATAGTCGCTTTTAGACTAGGGTATGCTGGAGGACTTGTAATCGGAAACGCTAATGAGGAAATGTTAATTGCTAGCGACCTACCTGCAATAACTCCCTACACTAACAATGTGACTTACATTGAGCCTGGTGAAATAGCAGCAATCAATGCTACAAGTGCTTCTTTTTATTCTATAGACGGCAAGTCTATTTCCAAAAAATTCGTCATAACTCCACGAAACCAAATAGATTCAGGCAAAGGAAGATATCGGCACTACATGCTGAAAGAGATAAACCAGCAACCCGAATCAATAATGCAAACGTTAAGTGGTAGAGTATCTTTCAATAACCTTACAATTGACCTCCCAGAATTATCGGACTTCAATGCAGATAAAATCAATCGAGTAGTCATTATTGGAATGGGTACAAGCTTGCATGCCGCCATGGTAGCAAGATACTGGATAGAATCATTTGCAAAAATCCCAACTGAAATAGACAATTCTTCTGAATTCAGATACAGAGACCCTTTAGTAGACGATAAAACACTAATAGTGTCTATTTGCCAGTCTGGTGAAACAGCTGACACGTTAGCAGCAATGGAATTAGCCCGTAATAAAGGGGCACAACAAATAACATTGTGTAATTACGAAAATACTCAGAGCACCCGTATAGCTGACTACTCCATGCAAATAAAAGCTGGACCAGAAATAGCAGTAGCCGCAAGTAAAACGTTTACCTGTTCTCTTGTTTTACTTTATCTATTGGCAATAGAACTGGGAGTTAAGTTGAACAGGTTAACTACTAAAGAAATACAAAATAAAATATCTGAATTATCTAAATTACCTGACTTGATTGGACAAATACTTTATGACCCAAATCAATATGATGAATTAGCAAAAAGCCTAAGTCATTATCATAACTTTCTCTTCTTGGGACGAGGTATCAACCACCCAATTGCCATGGAAGGGGCATTAAAACTAAAAGAAATCAGTTACATACACGCAGAAGGATATCCTGCAGGCGAAATGAAACACGGACCAATATCATTAATAGACGAAAACATGCCTGTAGTAGCTATAGCACCAAGTAGCGATTTATATGAAAAAATGGAAAGTAATATAAACGAATGTAAAGCCAGGGGTGCACCTATCTTGTCAGTTGTCACCGAAGGAAACGATACTATATCTAATATTTCTGATCATTGTATTTATCTGCCAGAATCTTCTCATGAACTTAGTCCAATATTGAATTCATTACCACTACAATTACTTTCTTATCATATTGCTGTAACAAGGGGATGTGATGTCGATCAGCCTAGGAATTTAGCTAAATCTGTCACTGTGGAATGAACAGTAAGTACAGAACAAATGTAAATCACAAAGTCATCTCTCACCAACCCTCGATGTATTATGGATTTTGAAAAATTTCTAAATTTAGAGGGAGGTGATTTTAGAGGAAGGACTTTAAAAGAGATTTGGAGATATACTGACATACAAATTGAGCAGATACATGACTTCATTCAAGTAGTATTTCCCTTAAACAAACCAAGCAACTCAAATCCTCATACATATTATCTAAATGACGATACCACTATAGAAAGAATCCAAACAAATGAAACCATAAAACAAAATATTATTAAATCTTCCAAATGGTTTTTATCCTTTTTAAAAAGGAATGAATCTTGGAAAAAGCAGTATAATCATAATCATTTAAGAATAACTAGAATAATAGAATGTTTAAGATTGCTAGTGTCTGATGAAGAAGCTAATAAATTTCATAAAAGCACCTTAAAACTCTTGGGAGATAAAAAAATTAATAAGATAACTGTAGAATTTTGGGGAAATGCGTAAACCTAGCTAAGCCAAATTTGAATAATATTACATAGGGGAAATATGGAAAACGAAAAAATCACACCTGAAAAACTCAAGGTTCTCGCTGAACTGGCGGGGATCAAATTAACTGAAGAACGGATACAAGAATTATTGCCACATGTTAACGAATTACAATCTAAAATACGTTCTATGGATGATTTAGACTTAGAAGATGTAGAGCCTATTACTCGATTCATGGCAGACCAAGAATGACACGAGATTCGGATTTGTGGAAATTCACTATCACTGAGGCTGCTAGGTTAATTCAATCAAAACAAATATCCCCTGTTGACTTAATTAAATCTCATCTAGACAGGATTAAAAGTACTGAAAAGCAACTAAATTCTTTTATCTCCGTTTTATCTGAAAAAAGCTTAGAAGAAGCAAAAATTGCTGAAAAAGAAATCTCTTCAGGTAATTACAAAGGTCCACTTCATGGTATGCCAATCGGAATCAAAGACCTTTTTCATGAGGCTCAAACCAAAACTACTGCTGGTAGTAAAATATATGGAAGTGATTACTCTACGGAGACCTCTTATATGGTAAGTCAACTTAAAGCTGACGGAGCTATTACTATAGGCAAAACCCAGATGCACGAATTTGGCATGGGTGCTACCAGTTTAAACCCTCATTACGGACCTTCGAGAAATCCTTGGGATAATTCAAAGATGACAGGAGGATCCAGTGGAGGATCTGGCTCATCTGTCGCATCTAGACAATCTAAAGCCGCTATTGGGAGTGATACAGGAGGTTCAGTACGTATACCTTCTGCTCTTTGCGGAATAGTTGGAATAAAACCAACTTTTGGAACAATCAGTAGGTCTGCGTCATTTGCTATGAGTTGGTCACAAGACACACCCGGCCCAATGGCTCAAAACGTGACTGATTGTGCAATAATGCTGAAATCAATTGCCAAGCATGATCCTTCAGATTACAATTCCGCAAAATTTACCCCTGTTGATTATTACAAAGATCTTAAAGCTTCAGTTGATAATATTAGAATCGGAATTCCTGACTCATTCTTTTTCGACATTATTGACGAAGAAGTAAAAAAGGCTGTATTTGAAGCAGCAGCGGTACTCAAATCTCTTGGAGCTGAAGTTTTTGAGGTTAAACTAGAATTGATTGAAAAGTCATTAGATATATCCACTATAATAATTAACGCTGAAGCATCAGAAATACATTCAAAAGATTTGGAAAACCATGCCAGTGAACTTGACCCTGGTAGCAGGTGGAGAGTAGAACTTGGTAATTTTGTAAGTGCGGTGGATTATCTTAGAGCTCAGAGAGCTAGGTCAGCTTTCATTAAGGGGCTCAATACTACATTCGAAAAAGTCGACTTATTATTGACTCCAACCATGCCAGTATTAGCCCCAGGGCTAGATGAAAAAGAAATTTTAATAAAAGGAAAAAAGGAAGACCCTTTACCTCTTTTGTCTCGATTAACTAGGCCATTTAACCTATCCGGCCATCCAGCAATTTCTCTTCCATGTGGATTTTCTAACTCAGGATTACCAATTGGTCTTCAATTAGTTGCTCCATATTTTAAAGAACAAAGTTTATTAGACGTTGGCCTTTCTTTTGAAAATGCAACTGACTGGATCAGGCAACCTTCTTTGTAACTACTTAGTAATGAACGAAAACCAAATTCGAATATTATCAAATTATGCTGAAAATTTAGGTATTGATGTACCTGAAAATGTATCAGTACAAAACCGAGAAATAAACGTAAACCAAATAAAATTCCATTATTTAGATTGGGGTAAATCGGACAACCCACCAATACTCATGCTTCATGGATTAGCCCAAACTAGTCGAACTTGGGACTTAGTTGCATTAGCTTTATCCAATAACTATAGATCCATTACGATTGACCAAAGAGGTCATGGGGATTCGGGATGGAGCACAAATCAAGATTACTCCCATAACACTTTATTAGAAGACACTATAAAAATCATCGACAAGCTCAACCTTGATAAATTTGTGCTGGTAGGATTCTCAATGGGCGGGAAAATAGCCTTAAGTTATGCTGAAAATCACAGTAACCGACTATCTGCCATGGTGATAGTGGATTCGGGACCAGAGAGTAATCCAAATGGCACCGAGAGTGTTAGGAAATTCCTTGAGCAACAATCTAATTTCGTTTCAGTTGATGAGTTGGTATCAAAAACAATGCAATACAATTCCACTAGACCTATGGAAAGTATTAGAGCCAGCATAATGAATAGCATAAAACAACTAGATAATGGTAAATGGGTATGGAAATATGACCCTGGAATCAAAAATAGAATATCAAGCAAGGATAGTGAAATAAAGCTTCAAAATCAATTGTGGGCATCAGTAAATAAAATCGAGTGTCCTACACTAATTATGCACGCAGCTCATAGCAACATTTTGACAAAATCAACCGCACTCAAGATGCAGTCAATTATTAAAGGATCTAAATTAGTATCTATTAAAAATGCGAGCCATTTGGTTGTAGGGGATAATCCAGTTGATTTTATAAAAGAGCTGAAATTATTCCTATCAACTATCTAGACTGATAATCCACATTAAAATCACCTTATAATGCCATCTGCTCTCAGAGCTTTAAGAGCATTTCCAAAAGCTTCAGATGTACTATCGATTGTATTTTCATCATGAACTCCTGAGACCATAAATCCTATGCCACCCATCATATCTACACCTTCATTAAGCATAGCCATTTTGACAGCTCCACTATACGTTTTACATGACCGCGCAATTTCGGAATGATCTAGAGTACACATGTAACCATCACATGAACATTCAACGTCTAGCAAAATATGAACGATAGAAGCTACTCCGTGAGCATGGCCTTTAACTTCATACTTTGATAACTGTTCATTTAATCCGGCTTTTAATCTTATCGACATAGCATCAGCATGACTGTTTATGGGATCTCTGTCTAATATCTTTAAGGTAGCTATTCCCGCAGCAGCAGTGGCAGGATTAGCATTAAAAGTACCATGGTGATCAACTCTATTAGAACCAAGTTCAAAAGATAATTGATCCATAACCTCTGCTTTTCCAGCGACGGCGCCACCAGGCATCCCACCAGCAACTATTTTAGCCATAGTTGTTAAATCAGGTGTAACAGAAAATTTAGCCTGTGCTCCGCCTTTAGATATCCTGAATCCGCATATTACTTCATCCATTATCATTACCACATTATGCTTTTTGGTTAATTCCCGGACATTAGATAAGAAATATGGGTTTTGAATTGGATATTGTCCCCAATGACCACCAGTAGGTTCTAATATAACTGCTGCTATATCATCTCTTGATTCTAAAACACCACTTAGTTCATCAATATTAGGCTCAATTACAAGTGTACCTGTCATGGTCTCAGCTGGTATACCTGTTTGTTCGGTAATACCTGCTCCGGGAGAAGCATAGTCATGCCATCCATGAAAATGTTCCCTGAATTTTACAATCTTGTGTTTACCGGTGTAAGCTCTTGCTAACCGCATAGCCAATAGTGTTGATTCGGTACCAGTACCAGTAAATCTAACCCGTTCTGCCGAAGGAATTAATTTCTTGACCATTTCCGCCCACTCTAACTCTAATGGATGTATCGTTCCCATATGAGTCCCTGTAACCAATCTTTTCTTAACTTCTTCAATAACCTCTGGGTGTGAATTACCTAATATAAGAGCACCGTAACCGGTCATATAGTCAATTAATTGATTCCCATCCAAATCTTTTTTAATTACACCTGTTGCTTCTTCCACGGCAACAGGAAAAGGCTTAACGTCTCTAGACAAATGTCCTCCAGTAGGAATAACCTGTCTGACTTTTTGATACAATTCGTTGGATTTCGCAAATTTGTTTGTATATGTTTCAACTATATTTGACACTAAAGGCCTCCAGTAAATATTGCTCAAGATTGGTTTTCAAATCGATTTCAGTAATATTATCTTTGATACAAAAATTTTACACTATTAATTAATTCTATTTTGTCATAATATCCTATTTAAAATAAGGGAATTCAGATATGAATGCGTCCATTTAATCAAACCCAAATAAAAGAGTTGAAACAAATATTTACTGATGTTGGTCTTTTAAATTAATAATATGTCTATTCTAAAATCAACAACCGATCCGTTTGGCGGAATCATATTGGAACCAAACAATTTACCAACAGACCTGAAAGTATTTGCTAATGACTTAAAAGAATCAATTCATAGATGGCAAGCAACTGACTCAAAACTCGTATGGTTGAAACTTATGATTTCTCAGTCAAACCTGATACACCCAGCCGTGAATTTAGGTTTTAATTTCCACCACACTTCTGAACAATCGCTTATGTTGGTATATAGGTTAAAATCAAAAGCATTTATCCCTCCTTTTGCATCTCACTACATAGGTATTGGTGGCGTGGCAATTAATTCAAAAAATGAGATTTTAGTAGTAAGAGAAAAATATGTTCGGAAAGGTCAAATCAATCAACTTAAATTACCTGGAGGCGCAATAAATGCCGATGAGCATTTAGTTGATGGAGTAATACGGGAAGTATTAGAGGAAACCGGAGTCAAAACAGAGTTCGTTTCAATATCATCTTTTAGACATATTCATGAGTACAGGTATCAAAAATCTGATATATATTTTGTAGCTTTACTGAAACCACTATCAAATAAGATCACTCCTCAAACTGAAGAAATAGAAGAATGCAAATGGATGCCACTTCAAGAATATTTGAACTCATCTGAAATAAGTGATTTCAACAAAATTGTTGTTAAAAGTACTTTAGTGAAACCAAATTTCAAATCTAAATTAATTCACGAATACCGGTCACCAGATTTATACGAATTCTTTTTACCCGACTCGGTTGAAGATTCCAATTTAGTAGATAGATATTTTTAAATTAATCTTAATAGATTTAAAAACACATGAAAACTAACAGATAGTAATCACAACGGGTAAAGTTTTTCTAGATTACCTCCGATAATTAAGTCAGTTTGATCCTGAGTCAGAAATTCACATTTTTCTTTATATAGAACCAATGACTGTTTATAACTTAGTGTTCTTTCACAACAAGGCATATCTGAACCCCACATCAATTTCTCTATTCCAATTTCATTCATTAAATCTTCTACAATTTTTTCTAAATGTGGATTATAGGGCGGATATGGTGAATCACTTGCCATAAGATGTAACATCAATTCTATAGACCAATTATCATACTTAAGTAATCTGACCATAACTTCAGGCAATTGATACCTTATAATATCAGGTTCACCTTTCAGCATACTTATATTGTTGAGTCCGTGAGTTAAAACACTGGGAATATTTTGATGAGATTCAGCCCAGAAAGTAAAATCTTCAAGCTCTCTTAGATAAACCTCCATCATTGGATTCCTATATTCTCCTGCATACCAATGTATTGGTATATTCAATTCTTCTACTAAAGACCAAAACGGATCTAGAGATGAATCATTGACGCTCATATTGAAATCTACATGAAAAAACCCACCGGTTGAAAAGTATACTCCTCTGAATCCTTGTTCTAGAACCTGATACTTGAGTCTATCAAGTTGGTCAGGCTCACCGGCGCGCCATTCTTGAACTTGCGCTAGTCCAACAAGTTTATTTGGATATTTTTTCACACACTCTCCCAAAAATTCGTCTAAATGACCGTAGACTCGATCATGTTGCAAAACAGCTCTATCTACACCAGCGTATTCCATTTGTGCAATTAAATGTTCCGGAGAACTTTCCATATTGGTTAAAGAAGGAGGCATCCATTGCATATAATAATCTTGTTCTTCATGGGTAAATTCTAATCTTCCAAATTCACCTATTCTAAAAGATATATCTGGCAACCAAGAAACCCCATCATGTTCACCAGTTAATATAGAATTTTGTTTTTGCAGGGAGATTAGAGAAGAGTCGCTAGAACGTCTCACGCCCTGAGGATGAAAACGAACGTGATATTGATGTTCGGCCGAACACATATCGTAATACTGTTTATCCCCGCGATCCAAACCTAATGGCGGAAAACAATGAGCATGGGCATCAAATATTACTGACATTTGTATCCTCCCTTAATAAATTAACTCACCATAATTTTTGTCACGTTAATTTATCGAACGCTACCATTTTATATTGGGGTTCTTTTTTCGATTCAATCCCAGTTCTGCATTGAATCGTCTGCACATATCCATCAATCTCTATTGCTGCTTGATATACGGATTTTTCAGTATTACCAGATCCGGAGGTTTCAAATTGGACTATAGCTCTTTCATCTTCACATTCAATGATTTTACTTTTAAACAAAATACTTTCCCAGTCCCATCCGTTTTGCAATAACAATTTTGCTTCCATGATTTGTTCATATGCAGAATTTAAACCTATTAACCCTCTGTAGAAGGGTTGAATTTCATTAGTTGAATATTGTTTTTCAAAAACCCCTTCTATGTCATCCGCTTCTACTCTAGACCAAAGTCTACCACTAGGCATTTCAATCACATTAGGAGCATATCTGTGTCCTCCAATATGACTTATTCTCCAAACCCTAGTACTTGTATCAGAGAACCTATTCTTTAATTCCGTATAAATCGGGAAACCAAAAGAAGCGCAACATACATCTCTACTCCCATGAGTACAAACAAATATGTCACGGGCGTCTTTATTGTTTGCTAGCCCCTGCTCAATTAACTCTTCGTCTTCATTAAGGGTCAAATCATTTACCACACTATAAATTTTGTCCGAAGATACATCAAACTCAAACTTTTGAAATTTAGAGAAATAATCTTCATCTGATTGCTTAGAATACTTTATTATTTTAGTTAAGCCTGTTCCAACATAATCTTCATCAGGAATTATGCATTGTAATCTGATTTTATTATTCATATTTGATGCGGATTTAACTATGTCATTAATGCCTGCAGGAAAATCATTTGAATCTTCAATATCAGGTTGCCAAGGGGTATTGAGTGAAACAAGAATTAAAGTATCCCAATCAGGGGCAGTTCCAGATATAGACTCTTTATTTTCACTAGAATACTTGGAACAAAGAACCTTTTTAGGTTTATCCATATATCTCTTTCCTAAATATAATTTACCAAGGTTGGGGCATAGGCCCAACAGGTATTTCAATCAAAACAGGTCGAGCCTGGCTTGGATTATTCCGTTCAATCTCCAAAACTCTAGTCAATTCTTTTTCTAGTTCTGAAGCATTTGAAACACGAATACCCAGTGCTCCATAAGATTCAGCCAACTTTACAAAATCCGGATTCAATAGTTCAGATCCGATAACGTTGCCAGAAAAACTTTTTGATTGGTCTCTCTTGACATTACCGAAAGCATTATCATTAAAGACCAAAACCACAGCATTTATGCCATACTTAACTGCTGTTGCTAGTTCTTGTGAGTTGAACAAGAAACCGCCATCACCAGAAATTGCTACTACAGCTTTATCAGGACAAGCCACTTTTGCACCAAGCGCAGTTGGATAAACATACCCTAAATTACCAAAATAATTAGACGTAATATATGACCTTGGCTGATAAGCTTCGTAATAAACTCTCGAATAATACCCTATTTGCGTTACACCCTGCACCACTATACCGTCGTCAGGCACGGCATTTCTGATAGCTTTTAGAAAAGATGCCTGCGGTTCAATCGAGTTAAACTGCTTAGACACTTTTTGCTTATGTTCGCTAACTTCCTGATGTCTGCTATTTTTCCCGGGAACTAAAGATTGCACTATCGGATATAACAAATCTAAAGCTACTTTCGCATCAGCATTAATGCCAACTTGAGCTGGGTGATTACGTCCAATTTCCTCATCATCTACATCAATTTGAATCAATTTCACGTTATCTTCTAGACCAACACCATGAAATCTCGTTCCTACAGCTAATACAACATCATATCCACTTGTAAAATCTCCCAACACATTTGTTCCAAATCCATTCGAACCCATACATAAAGGATGACTATCTGAAAAAGCACCCTTACCTGATTGAGTAGTAAATACCGGAGATTGGATATAATCAACCAATTTAGTCAATGATTCAGAGGCTCCTGAGGATATAACCCCACCACCAGCCCAAACTATAGTTTTTTTTGATTCAGATAATAATTTTGCTGCTTCAAGTAAATCTTCTTCCTTCGGGTAAAGCAAAGGATATTCTTCATTTTCCGGACTAAAATTTGAGTCATCAAATTCTTCGGCAAATGTATCAGGAGGAACTTCAATTTCAACCGGCCTAGGCCTACCTGTTCTTAATTGATAAAAAGCACGCTCAACTGCCGCTTCTATTTGAGATGCATCCACCACTCTTTCAGCAGATTTCGTAATCGGTTTCATCACATCAAGTTGTTCATGGATTTCATGTAATTCTCCGCCCTCAAGCCCAATGAAATCTTTATTTATTTGGCCAGTTAAAACTAATACAGGAGAAGATGCCGAATAAGCAGTACCTATAGCCGCACTAGCGTTCAACAATCCAGGCCCTGGAACAACCACACAAACCCCTTCTTTTCCACTGGCCCTAGCATATCCATCAGCCATATATGCCGCGCCCTGTTCATGACGAGTTACTATAAATTTTATTTCAGGATTCTTATAAAATGCATCCATTAAATGATAAAGTTGGACTCCAGGAATCCCAAAAACTACTTCAACTCCTTTAGCTTTGATGCTTTCTACTAAAGCTTCCCCTCCAGTTTTACTCATGTCACTCCTTTAAGTACTTCTTTAATCACATATTTCATTTTCAAAAAATTGTTGGATTTTTCCAACTGGAATCTTAACAGCATCAGGGTTAGACCTTTCCTTGATTTCCACCACACCTTCTTTAAGATTACGAGTACTTATTACAACACGATAAGGCACTCCAACTAAATCAGCATCTTTGAATTTTACTCCTGCTGACTCATCTCTATCATCAAATAAAACTTCAATCTTTAAGCTACGCAATTTTTCATAAACTTCAAAAGATGTTTTATTTATCTGTTCATCGTCAATATTTAATGCAGTCAGCCACACTTTAAAAGGTGAAATGGACACAGGCAAAACCATCCCAAAATCATCATTGTTTTGTTCAATTACCGCTGCTAGCAACCTCCCTACTCCAATACCATAACATCCCATTTGGATTGTACCTCTCTTCCCTTCCTCATCAAGAAAACTTGCCTCAAATACTTCACTATATTTGCTACCTAATTTAAAAACATGACCGACCTCAATACCTCTTCGAGTTTCTAATTCTCCCCCACAGGTGCATTTATATCCATCATTAGCTTTTGCTATATCTACAATATTTGAAGAATTAAAATCGCGATTGAAAACGACATTCTTGATATGATAATCAGGTTTATTAGCGCCAGCAACGAAACCTCCAGTTTCTACTAGAGAATCATCAACAACAATCTTTATCCCATGTAGTCCAACAGGAGACACATATCCTGCAACTATTGAATGCCTAGAAAGACTGTCATCACTAGCAACCAACAACTCATTAGATTTCAAAAAATTCTTGAGTTTAGTTTCATTAATTTCTAAATCCCCACGCAAACAAGCTAAAACCAATTCCCCATCGGAATCATACATTACAGATTTCAGTGTCTGGCTAGAATTTATGTTCAAAAATTCCCCCAATGCCTCTATAGTTTTAACATTAGGAGTGTGAATTTCTTCTACAAATTCATTTGCAAACATGTTTTCTATGGACTTATCAAAAGCAGCTTTCTCTTCATTAGCTGCATAATCACAAGATTCACACATAATTACAGTATCTTCGCCCACATCTGAAAGGGCCATAAACTCATGTGATGCTTTTCCACCAATGGCTCCACTATCCGCTTCAACCATAATTACCTCAAGCCCACATCTTTCATATATCCGCTTATACGCTCCAATCATTTCGTTATATGTTTTATCCAAGCCTTGTTCATCAACATGAAAACTATAGGCGTCTTTCATGTCGAATTCTCGTACTCTCAATAGCCCGCCTCTAGGCCTCTCTTCATCACGAAATTTAGTCTGTATTTGATAAAGTAACAAAGGTAGATCTCTGTAACTGAAAACATTAGCCTTAACCATAGAGGTAAGTACTTCTTCGTGAGTTGGAGCCATAACCATAGTATTGCCCCGCCTATCGTTAAAGTTGAATAAAGTATCGCCAAAAACCTGAAATCTACCTGATTTTTCCCACAAATCAGATGGTTGCAAAGCAGGCATACGCAACTCTTGTCCATCTATAGCATCTAATTCTTCTCTAATTATCTGCTCAATCTTTCTTAAAGATTTCCAACCTAATGGCAAATAACTGTACACCCCTGACCCTATTTGACTAATGAATCCTGATTTCAACATTAATCTGTGACTGTCTAGTTCAGCCTCTGAAGGATCGTCTCTTAATGTTTTACCAAACAATTTAGAAATTCTAATTTTTTTACTCCACCTTAATCCAAATTTATTTAGTCCAAACTCATCATACTTATTTGGACAATTCTTTTTCTAATTTATCGATTTCTTGCATCAATGCTGGAAGCATTTCACTTTCATCCACTATTTTTGATTTCTGACCTTTCGTGAAAATTATAGCTCTACCCGCTCCAGCAGCAATACCTACATCAGCATCCTTGGCTTCACCAGGGCCATTAACTTCACAACCCATCACAGCTACTTTGATTGGCGTATCAATTTTTTTCAACAACTCGTCAACCTGATTTGAAAGCTTTACCACGTCTACGTCTGCTCTTCCACAACTAGGACAAGCAATCAAAGTCACACCATCTTTTTTCATGTCCAAAGATTTAAGAATCTCGGTACCGACTATAATTTCCTCTTCAGGTGGCGCACTTAATGATACTCTAATTGTATCTCCTATTCCTTGATACAACAGACTTCCTATTCCAATAGCACTTCGTATACTTCCTGCTTTAGCCGTACCAGCTTCTGTAATACCTAAATGAAAAGGATATGGGACCAATTCAGCCATTTTCTTGTAAGCCCGTATGGTTGTATCAATATCAAAAGCTTTGAGAGATATTTTTATCAAGTCAAAATCAAGATCTTCCAAAATCCCAATTTCCCATAATCCGGTGTCTACCATATGGTCTACAACAGTATATTCTCCGTCCTTAGCTTCAGAGGGCTTTGGTAACTCATTAACCTTATCGGTATGTCGGGATAAACCACCAAAAACACCGATTTTACCCACTGGGGGGAGACTACCAAAATTCACCCCTATTCTTATCGGCACTTTCCTTATTTTTGCTTCTTTAACTATTTCCTGAACCTTAGATTTATCTCTTATGTTTCCTGGATTTAACCTCAAACAATCAACACCATTTTTCAGGGATTCAAGAGCCAATTTATAATGGAAATGGATATCAGCGACTACGGGTAATTTACTTTGTTTCACTATGTCTTTTAGCGCCACAGCTGCTTCCATATCTGGAACAGCACACCTAACAATATCTCCACCCGCTTCAGCAATAGCATCTATCTGTTCTACGGTCGCCTTTACATTACGAGTATCCGTCTTAGTCATTGACTGAACAGATATCGGTGCATTACCACCTATTGAAACATTCCCGATTTTTATTTGACTAGTTACACGCCTTTTGAACATTTTCAATCTAAAAGAGACTCTCCCCACTTATAATCCTAGTGATATCAACAAAACTCATTAATAAAATCAGCCCCATCAAAGCCAAAAACCCTACAATATGGGCTGCGTTTTCAATTTTTTCAGATACCTTTCTCCCACCTCTCACCAATTCTACAATGATAAATAAAACCCTTCCACCATCTAAAGCTGGAATAGGCAACATATTAACAATCGCTAAATTCAAACTAATAAATGCCGCTAGTTGAAAAATCCAACTGGGGCCCATTCTAGAAACGCCCTCAGCAGTTATTTGTGCCATTCCAATGGGACCTACAAAACCAGGGTTGGACCTAGAGGAAACAGCCTGAGATAAACTTTCCCAAGTTAATACAAATATACCAGTTATCGTACTATAAGACTGAGTGATTGAATCAAAAAATGATGATTGTTGGGATACAAACCTTGGATTAGATATTCCTATCAAGATTCCAATAGAACCTTGATTCAATTTATCTCCTGCTTCAAAAGTAGCGTCATAGGTTTTAGCTGCTTTAACTGATATTTGCTTGTCTCCTACTAACGCTTTATCTGCTATTTTGGAAGAAGAATCATAACTAAAAGACCCATCTTTTTGCAATTTCAATTCAAATTCCGAATTTAAATCAACAAATTTTGCGGTCTGATCCGTTACTTCTTCAACAACATCAAGTACAGGAGGGTTTTTTCTAGGTATCAGACTAATATTTTCTAATACCATCCCTTCATTTCTTTCAGAATTCAAACCTGCCACCATGGTATTTTTCTTCAATGTAATGTCTGTTTCTTGCCCCAGATTGTCATTAATTATTTTTAATAATTGGTTTAAATCATTAATTCTCTCGTCGTTTACTTTAACAATTACATCTCCAGTTTCGATGCCGGCATCAAAAGCAGGAGAGCCTGGTACAACAGCATTAATAATTACTTCTCCTCCCGCCAAAGATTGATGTGGCATCATAAAAGAAATCATAAATATCAAAAATGGAATAACAAGATTCATGAAAGAACCAGCTATCAACACAACCAATCTCTGAAAAGGATTAGCAGAACTGAAGCTACCTGGTCCTTCGAATTCTTTTTCCCCGGCCATTTTAACAAAGCCTCCGACTGGAATAAGGTTTACAGAATAAATAGTACCTTTATATGTATACCCAAATATTCTTGGAGGAAATCCAAATCCAAATTCTAAAACTTTTATTTTAAACAGTTTTGCTGTGGCAAAATGACCTAATTCATGTACAAAAATCAAAAATGCCAAAACAGGAATAATTATCAACCAATTCATAAATTCAAACATAATTACTTAACTAAATCCTCTACCTGTTTTTTTGCCCAATTTGCTGCTTCCAAGGCTTGATAAACGTCCGGGTTTGATACTGCTATGTGGCTCTTAGTAGCATTCCTTATAATCTCACATATTTCAGTGTACTTTATTTTTCCTGATAAAAATAATTCAACTGCCATTTGATCTGCGCCTGATAATACAGCTGGCCAAGTACCTCCTTTTTTTCCATATTCAATACCTAAAACAAAACATGGATATCGATTCAAGTCCAATTCTGCAAATGATAATTTACCGACATCAATTAAGTTAACTTTGGAAACTTTCGGGTTAAATTTACGGATAGGATGTAACAAAGAATATTGGATTGGCATTCTCATATCGGGCTTACCAATTTCTGCTTTAATCGAACCATCAACAAATTCAACCATTGAATGTATAAGACTTTCTGTATGGATTAGGACCTCAATATCTTCCCATGGTATATCAAACAGATAATGTGCTTCTATCACTTCAAAAGCTTTATTCATTAAAGTAGCCGAATCAACAGTGATTTTGTCACCCATTTTCCAAGTTGGATGATTCAACGCTTGCTCTGGCGTTACATCAGATAATGTTTCCAAAGGAAAATCTCTAAGTGCGCCGCCAGAAGCGGTAATAATTAACTTGCTAATTGCTTTTTCTTCACCTTTTAAACATTGCCATATAGCGTTCGGTTCGCTATCCAGAGGGAATATATCTACTTTATTTTGTTTCGCCTTTGACACAAGTTCTTTGCCTGCTATAACGATTGATTCTTTATTAGCCAACGCAATATTTTTTTTATTGTTTATAGCTATTAATGTGGGCACCAAAGCTATATCCCCTGAGGTTGCAGTAACAATCAAATCAACTGATGGTAAAGCTACAATCTCTTCTATCGGTTTTTCAAAACATCCATATGAATATAATTTGAGTTTTTGCTTTTGGGTACAATTGCTATAAATCCATTTAGGTTTAAATTCAACAACTTGTTGTTCCAATAATTCAAAATTCTTTCCTGCGATTAGCCCCACTACCCTGAAGTCATCAGGAAAAGAACGTACTACATCCAAGGTTTGAGTCCCAACTGAACCGGTTGAACCTATGATGACTAAATTTTTCACTAACTTATCCACACAACCCCATAATAAGCGATTGGCAAATTAAATAAAACTGAATCTAATCTATCCAAAACTCCACCATGTCCAGGAAAAACAGTACCTGCATCTTTAACTCCAGCCATTCGCTTTAATTTAGATTCTCCTAAATCTCCAATTATCCCTATAGACCCAACCAATAATCCTCCTATTACTGCAGTAATAATCGAGAAATTCAAATCCATTATTTCTAGTTTGGTAAAGATATAGTATATTGCTAAGCTGATTAAAATTGCTCCTACAACTCCAGCAATAGCACCTTCTACTGTTTTCATTGGGCTAATATTCGGTGCCAATTTATGTTTACCAAACCTCCTACCAACAAAAAACGCCGCCATATCTGAAGCCATTACAACCGATACCAACCAACAAGCCAAGTAAACACCATTATCAAGGTTTATCAACAAAATACCATGCGCCAATCCACCTCCAAAGCAAATAACCATAAAGTATGTAGCAACCCAATCTACGATACTTGTTCCCGATTTAAAGCGTTGAATTTGCCACACCAAGGGAATAGTTACCAATACGATTATCAAGGTGAGTAAATGATATTCATCGTATTTTTCGATTGTAAGAAAATGACTTAATATCACTATCGAACATACGGAAATCAAAAACATTACCTTTGAAGTCTTCAATCCTATGTTGTTCAATAATTTATTTAATTCTAAAGTTCCAATTACAGCCAAAAGCAAAACTGATATTGAGAACCATATCCCACCAACAAAAATAACTCCAGCTAGGATTGGTATTCCTATTGAAGCAGTGGCTATTCTTGATTTCATATGCTATATCCAGCCAGTATTTCCCAACTAAATTGTTCCATATTTCCTATGTCTATTACTATAAGAATACAAAGCATTTTTTATTTCTATGTCGTCAAAATCCGGCCATAAAACAGGGCTTGAATAATATTCAGAATAAGCTGATTGCCAAATCAAAAAATTACTAATCCTCATTTCACCGGCTGTCCTAATTATCAGATCTGGATCAGGTAATTTCTTATCATATAAGTAGTTCGAAAATGTCCCTTCATTTATATTGTCAGGGTCAATTTTTTCCTTGACAATATTCTTTATAGCATCAATTATTTCTGTTCTTCCACCGTAATTAAATGCTATAGTCAAAATCATTGTTTGGTTTGATTTTGTTAATTCAATCGACTCTTCAATCGATTTGCCTAGTTCCTTAGGAATTGAATCCAGTCTACCTATATGCCTAATCTGCACTCCATCTGAATGTAATTTAGGGGTTTCTTCAACAATAGATTGCGCAAGTAAATCAAAAAGCATGTTAACTTCAGTCTCAGGCCTCAACCAATTCTCTGTAGAAAAAGCGTAAAGGGTTAGGTATTTGATTTTATATTTAGCAAAACACTTGATAACCCGTCTCAAATTTTTTGTGCCAGCTTCATGGCCTTGATTCCTAGGTAACCCTTTTTGAGAAGCCCATCGTCCATTACCATCCATGATTATAGCTACATGAGAAGGTATCTTTTCAATTGTTGTATTATCTTCGGCGTTATTAATTGACATCGTCTGAAAGCTCAATAAAGATCCAGTGATACTTCAAGTGGTCATTATTTCTTTTTCTTTAACTTTGGACAATTCACTTATCTTTTCTATAAATTCGTCTGTTATATCCTGCAAGTCTTTTGAAGCTCTTTTCATATCATCCTGAGAAATTTCTTTATCTTTCTCCAAAGTCCTTAGTTCATTGATGATTGATCTTCTAATATTACGAATAGCTACATTTCCTTCTTCAGCTCGCTTCGACAAAACTTTCACCAAATCTCTTCGTCTTTCTTCAGTCAATGGTGGCACCGTGAGCCTAATCAAGGAACCGTCATTTTGCGGGCTTAATCCCAAATCAGATTTCAATATTTCCTTTTCCAAATCTATAATGATTTGTTTGTCCCAAGGTTCAATTATGACAGTTTGAGAATCACCTAAAGATACAGATGCGACTTGGTTAACAGGCAACATTGATCCGTAATAATCCACCCTAATATTATCAATCAATTGAGTTGTGGCACGTCCTGTCCTGATAGAACCCAAATCTCTATTGAATGCCTCTAAGGATTTATTCATGTTTGTTTTGGCTTGAGTTAAAAGCGTTTGGTTATCTGGCATACTATAAACCTTCCGTTATATGATCTATCTTATAAAGAATCAATTGAATAAAATAGCCCAAAATATTTCAATCTAGACTAATCAAATTAACAAAAATTAGCAAATTTACTGATTATTTGAAGCCACCGTCGACCCTATTTGTGCTCCATTGATTAGCCGCTTTAGATTTCCAGCTTCAAACATATTAAATACTTTTATAGGTACTTCATTATCCATACATAAAGAAATAGCGGTAGTATCCATAACTTCTAATCTTTTATCAATTACATCTCTATAAGTCAGAAACTCATATTTAGTAGCATTTGAATCTAAATTTGGGTCAGAAGAATAAACTCCATCTACTTCGTGCTTAGCCATAATCAAAATCTGTGCTTCGATCTCTATCGCTTTTAAAGCCGCAGCTGTGTCAGTTGTAACATAAGGATTGCCGATTCCTGCAGCAAATATAACCACTCTACCTTTTTCTAAATGCCTCATGGCCTTCCTGCGTATATATGGTTCAGCAACCTGCTGTATATCAATTGCTGTCTGGGTACGAGTTAAAACATTAAACTGATTTTCTAATGAATCCTGTAAAGCAAGAGCATTAATCACGGTGGCTAACATACCGGCATAATCTGCTGTTGCTCTATCCATGCCTTTTGCAGCAGCTTCAGAACCTCTCCAAATATTCCCTCCGCCAACAACAACACCAATTTCAATCCCCATATCTGCAAGGGTTTTTATTTCTCCGGCCATAAAACCTACAGAGTTTGGATCTATTCCAAATCCTTTATCGCCTTTAAATGACTCGCCACTCAATTTTAAAAGTATTCTTTTAAATTTAGAGGGGTCGCTTTGCACGAAAATCACTCACCTATAGAAAATCTACTAAATCTTTTTATTCTGATATTTTCGCCAACGCGTGCAGCAACTTCACTAACCACATCCTTTACTTTGATACTTTGGTCTTTGATGAAATTTTGTTCTACTAAACATAAATCTTCATTATCTCCCTCACCACTATCTGAATCATCATCTAAATAAACAAACTGGGGAGACATCGCTGCTACCTGCATCGCAAGATCATGTGCAAGATTTTTAAAATCGTCAGTACGTGCGACGAAATCAGTTTCACAATTAACTTCTACAATTGACCCTATCCTACCTCCTGCATGGATATAGGATGCAACAATACCTTCCTCAGTTGCTCTAGAAGACTTTTTTGCTACTGAAGCTAGGCCCTTTTCATGTAAAATTGCTTTCGCTTTCTCAATATCACCATTGGCTTCAATCAAAGCACTTTTACAATCCATGATACCTGCACTAGTCAATTCACGTAGTTCTTTTATATCACTTAATTGAGGTTCCAAGTTAGACTCTCCATCACAATTCTTTTTCTCAAAAAATCTGGTTAACTATTTTTTGAATCAATATCTGAAGGTTCATCTACGGATGTTGATTCATCTTGTTTTTCTAAATTTTCTGGTTGAGTTTCTACAGCAGTTTCGGTATCGACTTGTTCATCAACCTCTGCGGAGGCTTCTATTTTATCAACTGCTTGTGCTGTTTCATTTTGTTTTTGCACTTCTGACTGTTGTGAAACAGCAGCAGTATCTCCAGCATTTCCAGTAGCGGTTGTTTGTATTTGTTCAGAAACTACCCCTGCAGGTTCGGAGATATGCTGATCAGAACCTTCATTCATCGTTGATTCTACATTATTAAACTCAGCCACGCCTTCAATCACCGAGTCAGCTATAGTAGAAACAACTAATTTTACTGATCTCATAGCATCATCATTGCCTGGAATTGGCCAGTCAGTCAAACTTGGGTCACAATTTGTATCCACTAATGCGACAATTGGGACCCCGACTTTTCTTGCTTCGGATATTGCGATATCTTCTTTACCTATATCAATTACGAACAATGCTCCAGGTAATTCGGTCATGTCTTTAATACCACCAAAAAACCTGTTTAGTTTCGTAATTTTTTCTTCCATTTTAAGGGCTTCTTTTTTGGGTAATACTTCGAATTCCCCTTTTTCTTTTTTAGTTTCAAGTTCAACGAGGTAATCTATACGTTTCTGTATAGTTCTGAAATTTGTTAAAGTTCCACCAAGCCATCTAGTCGTTATATAAAATGCCCCTGCGCGAGTCGCTTCTTGCTCTATAGCTTCTTGAGCTTGCTTCTTAGTTCCAACCATCAGTACCTTTTTACCAGTAGCTGCAACACTTTTAACAAATTCTCTAGCAGTTTCTAAACACTTTACGGTTTTCTGCAAATCAACAATGTGGATGCCATTTCGGTGGGAATATATATATTGATCCATTTTAGGATTCCAATATTTCCTCTGATGCCCAAAATGAACCCCTGCCTCAAGCAAAGATTTCATCGATACATTGGTACGTACATTAGTCTTTTCGGTTTTTTCTACAACTTCATTTTGTTTTTCAGTTTCTTGAACCATATGATTTAATTACCACGCCTTAATTTTCTTAACATTTTCAGGCAAATAGTCTGAAAACTCGTATATAGGAATTTCTATAAACCAGACTGAAGAAGTATATCATACGTATTTGAGTAGCGTAAATGCCAATTACAATTCCGTTGAGTAAATTAAACCAGATATGATATGATGGAATACGAAAAACATAAAAAGGAAAAAAATATTAATGGCAGTGGATAAGTTAAAAGTAGCTAAAGAATTTAAATCCAATGAAAATGATAATGGATCTACTGAGGTACAGATTGCCATACTTACCTCAAGAATAAATGGACTTACAGAGCATCTTAGACACCACAAGCACGACCAGTCTAGCAAGAGAGGTCTATTAACGTTGGTGGGTAAAAGAAGAAAGCTTCTTCGTTATCTTAATAATAAAGATACATCTCAGTATGAATCTATTACTGATAAACTTTCTATAAGAAGATAACACCTTCATCAATTTATTAATTCCCCCTACTTATTCTCTTACTCCTGATTGCCGTATAACTTCCAAAGGATATTAATTATTTATGAGTTCTATATTCACACACAATTTTGATAAGCATACTTACGAATTTCAAACAGGAACCTTAGCTAAACAAGCAAATGGTTCAGTATTAGTCAACTACGGTGATTGTTCGTTACTGGTAACAGCAACTATGAGCGACCCAAGGGAAGGTGTTGACTTCTTCCCTTTAACGGTAGAATTTTCAGAAAGAATGTACGCACGCGGGAAAATTCCCGGAGGATTCTTTAGAAGAGAAGGAAGGCCAGGAAGTGATTCGATTTTAATATGTAGGCTTATAGATCGTCCTATTCGCCCAATATTCCCAAAAGGCTTCAGAAATGAAGTGCAGGTGGTAATAACACCACTTTCAGTGGACTTAGAAAATCCTGTGGATATACCATCTCTAGTCGGGACATCTTTAGCTTTATCAATTTCAGACATACCATTTTCGGAACCTATAAGTGCATGTAGAGTAGGCTACATTGACGGTAAATACGTTATAAATCCATCTTACTCGGAACTTGAATGTAGCGAACTGGATATCGTAGTGGCTGGGTCCAAATCAGGAATCACCATGCTAGAAGCTGGAGCTACAGAGGTTTCAGAACAAGTTGTATTGGAAGCAATCAAACTTGGGCAATTAGAAAATGAAAAACTGATTAAATTCCAACATGAAATCATGGATTCAATCGGCAAGCCAAAAATTCCGTTTGAATCCGAATCAGCTGATTCGACTCTTATCAATGAAATAGATAAACTTGCAAGTTCAAAAATCAAAGAAATATTCATGACTATAAAAGGCAAACAAGAACAGGCAACTGCTATAAACGAACTTGAATCAGAACTGAAAAAACAAGTTAAAGAAACAGATCCGGATGCAGAAATACAAGAAGAATTTGAGCACGTAAAAGATATGGCTTTTAGAGATATGGTTTTAACTGAAAAGATTAGACCAGATGGAAGAGGCCTCAGCGACATTAGGCCTCTTGATTCATCAGTTGGATTTTTGCCCCGAACTCATGGTTCTTCAATATTTGAAAGAGGTGAAACGCAGGCAATAGGTATCGTAACATTAGGATCTGAAAAAGATGCTTTAAAATTAGATACTTTAAGCCCACAAGAATCCAAACATTTCATGTTCCATTACAATTTCCCGCCTTTCAGCGTGGGTGAAACTGGCAGAATAGGAGTCAGCAGACGAGACACAGGACATGGGGCCTTAGCTGAACGAGCTTTAGAACCAATTCTTCCGCCAATTGAAGAATTCCCTTATACAATTCGAGTAGTATCTGAGGTGGTCGGATCTAACGGTAGTACTTCAATGGCAAGTACATGCGCGGGGACTTTGGCTTTGATGGATGCAGGCGTACCAATTAAGTCACCAGTAGCTGGTATATCTATCGGCCTTGTAGCAAATGAAAATGGAAGTTTTGAAATATTGACTGATATTCAAGGACTTGAAGATCACGCTGGAGATATGGATTTCAAGGTAGCAGGTACGAAAGACGGTATTACTGCTATACAACTAGATATAAAAATATCCAGCATCGGATACGATATAATCGAAAAAACCCTTGAACAAGCAAAATCAGCTAGATTTGAAATTCTAGATAACATGAAATCTGCGATAGATGGACCTAGAAATGAGTTGAGCCAATATGCGCCTAGAGTTACTCAGATTCAAATACCGACGGACAAAATAGGATTAGTTATAGGACCTGGAGGGAAGACGATACGCGGTATCATTGAAGAAACTGGAGCAACCGTGGACATACAAGATGACGGTACAGTATTAGTTGGTTCTTCGGAAAAAAGTGCTTCCGAAGGGGCAATTAAAATGATAGAGGATTTAACACGCGAAGCAAAAGTTGGTGATATTTTTACCGGTAAAGTAGTAAGAATAATGGACTTTGGAGCATTCGTTCAAATCTTGCCAGGTAAAGATGGTATGATTCACATCAGTGAAATCGCAAATTATAGAGTAGATTCCGTTGAAGACGAAATTCAATTAGATGAAGAAGTAACCGTTATAGTTAAAGATATTGATAAATTAGGAAGAATAGCCTTATCAAGAAAGGCTCTATTATCACCTGATGAAAATACTGAAGCTGACAATCCAGAAAAATCCGTAGAGAAAAAAGGCAAAAACAAAAATTGGCGCAAGCGTAATTAAGTTAGGCCTATAGGAGATTGCCAAATGTCAAAAATTAAAGTTGTAATTAGTGGCATAAGCGGGAAAATGGGTCAAGAATCACTGAAAGCTGTACATGCACAAAGTGATATGGAAGTTATAGGCGGGACTTGTAAATCCCCCGAAAACCCCACATTAACCATCCCTGGCAGTTCGATTAACATTCCTACAACTTCGGACTTAGAATCAATAATATCGGACGCTGACGTACTTTTAGACTTTACAAACTCTGAAGTAGCTATTGATGCAATTAGAGTAGCTGGCAATCATAAAATACCTATAGTTACCGGTTCAACAGGATTCAGTCCAGAAATGGCAAAAGAAATAGAAACAATAGCTGAAAAAAATAAATTAGGAATAATTGTTGCTCCAAATTTTGCAATAGGAGCTGTATTAATGGCTCATCTGGCAAAAACAGCGGGACAATTCTTCGAATATGCTGATTTAATTGAATCTCATCATGAACAGAAACTGGATTCTCCATCAGGCACTGCTATAGGAATAGCAAAAGCTGCTTTAGAAAATCGTAGTTCTGGATTTACTTCAGTACAATCACAAAAAGAATTGGTTCAAGGATCAAGAGGGGGAAATCTAGAAGGGGTAAATATCCACAGTTCTAGAATGCCAGGAAGAGTAGCACATCATGAGCTGACTTTTGGGACAATAGGACAGACTTTTACAATTAAACACGACTCAATAAATAGAGAAAGTTTCATGCCAGGTGTAGTAATGGCAATAAAGCATGTCATTAACCAGTCGAATCTCATTTGGGGACTGGAAAAAGTAATGCGGCTTTGAATTTAATTCATATGTGAACCGCCATTCACATTTATAGCCTGTCCAGTTATGTTATGTGCATAATCTGAAGCTAAAAACGCCACCGCGTAAGCAATATCTTCCGGAGTTTGTTCTCTTTGCAAAGGAATTCTATCTTTAATAGTAGCATCAAAAATTTCCCTTGGAGTATAGCCTTTCCACTTCTCTTCGTCCAGACTCCAACGATTCGCTATTCTCTGCCACATTGGAGTCCATAATATTCCAGGACATATAGCATTAACATTTATACTAAATTCCGCAAGTTCTAAAGCCCAAGCTTGAGTTAAATTTATCACACCAGCTTTAGATACCCCATATGGAGGGCTAGTTACAGTGCCTAACCTCCCAGTTATAGAAGACATATTAATGATTTTACCCCTACGATTCGATTTCATAGTTGGTATAACAGCTTCAGTTATTTTAACCATCCCTTTCAAATTAACTGCATAAATCGCATCCCAATCACTTTCGTCAGGCACATCTCTTTCTTCCCAACCTCTAGCCCCGATTGTACCCGCGTTGTTCACTAAAACATCTATGGAAGAGAATTCGTCAATGATCTTCTTTACAGCAGAATCAACCGAATCTTGATTAGTCACATCCAATTTTAATATCAAAGATTTATTGCCAATACCTATTAATTCATCATGTGTATCACCCAAATCATCTTCATTGAGATCTGTTGCGATAACCTGAGCTCCTTCTTTAGCTAATTGAACAGAAATAGCTTTACCAATACCTCGTGCTGCTCCCGTAACAATTGCGACTTTATCATTTACATCCATATGTATTTCCCTTAATTTATTTTCTTATAATCGATGTTTATGGGAAGTTTAACTTCCAGCATAAAAGCTATCATTGGTCTGTTTTCGATTCATACGGTCCTAGTTCTACATCCACATAATCTCTATGATAATTCTTACCCATCAAATATTTAATCTCAAGTTCTGTATCCAAAACCTGTGGCAAAGGTATAACTCCATCGTCTCGTTTTTTCATATTTATGGTTAGATAATTCTTACCATCGACAGGCCAGTGCTCTTTATCCAAAGTGAATATATACCAATATCCAGTCCTACGATATCTAGGTGCCGACATAACATACATCCTGTTTAACTTCCTTAATTCTTTTTCAGACAACCTGTTACCATTAAGAATAAACTCATACTCATCTAACTCAGTAGTCTCTCCTATCCTTATCCTCAAAATAACCTGATGTACTCTGCCTGTCTTGTCCCACAATTCCAAATCATCGGATATATCTATCTCAAGATTAGCTGTACTACCTTCTTTCATCTGAACTGGAAGCTGCATTTCTAATCCAGGCTCTAGATCAGGCACGGTGTAACGACCCGTAGATGTTGCTATAGAATAAAACTTATCTTTCGTTTCCATTATGTCCGGATGAGCCACTTCTCTCAGCTTTTCATAGAAATCCGCTTCATACGGCCAGTTGTTAAACCAGTGTGCCAAATACAATCCATCTATTCCCTGTCTCCAGTAGTTGCTAGCAGTCGCTCTTATCATCTCTATTGGTGCCTCTGATAACCTATCCGAATCTAAATGACTTTGTAAGGCTGCATGAATCCTGCAATCTTTACCCTTGGCAAGATTAACGAAATCGGTAAAATCAGCCATTGGATCTATTAATTCAGGGTTACCATAAGTTTGACCAATAATTACATCAGCTGTACCATCATTGATCCATGTTGCAACATCCAAACCTCTAGATAAACTACCCGTTACACTTCCAGGCACTCTAATTGCTAGTTCCCTATTTCTACCCGTTGATTTTAATAAATCGTAAACTTCTGCCACAAATTCATTCATTATAGATATTCCATCTTTTATCTCATTAGGATGGAAATAAACAGGGAAATAATTTAGCTGCATCTCAAAACCATCTATGTCATACTTTTCAAAAGTTTCCTTCATCAAAGCTATCCTCTCCTGCCTAACCTCTTTATGTTTAAAGTCCAAGTTTCTATGACCAGGAAAATTTTCATCAATATCAGCTGATGCTCCAATCTCAAGGTGAGTGTTGTTAAATCTCCAATCAGAACCTCTATTATCACTTTCACGGTTACCTGTACCCTGCGCCATAAGCAATGTAGGGTACACTTTCATACCTTTTTCATGAGCCCTCTCACAGACTATTGTCAAAGGATCATTCCCAGTTTTTATCAACGCCTTTGCATTCTGATGAGCACGCCTAAATATGATATGATCCCACTTATCAACGTTGTCTCCCCACAATTCACCAACCTGTGTGTCATGTAAGACTGTCCTTCCATCACCCATACAAAACATTAAAGCTTCAACAGGTGTACCTACTAATTCATCAACTGCAGCCTCGTATTCTTTCCTCTGCATTGGAGGCTCGTACATGTATATTAATGGATGCCTTCCGTCATGGTAAAACATTATGCTAGGATTGCTCATTTTTAATACTCCTGTAATATCAAAGATGTTCTTAAGTGGGCAATTATATCAAATTTCATTTATTTAAAACCTCGGGATTAACACAGTATTTGGGTGTATTACCATCAACTACCGCTAACATATCGTTAGCCATTGA
The DNA here is from genome assembly GCA_009392195.1 of SAR202 cluster bacterium. GTDB lineage: Bacteria > Chloroflexota > Dehalococcoidia > Lucifugimonadales > OSU-TB39 > OSU-TB39. The sequence goes on along the minus strand of VFGY01000021.1, from coordinate 21,659 downwards.
TTTAAGTATTCTAAACATGGCCAGCTTACTTAATCCTGCCATATGCGGTGCACATAAACACATCGGATGTTCAAAAATCCTGTGCGTATGAAGCGGGGGTTCTTCAGGAAAAACATCTAAAGCTACTCCTGATAAAATACCTCCATCTAATGCATCCGCCAGAATTTCCAAATTTTCAACTACTCCTCCTCTTGATGCATTTATTAGCATTGCGCCATTTTTTATTATCTGCATGTGCTCACTTTTAATTAATCCTCTAGATGAATCATTAAGTGCGGGATGCAAAGACACGTAATCAGATATTTTTAACAAAGCTTCTAGTTCCAATAATTCCACATTTTGTGACCGTGCTAATTTTCTGTCAACAAAAGGGTCAAAGGCAACCACACGCATTCCGAAAGGTGAGGCTAATCTAGCTAAATGTTGTCCAATTCTGCCAAAACCAACAATCCCTAAAGTTTTTTCAGTCATATCATCTAATTCTACGGAATATCTTTGGCTCCATTTATCTGACTTAACCATTTGGTTGCACTCTATTATCCTCTTTGCTAAAGCTAACATAGCAGCCATAGCCCATTCAGCTACAGCAAAACCACCTACTGGTGCATAAATCAACGGAATTCCTCTTTCAGTAGCAGCTACTACGTCCACAGAATCATAACCTACTCCAGGTCTACCCAATACTTTCAAGTTTTTACCTGCATCTAATATCCGTCCATCAATGTACGTTTCAGCTCTACAAATCAAACCTAGCGTCCCATCCATAAGACTAACGATCGATTCATGGGAAGTAGAAGGTGATATTTCAACAGGAGCTCTAGGGCTTAGTATGTCAATAGCAATTTGGCCTATCGGGGCTGTGGACAAAAACCGTTCATCAGACATAGCAACCTTCCTTTGTACAGAATAACAACTTTGTACAACAATATAATGAAGCTATGATATCCTCTTAATCAGTACTAATGCCAACATTTAGGAATATTTTTTGTGATTTACTTTAATAAGTTATTTGCATTTATCCAACCGATTGCAATAGCATCCTTCTTAGGAACAATGATATTAATTTTCAAATCGCTCAAATTTTCACAAATCTTGCTAAAAATCCTTTTTGGATTCCTATTAGCAATTCTTCTAATTTCAACTAGTGCAACATTTGTAATTAATACTCCTATATTCTATTCATTTGAATTTCAAAAAAACAACATAGCTGAAATTACGCAAATACCCCATGATGAACTCATAAGAGCCGGCAAACATATTCGCGAATATTTCGCTAATGAAGAGCAATATCTAGACTTACATGTTTATCAAAACGGTGTTTTAAGGTCGATATATTCGGAAAAAGAGATTTCACATATGAAAGATGTGAAATCTCTTATCAATGGAGTGTATGCCTTAGCAACAATTACTTTGACACTGATGGTTATTGTAATCATATGGGGAATTGTGCTAAAACCACATCAATTCATATCCACGTTAGTGAAATTGTTGTCTTCATCTGCCAAATACATATTGATAACGGCCATTATTTTAAGCGTTTTATCATTATTGGCATTTCAGCAACTGTTTTTGATTTTCCACCAAATCAGTTTTGCAAACGACCTTTGGATATTAGACCCTGCCAAAGATTACTTGATAATGATGTTCCCACAAAACTTTTTCCTTGAAGCAACTTTGCTTATAGGATTACTCATTTTAATAGAATGTCTGATTTTGATTTTCTTACCAAATCTCAATAAAGGTAAATTCATTCAATAGACAACTTGCTATTAAGCAACTAAATAACGCCGTTTTATATCAATCCGGCAAACCTTTGATAACCTTCCTAGCGTTTTCAAATATGACTTTTCTATAAACTTCTGGTTTTAACTCCAACTGATCGAATTCATTTAACCATCTATCTGGTTTAAGGTATGGAAAATCAGAACCAAACATTACTTTATCTTGCAGTCTACTGTTAACTTCTCTTATTAGTTGAGAAGGAATGTATTTTGGCGACCACCCAGATAAATCTATGTAAACATTACTTTTATGTAATGCTACAGCTATCTGTTCATCTACCCATGGCCATGCAGGATGTGCCATTATTATATTGAGGTCCGGGAAGTCAGCTGCTATATCATCTATATGAGGTATAGGAGCACTATATTTTAATTTCAAACCAGCACCACCAGGCTCTCCTGCACCCGCAGCTGCAAATCCAGTATGGAATATTATAGGAACATTCAGCTTGCAACATTTTTCATATATCCCATAAAATCTTTCATCGTTGGGAGGAAACCCTTGGTGAACAGGATGCAATTTTAATCCACATAGACCCAATTCTGTCACAGCTCTTTCTAATTCATCTATAGCTAAGTTTCCTGCCCAAGGATCAATTGTGGCAAAGCCAACAAATTGTTCAGGATAGGTAGAAATTATTTCTGACACATAATCGTTTGTATCGGGTAAATCACCCATATTGGTTTTTGTATCTACAGAAAAAACGACACCTATCATATCCCATTCACGATACATGTTAGCCATTTCTTCAATACTGAAAGGTTTGTTTTTGATTTTAAAAAAACGACGGAGACCATCTTCGATAGTATATTCGTTTAGCCCTTCTTTCCGCGGAACATGCACATGTGTATCAACTGCACGCATTATGTGAAACTCCTACAAATCGGGTATAAAGCGATAATATTTCGCAAACCAAACCATCATTTTTAGGAATCATATACTTCCAAGTCTATTTAAAAGCATTGATCAATTGCAATTTCATACAATTTTTTTGCGCTTTTCTTAACACCTGGAAAATCCGGGTTTTCTTCTTGTATGTCTTCTAACGGAGTTTTACCTGCTGCAATAGCTTCTTCGTTCATTGCGTATTGAACTCCATTATGTTCGAAAATCGCTTCACCATCACGACGCCCAGTCGAGTTAATACATTTCAACACACCTTCATCAACTCCTTCTTTAAAAGGCCAAAATCCACCATATTGCTTTTTAGTTACAGTAACATCTTCACCGTAAACACTTTTCTGTTCTACTGAACCGCACCCTAACAATAAAATAACTAAAAGAGAAAGTACAAAATATCCGCTAAAATACCTCATTTGCCAACTCCCAAATACTCTTTATTATACAAAACTACATGAAATCCGATTAAAAACTTAAGTCTAAAATATAGACAGTTTTCACGTGCTCAATTATACCTACTAGCTAAATAATATACTATGTCAAAAATCATGCAAGCTCAAAATTCTAGTTGATAAGTTTAGCACTTATCTTTAGGTACAATAATTTGTTTCGGAAAGAAAAACTCATTTACTAAATTAAAACTATCCGAATGCAACTCAATTAAGATTCCTTTCAATTCGAATAAATCACTTATTTAAGTACAACGAATCTTTGACACTAAAGTCGCACTCTATTAAAATCGGATAAAATTTAATTGCTAAATAATATACATAAATACAGTAACTAGAGAGGTATAGCGATGATTAAGCTTGCAGGTTCGACATTTGCTTTTGGAAATTTAAGCTTAGAAGAGTCATCAAAAATTTTGAGTGACATGGGGTTTTCATATGCTGACATAGGAGGATGTGGGTGGAGTAGTTTTGCGGAATGGGTGCCACAGCAGGTGGTTAAAAACATAGATGATTCCCAAGGCGAAGGTGATCGTATCAGGAAAATCACTGAATCAAATGGTCTTCAAATTTCTGAATTTTTTATATGCAACTTCGGTCATTCAGTGAATCATCCAGACCAAACTATACGAGCAAAGACTAGAGAAACCTTTACAAAAATGGCAGCCATAGCTAAAGTCGCTGGTTTTGAAAGCATGATGATGCTTCCAGGTGACGTACACGACGCGGACAATCCGCTTGTTGAAGACCTTGGGCAGTCAAAACAAGAAGCTTGGGACTTATCTGTACAAGAGCTATCCACCATGGTAGATATCGCAGAAAGTAATGGTATGCATTGTAACGTAGAACCATGCATTTTTTCGATTGCTCACCATCCAGATGACTGTGCTAAATTGATAAATGACGTGCCTGGATTAGGAATAACCCTTGATTATGCGCATCAAGTACAACTCGAATTAAGTCACGAGGAAATTGAACCAATGCACCAATACGCAAGACACGTTCAATGCAAGCAATCAGCACCTGGAGAATTTCAGGCAAGACCAGATGAAGGCGTAATAGATTTTAAAAGAGTTATTAATAAATTAAAAACAGATAACTTTGATGGGGTAGTATCTGTTGAATTTGTATCATCACCTGAAGTACTAGAAAAAGGCTGGGACTTGAAAGTCGAATCAGCAAGATTAAAAGAAATATTGGATGAGTCATTACGGTGACGAATCTGCAAAATCAATCTCGTAAATATTTGATTCTATAGATATAAAAACGATTTCTTGGAGGATAAATGATAAGTTTGCACGTATATTTGAAACCAAAATCAGGAATGGAAAAAACTCTTGAATCAGCGATTAAAGACCGTTGGATAGACGCTATGCAGGTACAAGACGGCTTTATATCCGCTGCAACTGTTACACCGTATTCAGATGAAGAACTTCAAAAGCTTGAAGCGGTATCACCGAATCATGTTTACGAAGTAATATCATTTTGGCAATCCGAAGAACAAAGATTAGCTTGGGTTGCAAGACCAATTCACGATGAAGTCTTTGAAGAAGTTATAAATGCGTCCGAAGAGTTATCGTACACATTACAAACCATCGAACAAAGTTGGAATATTTAAACCAATTAAAAATAAACCTAATATTTACGGAGTATATAAATGGCACAGACAAGAAAAGTCTATTTTAACGGCAGATATGTAGAAGAATCAGAAGCCAGAGTATCTATATTTGACTCAGCTCTTATGTATGGAGATATGTGTTTTGAAATGACCAGAACTTATAAACACAAACCTTTTAGGCTTCGCCATCATTTAGAAAGACTATATGCGGGTTTGAAAATAGCTGAAATCGATTGTGGATTGACGGTTGATGATATGGAAAAAGCTACATATGACCTCTTAGAGCATAATAAAGATTGTTTCCCTGAAGGGATGGATATCCAAATAATGCACAATGTTTCTCGTGGCCCACTCCCTATTTACGAATCAGTATTTGAGCATGGATTAGAGCCAACTGTAACAATCAATACTTGGCCTCTAATAACTCATATGGCAGGAAGTGCAGACAAATATGACAAAGGAATACATTCAGTCATAGTGCCTCAGCAGTCCGTACCAGCTCGTATACTAGATCCAAAAATTAAAAATAGAAGTAGAATGTTCTATCAAATTGCGAATTTGCAAGCTGAACGACTTGAGCCTGGAGCATATGCCCTTCTTACAGATGAAGATGGTTTTATAACAGAAGGAACTGGAAACAATTTTTTCATTGTGAAAAATGGTGAATTATACACGCCAGAAGGAAGAAACATCCTGAGAGGAGTATCTCGAGGAGCAGTTATAGATATAGCAAAAGAGCTTGGAATTCCATGCCATGAAATCAACCTCGAAACCTATGATGTCAACGCGGCAGACGAAGCTTTCATAACCAGTACCACTGTATTCGCTGTACCAGTAACACGATTCAATTTCCAACCTGTTGGAGATGGTAAAGTTGGTCCAGTAGTCAAATCAATAACTGATGCATTTAGTGAACAGGTAGGCGTTGATATTGTTGCCCAAGCCAAACAATACAAAAATGACTTGGAATCGTTCACCAAATCAAACTAAATAACTTCTAAAAAATACGACTGTAACTTCAATTCCTGCATTGTTGGAACATCGTTTTGAAAAATACAGAACTAAGTTTAACGCTAGGATATACGATTGGCTAAATTAAATGACATAAACACGAAAGATATCTTGTCAGCAATTTCGATGGGATGTGATGCTATGTCTAGCTGCTTTAATGCCGATGATGAAAACATACCCTATTTTCGCGCAATTATTAAGCCAAGTGCATTTTTGGGAATAAGTTTAGAAAGTCATATGCCCGGAAGGCATCTTAATGCCTTACTTAATGTGGAAGATTCAACTGGAATTGAAATAAGCGAGGAAGCAGTTGACAATCATACCAGAGCTGCTTTTTTGTCTTATAGTGGTGCACTTGCTTTCCCAATGGATAGAGGCCCTTTCATCACTAGTACCCAAACCAAAACGCCTAGTGTATTTAATCCACACCACATAAGAGAAGGATTTCATGCCCTTTATTCCTTAATAAAATATAGGAATTCGAATCAGGCTGAACAAATAGCAGAGAAAAGTATAAAGGATATCACAGACCACTGGAATCCAATAACTGATTGGGATTATGAAAGAATCGAAAATAAATATGGAATAAAGTGCGAAAAGTCAAAAGTTTTCGTTAGTGGTTTGGCAAGAGCGATAGGACCTCTAGTAAAATATTACAAAACAACCAAATCAGTTAACGCTTTAGGATTAGCCCTGGTCCTCAAAGAAAAGTTGTTGGAAGAGGTTTTTGACGAACAAGGATCATTTGATATAGATAGATTTGGCACCCACACGCATTCAATAACTTGTGTAATGTCTTCTTTAGCTCAATTAGCTGAATTAACGAAAGATTCCACTTTAATGAATAGAGTGAAGGCATTTTATGATAACGGCTTATGGTCGATGAGAGATGAACTAGGATGGAGTGTAGAAAATTGCGGGGAAGGTCCAAATCCAGACGAAGGAGAAATGAATAATACTGGGGATATTGTTGAAACAGCTTTAATTTTAGGTGATTGGGGCTATACAGAATACTACGGTGATGCAGAACGCATTCTGAGATGCCATATACTTCCATCTCAATTACGTGATATTTCATTTATAAAAGATCCAGCAAATCCGAATAAATCTGATGGGAAAATAAATGTTGGTCCTAGATTACAAGGAGCATGGGGATTCCCTGCACCATTTGGTCATGAACCACTTGAAAATAAAAGAATACGATTTAATTTGGATGTTGTTGGAGGAACCGTAGCATCTTTATGCGAAGCATACCGCTCTCTATCTTCGTTAAAAAATAACACAATATCAATTAATCTTTTGTTCAATCAAGATAATGAACACGTGAAAATCACATCACCATACCCATCAAACCAGATAGATATTTTACCCAAATCAACGATGCCTTTATCGTTAAGAATACCTAAATGGGTAAGTAGAAATAACATCAAAATATCCAACCCAGCAAACACTGATCCTATATGGACAAATGGATATTGTATGTTTCCAGCAGTAACTCCAGGCAAAGTCATATCTCTTTCAACTCCTTTAAGAGTACAAACACTAAACTTAAAGCACAAAACTAGAAACATAGAGGTTAAATTAAGAGGTGATGAAGTAATGGCAATGCAAAATTTCGGGGCGGATTTAACTTTCTTCGAACCTATAGATTAAAATATATTCGATTCATTATTGATTTTTTATAAACCCAGATTTTTCTTCCCAAACATCGTTTAACATTGAATAAATCTTTGCACTGATCTTATTATTTCGAATAATCTCTTCATTACCCGATTCAATCAAATCTTTTAAACCTAATCCAAGTTCAAGCTTACTTGGCATCCATACTGACAAAGCATCAGGGTATTTTTGCACTAAATATTCAGCAACAATTGGTAAAGCTTTATCACCTTTATTTGCTTTTGATTCTATTTCAATTTCCCGATGCAAAACATCTCCTTTTTGATATTTGTATTTAACTTCATCTACAGCTAATTCAGCAATTAAGACATGTTCACAAAAAATGTCTTTAGTTCGCCTTTTAGTTTGCCTTTCCTGCAAAACGTTCATTCCCAATGTAGACATACTTTTACACCAATCAAAGTCAAATTTATAATCATTTGGTAATTCAATACCCATTTGAATTAAAGCATCAATTAAAAAACCAAATGAATTTGGGTGCCAATCTAGTTCCAATTCATCTCGTTTTACAGCACCTGTACTTTGAAATACCGGACTTGATTTCAAAGTAAATAAACACCTTCCGTTTATTGTTCTTATTCTTAATGAACTACGATTATTAAACAGATGATTTTCAGCAGTATCAAAGGACACATCAACAATATGGTGAATATATGGGTTCTTCAATGGATATTCCGCAATTTGGTCTAAATCTGCTATTTCATTTGAAACACCCTCCGAGTTTTCTGTATATATAACGAGTGTTACCTCTTTTTCCTGATAAACCATAATTGGGCCTTAGATTTAAATTTAATATTTGCTCTTTATTGATAGATTTATGTAGAATTCCATTCTGCAATCATTATATTGATATTTATTATTAATTGAAATCTTATCCAAAAATCATAAATTGCAATCAATTTAAAGTAAATTGAAATGGACACACATAACACAAAAAAATGCGAAATCTTGATAAAAGTTGGCCAACTGCTAACTAGAGCCGGTAACATTATTGGCCCACAAGAAATAGCTATTACAGGAAATAGAATCATTGGAGTCGGAAAGGATTTAAACTTTAATCCAACTGAAACATTTTCGTTCCCAAATGATTTACTAATTCCAGGATTGGTTGATTTACATTTTCATCCAGGGCCAAGTTCTTGGAAATATGCAGTGGAACCCGACAAATGGACATTAACCAATGGTACTACAACAGTATTGTCACAAGGTGACGCTGGAATTAATAACTGGGACTATTACAAGAAAAATATTATTGCTAAAAGCAAAACTCGAGTTCTGATGGCAATAAGCATATCTAATTATGGAGATGAACTTGAAACCATAAACTACACCAACAGTGATGAAATTGACGTTAGCCGAAGTATAAACCTTATAAATGAAGACTCGGATTTAATATGGGGGATTTCTTTTAACGCAGCCCTAGGTTCTTGCAACGCAAATAACCCAAAAGTGATTATGGATAAAGTTCTTAAAGTCGCTAATGAAACAAAAAAACCAATCTTATACGGTATACGACGGGAACCTTTTGACTGGCCTATCGAAAATCAAATTGAATTACTACGGCCCGGTGATGTCATAACTTATTGTTTCTACCCAGGAAAAGGAGGTATTTTGAATCACAACCGTATTGAACCTTGTGTTTTAGATGCAAGGGGAAAAGGAGTTTTATTTGATATTGGGCACGGCATGAGTTCATTCAATTTTAAAGTAGCTGAAACATGTATACGTGAAGGATTTTATCCAGATACAATCTCTACTGACTTTTACAAACGTCATATATCAAATAATTTAGACCATAGTATGCCTACATTAATATCAAAATTAATCGCGTCAGGAATGCCAAATATCGATACCCTATATAGATCCACTTTCGTCCCTGCACAAATATTAGACTCAAATAATGAATATGGAGTAATTGAATCAGGGAAATTAGCCGATTTAACGGTTCTTAAATGGAGTACTAACACAAAACCACTCATAGATGTTAGCGGTAATGTTAAACATTCAGAATATTATGATTCTATATTCACAATTAAAGACGGTATAATACTTAACCAAGATTTATGATATTAATAACCTTTCAATCAAATTAAAAATATTGGAGTGTAAATATGTCTCAAGAACTTTTAAGAGAAAATTTAAAGGGTTGCTATATTACAATACCTACCATGTTTTCTGACAAAAATTTGGATGTTGATACACATGCAATACAAAATCATGTCAGGTTCTTACTAGACCAAGGGGTAAAAAAAGGTAATGGCATAATACTCGCTGCTGGAGCCGCAGGAGACTTTTCGACACTCTCTTTTGAAGAGCGCCGAGAAGTAGCATTAGCAGTTGTAGATGCAGCAAACGGTAAAGTGCCTGTGACTGTTGGAGCACAAACCACAAATACTCGAGAGCTCATAAAATTGGCAAAAATGGCAGAAGAAGTTGGAGCTCAATACATACAAGTTTCCCCTCCTTTTTATTTTGATCATACGGAGGACGATTTTTATGAATTCATTTTAGCTGCTTCTGAGGCAACTAGCGTTGGATTAATTATTTATAACACTTACTGGACAACACCGGATGTTTCAATGGGTATGATAGAGAAATTAGTGAAGTTACCTAATGTAGCTGGGCTAAAATGGTCAGTTCCATCTGGAGTATTTTATGGAATGGAAAGTGTAGTGGCTAATTTCGGCGATACGGTATCTGTAATTGATAATATGGGACATTACGTTACAACACATATGCTAGGAGCACGAGGTATAGAGATACATACTGCAAATTACTGGCCGAAATGGGCTGTGTATTTTTGGGACTTACTTGAAAGTGGATCATATGTTGAGGCTCAACAGCAGGTTATGAAAGTGGTTGTACCATTCTATAAAGTATGGGCAGAAATGCGTAAATATACATCAGGAGATGGTTATTTAGACAAACTTTGCATGGAACTAGTAGGATTGGGCTCCAGTAGAAATAGACCACCAACAAGAGATGTGAGAGAAGATTTTAGAGAAATGACTTTGAAAATGCTTCAGGAAACTGGAGTACCAAATCTTATAAGTTAATCTTTATAACTAACAGATACCCATAACAAATTCTAGAGAGTCCACTTCTCTACAAGCATACTCAAATTTACCCTTTTTACCGGAACATTTGAATCCAATTTGAGAGAATTTTGCTTGCTTTTCTTCATCTTCTACAGATATTATTGCAGATACTTTTTTAACACCCTTAGCGGACATCCATTTAATTGCGGCATCGATTAATTCATTCCAAGTATTTTGGAATTTGGCATGTGCGAAACCATCAATTTGCCCAGTCTCTTTATTTATCAATTTAGCACTTGAAATTCCAACAACTCGCCCATCTTTTGTAGAAGACGTAAACCATTCACCTCGCCCATCCATTTTTATATATGAATATCTTCTATATAACCCCATGCAGGAATTCTGAGTATCATACCTAGTTGAATACATACCTACATTAGCATCCAATACATGCCAATCGTGTGGATTCACAAGTAAAGGAATTATCGGTATTCTTGCAGTAGGGGTTGTAATATCAATTTTGCAATCTTCATATGCATTAAACCGTTGAACAAGGTATTCTTCAGGTGAATTACTATTAGTAATATTAACCATCACGCTAGTTCCTGGAATCTTTCTCCAACCCAACCTATGATAAATCCTTGCTGCAGATGGATTACCCGTGCCCAAAAATAAAGCTTCTCCTCCATCATTTCGAAATTCGTTCACGGCAATTTCACATAATTTTGTCGCCAATCCTTTTTTCCTATGTGAAGGATCAGTAGCAACTTCACCAAAACCACCTATACCAGGTATTTTTATAGGCTTAGTAACCCCACAAGTTGATGCGATATTCCCATTTTCTTTCTCAAGATATACTGCATTGGTGTTATAAAAAGATTCGCTTCCTGTAAAAACATCTTTCGGAAGATCTGGATCAGTCTCCGAACCAAATATACATTTCCAAAATTCAGATAATTCATCTGCAGTAGCAGTGTCTAGAGGAGCCATTAATTTCATAATTATTCCTATTCGGTTGAGCCTATGTTAGCTACCAGATATAAATGATCCACTAAATGAATTCACCAAAATGCAATTATTCACATTAATCGATTCCAATGAATCAATCTATATCAATAAGATACTATAAATTCCTGTATATATTCATGCAAGAAGTCTGGCTTACCAGTTTCAGCATTGGGAAGGGCACTATAGATGTAATAGTAACCCGTATTTAACTCAGCAACCACATATGCTGTTTTACCTGGCAATAGGCCCATCACTCCGCCGGCCGAAGTGCTATTAACAGGGGGTTCACTTGGTGATAACCTTTCATCGTTTTCATCGCACGCTGGACCGAGCCTCACATGTTGACCACCGCCTCCAGCAGATGTCACACTATCTTTTAACTTGTTTTGATCAACAAAACACCCTCTTTGTTTGACCCACATTGGGTCTTGGTCTGGAGATACTCCATTATCCATATCACGTAGTTTCAATTCATGTACAACATCATCATCATTCGTGATTCGAAGTATATGTTTTCCTTGTTTTATTGGTGAAGCCAACGTTTTGCCAGCTTGTTTAACAGGGTTTATTACTACTCCAACATCTTGCATCCTGACGATTACAGTAGCAATAGGCTCTTCCGAAACAGCATCAGATTGAGTAACTGTAAATGGTAAAATACCAGAATTTACAGGATAAGATGATCCATTGTCTGCCAATTCATATTGAACAATTGCATATTCTCCAACATCCATCATCAATGTCACATTAGCAGTTGTTCCTGCAGCCGTGTCAGCAATTCCAGCTGATGGGATTGCCCAATTAGGGAGACCTTTATTTTCTGAAATATAAGAAGATAAACTTTCTAAACTATTCCCTGAACCAAGATTTATTAAAGCCATATTAGCTTCAGCAGATCCATTATTTTTCAATGTGAATCTCACCCACCCATTATTTGAACTACTAGGTCCAGTTATAGCCCCGTTGTTGGCAACAAATTCTATTTCTGTTGCTATACCTACACTAGACGCTTTCGCAGCTTGTTTTCTTGTTTCACTAGCAGTAGTAGGACCACCACACGCCATCAATCCAACGAACAAACTCAGGTTGATTGCTAACATAACCCACTTGTACATCAAATAACCTCCATAAGGAAAATCCAATTATATATTAGACCATTTTAAACAATTTAATTGCAGATATACGCCAAATAAATGTATTTACGAAATTATACATTAAACTTATCTCACAACCAATACATCTACAAGTTGCATATTTATATTTGTCGGTATTGATGGTGGAGTTTGATTCAAAATTTTATTACTAACAATATAACTATAAATATGTTATTATCGCTAGATAGATTAAGTTAGATAAATTCAGTTAAGGTTGGTGCCGTCATGCAAATAGAGTTAACCAAAAATGAACTATGTTTTGTTGATGACTCCTTGACCTTACATAGAGAATTGGATGACAGCGATCTATCTAAATATGTTCATCGTGTTGTAGCACCAAGTGCAGGAGCCGCCGCAAGTGCTGAACTGTTATCAAAATTGGGTGGTGCCCTTATAGAAGCTCATGAACAGCAACGAGCTGGAAAACACGCAAAAGCACCAGTTCAATTAACTGAATCGGAACTATGGCTTCTTAGAGAAATATCTAACTCAAACGCAATATATAACAAAGAGCCAGTCGGGTTAAATATAAAATTAAAAATCCACAAAGCACTCAGAGAAATATACGCTGGGAGTATATTGGATGAAATGCCGGACTCTTCAATTGAAGAACAAGGTTATGATAAAAACGAAATCCAATTTTACCACTTTCCTGAAGACGAATAGCTTTTAGCGGCGTCCCAAAACTCATTAAATGTTTGACTTAATAACTTGCTATAGTGTTATTATTTATTCTTAATTGTTATCAACATTTAACACTCAGAGGCATTGAATGACAAAAACCCCTGACTCACAAGTCGCGATTATTACCGGCGCAGGCTCTGGAATTGGCAAACATGCATCAATATTGCTGGCACAACATGGAGTAAAAACTTTTTTGATAGATTTTGATTCCGTTAGCGGACAAAATACAGCAGATCACATAATAAAATCCGGTGGAGAAAGTTTTTTTGAGAAAGTAGATGTATCGCAACCAGACCAAATGGAAAAAGCTGTTAATAAATGTATCGAACTTTACGGAGGTCTAGATATTGGAGTTAATAGCGCTGGTATAGCCGGTGCAAGGGAATTAACGCATTCTTATTCAATAAGCGATTGGAATAAACTTATCGAAATTAATTTAACCGGCGTCTTTATCTCAATGAAATATCAAATCACTAAAATGGTTGCAAATGGGTCAGGAAGAATAGTCAATATATCATCAATAGCTGGAATAGTCGGTTTACCGAATGCATCTGCTTATGTAGCAGCCAAACACGGAGTGATTGGAATCACAAAAACTGCTGCTCTAGAATACGCAAAAAATGGCATCTCAATAAATGCGATATCACCTGGATGGACAAGAACTGATTTAATCAAGAACATGATAGATGACGAATCTAAAGAAAAATCTATCCGATTAAGACACCCCACCGAACGTTTGGTCGAACCTGAAGAAATTGCTCAAACAATACTTTGGCTGTGTACGCAATCTCCAGATTCACTCACAGGTGCTGTTATACCCGTTGATGGAGCTTTTACCACAAAATGAAATATGAAAAACGTGTATTCATCTATAATCATTAAAATTAAAGAAATGTATTATGGTAATTAAGATTGGAACAGGACCTGATTCTTGGGGAATTTCAGGACCCAACAATCCATCACAGATTGACTGGAAACAATGCATCAGTGAGATAGCACAAGCAGGGTATGAATATACAGAACTCGGCCCTATAGGATATTTCCCTACTGACCCAATCCTTTTAAAAGAAGAACTTGCAAAAGTCAACTTAAAGCTTTCTGCTGTAACAGTGATGGCTGGCCACTTAGACTCAATAGCAGACTGGAAAGACATTCATACAGCATTACTTAAAACTGGTGAATTAGGAGCCGAATTAAACGCTTTATACATAGTATTAATCGATGATTTCTACAGAGATTGGCACACAGGATTGAATAAAACTGAGGAAATATTGAACGACGACCAATGGAAAATATTTATAGAAAACTCTCAACTATTTTCACAAAAGGCTAAAGAGTACTACAATTTAAAAACAGTCTTTCATCCTCACGCGGAAACACATATAGAAACAGAATCGCATATAGAAAAGTTCCTTGAATGTACTGACCCTAACCTTATATCGCTACTACTTGATACAGGGCACCACGCATATAGAGGAGGTGATCCAATTTCATTTTTTGAAAAATATCACCATCGCATACCATATATCCATTTAAAAAACGTGAATTTAAAAATATTGAGTGAAATTAAAGATAAAAAATCAGCCATGATAGAGGCAGTTTCAAAAAAAGTTTTTTGTGAACCATATAAAGGTACAATCGATATCTCAAATTTTTCAAAAAGTGTTAAGAAACATAACTACAACGGAGTCATTACAGTTGAACAAGATATGTATAAACCAGATCATGATGTGCCACTAAAGATTGCTATGAAAACGCGTCATTACCTTAGTGAGATTGGATTAGGATGAAAATAAATTACATGCAAATAATAAAAATCATTTAACCACTCAATAATATTAGGAGAAATAAAATCATGCTTTCTAAACAAGACATGACCCATTATGAAATCTTTGGTTTCATCTTAATGAAAAATATGTTGGACCAAAAAGAGATTCAAGTAATGACCTCAGAATTTGAAACTGGATTAACTCGTGCAGAAAACCAAACAGAACGGACAAGTTTTAGGAAACAGCTAAATTGGTGGAATATGGGTCCCGATACTCCATATTTAGCATCAATATTAGAACAAGACAAATTTTTAGATATAGCAAATCAAGTATTGGAAGGTGAAGCAATTGGGTCATTTAGTTCAGCTAATTCGTTTTCAGGGAATAGAACTGATTGGCACCCAGATACCCAAGCTAAACATTGGAAAGGATTGAAATTCGGAGTATATCTTCAAAGTTTGAATGAAAACACGGGAGCCCTCCGAGTTATACCAGGGTCTCATAAAGAACCTCTACATTCTGACTTCAAAAAAATTCGTTTAAAAGAATCTTTTAACATTTCAGAAATGAAAACAGATTCCGGCGGCTTAGATGTAAATGAAATTCCTGCCTATAACACTAGAATTGAACTGGGTGATGTAATTATGTTTGATAATCACTTATGGCATGGTAGCTACGGTGGCTCGGAAGATAGAAGACTCGTAACACTTGGTTATTTCAAAAATCCTAAAACCAAAGAAGAATTAGCTTCAGCTGTACAAGCGGTTCAACAAGAAAAACAGGCCCGAGCTACTTTCCCTTTATTGGCAAGACATCCCGAATGGACCAACAACAAGGGTAATAACAAAACCAGACAATTTTGGATAGACAGACTAAAGTATATTGGATATATATGATCCATTTTTATTTAAAGTGGCAACTGAATAGTTTCACCATAATTGGAACTTATTGATACTGCTTCAGTAAATTCCATGTATTTCACTCCCTCTTCAAAGGTTGTGTGTGAAACATCTATATTTCCCATAATCGCTTCTATAAACCTATCAGCAACATCAAATTCTTGTTCTACTTGACCTGGTATTTCTATTTGGCGCAAAAACTCTTCATTTTTCTGTTTACCATATAAATTTTTCGAATCATAATCGAATCTCAATATTCCATTTGTACCAAATATCAGTAATTGACTTGAAGATAAACCAACGACGTCACTACATTTCAAATGCGCAGTTATACCCGAATTTAATTCACAAATAACTTCTACGTGATCTGGTATTGTAGCCAACCTACTACTTCCATCTTTAAACACAACTCTAGGATTATATAATTTAGTGATTGCAGCTACCGAAGAAAACGACCCAAACAATCTAATGATTCCTTCTGCCATTTGACCCAAACTCATAATATTATATCCGCTTAAATCACTATTCTTCCTCCAAAAAGGACTATCTTCATGACTATGAAACCCGTTATTTTGAACCGCATCGATATAAGCTAAGTCCCCAACAAATCCATTACTAATCAAATCAATTATAGTTTTTTCTTCTAAAATAGTAGGAGTATGCGTAGGTACTATTTGGGCAATCAATTCAGGATACTGCAAGGATGCTGCAAGCATTTCACGAGCTTGCTTTAAATTCATTGCCATTCTTGCTTGAGTTAAGACATGTTTACGATTATTTAAACTAGCTATCACCATATCTTTATGGGTGTAGGGCCAAGTGCCAATAATAACAGCATCTACTTCATCGGATTCTACTAATTCAATCCAACTAGAAAACACATTTTGAATTTGAAATTTCTCAGCCACTATTTCAGCTGACTTTATAGTCCGATTAGAAATACCACTAAGCGTAACATTAGGCATCCTAGATAATCTAGGAATGTGGGTTTCTATTAAACTATTACCGGCTCCTATTATGCCAACTCTTATCAATTCACACCACGTTTAAGATTGTTTAAGAAATGAACATCAAATAATTTGATAATCAATATAAATTATAACCAAAGTAACCATACTTGAAACAACCATCTGAATACGCAATTACAACGATTTTATCAGCACGCTGATATTTACAGCTAAACCTTCTGATTTAATTTAATTGAAAGATTTTTGATCATATCATCAACCAACTCATCTAGTCCAAATTTAGGAGACCATCCCCATTCATCTCTAGCTACAGTATCATCCAATTTATCTGGCCAAGAATCAGCTATCCCCTGTCTTAATGGATCAATATCATATTCAATACGAAAATCAGGCAATCGACTACGAATTGCTTCAGCAAGTTCTTTTGGAGTAAAACTCATAGCATTCACATTAAAATCAGCATGGTGTTTCAAATTAGTACCCTCAGCGTCAGCTAAGTTCATTAAAGCAGATATAGCATCGGGCATATACATCATAGGTAATCTGGTATCAGGACCAAGTGGACAAACGTAATAATTATTTTGCAACGCTTTATAAAAAATCTCTACAGCATAGTCAGTTGTGCCCGCAGTTGGTTCAACTTTCCAACTTATTATTCCGGGTAATCGAACTCCCCTTACATCAAGACCTAATTTGACGGAAAAATAATTTCCTAATAATTCTGTGAATACTTTTGATATCCCATAATGAGTTGTAGGTTTTTGTATAGTCTCATTGGGAGTATTAGCACCTGGCGTTTCAGGTCCAAAAGCCCCTATTGAACTCACTACCATAACTCTTTCTAGTTTATTTTCAACTCCACTCTCAAGAACATTGTTTAACCCAGTAAAATTAACTTCATATGCTATTCGGCGCTTTGATTCTGCTAAAGCAGATAAGATAGACGCTAAATGATATACAGTATCAATTTTATGATGTTTTATAGATTCATTAATCTCTTCATAATTAGTCACATCAACTTCAATATAAGGACCGCCGTTTTTAATATCTTCGGAAGGAGTTGTTATATGACCAGAGGCAACTACGTTCTCTGCACCATACTTATTTCTTAATTCAGGCACCAATTCGGAACCAATTTGGCCACATGCACCAGTTACAAGAATTCTATTCATGGTTTAATCCACCAACAATTATTATTCGAATTATGCAATACCGTGGAATTATCGTAACATTACTTGTAAAAAACTTTAAGCAGTTTTACACCAATGATATTTCAAATTGTATATAATCAAAAATATAAAAGATGCACCTCTTACAATCATAAAAAAGGAATAATATGAGCTATTTGTTAATTGCGATAGGTGGAGCCAGTGGTGCTTTAACAAGATATAGCATCGATAAATTAACACTCTATTTTGGAATGGAAAATATTTTCGGTACATTTCTAGTAAATATATCTGGATCATTCATTCTGGGGATTTTGATTTCTATTTCAACTTATAAGCTGAATTTCTCTAACGCGGTTAGAGATGCTATCACTATAGGGTTCCTAGGCTCATACACAACGTTCTCTACGTTAACAGTTACAAGTCTTACACTTTGGCAATCTGGCCAATACGTAAAAGCTTCAATAAATATTGTCTTAAGCATAATTTTCGGGCTCATTGCAGCCTATGCAGGATTTCATTTAGGCAACCAAGTATCTTGATAAATCAACTCATTGATTTTCTACTAAAAATCTTATAAGCAATTGATCAACTATGGGACTTAAATCGTCCCATTCTTCACTTAATGTTTTAACAAATACCCATATCGCTTTGGAATCTGTTAGCGTTACTAAAGATGCTCCTCTAATTGAATCTCCTCTATATTCATATTGGTAATCTATACGATAGCTTGGGTTCATTCTAGTTGCATAAGCTACGTGCTTAGATAATATTTTGCCATTAGAAGTATCATCGCTAAATGCTACACCTTTAGCTTCAGCATATTCAGATATGAATCGATATCCTTCATTGTCATAAATCAAAACTCTTAATTCCAAAGAACTCTCAGTGTCGGCTACTTTATATCCACCAATCATTTCAGACGGGTGCTTCTTCCAATGTTGGGGATATGAAACAGAATAGTTATATTGGGCATTAGTATAAGATGTAGGATCAAATGAATTTTGGCTACTGATCATAGCATTAAATATATTGTTAGTACTCGTCCAGTTTAAAGCAGGAGCAAAGGCAGTGACTGTAATAACATGCCTACCCAAAAGATATCGGATATCTCTACGCTTTTTCAAATAGTTTCTACCTAGGGAATAAGATATTAGATATTGGTCTGCTTGCACTGGATATAAATGAGGTAATACCAAGTGACTATCAATATTGAATGAAGATACATTATTGCCTGGTCCGATTGTCCAATCTCTTGCATATGATTCAATCGTTGGATATTTGTCTGAATCTATAGTCCTAGAAGTTATCAGTAAACCTGAACTTTCATAATCAAAACCCTTATTATCTGGAAATATATGTACGAAATCTGGATTAGCGTAATCTATTTCCCATCCAGATGGTATTTCTACTGAATACCAATATTTGGAATTAGTATAAATATCACCAGTAATTGATCCTTGATTGTTTTTTAATGACAGATCAAGTTCGTTATTTTCTTTTAATTCAGATACGACAATATTTCCTTCATCGTATGATTTTAACCAATTGGCAATAACAGGTTGTACTTCATCAGAAGGAATGCCTAAATTTAAACCTTCTGAATCAGTAATCTTCGCTTGAGCTACTCCAATAACTTTTCCTGACAAATCCAACATAGGTCCACCGCTATTTCCGGGATTAAGTGCAGCATCAGTCTGAATAACAGAATTGAGACCAAATAAATTTTCCCTAATTGCTGAAACTAACCCTTTTGTTATTGTGGCAGAGCCAACTAATCCCTTTGGATATCCGATAACAATTATCTCTTGACCAAGTAACAGTTCACTGCTATTACCAAATTCTAATGTGTCCAAATTTTGAGCATCGATTTTTATCAAAGCCAAATCTGATTTTTTATCGGTTACCAATACTTGACCCGTTTTTTTTATGCCATTACTTAATGTAATCATGGCAACAGTATTACTATTTACAACATGGCTATTTGTTACAAGAAGTCCATCCTCTCTTATCACGAATCCAGAACCAATCCCCACTTTGCCATTACCCATATCTATTTCTATACGAACAACTGATTGGCTTGCAATAGCGACCACGTCAGACACACTATATACTTCTTTGGCTTTTTCATAAGTTTTGTTACCCTCTTCAATTACATTTGGTGAATGCGTCGGAGTTACAGTTGGAATTGGAGTTGGAATTGGAGTTGGAGTTACAGTTGGAATTGGAGTTGGAGTTACAGTTGGAATCACAGTCGGTGTAGGCTCAGGTGTTTCGGCAACAATTAAATCGGTAACAGACAACGTAGTTGGAGTAGGAGAATTGGGATTAGATTCAACAGTTTTGGCATTTGAATCTTGTATACCTGAAACAGGACTTGGGGTTAACAAAAGAAGTTTATTTTGTTCGTTAACAGCCTGTACGGTAGCTTGCACAGAATTTGCAATCTCCGCCTTTTGAATTGCGATCATTTCCCTGTTAGTTATTTCTTCATCGATTCGAGCCTGAACGGTTGCTTCAATATCAATTTCAAGAGCATTTGTATCTGAACAAGATAATGCAAACCCATGCGCAATAAACAGGAGTATAAAGAATCCAAATTTGAATTTAAAATTAAGGTTTCTATACATTTTTAGTTGAACGAAAATGAAAAAACATATGAAAGTATCTATATTAATTATACAACCTAGAACGCTGGCCACCCATAATTAACCCTCTATTGACCCTGCACGGTTCCGTTTGAATAATATAAAAATCCTAAACATGCATCCAATATTAATTTTTGACATATTCCCTGACGATTGATGTATACTGTTCAAAATTACTATTTAAGCAATTTAATTGGACTTAACTATGAATAAATTAGCACCAAGCAAAGTAATCAAACACCTTATGCGAAGGGCTGGTTTTGGTGCCCCGTATGAATTGTTGGAATCTCTTTCACTACAAAGTTATGAGGAAATAGTTGAGCAGTTATTGGACCCAGAATCCCAACCTGATTACGATGAACTGACGTTTTTCAGATACCATCCAACCGCCGATGTCATGTATGGCCCACAACATAATAAGTTAAATTGGATGTACAGGATGACCCACAGTCAAAGATATCTTCAGGAAAAGATGGCGCTTTTCTGGCATTATGTATTTGCTACTGGAGATCTCAAAGTAAATAACCCTTACCCTATGTACAAACAAATAGAAATGTTTAGAGAACACGGCATGGGTAATTACAGAACTTTGTTAATAGAGCTAGCTAAAGACCCTGCGATGATCTTCTGGCTCGACAACCAGGAGAATCACAAGCGAGCACCAAACGAGAACTGGGGCAGAGAATTACTTGAACTATTCTCATTGGGAGTAGGACATTACACTGAAAAAGATGTGTTTGAATGTGCACGTGCTTTCACTGGTTGGACGATAACAAATAAAGTCACGGGGATACAGTTGGGTAATATACCTTGGATATTCGAATATAAACCAGAAGATCACGATAATGGAGAAAAGACTTTTCTGGGCCATACAGGAAACTTCAA
>VFGY01000020.1 GCA_009392195.1 SAR202 cluster bacterium | reverse complement strand
CCGGGTAATCAATTGCTGCACAGAAATAACTAATTAATTATGTTTAATGTAACCAAATATTCAAAAAAGTATGTTGGTTGGTATGTTGGCACACGATTTCTGCTAAAATAATCGACATAAACAGCGAAGGAGAATAGTCGTAACATAGGTAATTTAGATAGGGATTTGGCTGTATAGAGTTGGTGTGACCCGCCTCGGACTTGAACCGAGAACCTATTGATTAAGAGTCAATTGCTCTGCCAATTGAGCTAGCGGGCCATTTACTTTTGTTGAAAATCTAAGTCTAGCAATCAGACGAAACTATCACAAGTGTAAATATACTATAGGTTGAATATGAAAATTGTGATTTGTAGATTCAGTTTTTGGGTAGTCAATGAATTATCATAACTTCGTTTCGGTGTTTAAATTCGATTAATTGTGAGATCATTTGTACGTTATTGGTACTGCCGGTCATGTTGATCACGGCAAAACCACTCTAGTAAAAGCAATTACTGGTATGGAAACTGATCGGTTGTCTGAAGAGAAGAATCGTGGGCTGAGTATTGATTTAGGATTTGCTTGGCTTGAATTACCTAATGGATTAAGTGTCAGCTTTATTGATGTTCCGGGGCATAAAAAATTCATTGCTAATATGCTCGCAGGTGCTGGAGCAATAGATCTTGCTCTTATTGTTATTGCTGCTGATGAATCAGTTATGCCTCAGACGTTAGAACATTTTCAGATCTTGAATCTACTTGGGGTGAAGAGGAGTGTGGTGGCTTTGACTAAGTGCGATCTAGTAGATGAACAATGGTTGGATTTAGTCAAGTCAGATGTGGAAAAGATGTTAAAAGGGTCACTATTAGAAAATTCAAAAATATTTCCAGTTTCATCAATCAATAATAAGGGTTTAGAAGAAATGATAACGGCAATCGGAAGTATTTTGAAGTTAAGTGATTCGAAAGTCGATATTGGTAAACCTAGATTATGGGTTGATAGGTCTTTTTCGAAAAGTGGATTTGGTACTGTCGTAACGGGAACACTTTTAGATGGGAATTTAACTGTTGGAGATGATGTTGAGCTTGTTTTGTCTGACCAGACTTCTAGGATTAGAGGGTTGCAAGTTCACAACGAAGTTGTTGATTTAGCTAAACCTGGAGAAAGAGTAGCAGTAAATTTATCTAATGTTAATCACAATCAAATACAACGTGGTGATGTTCTAAGTAAATCGGGGCTTTTGGGGAAGGCTTTTATAGTAGACGCAAAATTACATGTACTACATACATATCCCAATGCTATAAAAAACAATATGTCGGTAAATATTCATACTGGTACAAATGAATGCATAACTAAAATAAGGCTGATTGAATCAAATGAATTAAACGCTGGAGATACCGGGTATGTTCAATTGAAATTTGATAGGCCATTGGTTATTTCTAGGGGTGATCATTTTGTAATCAGGACTAACATGTTTACTTTAGGAGGTGGGGTGGTTTTAGATTTAAATCCAAAACGGCATAAAAGAGGAGATGTAAGAATAATAAATAGGTTGGGGTTGATTTCACATGGGTCAATCAATGAAATGGTGAAAGTGGTTTTAGAAGATAATGGGCCTTTAGAAGTTGAAATGATAGAAAAGCAACTTAAAATTGGCATATTAGAGTTAAAAGAAATATTGGGTTCGATGTTAGATGACGGCGAATTAATATCGATAGTAGAAGGGGATTCTATAGAAAAATCTATTGTTGTAACTTCTTCGGGTTGGGTAAAGTACACTAATAATATTTTAAAATTACTAGAACGATATCACCTTAAATTCCCCTTACGGGTTGGAATCGCAAGGGCTGAACTTAGGCAAGAATTAGATTTAACACCTAAATTATTTAATGTGATAATCAATAAATTGACGTTTGATTGTATCGTAGAAGATAAAAATAAATTTGTATCGAAATTTGGGTATGAACCTGTTTTGACTAGACAACAAACCGAAATAATTGATGCTTATTTATTGGAATTAAAACAAAAAAGATATTCTCCATCTATAGATATCAAAATTGATGATGACATTTTAGTATTATTGGAAAATCAGAATCGAGTGGTTAGGATAAGTGAATCGATAATTTACCATTATGATGTTTATTGTGAAATGGTACAACGAATAAAAAATCATTTAGAGTTATGCGAAGAAATTTCTGTTGGAGAAGTTAGAGATATGTTTAAAGCAAGTAGGAAATATGCTCTCGCTTTAATGGAATATTTGGATGCACAACACTTCACAAAAAGAATTGGTGATAAGCGTGTTTTACTTTGACTTATATTGTTTGCAATTCGCTATAATGGGGTAACAAATTTAAAGGTGACATATGGTAGATGCAATTAATCAAAATTCTTCAAAAAATAAGTTGAGTTTGTACATTTATGAAAAAGACTTGTCGGTTTCTTATATTTCCTCTTTGTTACGTACTTTGCAAGCTGCAATAAGAGAAATAGCTATATCTGACGGTGTTATTCAAAATGATTTTAATGAAGAAAAAAAACACACGTTAGTCATTTCAAACCTTGATTTTGATATTGCTTTTAAGTTCGAAATGATTTTTATAGACGTACTTGAAAGAAAGGTTAATGAAAATCTTTCTAAGAAGGTGTTTAATAAATTTGTTTTAGAATTCATTGCTTTTATAAGGACTTTACCCCAACCAGGATTATGGGGAGATGCTTCTCCAAAATTATGGGACCCAAAATCTAAATCTGATGTAGAAATAAGGATGTATCAGGTGTATCGCGAATTAAAGAGATGTAGCAAGGTTATAATTGAATCTGGTTCCAAAAAAATAGAGATTGATGGAGAGAGGCTTCAATTAAGTTAATATATGTACTGGTCCGATAGTGAATTGATAAATGGCTTTAAACATTAATAAAACAGCTATACAGATAAACGAATTTGCAAACGAATTTCAAAAAAATTATTCGGAGCATTTCAATCGAGTACGTCGAGCTCAAAAAGCTTGCGAAGAAGTATTAGTGAAAAGAAAAAATACTGATCAGGCCGATGATTTTGGTTATAAGATTGACTATATAGGCATTAACGATACAAATGAATATACAGTACCGCTAAGAAAACCATTAAATGAATATAGGGTTATTAGTACAGATGGTTCTCACATAGGAATAGATAGAGATTTACCAACAAAGTGTTTTTTGATAAATATAGGGATTGCTGATTTTTTGTACGGTGATGAAGCAAATGCGGAATTAATCAATATTCCACGTTTATATGCAAAAGAAGAAGATCTTATTATTAGAGAAAAGGATGGTATGGGATTTCATCCGATAGAGGATTCTTTACTAAATGCGAAACGTTCTGTAGAAGAAATATTGGCTTTGGCAAAGGTTTTAGGTGAAACTGATTTTAAAGTGCCAACATTGGGATTAGTAGATGGACCATTGGCGGTTTATGGGTTACCTGGAGTTTCTAATAAACAATATGTTATTGACCATTTAGTTAGAGATGGTTTTGAATCTGCTTTGGCATCGATAAAGAGTAAAGTTAATAATGATTTGTTAGGGGTTATAGGTTTTACTAGTTTGCCAGGTAATAGAGATGTGTCAAAAATGTTAAGTGCTAATATTTGTGAAAATCGTTCTGATAAATCGGGATTTTATTGTCATTATCGTGGGTCTAATATAATGTCAATATGTTCAAACTGTATCGGTGGCGTTTTAGATAGAGAAATATTTGCTGGAATTTTGAAAAAGGGAGAACGTTCTCCGATATTCTTACCTAAAAAGAACGATAATCAAATAAATGAAATAGCATTTTTTTATCTAAATGTTGGGTCTGAAATTGCGCGGATTGAAATACCTATGTGGAACATTAAAGAAGCTGAATCTATTGATTTAATTCAATCAGTGTTAATGGAGCAAACAGAAAGAGGCCATGGTTATCCGGTTGTATTGATGGAAGCGCATGAACAGGCAGTAATTAATTCAGCAGATCGCAGAGCTTTTGCAGATACGATTGTAGAATATTTGTCTGGAGATGGTTCTAGACCTTATGAATCTGCTAAGGCGTTATCAAAAAAAATCAGAGGGATATAGGATAATATTTATCTTGGAGGTTTAAGTGGAGTCTATAGGTGAAGTAATTGAGTCTTCTACAACAGAATTTACTACCCAATGTAGGGAGCTATATTCATCGCCTGCACTTGGTAGTTTGGTAGTGAGTGGGTCGAATGATCGTGTTTATGGAATTGTGAGTCATGTGACGACTAAGAGTTTAGATCCTGGACGTAGGCCTAGAGTTATGGGAGAAGGGGATGAAACAGAAGATGATATATATTCGAAAAACCCTCAAATTAGTAGATTGTTATGTACAGAATTCACGTCCATAGCAATAGGATATGAAAACAATGGTAATATATATCAATATATGCCACCACACCCTCCGAAAATACATGCTTTAGTATCAAAACCAAATAGTGATCAAATAAATAGATTCGTAAAAACTCTCAAGTTTGTTTCGATAATGATTGATTCAAAATTTCCTGCTGCTGATGAAACTCTTGTCGCTTTTTCAAGAGAGATTGGGAGTGATGTACAAGATGTAAATCATTTTAGAATATCTTTGGGGCGAGAAATTTCCAGATTGTTATCATCTGATACCCAAAGACTTACAAATATATTGTCAAGGATATAGTCAAAGTGGTGAATTCAAGCGAAGAAATTGGAGTTGTTGTTGGAGGCTCTCTTACCGAGGGAGTTGAAGTACGTTTACACCCAAATACAGATACTGAAAATTTAAGAGTTGGTGCATTCGTAAGAGTGCAAGGAAGTTCTTCAAGATTTTTTGGGATTATTACCGATATATATTTGGGAATGGTAGATAGATTTTTGGGGGTTAATCCTCCAGGTGCAAATAACAAATTCATCTCAGATGCTATGTCTGGAATAGCAACATATGGAAATATTCAGATTGAACCAAGATTGGTTTTAACTGAATCTGGATTCGAACCATCTAGAACGATACCAGCGCACTTTTCAAATGTGTTTCTTGCCTCACAGGAAGACGTGGATGTTATATTTGGGAGAGAAGATGAATCACATTTTTATATTGGCAGCCCGTTGGATATGGAAACAAAGCTGTGCTTAGACATAGGAAAAATCGTCGAAAGGAGTAACGGTGTTTTTGGTAAGAGCGGTACGGGTAAAACATTTTTGACTAGATTGTTGTTGATAGGGATTTTACAGAGTAAAAAAGCCGTTAATTTAGTATTTGACATGCAAAGTGAATATGGATGGAAAGGATATAGTGAAGCAAGAGGAGGTGAAGTAAAAGGCTTGAAGCAATTATTCCCCTCCGAAGTTCAAATATTTTCTATTGATGAAGAAAGTAGTAAAAGAAGAAAAGTTAACCCCGATTTTATGGTTGAGATAGGATATGACGACATTCAGCCTGAAGACATACAGATGTTGAGAGAGACGTTGAATCTTTCTGAAGTAGCAGCAGATGCTACACATTCTTTAGCATATGAATTTGGACCTCGAAATTGGTTGAAAGAATTTTTGGGGTTAAGAAGTAGAGATTCAATTATGAGTCTTGCAGATAAAATAGGCGTTAATTCGAGTGCTTTAGCATCTTTGCATAATAGATTACTTAGATTAGTTAGATTGCCATTCGTTAAAGAAAATGGAGGAAATAATTCAGTTAAAGAGATCATAATGCGATTACAGAAAGATATAAATGTAGTTTTAGAGTTTGGTCGGTACGGCAATGATTTTTCAGCATATATATTAGTGGCTAATTTACTAACGAGGCGAATATATGAACAGTATGCTAGTACTAAAGAAAAGGCTATGGGGGATCGTGATAAAGAACCGAGACCTTTAGTGATAACTATCGAGGAAGCTCATAAGTTTCTTTCTCCAAGTTTAGCGAGACACACGATATTCGGTACTATAGCTAGAGAAATGCGTAAATATAATGTGACTTTGCTGGTTGTTGATCAGAGACCAAGTGGAATAGATGAAGAAATAATGAGTCAAATAGGGACTAAGGTTACATGCTTATTAGATAATGAAAGGGATGTAGATTCTGTGCTTACAGGAGCGTCAGGAAGTAGAAAATTGAAATCGATATTATCTAAATTAGATTCTAAGCAACAGGCTTTATGCTTCGGCCATGCTTTGCCAATGCCTGTTCAGGTACAAACACGTGAATATGGTTCTTCAGAATCATATAAAAACCTTGGTTCTGATGCAGAAATAGATATTTCAGGTCTGGAAAAAAACATATCTGATCTATTTGGTGATATTTCAAATGATTAATATGGTTCATAAGAAGGTGATTGATGAAAATATCTAAAATATCGGCTTATACCTTGTCGAGTGAAGTTAGAGAAAGTTTTGGATATTATATCGTCAAGGTTGAGACTGATTCGGGAATATACGGTTTGGGAGAATCAGGAATTTGGTATTGGGGAAGTTCAATCACTAAAGCTGTGGAAAGGCTTTCTGAAATATTGATTGGACAAGATCCACTAAGTACTGAAAAACTATGGCAATATATGTTTAGAGGTTCTTTCTTTCCCGCTGATGGCGTTTATAGTGCTGCAATAAGTGCTATTGATATAGCACTATGGGATATAAAAGGAAAAGCGTTCAATATGCCAGTCTATAAACTTTTAGGTGGTCCAGTTAGAGATAAAGTTGTATGTTATCCTCATAACACTGGTTCGACAATTGAGGAATTAATTGATAGTTGTTTGTCTTCAGTGCAAGATGGCTGGAAATTTGTAAGGTGGGGTCAACCAGAGACAGGAGGCAAATTTAATTTTGAAGGTAAAGAATCATTTCTAGAACCGGTAGAATCAATAGAAATTGCAGTTGAGCAGGTAGCTAGAGTAAGAGAAGCTATTGGACCAAATATTCAAATATGTTTTGATGTTCATACGAGATTGGATACAGCTAATGTAATAAAACTATGTAATAAAATTGAACGATACAATCCTTTTTTTGTTGAAGACCCAATAAGGTCAGAAATTTCTTATAGTTATAATACTTTGTCCAAACATGTAAACGTACCCCTAGCAGCAGGAGAACAATGGTCTAGTAAATGGATGTTTAGGGAAGTGATTGAAAAAGAATTAATTAATTATGCAAGAATCGATTTATGCAATGTTGGAGGGTTTACTGAAGCTTTAAAAATTGCGCACTGGGCAGAAACACATTATATTGATGTTGCTCCCCATAACCCTTTAGGTCCGATAAGCGCAGCGGCTTGTGTTGCTTTTTGTATGTCTTTGACAAATGTTGGAGTACAAGAAATGCCATATCAACCAGGAACTATTGATAAATCATTGTTTCCGGTTCAGATTGAGTGGTCAAAAGGATATGCTAATTGTTCAGATAAGCCGGGTTTGGGAATTGAAATGGACGAAAATGTTGCCGAACAAAGGTTTGTTGAACCAACAGGATGGCCACCTTTATTAAAACGTAATGATGGGGCTTTTACAAATTGGTAGAACTACTTAAAGCTATATGATAAATTTAATTCACGTAATTAAAATAATTTACCAAATATAAGTTGTACCGATGTTGTCTCGTTCGAATATTTATCTAGGTTTTATAAGTTTATCCTCCGTATTAATGGTAGTCTCTTTGTACATGTCGTTGATATGGGCTCCAACCGAAATTACCCTAGGAGATTCACAAAGGATTTTTTACATACATATACCTTTGGCATGGCTGGGTATGCTGTCTGTTATCATTTTAGCTGTATTCAGTATTGCATATTTAATAACTCGAAATATCAAGTGGGATAATTTGGCTTATAGCACGGCTGAATTAGGATTCATATTAATCACTTTAGTATTAGTTACAGGAATGATTTGGAGCAAAGCTGAATGGACCGTTTGGTGGACTTGGGATCCTAAACTAACTACAACTGTTATTCTATGGTTTATTTATTTATCGTATATAATGTTGCGTACATATGGCCCCTCAGATTTGAGAGGAGCTAGCTACGGAGCAGTTTTAGGGATTATAGGTGCTATAGACGTACCTATGATTTATATGGCAGCTAATTGGTGGTCATCGGCACATCCCGAACTTAATATTGGACCTTTGTCAAATGAAAGTTCAAGTGTAAATTCTGAAATGATGATGACCCTTTTAGTTTCGTTAATAGCTTATACTATGCTCTACATCATTATATTGAATGAGAAATATGTGGTACAAAAAGGAACAAATGTAATAGATGAGATTTATAAAAAAATATTTTAAAAGCTTGATTTTAGCGTTAGGTGTTTTATCCTGTATATATATTGGCTTTTCATCAATTAGTCACATAGAAGCAAACGAGGTTCATATTGTTGAAAATGCTGGTTTAGCGATAGTTGCATCTGATGGTGGTGATACTGAGGATAATGATCCATTTATAATAAAATCTGATGAGTTACCGTATCTGTTCAGTGCATTTTTCATAACATGGATTGTTTTATTCGCATATATATTTGTTATTGCTAGAAAACGTAAAGAAATTGAATCTGAATTATATACTCTAAAAAATAGTCTTGAAGAAAATAATAGCGATTAAATGATTAAAATTTCATCAAAATTAAATTGGTCTAAATTTCTCATTTCGATAATAATCCTTGTGAGTGCATTTAGTTATCTTGCTATTATAGCTTTTCAAAGTGCAACCGTTTATTCCTATACAGTAAGCGAACTGAAAGTTGCTAGTATACAAGATAATGGAAGTTTAATCAGAGTTACGGGGAAACTTTTACCAGGATCTTATACTAGATTGAATGACTCTCCGATAGCTGAATTTATGCTTACAGATGGTAACGAAAATTTAGAGGCTATGCATAGTGGTGTTTTACCGGATTTATTCTTCAATGATAGGTCAGAAATTATATTGGAAGGAACCTATTCAGCAAGTGGTGTTTTTGATAGTGAAAGAATAATTGTCAAATGTCCGTCTAAATACGAAAGTGTTGAGACAGACGATAATTGATTGGACTAATCTTTAACGATTGAATGTTTAAAGAATTATTGCGTGACTATCCAGTAAGTCTTTCGTTGATTTGGATTTGGATTTGTCTCGTAGAGTCTCAATTCTTTCTCCAAATGTAGGTCTATTTGAATCTTGGTATAGAGTGCCTAACGGAATCCCACCTTTTTCTAGAGAGGCTTGAGCTGATTTAATATCGCTAGAATCGTAATCTTCTTCAACTTGCCAAGCTAACGGGGCAATACCTTTTTTTACATTACCTTTTAATTGTTCATACGTATTGTGGTATGTGGTACAAGGTGATTGGACGTGAACTATTGAAAACCCTGGATGCAACATTGCTGAGTACATTAATTCAGAAAGATTTTTGACTTTACTAGAAATGCCGGATGCTATATATGAAACGCCTAGAGTTAAATATAATTTTAGAGGGTTTAATCCATCTACGGTATTTCCGTATGGCGTTGAACTTGTAACGTGACCTATTTGACTTGTTGGAGAACCTTGGCCTTTTGTTAGTCCATAAACGGCATTATCCATTACTATTACAGATATATTTAAATTTCTGGAAGCTTGTGGGAAAATATGTTCCATTCCAATACTTAGAAAGTCTCCGTCTCCAGCTACTACTATTACATTAAGATCCTGATTTGCCATCTTGACACCCATAGCTATGGGTAAAGTTCTACCGTGAATCCCATGGAAACCGTAAGGTTGGTCTCCTTCAAGTACATGTACCATGTTTCCAGAACAGCCAATACCTGCTACAACTACGGTTTCGTGTATAGGTTTTTCCAATTCAATAGTATATTTTTGTATTGCTGATTCGAGCGCTCTTCTAACTCCAAAATCTCCACACCCAGGGCACCATTCGAAATCGTATTCTGGATTTTTTTTACTCATTGTATTCTTAAATTCCTTTATCTTTTAAAATCTCAGTTATTTGTTTGCGAAGGTCAGTTACTTTAAATGGTAAACCAGTATATTGAGTTATTGAATGGGCATTAATTTGATGAGATCTTAAAAAGGAAGAAAATTGCCCTTGGTAATTTAACTCAGGAACTAAAACTAATTTTTTATTTTTAAGTTCTTCTATCATTTTTTTGGGTAAAGGGTTGATATACATAGTGTAATACCAGGCTAAATCAATACCTTCTTGTATAAGAGAATTATATACTTCTAGTGTAGGACCTTTGGATCCACCCCAAGGCATTAGACATATTGAAGATTTTTCATTTGTTTTTTCATAGGTTTCGTTTTCTAATAAACTTAGTTTACTAAACCTTCGATTGGTCATTTGTATATGTCGTTCTGGTAAATGTGTTGTGTCACCCATCGGATCGTGCTCACTTCCATTTGCTACGTAACTTCCTGCGGAGCCGGGGATTGGCATTGGAGACAGTGTTTCATTTTCGTACCGTAAATATCCATTGCCACCTGTGTATTTTGACCTATCATGTATTTCAATCTGGTCTATATCAGGACGCTTTATGTTTTGTTGGCGTTCAGCTAAAGAATGTTCTGTTAATAACACTACTGGACCTTGGTATTTCTCAGCCCAATTGAAAGCAGCTACTGTTGCTGAAAAGCATTCTTCCACGGTACCAGGTGCAATGACCGGTAAACTGACATCACCATGAGAAGGATTTATTGCGGATAAAAGATCAGATTGTTCTGTTTTGGTAGGAAGACCTGTAGAAGGACCTCCTCTTTGTACATTAGTTACTACTATCGGTATTTCTGCCATCCATGCAAGACCAATACCTTCAGCCATTAGAGAAAATCCAGGGCCTGCTGTTGCGGTCATCGATTTTTTCCCTGCATAACTAGCACCGATAATAGAAGCGATTGATTCTATTTCAGAGCTGCTCTGATATACAAACCTGTCATCTCCAATAAGATTTGATTGCATCCATGTTAAGATTGTAGTGGCCGGAGATATTGGGTAGCCAACATAAAATTTCAATCCAGAATAAAATGCTCCTATTGCAATAGCATCATTCCCATTTATGAGAATCTGATCATGTTTTGGCGGAATGGGTTTATCCAATTCTCCTAACGTTAGCCCGTTTTTGTCTCCCTCTTTATAACCAAGCATTAGTGCTTGAATATTCGATTCAACAATTTCTGGTCCGTATCTGGGTGACGCCCATCTTTTCTTTATGAAGTTTTCCAATAAATCTAATGGAACTCCAGCTACATTTGCAAGGGCGCCCATCACCACCATGTTGGCTGCACGTGTATTACCAGTTGATTTAGCGAGTTTCCCAAATTCCATGCCTAGGGATTTGCTTTTATCAGCAGGTTCAAATTGTTCAGAATCATATATTATGATACCTGAGTCAGATAC
This sequence comes from SAR202 cluster bacterium, assembly GCA_009392195.1. Taxonomy (GTDB): domain Bacteria; phylum Chloroflexota; class Dehalococcoidia; order Lucifugimonadales; family OSU-TB39; genus OSU-TB39. The sequence continues at coordinate 46,950 of VFGY01000020.1, read as the reverse complement.
TTCGTCGCGGTGGTTATTGTATGCGTGTTCATTAAATGCTACTAGAACATCAATGGTGTCTCCTCTGCTGAGAATTTCTTTGGTTGAAATTCGGGCTTGCATCCAAGTTGGTCCACCAACTATCTGTGATGGGAAAGTAGCAAATGTTTGTGAGTGGTACCCTACTTGGGTAAAAGCGGTTGCAAGGCCAGTAGCTGTTGATAAAAGCCCTTGGCCACCTTCACCTGCGAAACGTACTACTAAATCGCTTCTTGACAACAAAATCCCCCGATTATGCTCTGTACTCACTCAAATTTTAGCCCGAGCGTATTAAGGACTCGGGCTAAATCAAAACTTTATATGTTAGGTTTAAAACCTAATGTTTGTATACGTTTAATATAGCAGGGGGACTGAGAAAGTGTCAATTATAAAATCTTTTTAATGTATAATAATCGATCTGGAAATTTAATCTTGAGTAATTTGAGTAAATCCTATAGGACATATGACAACGAAAATAGCGTCAGTTACTAACAAAAAAGCTATCCAGAGTTCAAGATTGTTTTGGTCAGCTGTAGCAATGCTTTTAAACGCACCTATCGCGGACAATAAAGTAGGAATTACTATCGGTATAAATAATAGAGGCAGTACTAATTCTCTATATTTTACGTTAGCAGACATAGTTGCAAATAATGTCCCTATCAAACTTATTCCGAGTGTTGCAAGGATTATAACTACAGGAGTGTAAAATAAATCAAATTTTATATTTAAAATCATTATCGCAATGGGTAAAAGAATTAATTCAATTATTACCATTATTGAAAAATTAGATATCATTTTGCCGAAGTATAATGAATCTCTACTTATCGGGGCTAAGAGTAATAGATCTAAGTGGTTTTCTCCCGGCTCGGAGGCAATAGCTTGTGCAAGTCCTGTTGTACTTCCAACTACCATAGCAATCCAGAATATAGCTGGACCTATTGTAACCAACATATTAGGTGTGGGATTAGTTCCAAAGCTAAATATAAACATTATTAGTAATGAAAATGAAAAGATAGACGCAAGGATTTCTTTGCTACGTGATTCGGTTAGTATGTCTTTCCAAACAATACTATAAATTACTTTAAAGTAGTTCATTGTTTAGTGCTTTATATATTGTAGATGATTGTTGTGAAGTAATTGAGGTGTTGATTTTTTGATCTAGACTTATTTTGTTTTTTGAAACCAACAATATACGATCAGAGATCTTTGCAATATCTTCAATATTATGCGTAGCAATCAATATTGTTTTACCAGATTTTTTAAGATTTTTTATTAGTTCAAAAAGTACTGTTTTGGATGAATAGTCCAAATTTGATTCTGGTTCGTCTAATAGAAGTAATAATGGGTCGTGTATTAATGCTCTTGCTATAGAGATGCGTTTTTGAAATCCATGGGATAAATATCCAATTTTTTTATTTAAAACCGTATCTAGTTTCAGTAATGAGCTTAATTCATTTATCTTTTTATCAATATGTTTTATGTTGTGTAATTTGCCAGCAAATTTGAGGTTTTCGTAACTCGTTAATTGATCATAAAGTAAATTATTGTGAGTTACTACCCCAGTTAGTTTTCGAATCTTTTCTCCATTTTTGGAAGCAACTAACCCAGAAATTGAGAAGGTTCCTGAATCAGGTTTTGTAAGTGTTGACAGAATTTTCAATAAAGTAGTTTTACCCGTGCCATTTATACCTATTAATGCACAGATTTCGCCACGATTAATGGTCAAATCAAGATTGTGGAAAATCTTATTCCTACCGTAAGCTTTTGCTAATCCTTCAACTTTTATTATTGGTTCTTTAGTTGGCATATGCATAATTTTATTTAATTAACTGATCTAACCGATAAGATAGTAGTGCGCCTCCTACACCAAATGTCCAATAATAAGTTATATAAGCTCCTCCAAACACCATCATCAATTTTCCTCCTATATTTACATATGGGGTTAATGTCCTAGCTGATTTTTGTGCAAATGTTAATTTTTTAAACAAAACGGTTATTAATGTAAGTGATATTAAAACGATTCCCATTCCTACTGCGTATGCTAGTGAACCAATAAGAATTTCCAATAAGCTATCAGAATCTAAAGTTTGTCCCACAACCACGCCAATAGCGGCTAAGAATATGGGCAATGCACAACTTAAAGAGGAAACTGCATATGCTATACCAAATAAAAACATTTTGCGCATACCCTTCCCAGGCCCAATATCAATCCGATTGGCAGATAATATGCCAATATTTCTTCTAGCAAAAATAAGCCATAATCCAATGGTACAAATTGTAATTCCAACTAATAAACCCGCAAAGGGCATTAAATCACCGATTAATTTGACTCCACCAATTAATAACAAACCAGTAATCCCAAAAACAAATACAAATCCTAATACTGCGATTAATCCCATGCGTATTGCTCTAAACAATATGAAATACAATTTTTCATTAGATGTGGATAGATTTAGTTGATAACCCATATAGGCAGGCAGCATTGGGGCACCACAAGGGTTAAATGCGGCTACAAATCCTGCGGATAAAGCAAAAACAAGTGGAACTTCTACCATAATAATTTTTGATAACCTAGGTTTATTTACCAATCGGATAAAGTGAATTAATTTTATCTTTGGTTTACTTATTATTTAGATCGATATGTCAGTGAAATGTTGACAGTATATTCAATAATTATCTTTTAAATTTATCTGTCCATTTATTTTTTGTATTTATAGGTCTGCCACGCCAATATTTTTCAGGTGCCGAAGCTTTCGAGCCCAAGAAAAACAAAAAATATCCAACTATCAAAACCAATAGACCAGTCCAAGCAAAAAAAGATGTCCAAGTTGGGGCGAATGTTCTTATTATGAGTGAAAGTAACAGAAGACTAATGCCAATTAACATTATTCGCCCTGGTGATATTTTTACGTTTTTCACGCTAACTGACTGATTTAAATATCTAAAGAGCATATTCAATAATGAATTGCTACCGTGAGCCTTTTTAGAATTGGTAGACGATTTAGCAAGTATTTCTTCAATTTCCCGTTCATATTTTTCTGGCATTTTATCCTCTTAATATAATGTTAATTATGCTTTTGAGGAGTGTCAAGATTTGAAGTAACAGTTGGAGTTGTAGCTATTATTATTTTATTTGAATAACTACATATTCTATTTGCAAAACAAAATATGGTGTACAAATCTTATTTTGTGTTAATCTGCAAGAATGGACTGTATTGCTTATTAATCAAGTCACATTCCAATATTTTGATGGAGGGGAACTATACATATGAATGGTCATAGAGTTGTAGCTAAAATATTAAAAGCTGAAGGTGTGGAATGGATGTCCTGTTTCCCTGCACAAGGATTAATAGGAATTGCAGCTGAAGAAGGGATTCGACCGATTTTATGTAGGCAAGAACGAGCAGGCGTCAATATAGCTGATGGATTTAGTAGGGTGAATAATGGCTCAAATATTGGTGTTTTTACCATGCAGGCAGGCCCAGGTGCAGAAAATGCTTTTGCAGGTGCTGCCCAGGCATTTGCTGATTCAGTTCCAGTTTTATTGTTGCCTGGTGGTGTTGGCACCACAAGGTCTGGTGTACACCCGAATTTTAGTGCTGTCGACAATTATAAAGGTATAACTAAGTGGTCTGGGTATGTTAACAGCGTTGAACTAATACCCGATTTTATGCGAAGAGCTTTCACTAAGCTTAAGAATGGACCCAAAGGACCAGTTTTGATTGAAATACCTTCGGATGTTGCCGACCAGGAATATCCAGATGAACAGTTTGATTATGAACCGGTTAAAGTTACAAAATCGCAAGCTGATCCAGAAAACGTTAGAGAACTGATATCTGCTATTTTAAAAGCTGAGCTACCAGTTATAAACGCTGGACAAGGTGTTTTGTATTCAGAATCTTCAGAAGAATTGATAGAATTTGTTGAACTTACAGGTATCCCGGTTATGACTACTTTAGCTGGCAAAAGTGCTTTTCCTGAAACACACTCATTATCTCTAGGTACAGGAGGAGTATCTTCTACTTTGATGGTTAATCATTTTAGAACCAATTCAGATCTTATAATTGGAATTGGTACTAGCTTTACACAGTCAAACTTTAACGCACCAATGCCTTCAGGTGTTACTTTGGCACAAATTACAGACTGTGTTGATCATATTAACAAAGATTGGAAAGTTAGTTTAGGTTGCGTTGGGGATGCGAAATTGGTTTTGAAACAAATGATAGAGGAATATAAAAGACAGAATGGGACTAAGCCTTTATCCAATTCAAACAAAGTAACTCAATTGATAGAAAAGTTGAGGAATCAGTTTTATGCAGAATGGAATCCTAGACTAAATTCGGATGAAGTTCCACTAAGTCCATATCGTGTACTGACTGAATTAGCATCGACGATTGATGTTTCTAATACAATAATAACTCATGATTCTGGATATCCGAGAGACCAATTTTCTCCTTTTTGGAAGCCGGTTAACCCATGGGGATATATAGGATGGGGTAAATCAACTCAATTGGGTTACGGACTTGGATTAGCTATTGGAGCAAAATTAGCTAAGCCTGAAAAGCATGTTATTAACATAATGGGTGATGCAGCTTTTGGCATGGCGGGTTTAGATATCGAAACGGCTGTAAGATCTAACATACCGATACTTACTGTTGTATTAAATAATGGTGTGATGACGAATTATACAAGCCCAGACCCTTATTTAGGATATGCTGCAGAAAAATGGGATTTACATAAGCTTACGGGTGATTATGCGAAAATTGCTGAAGGTCTTGGTGCTTTTTCAAAGAAAGTTACAACTCCCGATCAAATAGTACCTGCAATAAAAGAAGCTGTAGAAGCAAACAAGTCTGGACAGCCAGCTTTATTGGAAATGATGACCAAGGAAGAATTGAATGTACCAAAATTTTGGTGAGTATTATTTTAATTTCAACCTATAATATGAGTATAATTCAAATTGGTGCATTGACATTAATTGGATTCGAATATAGAAATAAATTGAAACGAACATTAAATTTCAGAGTGATTAGATGAGTGAAAAAGAACCAAAGCCGGAAATAAAAAAAGGGTTGAAGAATGTTTATATTGATAAGACTAAATCCAGCTTTATCGATGGCAAACAAGGTAAGTTAATATACAGAGGATACAATATACATGATTTGGCTTCAAAAGCTACCTTCGAAGAAATTGTTTATCTTTTAGTTAATGGGAATTTACCTAACAAATCGGAACTAAACCAACTTGATTTAGAACTAAGATCAAATCGGAAAATAAATAAAGAAATTCTTAGTGTTATTCAGTCAATGAAAGATTCTCATCCAATGGATGTTCTTAGAACATGTATGTCTTTACTGTCTGCAAGTGATTCTAGCTCCGAAGATATATCAATAGAAAATGCAAAGCGTATTGGTTTTAGAATAACTGCTGTTTTACCTACAATTGTAGCAAGTCATCATAGACTAAGAAATGGCAAAGAACCTATAGACCCTAATGACAAATTGACCCATGCTGAAAATTTCTTATATATGCTATCAGGTGAAATTCCAGATCCTAGAGACGCTAAATTGATTGACAAAGATTTGATTTTACACGCTGAACATGGCGTAAATGCTTCTAGCTTTGCTGCTCGTGTAGCGGCGTCAACTCGGGCAGATTTTTATTCATGTATGACAGCAGCAATTGCAACATTGAAGGGTCCATTACATGGTGGAGCGGCCGAAGGAGTCATGAAAATGACTTTAGAAATCGGAAGCGAAGAAAATGCCTCAGATTATGTTTCAAAGATTCGAGAATCTGGTGGAAGAGTTATGGGATTTGGTCATGCTGTTTATAAAGCGGTAGATCCTAGGTCAGTGCATTTGAAGGATGAAGCGAAAGCTTTAGGTGATAGGCTTGGTCAGCCAAAATGGTTCTCTATACTTGAAGCAGTTACTAAGGTTATGGAGCCATATGCTAGACGTGGATTATATCCAAATGTAGACTTTTGGGCCGGTGCTGTTTATTATCTTCTCGAAATACCTGAAGATTTGTTTATACCGTTATTTGCAATGGGAAGAATACCTGGATGGACGATACATATAATAGAGCAATATGAATCCAAGGGTATTTTACGACCTCGTTTATATTATGATGGACCTATGGATGTTGAATATAAACCAATTGAAGATAGGTGATTCTAAGATACAGATCTTAAAGTTTAACATCGATTTTTACTAAACTCGCCTAAATATCATTTTCAAACGGTACTTTTCATTAAACGAAATATAATTTGAAATTGACAGCAGAAACTGTAATAAAGCAACGGATTCTCCAAAAAGAAGCGATTTCTTTTAAAGAATTTATGGAAATTGCTTTATACCATAGTGAAGTAGGATATTACACTTCTGCTAAATCGATAATCGAGAATTTCTTTACTAGTCCTCTGGCTCACCCTGCTTTTGGAGCCTCTTTATGTTTGCAATTGAATCAAATGTGGAAATCAATGGGAGAGCCTCAGGAGTTTTATGTGCTTGAAGTGGGTTGTGGAGATGGAGTATTAGCTCAAGATATAATTGGTTATGCACATATTAATCGATTACCTTTCCTGGATGCTTTGGAATATGTAGCAGTTGATAGATCCAAGTCTTTAATTAGTTCTTTATCAGGTATCGATGGTCTGAATAAGGTTGTTTCTAGTCTGGATAGCTTTAAGAATGTTGTAGGCTGCGTTATTTCGAATGAATTATTAGATTCCTTTCCTGTTAATAGGTTTAAGATTATAGATGGAGAAGTGTACGAAATAATGGTTTCTTTATCAAATGGTAGATTTTGCGAATTATTATCAAAAGAACCTGATCCAATTATTAACGAAAGACTAAGTAACTTAAAGAAGGATTTGCCAAATAACTTTGAAGGAGAGATTAACGGTTACATAAAATCTTGGGTAAAATCTTTAAGTCAAGTTTTGTCGAATGGATTTGTAATAACCATCGATTATGGTAATGACCATGTCGATTTATATAATCCAGTAAACACCCAAAGTAGTATTAGAAGTTATCATAGGCATGCTCAGCCAATTTCAATATATGATCAAATCGGCTATTGTGATATTACATCAGATGTTGATTTTTCTTGGCTCATTAGTCAAAGTGAAAATTTTGGATTAAGGTCATTATATTTTTTGAACCAAAAAGAATATTTGTATAGATGGGGTGTTGAAAATTGGATAGATGGTATTAGAATGAAAAAAGTGAGCCAAAATGTTTTAAATCGCAATTTGGTTGGTATTCGGCAATTGGTTAGAGATGATGCATTTGGGCAATTCAAAGTTTTAATACAGTATATAGGCGAGGAAAGTGACAGGTTAGATTCTATTTTACCTACCAAGGAATATAGTAAAAGTTATCCAGCCCCTATGCTTACTAATAAGCATGCTGATTATTTAAGTTCGAAATATCCCCATATCGCGGAGATAGAATTCGATCGATTGTTTTTTTAATCTAGTTTGAAACTTAGGTCTGGGTCTCTAGCCGCTTTCGCTTCGTCAAGCCTAGTATTACCTGCATTATGAGGAGCTGAGTGTATTATGTCTGGATTGGTATTAGCTTCATTTTCTATCGTTTTTATTACATCAATGAAATAATCCAAAGTATCCTTTGTTTCAGTTTCAGTTGGCTCTATCATTAAAGCTTCTTCTACTATTAGTGGGAAGTACATCGTTGGTGGGTGAATCCCGTAATCAATTAGTCTTTTTGCAATGTCTAAAGCAGTAATTCCAAACTTCTTTTTAAAATTTCGTGCCGAAAAAACAACTTCATGCATACAAGTTCGATTGTAAGGTAAGTCTAATACATCTTTGAGTTCATTCAATATATAGTTAGCATTTAATACAGCATCTTCGCTGATTTGTGCTATACCTTCTTTGCCTAATAAACTGATATATACGTAAGCTCTTAGTAGTACTCCAAAATTACCGTGAAACGCACCCATTTTACCTATGCTATTTTCTTGGTTATTTATTTTGTAGAAAGGTTCGTTATTTTTGTCGGTTGTTTTTATTATTATTGGCGAAGGCAAAAATCTTTCAAGTTTTTTGTTAACCATTACTGGTCCGGCTCCAGGCCCCCCTCCCCCGTGAGGAGTGCTAAATGTTTTGTGTAGATTTGAGTGTATGACGTCAACTCCTATTTCACCAAGTTTAACTTTACCTAGCAATGCATTTAAATTAGCTCCATCTCCATAAACCATACCTCCCGAGTCATGTACTTTTTTACATATTTCTACGATATTTGGGTCAAATATACCCAGTGTACTCGGTATAGTCAGCATCACTGCGGCTAAGTTTTCGTTTAAATGATTTTCTAAATCGGATAAATCGGTATTACCTTGATCATCTGATTTTAATGTTATTACTTCGAAACCAGCCATTTTAGCTGAAGCAGGATTAGTACCATGTGCACTGTCTGGGATTAATACTTTGGTTCGATTAACATCTCCATTGGATAAGTGATATTTTCTTATCATAAGCATTCCAGCTAGTTCACCTTCTGCTCCAGCTAAAGGAGCTAAGCTTGTAGCATCCATGCCGGTAATTTCAGATAGTAGAACCTGGAGTTCGTACATTATTTTTAGAGCACCTTGTACGGATTCTTCTTGTTGTAATGGATGGATATTAGCAAACCCTGGGAGGGAAGCAATTTCATCATGTAACTTTGGGTTGTACTTCATTGTGCAGCTTCCAAGTGGGTAAAAGTTGGTGTCAATTGAAAAATTTAGTTGGCTTAAATTAGCAAAATATCGTACAAGCTGTGACTCAGTAACTTCAGGAAAGTTTAGGCTTTTTCTTATCAAATTTGAATCAGGGAGTTCTGATTTAGGTACATCTATTTCTGGTAAAGTGGTACCTAATCGTCCAGGACTTGATATTTCCATTAGTAATTTTCTTTTATAGTCTTCTAAATTGATGTTCAAGATTTTTCTTTAACTACCTTTTGCTGTTCAAGTTGATTCAATATTTAATCTTTGAAAGTATTTTTACTAATTTATCGATTTCTTCTTTTGTATTTAATTCTGTAAAGCTTAGTAACATTCCATTCTTTATTAAGTCAGTTACATTGTAGCCACCTATAATATCGTTCTCTAACAGGATAGAGTTGATTTTTTTAGGAGAGATAGGGCACGAAATAACGAATTCGTTGAAGAAAATCCCTTTTAGGGGAATTGAAAATCCTGGAATTGATTCAATTCGACTAGCAGCATAGTGGGCTTTATGGTAACAGAGTTCGGCAATATGTCTTATACCATTTTTACCTAATGCCCCTAAATATGCTGTTGCAGACAAGGCTATTAAGGCGACACTAGTACATATGTTTGAGGTAGCTTTTTCTCTTCTGATGTGCTGTTCTCTGGTTTGAAGAGTCAAAACAAATCCTTTTCTGTTGTTACTATCCGTTGTCCTTCCTACAATTCTTCCTGGCATTTGTCTCATGTACTTTTTTTTGCACGCGAAAATACCTACATAAGGTCCTCCAAAAGATGGAGGTATTCCTAATGATTGACCTTCTGATACTACAATATCTGCATCATAATCGCCCGGTGGTTTAAATAATGCCATCGATATTGGGTCGCTACTTACGACCATTAGCGAATCATGTTTTTTGGTAATATTTGATATACTTTCTAAATTTTCCATGAACCCAAAGAAATTTGGATTTTGTACTAAAACACAAGAAGTTTCACTGGAAATTTTAGATTCAAGGTCTGCAATTGAATTAGCTGTTACCAATTTGATGGAAGGTGCTTCGACAAATGTTTTTATTACATCTATATATAGAGGTGAGATTGAGTTTAAAATTATAACCTCGGTTCTCTTGTTAATTCTCACTGACATTAAAGCCGCTTCCGCTAAAGCAGAAGCTCCTTCATACATGCCTGAATTAGCTATTTCCATTCCGGTTAGTTCACATACCATTGTTTGAAATTCGTAGCCTGTTTGTAATGTGCCTTGAGCTACTTCTGGCTGATAGGGTGTGTAAGCAGTCATGTATTCACCCCTACTTACAATTTGTTTTACAGCTGAGGGTGTAAAATGCCTATATGAACCTGCACCTAAAAAGGATGGAATTTCCCCAGGTGTTTTATTCATTCTAGAGAGTCTATATAGTTCCGAATGTAAATCTAATTCAGATCTTGGGTTTGGTAGATTTAATTCAGGATCTACAAATTTCGATGGAATATCTTTAAATAGATCTTTTTCGGAAGAAACACCAATAGATTTCAACATCTCTGTTCTATCCGAATCTGTATTAGGGCTGTAAGGGGATACGAATTTGTTCAATCAACTAAATCCTTAAATTATGCTTCTTCATTTAACATTGAGTCATATTCTTTCGAATTCATTAAATTATCTAAATCACTGCTACTGCTGATTTTTATTTTTGCAATCCATCCATTTTCGTAAGGACTGTCATTTATATGTTCTGGGTTCTCTTCTAATTGTGAATTAGTTTCAACAATTGTTCCAGATACTGGTGAATATATATCTGATACAGCTTTTACAGATTCAACTTCTCCAAGCTTCCCGAATTGATCAACATTAGAACCTGATTCGGGTAGTTCGATGAAAACTATATCTCCTAGGTTTTCAGCTGCGTAATCCGTAATTCCAATCGTTACCACGTTGTCTGATTCAGTTACTTTTACCCATTCGTGTTCTTTGGAATAAAGCAAGGTTTCAGGTGTCATATCACTTAGCTCCGTTTATAAAAAGGAAGTTTTATTATTTCTGCTTCTACAATTTTGTTTCGTATTTGTAAATTCACTTTGTTCGCTACTGAAGATTCATTTGTTTGAACATAGCCCATGCCTATACTCATGTCAAGGTGAGGAGAATAGCTCCCACTTGTGACATAACCGATTTCTTCATTAGATTTATTCAATATTTTATTGTGGTGCCTAGGAATTATTCTATCAAATACTTTGAACCCTATTAAAGATATGTCTATTCCTTTTTCTATTATTTTTTGCAGTGAAGCTTTTGCAATATATTCGTCTCTTTCAATGGTAACAAACCTTTGTAAATTAGCTTGGTATGGATTTATGTCCTTACTTATTTCATTTCCATGCAATGGAAGGCCTGCTTCTAATCTAAGTATATCTCTTGAACCCAATCCAGCAGGTTTCACTCCAAATTGTAATAAATGGTTCCAAATTGCTGGACCTATTTTGTTTTGTGAAACAATCTCAAATCCATTTTCACCAGTGTAACCGGTTCGCCCAATAAAAATATCATCACCTTGATATTGAGTGTTGGTTGACCTAAATCTTTTTAGCTCGATTTTTTCGGGTGCAACTAAATCATTTAATGCATCTTCAGATGATGGTCCTTGAATTGAAATCATAGTGGTACTTTCTGTTACGTTCTGTATTTCTATATCTTCGTTGGTTTTGAATTTATAGATCCAATTCAAAACCTCGGTTGTATTAGAAGCATTAGGTATTAATAGATAATCTTCTTGAGATTTTCTGTACAAGATAATGTCATCTATAATTCCTCCAGCTTCATTGCAAACAAGTCCATATTTTGCCTGATAATCATCCATGGATTTAGTATCAAAGCTGGTAATTTTATTAAGAAATGTCTCTGCATCGGTCCCCGTAATTTTAACTCTACCCATGTGGGATACGTCGAAAGCACCAGCAGTAGCTCTAACGGATTTTGTTTCAGCGAGTATGCCTTCATATTGGATAGGCATTTTCCATCCAGCAAAATCCACCATTTTTGCATTTGAATTTAAATGCTCTTGGTACAGGGATGTTAACTTTAGGTTTTCTTGTACATTCATTAATAATTAATCAAACATAAAAATAGCACCGGACACATCGGTGCACATACAATAATATCATATTCTTCGGCGACAGATTGAAGGTTCATTATAGTATTTTGAATTTAATTGATTCTAAATCGGTTTGATATTGGCATTCTCCTATCCCGGCCGAAATTCTTCCGGCTTATTTTTATGCCAGGTGGGGCTTGTTGACGTTTATATTCACTTTTATCAACCATGTTTGCAATTTTTTCAACTAATTCTAAAGCGAATCCTTTTTTGGATATGTCAAATGGGCTGTTGTCATTTTCGATGTATTCTTTAAGGATTTCATCTAATACATCATATTCTGGCAAATAATCTTGGTCTTTCTGATTTGGTTTAAGTTCCGCACTTGGCGCCTTAAGTAAAACAGACGTAGGTATGACGGGCTGAGCAATTGTATTTCTATAATGAGCCAATTTATAAACCAAAGTTTTAGGTACATCTTTTATTACTGAGTAGCCCCCAGCCATATCTCCATAAATTGTTGCATATCCAACAGCCATTTCACTTTTATTACCTGTAGTTAGAACTAAAGCCCCGGTATTATTTGATAACGCCATCATAATCAAGCCTCTTATTCTGCTTTGAACATTTTGAGACGTTAAATCATCTTCTACGTTTTCTAAGTGGGCCTTGAGAGTTTCGTCAAAAATATTTACGCTAGATTTTATGGGTATAGTCTGTAAATTTATTGCGAGATTTTTGCTTAGCAGTTCAGCATCTTCGACACTAGATTTAGAAGAATATTTAGAAGGTAAAGATATAGCAGTAACGTTGTCAGCGCCCAGCGCATCTACTGCTATTGTTGTAACTAGGCTTGAATCTATTCCCCCAGATAAAGCCACTATAACTTTTTTGAATCCGCATTTAAGGACGTAATCTTTTGTGCCGAGAACCAAAGCTGCATAAATTTCACCTGTTTCGTTATATTGGATAGGGGATTGTTTTTCTAAAACAGGTTTATTTTTGGTAAGTTCATTTGGCAGCTTTATAGAATTATTCATTACATATGTATTTACATTCGAATCCGATTTTGTACTTTGAATTGAATGTGCTGATTTTGATTTGAGATGGTCGATTTTCAAATCAGTGAATACGAGGTCTTCTTCAAATTGATTTGCTTGGGAAATAATGTTCCCTTTAGGGTTTAATAACATACTATTGCCATCAAATACCAATTCATCCTGTCCGCCTACCATGTTGACATACCCAACAAAAAGATGATGCTTAGTTGAGTGTGATTTCAATAGGTCTTCTCTAATCTTTTTTTTGCCAGCATGATATGGAGAGCCGTTAATATTGATAGATAGTTTAGCCCCTTGTTGTGCTTGTTCTAAAATAGGACCATTTGAATGCCATATATCTTCACAAATACTAACCCCTATTTTTGTGTCTCCTAACAGAATAAGTTTGGCAGCCGTGCCTTGGGAAAAATAACGCTTTTCATCAAAGACTCCGTAATTGGGAAGATGTATTTTGTGGTAAGTATCTTTAAGAGTTTGGTTCGATAGTATAGCGGCTGCGTTGTAAAGGTTGTCATTTTGATCTTTATCAACAAATCCTAGTATTACAGTAATCCCATTTGATTCGGGTATTATTTCATTTAAGATTTTTAAATTTGTTTCTATAAAATTTTTGTTGAATAGTAAATCTTGTGGAGGGTAACCAGTTATTGCCAATTCAGGGAATGCTATAATATCTGCTTTGACACATTTTGATCGATTGATACAATCAATGATTTTTAGTTTGTTGCCTTCAAAATCACCAACAGATGAATTTATTTGAGCCATCGCGATTCTTAATAAATCACTCATATTACATCCATTCAGATATATTTAATTAGCTATGAATTTACTGTGACAAAAGAATTTATGCGGTTTAATGCTTCGTTAAGATTTTCCATTGAATTGGCAAATGAGAATCTTATACAGCCTTTACCATATTTGCCGAATGATTCACCAGCTAAGCAAGCCACACCATATTTTTCTAACAGGTCATTGGCAAATTGTTTGCTCGACATTCCTGTGCCTACTATGCTTGGGAAAACATAGAATGCTCCTCCCGGCATAGGACATTCTATCCCAGGAATAGAATTCAGACCTTTAACTATTACATCTCTTCTAACTTTGAATTCATCAACCATTTTCATTGGTTCTTCCTGTGAACCGTTCATTGCTTCTAAGGTAGCAATTTGAGTGAAACTAGCAGTGCAGGATACACTGTTTGTGGATAATCGAGAAATAGGTTCAACTAAATTTTCTGGCATCACTCCAAATCCTGCTCTCCAACCGGTCATTGAGTAAGTTTTAGAAAATCCATCAAGGATAATGGTTCTTTCCATCATGCCAGGTACACTTGCAGGACTAAAGTAATCGCCTTCATACAAAAATTTTCGATATACTTCGTCGGTTAAAATCATAAAGTCATTTTCTTGAGCAAGTTTTGCTAGTGCAGTCAAATCTTCTTTAGATATAACACTCCCACATGGATTGTTTGGTGAATTGATAATCATTAACTTCGTTCTAGGTGATATTTGATTAGTTATATCGTTTATGTCAATTTCGAAGTTGTTGGAAGCCAACAATTTCATTGGTACCGGAACTCCACCTACAAAATTAATCATAGATTCATATATTGGGAATCCTGGGTTTGGGTAAATAACTTCATCCCCTTCATCTACTAGTGCAAGCATGGCAAAAAACATGATAGGTTTTGCCCCAGGAGTGACGACTACATTATTGGCTGATACAGAGATGTTACGAGTTTCACTTACTTCTTGAGCGATTCTTTCTCTTACTTCCATTAGCCCTGGTGATGGACCATAATGTGTGTAACCGTTAGAGAGTGCGTCTTGAGCAGCCTTTATTATGTTTGCTGGTGTGTCGAAATCGGGTTCCCCAATCTCTAGGTGGATTATATTTTTCCCCTGACTCTCTAATGCTTTAGCTTTTGCTAGCACCTCAAAAGCGGTTTCTGTACCAAGATTATTCATGCGGTTTGCTAGCTTCATTTGAACCCTCCAAAAGTGATATAAATAGTATACACTTTGTGTTTATGCTAAGTATACGAAGTATTACCATAACCGTGTATTATATTATGGTATGATACAGGTATATTTAATTGGAATTATTTAATGAAAGTTTATTTGGGTACGCCTAGAGGGTTTTGTGCTGGAGTCGTCAGGGCTATAGATATAGTAGAAAAGGCTATCGAAAAATTTGGTGCTCCTGTTTATATAAAACATGAAATTGTTCATAATAAATATGTTGTTGAAGCATTGGGTAAGAAAGGGGCTATAACTGTTGAAGATGTTAACGAAATCCCAGAAGGTTCATCGGTGATATTTTCTGCGCACGGTTCTCCTCCTTCAGATTTCGATCGTGCAAAGTTACTTGACTTGACAGTGATTGATGCTACTTGTCCATTAGTTACGAAGGTTCATAATGAAGCGAAGAAATATAGCTCAGAAGGTAGAAAGGTAGTTTATGTGGGACATGCTGGCCATCAAGAAACAATAGGTACAATGGGCCAAACTCCAATGCATTTACTTGATGACGAAGGTGTATCAGAGATTCCTGATTGGGATGAGTCAAGCCCTGTTGCTGTCCTAACCCAGACTACTCTGTCAAAAGATGATACTGATAAATCAGTTAACATTATTAAAAATAAATTTGATAACCTGGTTGTTAGAAACGATATCTGTTATGCAACTACTAATCGTCAGGAAGCGGTTAAAAAGATGTGCGATGTAGTGGATTTGATATTAGTAATAGGTTCTGAAAACAGTTCTAATTGTAAAAGACTTACTGAAGTTGCTAAAGCTAGGAATATTGAATCATATAGGATTGGATCAGCAGAAGATATTTTGGATGATTGGATCAGTGGAGTAGATAAAATAGGAGTTACATCGGGTGCTTCTACTCCTGAAGATCTTGTCAGCCAAGTTCTTTCCAAATTGAAGCCAGATGATATAGAAATAATGGATGGTCCAAAAGAGGATTTTGTATTTGTAATGCCCCCTGAACTAAAATGACCCAAAATATGCAATAGATTGTAAATGAAAATAGTTATAGACAGTTTAATTACTGGGGCTGCCAAGGCTGAAGGTGCTGTAGTGATTATAGATGTATTTAGAGCATTTACCACCGCAGCTTTAGCTATTTCCCGTGGGGCAAAAAAAATATATATGGTATCAGATATTGATGACGCTAGAGTGTTAAAGCATAAAGTAGGGGCAGATTATTGTGTTGGGGAAGTAGACGGTAAAAAGCCTGTTGGTTTTGATTTTGGTAATTCTCCCTATGAGATAAGCCAGATAGAATTAAAAAACAAATCATTGATATTGTCTACTAGAGCGGGAGTCGTAGGAGTTAACAGTGTAAAATCGTCAGATGTGATTATGGGTGCATCTTTAGTTAATGCGGCATCCACATGCCAATGGTTGCAACGACAGTCTTTTGAAAAAGTAACAATAGTTGCAATGGGCTGGGCTGGTATGGTTAGGACCGATGAAGATGAAATATGTGCGATGTATATCAGGAATTTGTTGGAAAACAGAAAAACTGACTATAAGGCAATCAAAAATATCATTTTGTCGTCTTCACACTCTTCGAAATTTGATGATGTTAATCTACCGTGGTACCACTGTCAAGACAGAGATATAGCATTGGATATAGATTCAATCGATTGCCCAATTGTGATATCTTCTGAAGAAGATATTTTAGTGGCTAAGCAGGGTTTTTGATAATCTTGTGATTTGTTGAATAATCAATAAATAAAAGGTGTACAAAAATGCAAGACAAAGAAAAATCAGGTGATAGGCGTTTTATTTATGTAAGTGATCCATCAAGTATAGCTAGACAGTACTTGCCGGAAAATGTCGAAGAAAAGCATCTTAGAGATTGGGTAGACGATTTATTTGAAGTGGGAGTAGATACATTTATACAGGAGGCTTACACGCAAGGCTGGACAACTTATTGGAAAACTTCTTTGTTTGAATATGATGCAAGACCTCAACATAAAAGATTTTTGCCATTGATTGAGTCTGGTGTTCAACCTCTTGCTGTACTAATTGATCAATCGCATAAAAGAGGAATGGAATTTTTAGCAGGTATGAGAGTAAATGATAACCATGGGCATGTATCCGTTAGCCAAGGAGTTGGATCCGGCTCAAGTTTTATTAGCAGTCATCCGGAGTGGCTTTTAAATGAAACACGACAGGACCCATATTACCAGATGGATAAAGGGACTTTAGATTTTACTTTTGGAGAGGTACGTGAATATGTTGTTTCTGTTGCATCTGAAATTATAAATAGTTTTGATGTTGATGGTATCGAATTGTGCTTCAGAGATAGAGGGTATTTTCCTCATGGAACAGGAATTGAAAGAAAACATTTTATGACGGACGTGCTCTCAAGTATAAAGACCCTTTTAGATACACGGTCGAAAATTGTAGGAAGGAATTTGGTGTTAGGAGTAAGGGTTCCTGAAACAATTAATGAATGTTTGAATATGGGACTTGATGTGCCTACATGGGTCACCAAAGAAATCATTAATTATGTCTCTCCACAGGAATCTATGCATAGTTCTACTAATGCGCCAATTAAAGAATTTACAGATTTAATAGGGAATATAAATTGTAGACTTTATCCTTCAATTCAACCTTGGACAAGTATCAGGATGAGGAGGCGTAATGGAGGTGCTTCTATTAAATTAGAACAGCAATATGCCATACTTAATAACTATTATGGTGAAGGGGCTGATGGGTTTTCTGTATATAACCATTTTGTGCCCATAAAAACAGCTCCTTTTTATCCTATGCAACTACAGGAGTTATTAAAATTAAAAGAATTTGAATCAGGGCAGAAAGGATTTAGAAGGTATACTTTTGATCCAATGTTGCATGGTCAAGTTGGTTATGGAGAATCTAAATCAGCTACTGGAGGGGTAAAAAACAACCATGTTTTGATAAAGAGAAAAGAGGGGTATAGGGGGACTTATCCCTTCAAAATTTATGAGCCATTTGAGGATGTGAAAAAAGTGGCTATGTGGATAAGGGCGTTTGATATGACTATTGATGATTGCTTTAAAATTAAAATAAATGATAAGTCAATAAGCGATGATTTCATCAAGGTCATCGATGATGAACAACTCATTGATGTCAAATATATTGTGGATCCTGATTCAAAGAAAGCGACTGGGTTACCTCCTGTTCCAGATTTGCCAGAAGAATTTTGTACTTTGATTATTGATGCTGATAAATCAATTTTTAATAATGGTAATAATATTTTGGAACTAGAGTTGATAAAAAAAGATCCAGATGCAAATGGTGACATATTAGTTGATGAAATAGAAGTTTTTATAGTTATTTAGATTCTGAATTATTATTTAATATTTGTAGGTTATAGACATGTCTTTACTAAATATAGTTATACCTGGAGATTATCCTCAGCAGATTGCTGGATCATCGCAATTAAAGAGGCTAGCAAATTATGGTGAAGTAATTTTACATGCTGACCTGCCACTGAATAGGAATGAACAGGTGAACAGGGTTTTGGATGCAGATATCATAATTAACACTAGGGGGATTGTTAAATGGGAGAAAGAGATATTATCTAGATTGCCAAAGTTGAAAATGATATCTACCTGCTCGATTGGTACCGATATGATTGATTTAAAATATGCTAGGGAGTCTGGAATAGTAGTTTCGAATCAACCTGGACGCACTTCGTATGTAGTAGCTGAACATATTTTTGGATTAATGTTTGCATTAGCTAAGCGAACGTCTTTACAAACGTCATATGTAAAAAATGGTAAATGGATTCGTTTGGAAAACATGTTACTTAAAGGTAAAACATTAGGAATTATAGGGACTGGTAATATTGGTTCGAATATGGCAAGACTTGCTAGAGCAATCGGTATGAAAGTTATAGCATGGACATTTAATCCTTCTAAAACTCTTGTATCCGAAATAGGAGTGGAATACGTTGAGTTTGATGAATTATTAAAGCAATCAGATGTTATAAGTCTACATGTGAATTTATCTGAAAAGACTAAACATTTGATTGGATCCGAACAAATTTCTAAGATGAAAGATGGAGCATTGTTAATTAACGGAGGTAGGGGTGGATTAATTAATACCGAAGCCTTAATTAATGCTTTGAATTCTGAGAAATTAGGAGGAGCAGGATTAGATGTATTTGATCAGGAACCGATACCTAAAGATCATCCACTGCTTGGATGTGAAAATGTGGTACTAACTCCTCACATGGCTGACCAAACTCTAGAAGGAATTGAATCATTGAACGAGGGGGCCGTGGATAATGTGATTGCATATCTACAAGGTAATCCAATAAATGTCTGTTGAATCGCTATTAATATTCGTTCAATTCGATAATAAATTTAAAAGTAAAGAGGTGGATATTGAAAAAAATAAGAAATAACTATGATGATATTTATTCTGCTGGACCAACTTATATTAGAGGAATAAGAACAGGCGATACTTTGTATATATCAGGAACTACGGCTTCTCGTTCTGAGGCAGAAGGCAAAGATGTTATGAGTCAACTTAGGGTGGTGTTGGATAGGATTGTTAAAATAGTCGAAGCCGAAGGTGGATCATCTGCTGATATAGTCTCAATGACCACTTACATTGTAGATACAAAAATGTCACAATTTTGGCCTATCGAAGGCGAGCAGCTAGAAATATGGAATGAATTTTTTGAAGGAGAATGGCCTACCAATGCATATATAGGTATTTCATGTCTAGCTGGACCCACAGTTGATGTTGAAATATCTGCGATAGCTGTCTTAGATTAAATATATGATTGATTTTTCGTTTGGTGAGATTGAGGAACTTAAGGGTCAACCATTGATATAGAGAATGTGAAGTTTTCTTAATTGATATATTGTTATAGTAGATTCATGTTTTAGAGAGATATTTGTATGTATGAATACAAAATAAACCTATAATTATCCCCAATGTGTCAAAAATCAAGTCGGTTAAAGTAGCAAATCGACCTGGTACAAAGTATTGATGAACCTCATCTGAAATTGCATACAGTATTGAAGTAGTAAAGGACAACAAAACTATAAAGTGATGATTTTGATTGAGTTTTAGTTTAAATAATCTGTAAGTCAAAATTACCAGTAAACAATATTCACCAGCATGAAAAGCTGCTTGCCTATATGATAAAAGCTCTTCTATATGTACCTGGGTAATGGAATTAAAAGGTAAAACTTGAAATTTACTGCCATGTATTGATGACACGATAAAAATAAATAATAACCAAGTAATGAGAGGAAGCCAATGGGTTATAATGGTTGATTTTGTGTTCAATGGTTTTTGGTAAGAAATAAAAAATACACTATGTTTAATTTTGGATGATTAATCTATTATTTTTAACTAGTTTGTTTTTCTTTTGTAAATTGTTTCAATACCGGTTTTAGGTTCGTACCAAAGGATTTGAGTAAATTAACAACATCGAATTGATTCAGGGCATGGTTAATCGCGTTACTATGCCAATCAAATGAGAAATTATTTAGTAATATTTTACTTGTAGGATTTTTTTCAGAAGTTAGATTGGTAACCAATTTTTCAATTTGAGAATCACTTAGTTTTTCAAATATAGATCTTGCGTAATACCCCACTTTAAGCTCGTTACCTAACTTTTTTTTCCATTCTGTCTCATAATTTTTCATACTGGATTCAGTGAAATCATTTGATTCAAAACATTTATTTATTGTATTAGATGAAATTTCTCCTGATAATATGCCGTAATATATTCCTCCTCCTGTTGTAGGTTTAGTGAACCCAGCAGCGTCACCAATTACTAAAGCCCTGTTGGCGTATGTTTTGCTAATAGGCTTTATCGGTATACCCCATTTTTCAACTTTAACATCAGAACTATTGATTTTGCCAGATTGCTGTAAGTGGTCCAAAAAAGTACTCATATGACCATTTAATTTGTTTCGAGAAGCTATACCTACTAAACAATTTGAATCATTTAAAGGTACAAGCCATCCGAAAGAACCTGGAGAAATTTTGCTTCCTAAATAAACTTGAGTGTCTGTTGGGTTGGGTAAACTCACTTCAGCTTGAGCTCCTATCATATATCCTTTTGTCTTTATGTTCGGCAGTCCGATCATTGTTGGGAAACTAGAATTAAACCCTGTTGCTATTACGACTACTTTGCAATTCAGCGACTGTCGGATTTCACCTTCTTTGTATTCTACACATGCCGGTGATGTATTGTTGTAAATACCTGTAACTGTTTTGCCAAGTATATACTTAGCTCCATTAGCTTTAGCTTTTTCTGCTATTGATGAAACATATGCGGATCTATTTACGATATATCCTTGCACAGTAGGCTTTGTTATTTTATGGGCAGTGCCTGAAGGCGTAACTAAGGTAGCAGATTTCACTTTTTTATATATATCAACCGACTCAGGTTGAAACAATTCGACGCAATTGTTCCCGATAATTCCAGTGCACAATTTATTTCCGATTTCCTTGCGTCTGTCTAGTACAGCGACGCTATAACCAGATTTAGATAAATGAAATGCTGCGGAATTCCCAGCAGGACCTGCTCCAATTACTACAATGTCAAATGTCTGATTCATTAATTTGTACAATTATTGTTTCGTCTGAACAGAATGGTATATCAAGTAATATTAAGAGACAATAATCTTTAATTAAAAGTTCTGGGTTTCTAGCTGTTATTTGAGACAAGTTAATTTAGATACAACATTAAATACTAAATTCATTGGTGTTGCCAGGTTACGAAAATGAAAAAGAGAACAAACTACAATTACGAGAATAAAACCGTATTTTGATGCCGTCAGGGCCATTATCTGGGATGGTTGATTTGTTTTCCCAATTAACATTGTGAAGTATAGAATTTCCGTTGAAAGGGATACATTCTGACTTAGAGTATCCGTCAATTATGTTGTCTTTGTGGTCAGTTATTTCAACAAGTAGATATCCGTTGTTTTGGCAAACTGCGTTTATATTTAATTTGTTCCCAGTTGAAGTTACAGCAAAAGTTTGAAGTATTCCTTCCCTTACGGTAGAGTCGATTGAAACAAATCCGTCTTTTCTTAAGGTAGCTAAACCCAAAGCGGTAGTTTTTCCGTCAAATCCATATTTTGCTTCTGGAACATCCAGCCCTTCCATTTCACCAAACATCCACCAATCATGATGAACATTAGATCCAGAATAATAAAACCTAATCTCATCATCATGGATTATTGGACGTGTTCCAAAATCGGCCATGAAACAATCCCAATCTTGTATTTTTCCAGTGGGTAAAAATGCTTTTGTCATGTCGACTCTATCCCAAGAAAATCCATCTCTACTAGAAACTAAATGAAGGTCTACTGTATTATGGGTTCGTTGGAATATTTGTAATATGCCAAGCCATAAGTTTCCGATTTGAAATCTTGATAGACCATAGTATTCGTCGTCGATATTATCTAATTTGTCATCTGGAACTAAGCTTTCTTGTAGCATAGGCCATTCTGTCCAGTTAGTTGTTAAAGAAGAAAAAATCCTTCTTTTGCTAGCTCTGAATTTATTTCCTGGGTAATGAGAAGGTCCCCATCCATTTACCTTTGGATGTTTGGGATTTACTGGAGGTTCTTGCATAGCTCTTGCTCTTGTATCCAAATGATATTCTCTAGTAGTTTCGTTTACTGACAAAATAATTACATCACCTAACTGTCTTTCATACAACTGTCCTATTTTTATAGGTTTTTCAGATACAGTCCATGTTTTGCCGTCTGGTGAATAAGCGCTAGATATGTCTGTGTCTTCTAATCCGCCTTTAGAATTCCAATATATAGCTTTGTATTTTTTTTCAATATTGGTTTCAATTGGATCATAAATAACAGAACAAGAATGGACCTTCCCATGGATTTTACTTCCTAAACAAATGTTAGTTTTGTTATCGTTATATTTTTCATAGTTTAGCTCAGGTTTGGTCCATTTGATTCCATCATTAGATTCAGCGTAGAGTAATTTGTTGAAACAGGTTTTTTCATATGAATCTATGCCTGCCGCTTGTCCAACATCACGTTCTGATGATGAGCTCTGTAGTGTCATGAATTTTTTATAATCCCATCCCATATCTTCGTACCAAAGTTTATATAGACCTTCATCTTTGTCAAAATGAACCGAAGTGTTATTTCTAAAGTAGGGTAAGATTTCCCAAGGTTTATCTTTTGTTATTAACGGATTGTTAGGATGCTTAACTGGTTGGTGCATAGTTTTTGTAACGAAATTTACTAATTCGATTAGGTAATTATCTACAAATAATTGAGTTTCATTACCTATATTTATTGGTGGAAGCATGAATTATCTCCTGAGTTGAATTTGAGGGCATTCAATTTTGAAACCAACCTAGATGATTTGGTATGGACTTTAACATGAGAATACTGTTTTTTACACTATCCAAAATATTTATTTGTGTTTTGTTTGTGAATAATTCAAGTTAATGTTTTGGTTTTATCTTCATATAAATCAATTTAGTTTAGTGATAAAATCTGATATCTTCTTATCTGTGAATTGGCTTTATTACATTTGGACTTTGATGGTGGAAATAAATTTGTACTATGATTGACACTGCGATTATCCCTGTGGCTGGTCTAGCAACCAGATTTTTACCTGTGTCAAAACAGGTTCCTAAAGCGTTGCTGCCAATATTGAATAAGCCAATGATTGAATTTGCCATAGAAGAGGCATATTTGTCTGGTATAAGAAGAATCATGATAATCATGGGGCCCGATCAATTTAGTATTAAAGACTACTTCGAAAACGATTATTTAGACGTTGTAAAACAGCGGGTTTCATTTAAAGAACAGCAATTAGAAAAATTCATTGAAATTATTAATTCAATTGAGGTTTCATATATTGTACAAGAACAACCACTAGGTCTGGGTCACGCAATTTTGCAAGCAGAACCGTATATTGGAAACGATTCATTTTGCGTATTTCTACCGGATGATGTGATATTTAGTGGTAGCCCATGCATGTCAGATATGATTGGGATATATAATGAATTTTCTTTGCCTGTTTTAGCGATTAAAGAGGTAAGTGAAGAAAAAATACCGCTGTTAGGAATAGTAGATGTAAATAACTATAAAAAAGACATTTATGAAATTGTTGAAATGGTGGAAAAACCTGCCTTAGAAAAAGCTCCGTCTAACTTAGCTATAATTGGTAGATATGTATTACCCGCTTCGGTTTTTGGTGAACTTAAAAATGTGAAGCCAGGAGCGAATGGTGAGATACAAATAACAGATGCATTAATTGGGATTATGAAAAACAGTGGATTTAATGGATATAAATTTCCTGGGATTCATTTTGATGTCGGTAATCCTATAGGATTGCTTCAAGCTTCGGTTTATGCGATAACTGATGATCCAAAATATGGAGCAGGTTTTATTGACTGGTTAAAATCCCAAGTAATTTAACTGAATATATAATAGTTGGAACGAATTTAATGGAGAGTAAATATGAGACTTATTATTGTTGGATGTGAATATGCTGGTAAAACAACTTTGTCTGAAGAGATAATTAAGTGGACGAAAAATAACTTGGGTGGTGGTAGAAGTTTTCACGATCATTTCACGATTCCTAACCCAGAATTGTCCAAAGAAGCAATGGATGAATTTATTAAATCTCACCCCCAGATTAAAGAGATGTATCAAAGATTTATGATGGCACATCATTTATCACCAGAATTCTATAAAGCGCCAGATCACAATATTGTTGGATTTCATATAGAGGAAGCAGTTTATGCTCCGCTATATTATGGGTATGGAGGTAAAAATAGTGGTGCTTTAGAGCGTGCTCCAGAGGGCCAAAGGTCATATTGGGCTCGGGTTTTAGATAAAGAGATACTTGATATAGCTCCTGATACTGTTTTGATATTAATGAAGGCAGATGCAGATGTTATAAAATCTAGAATGGATGAAAACCCTCATGAATATCAAGTTGTTCAAAAGGAAGATGTTGAATATGTTCTAGAAAGGTTTGAGGAAGAATACGCTAATTCGCTTATAGGTAGGCGGTTTGTTTTAGACACATCACGAGTAAGCATTTCGGATACAATAGCGGAATTTCAAGAGAAAATAGAACCTTTATTGACTGATCAAGATCGGTCAAGGATGCTTGCACATACTAATCTTTGGTCCAAGTAAAATTATTTTTCACTCTGACATTCAAAGTATTTTAATCACTTAGATTAAATTAGAAATTAGCTGCTATTAGGTACGAGTGCTTTCTTCAACTATTTCAATCAAATCTTTTACTGTTGAATTGTTATTGTCTAGGCTACCTACTCCCTCATTAAACATTTGCATACAAAATGGACATGAAACACCTAAGACATCAGATTTAGTGTTAAGGAACTGTTTGGTTCTTAAATGGTTTACTCTTTTACCTTTGGTTTCTTCAATCCATGCATGGCCTCCGCCTGCTCCACAACAAAGGGCTTGTTTTTTGTTAGGCTCCATCTCTTTTAATTCTAAATTAGGTATGAATTCTATTAATTGTCTAGGTGCAGAATAAATATTGTTGTGTCTTCCAAGATAACAAGGATCATGAAAAGAGATATTTAATGCTTTTGGTAGAGATTTAACTTTTATTTTTTTATCTTTTATCAATTGGAGGATGAATTCACTATAATGGAGTACTTCATAATTGCCTCCTAAATGGGGGTATTCATTTTTTATGTTGTTGAAGCAATGAGGGCAAGTAGTGACTATTTTTTTAATGTTGTATTTATTAAGAGTATTTATGTTTTGAGTTGCCATAGTTTGATACAAATATTCGTTTCCTATTCTCCTAGCCGGATCTCCAGTACACGATTCCTCTGACCCTAAAATAGCGAAATTTATATTAGCTCGATTAAGAACTTTGGCCATTGCTATTATGCTGGATTGATTATTTTTGTCTAAGGCCGGAGTACATCCTACCCACAGCAATATTTCCGGGTTTTTATTTTCTTCAATGGTTTTTACGTCCAATCCTTTTGTCCAATCAGTTCTGGTATATGGAGTACCTTTCCAAGGGTGACCCCGTTGTTCTAAATTGGTAAGGAGATTCAAAGCAGTTTCAGGCATTTTGTTCTTTTCCATAACAAGATTGCGTCTCATATTTATTATTGGGTCAATGTGTTCAACGCCTACAGGACATTCTTCTTCGCATGCTCCACAAGTCAAACAATCCCATAGTGAATCTTGGTCTATTAGATTATCAATTAATTCGTCTTCTCCCGAATTATTTTCCTGAGATGAAGGATTTCCTCGAATATTATTGATTATATGCATTGGAGAAAGATTCTTGCCTGTTATATGCGCCGGACAGGAATCAGTGCATCTACCGCATACAGCGCAAGCATAGGAATCTAAAATTTCCTTCCATGTAAATTCAGAAGGTTTTGATGCTCCAAAGACAGGAGCACTTTCTAGATTTAATGGAGTAGATAAAGTTCCTTTAGCCTGAATGTCTCTAAAGAGTATACTTAACGGCGAAGCTACTAGGTGCATATGCTTTGAAAAAGGTATATAAATCGCAAATGATAAAATTGTCAAAAAGTGTAACCACCAAAAAATAGAATGCAGTGAGTTATAAATTTCAACATTAGTCTCAGGGCTGTAAAAAACATTGGCTACTGCCATGCCTACTGGAAGGAATTGATTGATTAATAGGGAGTGGGCAGCAATATGAAATGACTCCGATAATATTTCGAAAATCATTAGTAGCGCAATAAATCCAAGTATTATAGCTGATTCTGGTTTTTGAGTAAGGTCGAATTTGAGCCTACTTGGTTTAATCATCCACCGCCGAACTGCCGACCATATCAATATGATTAGGAAAACACCTGATAAAATGTCTATATATGACAGATAAATGTTCTCAAGTTTTTCTCCCAATATACTTCTAGTAAAATTTGCTTTTAAAGAATTTCCATATATAAACAGAATATAGCTAGATAAAAAGGATAAAAATCCCCAAAATATTATAAAATGTGCTAAGCCTGCCCTGTCCTGTTTTGCTGAGGTACGCTGAAGGACTTTTTGTTGGCCAAATCCGACTGTAAATAGACCCCATAGCCGAAATAATATGTTGTCTTTTCGACTTACAGGTTGAGTTTTGATTACATGTCGAACTACTTTACTATAAAAAATAATCGCGGAAATAAGAAAACATAAAATCGTCAATGCGTAAATTCCCGACCATGTCGGCAAAATTCCAAATATATTTTCTGGTATTGTCATGTTAATTGATTTTCAACCTAGTTTCTGCCAAATACTAGTACGATTAAGGAGCAAATCACCCATAAAGTTATTGTACTTAATAAGTGTAAATCCTTGAACCATATTTCTTCAGGATGTTCTCCTTTATTGTTTATCTTTACTATCCAAACATACCTGAAAATGCCATAACCAACAAACGGTACTGTTGCAAGCATTAGGTTATTATCCGGTAAATTCACCGCTGAAAAAGCGTAAATTGCGTAGACAACTAAAGTTGTAAATCCTAGAAATGGAATGAGTTTATCTATTTTATCGATATTATATTTTGCAAGTATAGGTCTTTGGACACTTGGTTGATTTTTTGCAGTTATTAATTCAGCTCTTCTTTTTGATATAGCGATTAACAGCGCCCCGAACCCCGTGCATATCAATAGCCAATTCGAAACTGGTATCTCAACTGTTAATGCTCCGCATAAAGCTCTTATTACGAAGCCTAAACTAATACTAATAACATCTACATATAAATGATGTTTTAAAAACATAGAGTAGCTCGTCATTAAACCTATATAAAATAAAAAAGCCCCAAGCGTTTTTATGTTTATAAAGTATGCAATAATGATGCCTGAAGCAAATAAGATTATTGCTGATATCATAGATGCACGCGAACTGATTAATTTTGCCGCAATAGGCCTATTACTTTTAATAGGATGTACAGTGTCATGGTTTATGTCAAGCAGGTCGTTTATGATGTACACTGCTCCTGTAACCATGCAAAAAGCAACGTATGCGATGCTTGTTTTAATGAATAGAAGGTGAAAAGATGAAATCTCGGAAAATTGCCATGATTCATTAACACTGAATAATAACGGTAAATATATTAGAAGGTTTTTTGTCCATTGCTTTGGCCTAGTAGATATTAAGACTGATGAGAATATATTTTTAAATTTAAAATTCATACGGTTAGATAGAATACACTTTATGCCAAAGCTTATATTAGTAAGTTAGGAATTGAAAAATTGGTTGTGAATTCTCACATATTTAAACATGAACTGGGTTGGATTGGAATCTCTTTTTCGGATATTGGATTAAGTAAAATAATATTGCCTACTCAAACATTAGATGAATGTATGAGTCAAATGCAAACAGCTTCAATGCCACAAAAAAATACTACTGATTTAAATGTTGAAGGATTTGTGGATGAATTTGATAAATATTTAAGCGGGATTCCTACAAGTTTCAACGAAATTAAGATAGATCTATCTGATAGCCTATCTACTTTTATAAAGACAGCTTTGATGAAATGTAAGGAAATTCCGTATGGTCAAACACAATCTTATGGGGATATTGCAGAAAAAATTGGTAACCCAAAATCATCTCGTGCAGTTGGATTAGCTATGGCGAGAAATCCATTACCCATTATTATCCCGTGCCATAGGGTAGTTAGAAGTGATGGTGGGTTAGGTGGATATGGAGGAAAATATTCAAATCCTTCAATAAAACAACTGTTCCTTGATATAGAGAAATCACATCCTGTAGAAAATCAGAAATAATGAATTATATTTGAGTTGTTAAGAAATAGTAATGTGCCCTGAATTCCCTATTAGTGTTTCTATCTTTTCCTTGAAGATATCTGTTGTATCAACCTTTAATAGTGGCCATTCCATTATTACCGTTTTACCGTTTGTGACAATATGAAATTCGACTTTTGAATTTCCTTTAAATTCAGCGCATAGTGAAGCGATTGATTTAAGTAAATCATGGTCCTCAATGTGGTTGCTACTTTCATTTAACAATATAATCAGTTTGTCGGCTTTGTGATTGCCATTTTCGCCGTTTAACCCAATTTTTATGTTATTGTCGGACTGTGTTGGTTGCACCTTAGGTGATACCTCGGATTTCGGTTCTGGATTATTGACTATGGGTTCATGGTTGGGTAATTCATCAGAATTATCAGTATTATATTCGTAAGGTTTTGCTGAAGAACACGAGATACTTAATTCACCGTTTTTAGATCTAACTGTTCCAACAAGTTCGATTAATGATCCATGTTTCCATATATCGCCAGATGCATTTATTATGTTGTCCCAAACAAATATATCTATATCACCATTTAACAATGCTAATGTGACAATTAAAAATGGTTTGCCTTCTCTAGTTTGTCTCGACATTACCTGGGATATTTGACCGGCTATTGTGATTTTTTTCCGCACCAAACTTTCATTTATTTCACTTATGGATGCTATTGTTTGACTGTTTTTTGAAGCTATGATGTGGTTTAGTTTATTTGATGCGGATAGGTTGACTCCTAATAATTCATTTTCCCAGTCCTGTTTATCAGCGTCTGCTGTTTCTATTTCAGGTATGTTGACTTGAGATAAATCCATTTCAATTGTATCTCCAAACATATCGAACATTGATGTTTGAGATGAATTTTTCAGCGATTGTGATTCCTGTGCCATGCTAATAATTTTGTCAATTGAAGAAAGAATTCCGTTCCTGCTGGGATTTATAGAATCAAAAGCTCCAACTTTAACCAAACTTTCCAAGGTTTTTTTGTTGAGCTGGGTGAATTTTGCGTTTTGACACATATCTTCAATTGATTTGAATTTATCGTTGGCATCTCTAGATTTGATTAAATCGGTTAATGCCAATGCACCAACATTTTTAATTTTACCCAAGCCAAATCTCACATTTTTATCACCGTTATTACTAGATTCGATACTAAAATCGATTTCACTGTAATTAATGTCAGGAGGCAATATTTTTATTCCTAGTCTATTACATTCGGAAACTGCAGAAGATAATTTGTCGGAATTACCTGAATAGGCATTTAAAAGACAAACCATATATTCAATTGGGTAATTAGCTTTGAAATATCCTGTCCAATACGATATTAAGCCATAACTCACGGAATGAGCTTTCGGGAATCCATATCCTGCGAAAGGTTCTATTAATGCAAATACTTGTTCTGCCAACTCTTTTGAGTGACCCTTGCTAATAGCACCTGATATGAATTTATCTTTTTCCGCAATCATTATTTCAGGGATTTTTTTGCCCATGGCTTTTCTAAGAATGTCAGCTTCACCCATTGAGTACCCTGCGAATAATTGGGCTATGAAAAAGACTTGATCTTGATAAACAATCACCCCATAAGTTTCTTCTAGTACTTCTTTTAAAATCTGATGTAAATATTCAACTTCAATTTGGCCGTGTTTAGCTTTAATAAAGGTGTCTATGTGTTCCATGGGGCCAGGTCTATATAAAGCTATCATTGCTGCTACATCCATCAACGAATTAGGCTTTAAGTCTTTTATGTACCTAGTCATTCCTGAACCTTCAAGCTGAAATACTCCCGAAGTTTCTCCATTCGATAGTAATTCAAATGTTTTCAGGTCATTTAATGGAACTGAATCAAGGTCTAAGTTGTTATTGTGGTGTAATTTAACCAGTTCGATTGTTTTTGAAAGTATAGTTAAGTTAATTAGTCCTAGGAAATCCATTTTGAGCAAGCCTAGCGCTGATAATGAATCCATATCGTATTGTGTCATGGATACAGAGCCTTCTTCTCCTCTAGTAGGCTTTTGCAAAGGCACATATTTATTTAATGGATTTTCTGAAATCACCACCCCAGCTGCATGGGTACTTGAATGACGTATAGTTCCTTCAAGATAGGTAGCTGATTTGACTATTTTGCTTATGTCGGGATCAGCATCAATGATTTCTTTTAATTCAGGCGTCTCTGAAATAGCGTCTTCAATAGTTATGTTAAGACGAGTTGGAATAAGTTTTGCTATTCTGTCAACTTCAGGGTAAGGTATCGCTAAAGCTCTGCCTACGTCTCTTATTGATGCTTTTGCTCCCATGGTTCCAAACGTTATGATTTGTGCTACATGGTCTTTACCATATTTGTTAACTACATAATCGATTACTTCTGATCTTCGGTCATCTTGAAAATCCATGTCTATATCAGGCATTTCTTTACGTTCTATATTCAAGAATCTTTCGAAAACTATGTTATATTCCAGTGGGTTGATATTGGTAACTCCAAGGGAGTATAAGACTAAACTTCCTGCAGCACTGCCTCTTACGGCAATTTTAATGTTTGATTCATTGGCGAAATGCGTAATATCCCAAACAACCAAAAAATAATCTGCATATCTGGTTTGAATTATCACATCTAATTCTTTATTTAATCTATCTTCTTCAATATTGGTTAGCGTGCCAATACGATTTTTAAGCCCTTGCCAGCATAATTCGCTCAGATATTGTTCTGCAGAAATGTTCCCCGGGGTTTTAAATTTTGGCAGCTGTGGAGTATCCAAGTCGATTGTAACATTACATTCATCAGCTATTTTATTCGTGTTAGATATTGCTTGAGGAACATCTTTGAATAATTCAGCCATTTCATTTGGACTTTTTAAATAGTATGAATTGTCTTCCATGCGTAATCGGCCGGTATCATTCACATTAGTGTTTGTATGAATGCATACTAATAAGTCCTGATAATCGGCATCCTCTTTTTTAACATAATGACTATCATTCGTTGCTACAACTGGCAAACCAAGTTCTTTGTGCATATTAATCAGGCCGGAATTGATTGCCGGTAGATCATCTACATGGTCGTGATTCATCAGTTCAAGATAATAATCGCCAAAAGTGCTTTTGTACCAATTAGCTGCTTCTTTCGCTTCTTCCATATTCCCTTGGCTGATAAGTTCAGGTACTTCTCCGCTAGGGCATCCAGACAGCACAATTAATCCTTCGCTGTATTTTGATAGAAGTTCTCTGTCAACACGAGGTTTATAGTAGAAACCTTCTAGGTTTGCAAGGCTGACTAATTGTACTAAGTTAGAATATCCTTTGTTGTTTTTGGCAATTACTGTTAAATGGTAGGGGGATTTTTCTGAAGGGATTTTATCAAACCGACTTTTTCTTGCTACATACATTTCACATCCGATAATTGGTTTTAAGCCTAATTCAATTGCCTTACGGTAGAAATGTATGGCGCCATATAGTCCTCCATGGTCTGTAATCCCAATACTATTCATGCCTAGTTTTTTACTTTGCTCTAATAGGGAATCTAATCTACTTAAGCCATCGAGTAAGCTGTATTCTGTATGTACATGTAAATGAGTGAACAAAATGTTAACCGGTAGTTATAAATTTATCCGGTATTATAACAATTTTCTTATAGTTTTTTGTTGAGTGGTTAATCGAATTTATTGTGAAAATTCATGATAACTAATGAATTCTTAGTTGGTTAAAATCAAAATTCATTTTAGGCGGTTATCCATCCGAAACTTTTAAACATTTCTCTTAGTTCAACAACTTCATGTTGTTCTACTGGCAATGTGGGTAATCGGGGTTGTCCAAGAGGTTTCCCTATTGCGGCCATATAAGCTTTGTTATGCCGGTTGCCACCAGAAATTAATGCAGATTTTCTTCGCCATTTATTCAACATCGCATCTTTTTCTAATTCGTTTTTGACTTTGTCGTATTCTTTTGCTTCAAGTAATTCCCACATGTCAAGAGCATATTTAGGACAAGCCGGAGCAATAGAAGATTGTGTGCCTTTACCACCATTTTTATGGAATTGAATCATATCTCCTCCATTGTTTATAACGTTGAATTCATTTGAGAATTTTGTCATCTGGTTAAAATCTTCATGTGGAGGCGTGTTCCATTTGATAGCGACCACGTGCTCAGCATCAGTTAAACGCAACATTGTTTCCGCTTTTATTGAAGGAGCACCATGAAAATGAGTGTTGTATATCATTATCCCAATATCAATAGAGTCAGAAATATCTGTGAAATATCTGACGTAATCATCTTGGTTGGGGTGATGATAGAAAGGTAAATCAATTTGGAGTCCTATTATGCCAACATCCTGTGCTTTTTTTGCATCTTCTATTGTGTGAATCGTGGATTTAGATTTTAATCCGCACATGATTACAGCTTCAGGACCGGCAGCATTTACAGTAGTTTTAAGTACTTGGAGCCACTCGTCTTCGGTCAAATTATGACACTCACCTCCACCGGCAGTTATTTTCAGTGGAGAATTAGATGTGCCTAAACCCTGTTCGACCCACCATTGTGTGATATCGTGGGTTTTACCAAGGTCAAGCTGGTAATTATCATCAAATGGAGTTGGGGTAACCGCTAATGTTCCTTTGATAAGAGATTTTAATTCTGATTTATTCATGATTGGTTAGCTTATCCTTTTAAAATTGATTATTAGGCATACTCTATTATTTTCCCAAATAACTTTTTGAGTATTTTTGAGTCTTGGTATTTAAGTTCAGGTTTTGATAATGCATTTATGTTGGATTCTAGGTGGTTCTGATTTGCTGTACCGGTTATTACGGTTGATATTGCAGGGTGGTCAGCGGCGAATTTATATCCTGCACTTACGATTGAATCTACATCGTCTTTTACCAACCAATCCAAAGGGTTTTTATCTGCCAAGCTATCTTTATCTATTAGACCATCATTCTTCCATTTTTTAATAAGTTGCTCAAGCAAGTTTTTATTTGGCAACTTTTCTCTTATTACCGCCATGTTCATAATCCCGATATTGTTTTGGATTGCTAATGGCATAATTGTTGTGGCTGCATACTGATTAAGTATTCCGTATTTTAGCATTATCACATCAAATAGCTCTGGATTATTTTTCACAGCTAATTCGGCAACCAACTGTTCAGGGTCTTCTTTAAATCGAGTACTAAGACCTATAAAACGTATTTTGCCCTTTTCTTTCAGGGAACTTAAAACTGGATAACATGAATCTAATATACTATGGTACTCGTTTGCCAATGGCCCATGAAACATCATTATATCGATATGGTCGGTTTTTAGTTTTGAGAGACTGGATTCGATGCTTTCGATGAGCAGTTGTGGGCTTTTAATTGGGTCTGGTTTTTCTGCGCAATACCATTTGGTACATAATAAATAACTGTCTCGTTTTATACCAGCTAATGCTGAACCAAGGATTGCTTCTGAATTCCCATACTGTGCAGATGTGTCTATGAGATTTATTCCTAGGCTAAGAGCTTTGTGTACCAATGTCGTTTGACTTTTTTGATCCATTTGAGAATCTTGTCCTAACCGTCGGGTTCCACCCGAGCCTAAACTTAGTAAAGATACTTTAAGACCTGTTTTACCTAGGGTTCTATATTGCATTTTGTATTGTTATCTCTCATGTGATAAGAGGTTTTTCACTGGTTGCTAATGGTCAAGTTGTATGGTGGGCGATGTAGGAGTCGAACCTACGACCTCATGCGTGTAAAGCATGCGCTCTAACCAGCTGAGCTAATCGCCCTTTAAACTTAATAATATCTATTGTACCGATTTATTAATCAAAATTTCAATTGATTGGCGCGCTTGGTGGGATTCGAACCCACGACCTCAGCCTCCGCAGGGCTGCGCTCTATCCGCTGAGCTACAAGCGCTTATTATTTATTTTAATTAAATGGTGCCGAAGGAGGGAGTCGAACCCACACACCTATTAAAGGTACTACGTCCTGAACGTAGCGCGTCTACCATTTCGCCACTTCGGCTCTCATATTTACTTGATATGCGAATGTGGTGGGCAGTCGAGGATTTGAACCTCGGACCTCTCGCGTGTGAGGCGAGCGCTCTAACCACTGAGCTAACCGCCCCCGGGAAAACATGATGATTATATTTTCATCAACCAACTTTATTGTCAATATTAATGGCGTATTCACAACTGAGTTGATGTTTTATCAAATCTACCTGCCGTATTGAAAAATGAATTTGTAGAGTGGCAACGGTAGGACTTGAACCTACGACCTAGCGCTTATGAAGCGCCCGCTCTAACCGCTGAGCTACGTTGCCACGTCTGATATACATAATACTGTATATCATAAAATTTCGAATCAAAAAAAGACTACTTTACAATTGTAACACTACTTATAGAGTTTAAATCTCAAATTATTAATAAGTTACTGTAGATTTATTAATAATTATGTTATCTTCGCTTTAACATTAAAGGATGTTAATTAAATGGGCGAATTATCAACAACTGAGTTGCAAAAATTAGCTCGCGATCATTTATGGATGCATAATCGTGATTGGGAACATATGGCTGAAAATTCTGAGCCTATGATCATAGTTAAAGGTTCTGGTATAAGAGTAGAGGATTCAGAAGGTAATTCATGGATAGACTTGAATGGGGGATATAATTCAGTCAATGTTGGTTATGGGAGGAAAGCTATCGCTGATGCTGTTTTTAGTCAAGCCTCCAAACTTCCCTATTTCCCTGCTACAACAACTACTTTATCTACTGTAAATTTAGTTGCCAAAATATCGGGATTAGCTCCAGGTTCATTGAATCGTACGTTTCCGACTAGTGGAGGGTCCGAGGCAAATGAAACTGCCTTAAAAGTAGCACGGGCTTTTCATAAACGGAGAGGAGATACTGGAAGATATAAAATTATTAGTAGAAGAGGCTCGTATCATGGAGCAACAGGCGGTGTAATGTGGTTGGGTTCTACACCGATTGTTCCTATGGCTGATTATGAACCTTCTGCTCCTGGGATGCTATACGCCCCACAGCCTAATGCATACAGATGTGAGTTTAATTCTCAAAGTGACTCTGAATGTGCACATCGAAGTGCTAAGGCAATAGAGGATTTAATTTTGAATAATGGTCCAGATTCCATTGCTGCTGTAATTGCAGAGCCTATTTCAGTTCCACAAGGGGCTGTAGTTCCAGGGGAAGAATATTGGCCAATGGTTAGGGAGATATGCGATAAATATGGAGTGATTTTAATAGCTGATGAAATTGTTTGCGGATTTGGAAGAACTGGGAAAATGTTTGGAGTAAATCATTGGGATGTAGTACCTGACATTATGACTGTAGCAAAAGGTTTGGTTAGCAGTTATTTGCCTATTGGCGCAACTATAGTACGCGATGAAATAGCTGATTTTTTCGCGGGTGATCAAAAGTATTTAAGGCATATTTTTACTTTTAGCGGCCATCCTGTTTCTGCTGCAGCATCTCTAGCTAATATTAAATTGATAGAACAAGATAATTTAGTTGAGAATTCGAATATAGCAGGTGAATATTTTAAAAATAAGCTGGAAGGATTCAAAGATAAGTATAAAGTGATTGGTGATGTAAGGGGACGAGGCTTGTTATTAGCTGCAGAATTGGTTTCAGACAGGGAAACGAAAGCAAGATTTGATCCTAGTTTAAAAGTCAACGAAATTATCACTCGGAAATTTCAAGCTAGAGGTATTATATTTCGAGTAAGTACCAATATATTAAACATAGCACCACCTTTAAGTATTACTAAAGATGAAGTTGATGAAATATGTGTGGCGATAGATGAAGTATTGACTGAATTGGAAAGCGAGTTAGGGATGTAACTTATTCCAAAGATTATCGATGTAAGACATAGCATTGGAGTTAAAACGAGTAGTGGATACTAAAAAAAATAAAACAGATGCATTTAATCATCTTTGGAGTGCGAATAGTGACTGGACTCAAGTCGCTGAGCAAGGAGGGCCTACCTTTATTGTTGAAGGAGATGGAGTACGTGTTAAGGATTTAGAAGGAAACGAATGGGTTGATGTGAATGGAGGTTACTCTTCTGTAAATATAGGATATGGCAGGAAAGAAGTAGCTGAGGCGATGTATAAGCAAATGCAGGAATTACCTTATTTCCCTCAAGGTTCTACTTCTATACCTGCAATAAAGTTAGCCAAGAAATTATCAGACATCACTCCGGGAGATTTAAACCGTTCATGGTTTTCGAGTGGCGGTTCTGAAGCCAACGAAACTGCAATTAAAATAGCTCGCGCTTATCATAAAAGACAAGGAGAATCGAGCAGGTATAAGATAATTAGTAGAAGAGGTTCCTATCATGGGGCAACAGGTGGTGTTTTATGGGCTGGAAGCGGTGATAGATCGGATTATGAGCCAGCGTCTTATCCTGGAATGTTATATGCACCTCATCCAGACCCTTATAGATGCGAATTAGGTGGTGATACTCCTTCTGAATGTGCGGTTTTGTGTTCTGATGCGGTTGAGAAATTGATTCAATTTCATGGAGAATCATCGATTGCAGCGATAATCGCTGAACCAATTGCAGGCGCTTCAGGTACTGCAGTTCCTGGGGATGAATATTGGCCTAATTTAAGGAAGATATGTGACAAATATGGAGTCCTGTTGATAGCGGATGAAATTGTGTGTGGGTTTGGTAGAACAGGAGAAATGTTCGCGGTTAATCATTGGGATGTGGTTCCTGATATACTTTGCGTTGCCAAAGGAATAACCAGTAGTTACTCCCCATTGGGAGCAACTATTGTAAGAGATAAAATAGCAGATGTTTTTAAAGGCAAAGATAATATTTTTGTTCACACTCTAACTTTTGGAGGCCATCCTGTTTCAGCAGCAGCAGCTTTGGCAAACATTGAAATAATTGAAAATGAAAATCTTGTGGATAATTCAAAAGCAATGGGTTCGTATTTACTTCAGAATCTCAACCAAATGCAAAAACAACGACGAATGATTGGTAATGTTAGGGGTAAAGGGTTGTTGGCATCGATAGAACTTGTCAGTGATCGAAATACAAGGACACATTTTAATCCTGAGATGAGACTAGGGCCTAGGCTGAGCGAAAAGTTTAAATCCCGAAAAATGATTCTGAATCCACCTGTACCTTATATCAATTTACAGCCTCAACTTTGTTCAAAAAAATCAGATATAGACTTCATAGTTTCAAACATAGATGAGGTTCTACAAGAGATAGAAAATGAGGTGTATTAAATAGAGTAGGGTATAATTTAGTTGTATCTAAATTATTTTATGAGGTTTAATTGATAAGAAAAAGTAAAAATACGGATGTAGAAAATAACGAGTTTCTTGAAAAAGCCATTGTGTTTATCGATGGTAGCAACTTATATCATAGTCTTTCAGAGAACTGTAATCGGTTTGATGTTAATTACGAATTACTTGCTCAGAAGCTAACTGAAGGCAAGAAATTATTCAGAATTTATTATTACAATATTATGAGAGATTCCGATAAGAATCAGCAAGCTTATCATGATCAGCAAAAGTTTCTTAGTGCATTGTATAGTACCCCTTACCTAGAAGTTAAATTAGGTATATCCAAACAAAGAGGTGAAACTTCAGTGGAGAAAGGTGTTGATATAATGTTGGCGACTGACTTGCTTAAGCTTGGGTGGGAAGATTCATATGATGTAGCTATTTTAGTATCTGGTGATGGTGATTTTGCCTATGCAGTTAAAACAGTCAAGGATTTAGGTAAGCATGTGGAAGTTGCTGCTTTTGAATCCAACCTTTCTTGGGAACTGGCAAATATAGCAGATAAAAGACATTTTTTTGACTCGGAATATTTTAGTAAATTATGGAATAACAAACCTGCTACTAAATCATCATCGACAGCTAAGCCTAAGCGGTCAAGGTGGAGCCTTGGTATCAAGAAACCAGTAAAGAAAACGGTTTCAAGCGAAAAGAAGTAACAAATGAATGCTTTATAAGAAGTTATTTATAAAGCATCGGGTGAATTCGATATTGTTTCAAGGTCTTCTCTGGAATAAGAGCCTAGGCTTCTAAAATCAAGTTCCGTGTAGTTCTTAATCCATTGTAGTGTTATTTTAGCTGCATTATTGTAGTATTCTTTAGGGTACTCAGCACCAAATTGTTCTGTTCTGATTCTTAAAATATCATCCAGTTCCTCTTGGACTATGGATTTTACAAGGCTAGTGGTATGAGTTTTTCCTGTACTAGAATCTTTAACCGAGTGTATGATTCTTTGGGCTATCTGCGCAACCGACATTCTTCCAGTTGCAAGGTCTTCCATTAATGGACCATGTATACCTGGTTTGCCTTCCAAACTATCTATTCCTTTTGCACCTCTGCCCCTTAACCATCCTTCTACATATTCGATAACCATCCTGACATTCCTGTGGGTGCCCTCTATCGTTATTGGGCCTTCTGGGACTTCGATTGATATTGGATAATTGTCAGGGTTTGACATAGACTCGTCGGTCTTCCATCCTGAAGCTCTCAGAGATTTGAAAGGTTCTGCTGCAGTTTCCATGTGGAATATGTGAGCTACCCATCCACGTAAGAATCCTTGCTCAGCTTCCCATTGTTTGTCCGCCTGTATTGATTTAGCTGCAGCATCGTTAACCGCTTTGTCTTTTGATGGTAAAGCGGTAGCCATCCCTCCTATCGCTATCCCTCCGCGCTTTAAACATGTTGCAACAAGTCTTCTGAAAATATTGGCTAGAAACGGAGTTGTTTTTATGTCTACTCCGAATCTATCTGGCCAAACTGAGTTTGGATTTGTCATTACAAATTCAAAAATGCTTGCCTTAAAATCCCATCTTGCTGCGTTTAATCCAACTGCATAGGGTCCTAAAGCGTAAAGAACTTCATCCATTTGAAAAGCTAGTGGTAGAGATTCAATTAATGGGATAGCCCTTATTGTAGAAGATTCATCAATGTTCAAATATTTTTTGCTGAAATCAAAAAATTCTCTCCAAAATACTGCGTCCTTTGCAGATTCCATCTTGGGCAGATAAAAATATAATCCTCCCCCTTGATTAATCTGTTCTCGACCACAGTAATACATTGTCAATCCTGCTCCTAATAAACAAGCTGGGACAGGTTGATTGTTGATTTTAACGTCAGGTTCATCTAGATGGATTCCTCTTTCTCTATGCATGAAAAAAGGAATTTTTCCTGGTGCAAGCTTATATTCTTTGCCTCTAGCCTTATCATAATGTTCGAGCGTTCCTTTAACTGCGGCTAACCTATTTCTAGCTGCCGTAACAGTATCTAAAAGAGTATGTCCTGCTGCATCTTCGTCATCATCTAGGTCTCCTTCTGCTCTTTTACCACCTAGTCCTGGGTTAAGTGCGTTAATAAACATTCCCGTAATCGATGCAGGTCCTGTTATTTCTATACCTGGTTGCTTTAAATCTTCAGGTACAGGAGGTACTGTCCAATCGTCGGGAACCAGTGTTTTTTCATTGTTTATAGGTAGGGATTGATTATCTAGGCAATGTTTTAAAATATTATTTCTCTCGTTTCGTAATGAATGAATAGTTTTAGCGAACCTATCGTTCAGTGCTATTAAATACTCAAGAAAATCAGGATTGAAAACTTCATCGCCACCTTCAACTTGGGCTATATCTACTTGTTGGCTTAAAGACATATTAATACTCCTACTTATCTTACCATCTCAAAAAACGATGGAAACGTTATAACATTTAATCATATTACTTCATTTCATATCTGGTAACAAATAGGTTTTATCTATGCAATCGATAATGGCTTTGTTATACTCGTTCAGTTGGCTAATTTCTAAATAAATTTATTGGTCAATCATTGATTTTTGGAGAATTATTTTGAGTGTATTTGCTGTACTAGGCGG
The DNA here is from genome assembly GCA_009392195.1 of SAR202 cluster bacterium. Lineage (GTDB taxonomy): Bacteria > Chloroflexota > Dehalococcoidia > Lucifugimonadales > OSU-TB39 > OSU-TB39. Next base: position 6,389 of record VFGY01000020.1, on the reverse strand, counting down.
ACAATGGGGAGACGAGGGTAAAGGTAAAGTAGTTGATTTTTTATCAGAGAAAGCTGATATTGTCGCCCGTTTCTCCGGTGGCAATAATGCTGGTCATACTGTCATAAATGATAAAGGTGAATTTAAATTACACCTGGTTCCTTCGGGAATATTCTGGCCCAATATTAAAGTAGTAATAGGAAATGGGACTGTTGTAGATCCAGACGGATTACTTCAGGAGATAGATGCCTTAACAGAAGCTGGTATTGATTTAAATGGTAGGTTGATAGTCAGCGATAGGGCGCATATAGTTATGCCTTACCACAGGTCTTTAGACCTTTTATCAGAAAAAGCGAAAGGGGATAATGCAATTGGCACGACCGGGAAAGGTATAGGGCCTGCATATACCGATAAAGTTGCTAGAATTGGAATTAGACTTGGGGATTTATTTCAAAAAGACCTTCTAGTTGGCAGGTTAAAAGAAGTTTTGAAATATCATAACGCAATTATAGAAAATGTATATGACAGCAATCCAATAGCGTTTAAAGATGTACTTGAAAAATGTAATCGGTGGGCGGATAGATTAAAGGAATATATTGGTTCAGTTGAGCACATAGTTTTTGATGCTATATCAGAAAACAAAAATGTTCTTATAGAAGGAGCCCAAGGTGCTCTGCTTGATTTGGATCATGGTACATATCCGTATGTAACGTCCTCACATCCAACGATAGGAGGAGCTTGTACGGGTTTAGGAATATTGCATGACCAAATAGATGTGGTATTGGGTGTTTTTAAGGCATATAGCACCAGAGTTGGAAGTGGCCCTTTTGTAACCGAACTACATGGAGGAGTTGGAGACGAAATAAGAAATCTGGCCAACGAATTTGGTACAACCACAGGTAGGCCTAGGAGAGTTGGGTGGTTTGACTCAGTAGCGGCTAGATATAGCGCAAGGGTTAATGGATATACATCACTGCTTTTAACAAGGTTAGATGTATTAGATGGTTTTGATTCGATTAAAGTCTGCACTTATTATGAACTTGACGGTAAAAAAGTAACTGATTTCCCTGGTAATGCTGCATTATTAGAAAAGTGTGAGCCAGTTTATGAAGACGTTCCTGGTTGGGACCTGCCTACAGCAGGCGCAACCAATATTAGCCAGCTTCCAAAAGAGGCATTAAATTATATTAAGATAATCGAAGAGTTAGTGGGTAAACCTATAGATATTATTTCTACAGGGCCTCATAGAACCGAAACTATCGTTGTTAGAGATATTGTTAGGTTTTGAAGAGACGGTTTTATAATTAAGCTTTTCCTAAGCCTATACCGGTAAATCCATCTCGTATTGATTTAGCACAACGTCGAATTTATCTGTAAAATCTTTATCTGCTGAAACCATTGGTAATCTTGGTTCGCCTGCATTGAATCCTGCTTTATTGACTGAATATTTTATTGGGACAGGGTTGGTTACCCAGAATAAAGCTTTGAATATTGGGAGCATTCTGTGATGCTCTTTTGCGGCTAATTCGATGTCCCCTTCTAGTATCAGTCCCATCATCTTTTTTATTTGAATCCCCATGACGTTTGATGCCACACTTACTATGCCGTATCCTCCCATACACATTATTCCGAAAGTTTCATCATCGTTACCTGACCAAACTTCGAAATCGGATGGTGCATTTGCAATTATGTTGGCAATTTGCACTTGGTCTGAAGAAGCTTCTTTAACTCCAATGATGTTATCTATCTCCGATAGTCTAAGGGTTGTATCTGAAGTCATGTTCAAGGAAGTGCGTGAGGGTACGTTATACAAAATACCTGGAAGGTTTGAGGATTCAGCTATTGCTTTAAAATGTTGATATAACCCTTCCTGTTGAGGTTTGTTATATGCCGGCACAGTTAATAGCAGACCATCTGCTCCTACGTTTTCAGCTTCTTTTGAAAGTTTTATGGATTTTCTGTGGTTATTGTCTGTGGTTCCTGCTATGACAGACCCTTTGTCTCCTATTTCTTCTTTCACCTCTGCGTATAGCTTGATTTTTTCTTCATCTGACATTGATGGAGCTTCACCAGTAGTTCCTCCTATGACTAGGCCGTCACTGCCTGAGGATAAAAGGGCTGATGCCAATTTTCTTGCCTGTTTGTAATCGATTTCCCCGTCAGCGTCGAATGGGGTGACCATAGCTGTAAGTAATCTACCTATTTTTTGCATTTTAAATTGACCTCTATTTAATCCATTTTTATTAATTCTTCAGCAATCTGTATGGCGTTTAGTGCAGCACCTTTTCTCAAGTTGTCTGATACCATCCACAATGCTATAGAATTTTGTTTGGAAATGTCTTCACGTAACCTACCAACAAAAACTTCGTCTTGTCCAGTTGATACTAAAGGCATTGGGTAAATGTTTTTGCCGGGATTATCCAATACTTTAATTCCTTCCGCTGACCCAAGTACCTTTCTTGCAGTTTCAATATCTATTGGGCCATCGAACTCAATATGAGCGGATTCACTGTGACTGGTAAAAACAGGTACTCGTACACAAGTTGCCGAAATGTTGATTTCATCGTCATGGAGGATTTTTCTTGTTTCGTTGGACATTTTCATTTCTTCCTTTGTATATCCATTTGAAAGAAAATCCTCGATGTGAGGCAAGAGGTTGAATCCAATTTGATGAGGGTAGACACTTACTTCAGGTGATTTATTATTTACTATATTTGCTGTTTGTTCTTTAAGTTCTGTTACCGCTGCTGTACCTGTGCCAGAAACTGATTGGTAGGTGTCTACTGTAACTCTAGATATTGGAGCGATTGTTCTGAGAGCGTTTAAAACCATTACAAGTGGTGTAGTAGAACAATTAGGAATAGCAATGATACCCTCGTGATTTTTTAAATCGATTTTATTTACTTCAGGTACCACAAGTGGGACTGAAGGTTCTAGTCTGAATGCGGAACTGTCATCTATTACAATGCATCCCATGCTTGCAGCCTTAGGACAGATTTCCTTGCTTACCTTAGTACTAGCAGAAACAAAAACCATATCTACTTCGCTTAAAAGTTTTTCTGTGACAAGTTCGACAGTTATAGGTTTGCCTTTTAAGGTTATTTGCTTACCTTCAGATCTTTCTGATGCACAAAGGCGAATAGAATTAAACGGAAAATTTCTTTCTTCAACTAAATCAAGAAATACTTTCCCTACAGCGCCTGTAGCACCTATAACTGCTATATTGGGATTTTGAATAGCCATAATATAATTTTATGTGAAAAACCACCTTTGGCACAACTCGTTGTTAAATACTCTGTCAAAAGGTAATATGGATAATGCTTTTAATGTCGCAATTTGTCGCAGGATTTGCATTAGAGAAAATCTGATTATTTAACAAATCCCGCAATATAAAAAACTAATCATCGAGGTTTTGATAAGTGAGGCAGAAATGTATGATTTGAATAATACATATTTGGATATTGAAAAAAATAAAAACGGTATAGCTATTTTGCCGATAGGAGCAATAGAGCAACACGGACCTCACCTACCTATATCAGTAGATTATTTTCAGGCGGAATCGGTTTCTAGAGCAGTAGCTGAAAGGATGGGCGCATTTTTGTTGCCGGGAATTGCTTATGGTAATTCTGAAGCACACACTGGATTCAGGGGGACGGTGTCAATATCTTCGGACACGTTGAAAAATATAGTGCAGGATATAACTAAAAATCTTTTTAATCAGGGCTTTACTAAAGTAGGAGTTTTAAATTTTCACGCAGGAAATTTAGTTTTAAAACTAGCCCTCAGGGAAGTGAATCTGAGTAGCGATACAGGGGTAGCTGTTTTATGTCAGCCATGGCAGGATATTGATGAAGAAAGCGAAACTATATTGGATAATTATGGGAATGAACAACATGCAGGTGAATTTGAAACTTCAGTTATGATGCATATTGATCCTGCTAAGGTAGGCAGTAACCTAATAGACTGTGTTCCTGACGTCCAGTCAACTTATTTTGATTACCGATATATGAAAGAGTATTGCCCGGATGGAGTTTGGGGTAAAGCTACTTTGGCAAATAGCGATAAAGGTAGATTGTTGTTTGATGCTATGGTAAAAGCGACTGTAGAAAAATTGTCTAGTACTTTTGATCAACTGAACAGTGATTAAATATTTTGAAAAGGTTGATAATTAAGTTAAGTATGAGTATTAAATCTAATGAGAATTGTAGATAGCTTTGTAGTTGCTTCAGGTACGGAAAATAGGTCTAGAGCATTACCTGGTGTACAAGCTTTAGGAGAAAACCAATTTATTGTCGCATATAGAGATGCGAGCGTTCATCCTGTCGGTGATCATGAAAAAATAGATGATGGGGTAATAAAGATAACTAGGTCGTTTGATGGAGCAAAAAAGTGGGAACCACCAAGTGTTGTATGGCAGGAAGATGGTTGGGATTGTGCAGGTAGTAGAACTTTAACCCAAACACCTTTCGGTCTGGTTATGTTTGTGTTTAAAGCTAAGAGATCTGGATTGAAGCAGCCCATTTCGAAGGTTGAAATTATTGTTTCCAGTGATAATGGCTACACTTGGGTTAAATTAGGCAAGGAGATTGATCTGTATTCAGATTACACAGAAATGAATACTTCAGGATATTATATTATCAGTAAAGATAAAGGATGGATTGTTCCAATATACGGCGCGGACAAACCAGGAGGAATTACTTACCCTGCTATAGCCAAATCATTTGATAATGGAGTGAGTTGGGAGAAAATTTCTTCTGTTCAAACAAAAGATAGAGTTGAATTGCATGAAACTAGCGTTGTGAAAATGGATGATGGTCGGTATATAGGCGTAATAAGGAATCAGACTGATCCATATTATTCCTATGTTACATTTTCAGATGATGAGTGCATGAATTGGTCGACAGCTACTAAGTTGCAATTTAGAGGCCAAACGCCTGCTCTGATAAAGCTTCATTCTGGAATTTTATTGTGTGCATATAGGAATATGGACCCTGAAAATAAAGGGGTTAGTTGTTCGTTGAGTTATGATAATGGGAAGACTTGGGAAGGTGAATTTTTAATATATAGGAGCACAGATTTCAATTGTGGGTATCCTGCTTTAGCACTAAAAGATGATAATAAAATATTATGTGTTTATTACACTCAATATGATAAATTTGGGAATTGTGATGTTAACGGCTCAATACTTTCAATTTGATAAGAAACAAGGAGTAATTTATGGTTGACCTTAATGGAGTTAATTGTCTTTTAATGACACCATTTGATGAAAATGGAAAGGTTGATTTCAATAGTCTCGCTACAGTAACTGATTATGTTATAAAAGGTGGAGTAAATAGCGTTGTTGGTAATGGTAAGATTGGAGAATTTGAAGTTTTAACACAGGCAGAACGACGTGAAATTATAGATATGTTGGTTTCTTATGTTGGAGGGAAAGTACCAGTTGGGTTTGGAATAATAAATGCGACATACGAGGAAGGTGTATCATTATCCAAGTATGCTGCTGCATCTGGAGCTGATTTCGTAATGTCTCGCCCACCTGTCGATGGCGATATTAATAGCTATTTTACTGAAATTGCAGATGAAATAGCGTTGATGCCCTATGATCAAGGTACTAGGGGAGAATTATCTATCAAAGAAGATATTTTACCTTTATGCGAAAAGTCGGAAAATATTGTTGGTTTGAAAATAAGTGGTAATCCAGACAAGATTATCGAAGCAAAAGAACTGTTGGATGTTCCAGTTTTATGCGGATGGGATTTGATGAGCCTTTTGGCTTATGAAATGGGTTCAGATGGAGTTATATCCGGAAGTGCTTGTTTAGTTCCTGAAGATGAAGTAGAGATGTATAAATATAGCAAAGCAAACAATTGGAATGCTGCTAGAGAAATATATTACACCAAAGTTTTGCCGCTATTGAATTATTGTACATTTGACCCATTTGCATATTCTGTTTGTAAATATGTGCTATATTGGAAAGGTTTGATAAAAACGAAAGATGTACGATTACCCAATCCGGATGCTGGTGAGCAGAGAGTGGCAGAACTTTACGAGATGTTAAAAATAATCGGCATTGATATTAAAGATGATTTGATATTAAATCGTTGATGGGATTGGTGTAGTGAAAGTAGACAGAGGTATTTTAATCTTATAAAATTTGCAGTGTGCATTATTTAAGTGTCATTTTCCTGTAACACTGCTTTTAGTTAATGCCAAGGATAGTTGGCCGAGGTGGTGGAATTGGTAGACACGCAGCGTTGAGGGCGCTGTGGCCGCAAGGCTGTAGGAGTTCGAGTCTCCTCCTCGGCACCATACATTAGTATCAAGGCGACGTAGCCAAGTGGTTTAAGGCGGGGGTCTGCAAAACCTCTATTCGGCGGTTCGAATCCGCCCGTCGCCTCCAGCAATTTAGA
>VFGY01000019.1 GCA_009392195.1 SAR202 cluster bacterium | reverse complement strand
AAATCCGTTGGTAAAGGAGTAGCTGTAGGTTCTACATAAGGAGTAGGAGTTGATCGGGCTGCGGAAGCAGGTCCTCCATATGGCGAACCACTACCTGCAGCTGTTTCACCAGTTTTACAAGCCCTTATATTATCTCCAAAATATATAAAGACCCCATAATGTTCATCAGTAATTACATCTAATCCTCCACCACCCACAAGTTTAGGAATTTTCCTCCATGGTAAATCCATTACTTCTAAGGATTTTTGGTATATACCGATAGGGCTACCTGCAGAATTATACATTAACAAATATTCTTCATCAGATTTCGTAAAATAATTACCCCTGCCTTGGGAACAGTAAGGTAGAGAATCCCAACCCTGTTCAATCGCTAATGCGGCAGTATCAGGTATCAAATATGATGGAAGTGAACTTGGAGAGGCAGTATTAAATCTAGATGATAGATAATAAACAGATTCATACGCTGTCCCAGATTCACATGCATTCGTTGGATCTAACAAAAACAAATACACCCCATAATGAGTTTGACTTAATATCGGCTCACCATTTAATTTGTATGGCCCAACTGTTTCTTCCCAAGGAGTTGACATTTTGTTATTTGAAAACTGGTATAACCCAATCAAATTCCCATCAAAATCATAAATAGTCATAAATGGGTAAGAATCGGTTTTTTTGTAGTATCTCCCCTGTCCTGGGATACATTCAGTCGCTTTTGACCAACCCGATTGGGATGCCAAATTAACAGTAAGAGGTATTTCAATTTGAGCACTTAACTCCTTATCGGCTTCTGTAGCCCCTCCTCTAGATTGATAAGTATCATTACTTACGGCACCTCCAGCAGTTATAAATACGTTTTTGATGAGTGGTTCGCTCTGAGAATTAGTTATGACAATAATTATTGCCGCAACAATTATTCCTATTATTAGGAGTCCTCCTATAACCATTAGCTTTGTGTTTTTTAGCAAATCTTTCATTATATATACCCCGTATCAGGTTTTATTCTTCCTAGATATACCAACAATCAAAAACAATATTCAATCCAACACCGAAGCGCGATTAAGACATGTTAGCACAAATAATTTACTTATGTTGTTTACTGGAATTATCACCTCTATTTTATTTCCACGCAGACATCTGATTTCTAAGCTCACCAAGATCCATATTGTACGCATTGATAGCACTCTTTATATGGTCGATAGATTTTGCTCCAGCAAGAACCGCAGTTACAGAACTGTGTGACATTGCCCATGCCATTGCGAGCTGTGTTATTGAAACCCCTAGTTGATTTGATGTGGATTTGAGATTATCTACTATATTAAAACTACGATCATTGAAATATATATCAATATGAGCAGGCGCTACGTCCATACGAGTCCCTTTAGGTATTGCATTCCTATCACCTCGTATATACTTTCCAGTCAAAAACCCAGCTCCTAGTGGGCTGTACGATGTAATTGCAATCTGTTCTTGTGTACAAACTGGAAACACTTCTGTTTCGGCGTCAGGTACAGCCAAATTGTAATTTGGCTGCATAATCTCAAACCTTCTATACCCGTGTTTTTTTGCTTGGTCCAACATTTCGGTAATCTGCTCTCCATTATAATTGGCACCACCTATAATTTTTATCTTGCCTAAATCTACCTGCTCTCCCATTGCACCCAAAGACTCCGCTATAGGCGTATTAACATCAGGAGAATGAATTTTATATATATCAACAAAATCTGTACCAAGTCTTTCTAAACTGGCATCTAGAGCATTCCTAATCTGGTCAGGTCTCGCTTTACCACCACTTATTTTGGTGCACAACTCTATATCATTTCTAGTACCTCTGGATTTCATCCATCTACCAATTATAAGTTCTGATGAACTCATTTCAGTGCTTTTTTCCCTAACATCAGTAGTACCGTAAGCTTGTTTTCTTATCTCATATGCCTGTCCTCCCCCATACGCTTCCGCCGTATCAAAAAATGTTATGCCATTCTCGATTGCATAATCCATAATCTCAAAAGCTTTTTCTTGATCTATTTCCCTTCCAAAAGTTCCGGTCCCTAATCCAATTCCACTTATTTCAAAATCAGTTCTTCCTATTTTCTTCCTATCCATATTAAACCTCCTATGTATTAAATTAGTAATTCATTCTTGATCTAACAAATCAAATTTAAACGCCATAACGGTAAATTTAGGGTTAACTTTGATGTCAAATTGTTCCGCCCTGACAAATCCGATATCTTCATACATTTTCACACCAGCTTCCATAAATTTATTTGAATGTAATCCAACTGCTAAAGCACCTTGTTCACGAGATCTTTTTATGCATTCAAAAACCAATCGCCTACCCAATCCTTCTCTCCTATTTTGAGGAAGAACAGCAACCAATCTAATACCTGTCCAATCGGGTGGCCAAATCATCAAAGTTCTGTCCTCTAATAATGGGAAAAAGGTAACAGTTCCCACAATAAAACCGTTTATTTTTGCAATAATTAGATTCGACTCTTTAGCCCTACTATCAATATCGATTATTCGCGATGCATAACCCTCCCATTCTTCTGTGGAAAGTATCAATGAATATTCTTCATACGCCTTTAACATAACCATAGCAGCTTCTTCAAATTCTTCAGGTTCAGCTGTACGTATTTCAACGATATTCCCCATGTGTTTTTACCTCTATTGAATTAACATTAAACTTTAACTTGTTTAACCATCCTAATATATTATTGACCAATTTTCTAAAATATAAATATAATAAAAAATCCATGGCAGCTATTAAAAATAACAAATGGCGATATAGCCACTCAATAGGAAGACAAACCGCTGAGCATAATGAGAGCGTGTTCGGAAGAACAGGTGGTTTTTGCTACCCCGTTGGAATAGCACCAGCGAACGATGGCTTTTTGTATGTTTTGAGTCGAGGCCTAGGGTACAAGGAAGACCTTGGACACGAACATCTTGTAGATGCCTATATGCGTATAAGTAAAATAACCGTCGAACAAGATCATGTGGGAGATATAGCAAGAAATCAATTTACATGGCCAAGCAGTATAGCAGTAGGAAAAAATGGACTTTTATTTTGTTCAGATGAGCATGAAAATGTTATCAAAATATTTCATAACGATACTATTACTCCTTTCCCAGAAGTAAACTTCAATAACGACCATATTAGTAAATGGGGTGCACATGGTACTAAAAAAGGATACCTCAACGGCCCTAGTGGAATATGCTTCGATAAATACGAAAACTTACTTGTAGTTGATAGCAACAATAACCGAGTACAGGTCTTTACATCTGAAGGTGCATTTATAAATAGCTGGGGTAAAATTGGCAACAATAATGGAGAGTTTAATAAACCATGGGGAATAGTCTGTGACAATAATCAAGACGTCTACGTAGCAGATTGGGGCAATAACCGTGTCCAAAAATTTTCTTCCAAAGGCGAACATATTTTAAACTTCGGGGAAAGTAACAACCATGCTCACGCTGTTAATCACCCTGCTGGTGTGGCAGTCGATAGCGAAGGATTTGTATACGTGACTGACTGGGGAAACAAAAGAGTACAGATATATAGTAGTGATGGAAGTTTCGTATCTTCTTTGGGAGGAGATATTGAGTCTATAAACTCTAAAGCCGAACATTACGTTTGGTGGCGGATTGTTGGAAATATCGAAGGCGACTCACCAGAAACTAGAAATCTATTAAAACAAACCCAATTGGAAACAAAGAAATATCACTGTAATTTTTTTGGTCCTACAGGCATTGCGGTAGACCGAGATGACAACATCATCATAGCCGATGATCCAGGCAGACTTATAATATACAAAAAAGGGAATTAAGGTTCAAATGAAATCTGATCTATACAATTCTATATCACACCTAATGCGTAGAGCTGGTTTTGGATCTTCACATCAATTACTTGAATCACTTTCACTGAAAAGTTACGAGGAAATAGTTGAGCAATTATTGGACCCAGAATCCCAACCAGATTATGATGAATTGACGTTTTTTAGGTATCATCCTATGGCAAACACTGAATATCTACTGAGACATTCCCAACTTAACTGGATGTATAGAATGACTAACAGCCAAAGGCATCTACAGGAAAAGATGGCACTTTTCTGGCACTACGTATTCGCTACTGCAACATCTAAAGTATCACAACGGGCTATTAAATCTCAAATAGATATGTTCCGTGCTCATGGCATGGGTAATTACAGAACGTTGTTAATAGAACTAGCTAAAGATCCTGCGA
>VFGY01000018.1 GCA_009392195.1 SAR202 cluster bacterium | reverse complement strand
AACCATAGGTCGCGGGTTCGATCCCTGCCGCTCCTGCCATAAACCCAGCAGTCAAGTTAATAGATTTACACAGTTGGTAATGGCGCTAAATCCCCTGTCTTATCCTGCCACACCCTGATACGTACAGCCATTTGCCTTATCCTATCGCGATGTGAATGTTCATTAAACAAATTATTCATTTCGTAAGGGTCAGTGTTTAAATCATACAGTTCACATTGATCACCAGCACAAAGATTTAGCTTCCATCTATCTGCGGTTACAACAGATCTCCAAGGAAGGTTGTTCATATAATTCATATTATCCGCTTTTTCACGAGATAGGGTTGGTCTACTTTCCTCTGAGGTGAGGTCTCTATCACCATAACCATTATGCTGCATGAAAACATCGTTGCCATCTAGATTGGCATTACCATCTATCACATTTCTCCTACCTTTGCCCTGGAGGAATTCTGGCACCGGCTGTCCAATTAGTTCTAATAGAGTCGGTAAAAGATCAATCTGAGAAAAATTACCTTCAATTATTCTTTGCTCACGTGGTAGCCAGGGAACTCTTATCATCATTGGAACCTTGGAGACCGGCTCATAGAAACTACGAAGTTCTAGCATGGCATGAGAACCTACCAGATCCCCGTGTTCGCTGGTAAATACTAATATTGTATTATCAGCAACACCAGAATCTTCCAAAGCCTTCACTATCTTTCCGACTGCATCGTCTACCAATGTGATATGCCCCATATAATTGGCTCTCAACTGACGCCAACCTGCTTCTGTAGATAGATCATGACCATCAAATTCACCCTGCATGTAATATTCTGATCTCAGGCGATTAACTAATGGACCTCCTTCAGGTGGTTTCAAAAAACTAGGATCAACAGGTAATGTATCAGGGTCATAAAGGTGATTATAAGGTCCATTGAAAGGAGGATGCGGCTCTAGCATACTCACATACATCACAAAAGGATTTTCAGCATTGTCACGTATAAACCTTTCAGCATTATTAGCCAAAAACGGAGCTTGCTGATGTTCAGCAGCAAGATTAGAACGCATCTCATCTGAAAATATTTTACCTCCTGGTATTTCAAGATCAGGCTCATATCCTAAGTTGACCAGGTATTCTCGATAGTCGGAGAATTTTCCTATATATTCTGGCTTTGTATATTCAGCATAAAGACGGTCCATTATACTTACCCATTCGTCAAACCCACGCTGTCTTATCACCTCATCACCAAGATGCCATTTCCCAAAATAAGCAGTTCGATAATCTTCACTGACCATCTGTGCGACAGTTTGTATATCTGACGGCATTGCTGTTAAATTACGTGGTACTCCGGCTGTATGGGGATATAATCCAGTCATTATAGATGATCTAGCCGGTGCACATACTGGTTGCGTCACATAACAATTTCTAAATACAACACTCTCATCCGCTAAAGCATTTATGTTAGGCGTGCGAATCCAATCATTTCCGTACACTCTTAGAGTATCAAATCGCTGTCTGTCGGAAAAAATGAATACTAAATTTGGATTTGATTTATTAACACCACTCATAAATTTTACCTGCACTTAATATAATCAATTCGGAACGCTATGCCAATATTATGCTTAACAGATAAAGTATTTTTGCTAAAAGAAAACCGGATTATATTTAATCCATATCACGAAGCCATTTTTGGGTGAAAAGCGTCAAAGACGAAGTAACCAACAACCCAACGCCTAAAATTATTATAATGGTTCTTATACCCAATATATCTGAAGCTATCCCAGCTGGAAGAACAGCAAGAGGCATAAAGCCAAAAAACATCATGATTATACTCATTATTCTTCCATAATATTTCGGGTCCATGTTTTTCAACATAAGAATCTGCATCATCGGGTATTGTCCACCACCTGCAAACCCTTGGAAAGTTAAAATAATCACTCCGGCCATATATACCGGTATCAATGACACACCCATTAATGCACAGCCTGACAAAAATGCCAGAAATATAAATATCAACCCTCTTTTTTTTGGAGGCATTGAAGCAATAAACACATTTCCTACAAGACCTCCCACTCCCAACATAGCAGCTAGAAGACCTAACCCTTCAGATTCCAATTTATAAACATCAACCACCAAAACAGATAAAAGACTGTGGACCGGAGACTCCATGAAAAAAAACACCATTCCAATTATTAATATCATTCTTGTCGGAGTATCACTCCACAAATATTTCAATCCATCTATGGCATCTGATGTGATTTTAGTAACTTTGACTTCAGCTTTACTCTTAGGCATCCTTATAAAAAGAGCAATCACCAAAGATATTACGCTTAACATAGAACTAACGAAAAACACGAACTCTGGACTAAATTTAGCATAGAGAACACCAGCGATCGCGGGTGCAATTAATCCTGCTATAGACATACCAGCTGTTATCAGTGCAATCCCATTAGGGAGAACACTTTTATCCAAAATTTTGGGAAGTAAAGCTTGTCTTGCCGGTCCATTTGTAGCCCAGATAATCCCATAGCCTAAACCAATTACTAATAAGTGTTGCCAAACCATCAAATCCATAACAAGTAAAATAACTACAGCCCATGCAAAACTCATTTGAAGAGTTTGGCACATTATCATCAATTTTTTTTGATTAAACCTATCGGCTACTGCTCCTCCAATTGGGGCTATAAACAATAAAGGTATAGCTGCGGCTATGCCAACAACTCCTAAAATCGTAGCTGACCCAGTATTATCATAAATCCAATAACTTTGTGCTAGAGCCACCATTTGGTGGCTACATATCATCAATGTAGTACTTACCCAAATCAAACAATAGTTAAAATTATTAAAAGCTTTAAATGTTGGAATTGAAATATTCATAAAGACACGTTTTAAATCAACCAAAATTTGATTCTACTTATTAAATTGTTTAAAAGCCATCAAGTAAATCCATAAAGAAAAGGATTTGAAGGATTTATCAATTAATATATATAAAAAGAGTAGTTATACTTAATCAATCACAATGCCTATATTTTTCCTAGTAATACTCGAGTTTTAATTCCAAAACAGAAATTACAGATATGCAAAAAAGTAGAGATTTCAAATACATTGGTAAAAGACCTCCAAGGCCAGATGGTGTTGAAAAAGTCACAGGTAAAGCACTCTACGGCGCTGATATAAATCTACCGGGTCTTCTTTATGGGAAAATCTTAAGAAGTCCTTATGCCCATGCAAACATTTTATCCATCGATACGGAAGCTGCTAAGGACATACCTGGAGTATATGCAGTAGTAACTTCTGAAGATTTACTTAAAAAAAATACAAAAATGTTTAAAGATCTTGAGGGAACATTAACAAGTCTAAAGTATCTTAGTAATAATGTATTGGCCGAAGGGAAAGTATTATATGTAGGACATGCAGTAGCTGCAGTGGCTGCAATAAGTCCCCATGTCGCATTAGATGCCCTATCATTAATAAAAGTTGAATATGACGTTTTAACTCCAGTTACAGATATTGAATCATCGTTGAGTGAACATGCCCCTATCATATTACAAACACCCATTACTGCTTCCCCCAGGTCAGAAAAATTTCAATCGACAAATATAGTTGGGGATTGTGAATTTTTGAGAGGAGATATTGAGAATGGCTTCAATGAAGCAGATGTTGTAGTAGAAACAGAATATAGAACCAAAACTGTACATCAAGGATACATAGAACCCCAATCTGCAACTGCTTTATGGTCCGAAAACGATAAACATTTAAAAATATGGTGCAGTAACCAAGGTCATTTCAGTGTTAGAAATGAGGTGTCATCATTATTAGAAATTCCTGTATCTTCAATAAAAGTAATACCTATGGAAATAGGAGGCGGATTTGGAGGTAAAATCACTGCACATATAGAACCTGTTGCAGCAATACTTTCAAAAAAGAGTGGTAAACCCGTAAAAATTTCATTGGATAGATCTGAGGTGTTCCAATGTACAGGTCCTACTTCTGGAGGAATAGTCAAAGCAAAAATAGGCGCTACAAAAAATGGTGAGCTCACTGCCGCCACATGTGATGTATATCTAGAAGCAGGAGCTTACCCCGGTTCATTTATTGAGAACGCTTGTAATACCGCATACGCACCTTACGATATACCAAATTTAAAACTTAATGGATACGACGTAGTTACTAACAAGCCAAAAACTGGTGCATATCGTGCACCAGGCACTCCAAATTCAGCATTAGCTGTTGAAACCGCTATTGATGAAATTTCAAGGAAATTGAATATCGACCCTGTGCATTTAAGATTAAAAAATGCAGCTGACAAAGGTACTAGAAAAGCTGATGGCACACTTTATCCTGAAATCGGCATGAAAGAAACAGCGAATTCAGTACTTGAGCATAAACATTATTCAGAATCATTACCCGAACCCAGCAATAAATCGTTCAAAGTAGGACGGGGCATAGCTTTTGGATATAGTGGTAATATCAACGGTGCAGCAACCGTCGTAGCAAACGTTGTAGAAGATGGCACTATAACACTGATAACAGGAGCTGTAGATATAGGTGGAACAAGGATTTCAATAACCCAACAATTTGCGGAAGTTTTGGGAATAGACCCTACATCTATCAATCCCACTGTAGCCGACACTGATTCCATTGGATATACATCAGCCAGCGTAGGAAGTAGTGCATCGCACAAAAATGGATGGGCCGCCTATCAATGCGCTTTAGATATGAAAGCCCAACTTGAAAAAAGAGTGTCGGAAATATGGAACGTACCCGAAAACACGGTTATTTTTAAAAACGGTTACGCTATATCAAAAACCGATTCGAACCTCAATATATCTTTCAAAGAGCTAGCATCTTTGTTGGATGAAACTGGAGGACCTATAACAGGCAAGGGTACTGTAGATGCTCACGGATGTGCAGGTTCATTCAGTGCAAATATCGTTGATTTAGAAATTGATATGGAAACCGGTAAAGTAAACATATTAAAGTATACTGCTTTCCAAGATGTAGGAAAGGCAATTCACCCAAGTTACGTTGAAGGCCAAATGCAAGGAGGAACCGTACAAGGAATTGGCTGGGCTCTTCACGAAGAATATGTATTTGACGAAAAAGGGAAAATGACCAACCCTTCACTTTTAGACTATCGTATGCCAACTCCTTGGGATGTCCCTATGATAGACACTCAAATCATCGAACATCACAATCCAGGCCATCCATATGGTGCACGAGGCGTAGGAGAATCCTCTATCGTACCTCCACTACCAGCAATCTCAAATGCTATAAGTGATGCTATAGGTTTCAGAATACCTGAGATACCAATGTCCCCATCCAATATTTATCGGTTTATCTCTCGTGAAGATAATTCAGTATTTACTAATTGATTTAACATCTGTAAAAAGAACGTTTATACTTAAACGTAATATAAATAAAGGACGTATATAAATGACATGGAATCGCAATAAAGTTCAGAAGCAAGTAGGAGGAGCGATATCTACAATTCCTACCGCTTTCACAAAAAACTATAAAGTCGACTATCAACAGATGTATGACGCGACACAAGTTTGGATTGAGTCTGGACTAGTTGCAGGAAAATCCGTTATTAAAGCTGTAGCAGCTATGGGTGAAGGCCCTCAATTAACCGAAACAGAATGGATAACTGTAATTGAGACTGTTGTCAAAGCAAGCAAGAATAAAGTTCCGATAATGGCTGCCATCCATTACAAAGACACTATAAGAACAATAGAAGATGCTAAAAAGGCAACAGATGTTGGAATTTTAGCCCTTCAGATATCTCCTCCTGTTTTCAATCAACCAACACAAGATGACATACTGCGGTATTTTGAAGCGGTGTCTAACAACATAAATACAGGAATATTAATCTACAATACGCATTGGCTTACGCATGGAGCGATATACCCAGATACATTCAGAAAAATGCGTGATTTTGAAAAAATAATTGGAATAAAATGGTCTCCACCACAAGGGGTTAAATATGAAGAAATATTCGACCTTTCCAACGTATTTAACATTGTAGATAATTCAAATCAGCCAGTTCGGTGTCACCAATTGGGAGGAAAGGGGTTTTTATCTGACGGAATCGCCGCATATCCCAAATATTTTATTGGAATATGGGACATGTTGGAACAGGGTTTATACGATCAGGCTCAAGTTGAATGGAACAGAGTGATGTTACCACTAGTTGAATTTTACGGAAAAGTAACTTCCAAAAATGGTGGAGACGGGCAAGTTGAAAAAGCTATGTCAGAAATAATGGGATTACCAATGGGTCCTCCAAGGCCTCCTTCACTACCATTAACTAAAGATGATATGGCAGAATTAAAATCTTTAATGACAAATTGGGGATGGCCAGTCGCTTAAAGATAATTTTGCAAGGCGGTCTATAAGCCGAGTTCTGTACTCGAGTTAATTAACACGAGCGATGACCATCTATCTAGGCCTGATGTTACCAACAGGCTCAAGCAACCTACCCGGGATTGATATAGGCATCTTTACTCCCAATTTGGTCTTGCTCCGGATGGGGTTTACCATGCCTTCAATGTTACCATTGAAGCGGTGAGCTCTTACCTCGCCTTTTCAACCTTATCTAGAAAACTAGACGGTATATTTTCTGTGGCACTGTCCGTCGGGTCACCCCGCCCCGCCGTTAACGGGCATCCTGCCTATCGGAGCTCGGACTTTCCTCTGTTCAAAAAAATGAACAGCGATCATCCAACCGCCTTGCTAATATGAAGTTGTATTTTAAAATAAAATTCTTTAAGCGACAACCCTGACTTAGAAATCCTCTCGATTTTAATCTCCCCAGAATTTTACTTCCGCAGTTTCTTTACTTACAAATACTTTAATATTCCAAACGGATATAAACTCTCGTTTCATCTGTTCATCTAAATCATCCCAATTCGTGATAATCTCTTTAAAATCTTTCAATTTGTCTTTAGACTTTAAATTTGACCTTTGGTTATCTAAATCCGCTAATCTTCTAATTATGTGACCAAACTCTTTTTTCCCATCTGAATACAATTTCAAATCCTTAAACAACCTTCTTTCTGCATTTTTCACAAGCGTTTTATTTATAATCTGTAATTCTTCCAATCTATCTTCAGTATTATTTATTGAATCAAATTTGTATTTCAACTGCATAACCACATTCTCTTCTAACATAGATGATTTCCAAGTATGATAATCACAAACGCTTAAATTGTTTTTAGATTGACATTGATAATATTTATATACCGCACTTTGCCTTTTTCCATCTTTAGTTTTCCAAGTTTGCCTTCTGGTTACACCCATCATCTTATTATCACAACCAGAACAATATAAAATGCCTGAAAGCATAAACGGCTCAGTATTGACAACTCGGCCTGTAGGTTTACGCTGAGCAGTTTGTTCTTTTGCCATCCTAAATACTTCAGCAGAAATAATCGGCTCGTGGGAATTAGGTCGCTGTACTCCATATCTAGTATAAGTCCCCAAATATACAGGGTTTTTCAAAACATCTCTTATACCAACATTACTCCATCTGCTTCCCTTTCTCGTAGTTAACTGTCTATCGTTAAGATGCTGAGCGATAAGCCTTAATCCAATTTGATCTTTGGTATAAAGTTTGAAAATCAACTCAACAACTGATGCTTCATTCTTTACGGGCTCTAAAAACCCATCACCATTAATTTCATACCCATATGGAGGTCTACCTAAAACTTTACCTTCCATTGCCTTAACTTGCATGATGTTTTTTATCGAAGCACTTCTAGTTAATGATACTCCCTTAGGCCTCAATACCCTAAAAGCATTTTGAATTGGGTCTGGATAATCTTCACTTGCACATTTGACTAATGAATTTAATTGGTGAAATACGGCAATTGCTCTAGCTACATCTTCTATATCCGAACCCAAATCACGAACATCATTTATTACAACCAAGTATTCAGATTTTTCATTCCTAATGAATTCAAGTAGATTCAAATATTCAGGATCTTTATTTAAACTCGAATTATTATTGGATATAAATAATTTAACCGGAACATGAAGGTTCAATTCACAATAATTATGAAAAATAGACTTGATTTCATTAATTGCAACATCATCTGCAGATTTAGCTTTGAAATATCCTATTGCCCTCAAAACACCTCCTCATATCGCGTATAAGATACGTTGACAACTACCACATCGGGGTAATTCATTAGCTTCAGCAACTCTTTGAGAATTAGAAGAAGATAATGCAATTCTACAAGCATCACATATACCACCTTTAACAACAGCTACAGCTATGCCAGCTTTGCTTTTTCTCAAAGATTCATATATCACAAGAATATGTTTTGATATTGCTTGTAAGGCTTTGATTCTTGACTGCTCCAACATTGTTATTTGTTTTTTTAAATCCTCAATCTGAGACTTCAAGCTAGCCTCCAGCTTAACCCTATCTTTCAACAAATCCGACATTTTCCCTTCAAGATCTTTATGATTTGAATCTTTTATTTCTATGTCACCCATAAGTTGCAATGACAAATCTTCAAATTCCTCTTTTTGTTTGACTAGAACAGCCTGTTCGTTTTGAGTCAATTCAATTTCTCTATTATTTCGTAATTCTCCATTGTATAAACGTTTTTCTAATCCAGCTATTCTCTGTTCAATATCATCAATTTTATTTTGATTAAGTCTCAAATTAACTTCAGATGCGGTTAACTCAGACTTGAGTGTCTTGATATTAATCTTTGCATCAATCAATTCAGACCGGTCTGACAATTTATCTTCTGATTCCACAAAAATCGACTTTAGCGTATCGATTTGAGAATCGATCTTTTGAAGATTATATAGATGCTTTATATTCTCCACTTAATAAATACCCTTATTAAATCAGTTCACCTAAACTACCAAAAACCGCTGGGTTCAAATTACGATTTGTTTTCGAACGGAAACTCACCATATTAGAATTGATATTGTAACAGTTTAATTTAACCATTGAACATAGCATAGCAACCTGACAGAATGATAATTAGCGAAATTAATTTGGGAGGAACCACGAATCATGCACCAAGCCCGAACCAAAATCGTATGTACGCTAGGCCCTTCCACCCCAAACCAGCAAATTATTGAAAGAATGATTAAGTCTGGGATGTCTATTGCAAGGTTGAACATGTCCCATGGTTCAGAAAACGAACACTTGGATATGGCAAAAAACGTTCGCCGTGCTAGTAAACATTTAAAAAAGCCTATCGGAATAATGGTAGATGTACCCGGAACCAAATTCAGGATTGGACCCGTAAAGGCAGGTGTAGTCAATCTTGGAATTAACAATAACGTAGAATTAACTTCCACCAATAAAGATGGAAATGACAGACTATTCAATGTAGTACCAGAAGGGATTGAAGACAATATAGAGACAGGCGACTCAATATTAATCGACGATGGTTTAATTGAATTAAAAGTAATTTCAGTTGAAAAAACCAGCTTGAAATGCTCTGTTATCAGAGGTGGTCGAGTAACTGAAGGCAGGGGCGTTGCATCTCCAGGCAAATCTAGTCAAAATTTATTTCCTTCTAAAAAAGCTACACAAGCACTTGAATTTGCAGCAAAAATAAACGCAGATTTTGTAGCCCTATCAACAATTACAAACCCAGAAGATGTTATTACTGCAAGAGAAATATTATTAAAAAATGGTTGCTCTCCATTTATCATATCGAAAATAGAACGCCAGGAAGCAATGAATAACTTCGATTCTATTTTATCTGAAAGTGACGGGATCATGGTGGCTAGAGGAGACCTCGGAGTGGATGTGCAATTGGCAAAAGTACCTGTAATCCAAAAAGAGATCATAACCAAATCCAACGCCGCTGGCAAACCCGTTATAACTGCAACACAAATGTTGGAATCAATGATTAATTCTTCAATTCCAACCCGAGCTGAAGTTACTGACGTTGCAAATGCTATATTTGATGGCACAGACGCAATAATGTTGTCAGGAGAAACTTCTATTGGTAAATATCCTGTTGAGTCAACCCAAGTAATGACAGATGTAGCACTCCATACGGAACCCACTCTCCCATATGAAAAATTAATCCTAGAAAAACAAATACACCAAGAATCAAAAACAGATGACGTTATTAGCTATGATGCATGTCAAAGTGCTCATCAACTAAATGCTAAAGCTATTATAGCCTTCACTGAGTCTGGTAGCACTGCTGGTCGAGTTTCAAAATATCGCCCCAAAACCCCAATACTCGCTTTAACCGCTAGTGAAAATGTCCAGCGACTACTAACGATTAGATGGGGCGTAACTCCCATTACAACAAAAACCCTGTCAACAGTAGAAGATTTCTTTGATGAAGCGCAAAGTAAAGCGATTGAAGTAATGGATGCTAAACATAATGACAAAATAGTACTTGTGGCAGGGCTACCTATAGGAGTCGCAGGCGGAACCAATCTTATGCGAGTACTAGAAATAATCTGATATATCAACAATGTTGAGACTTTACGACACTTTAACGGGAACAGTTAAACCAGTAAATACAACCGAAAATCGGGATGTAAAAATATACACTTGCGGACCCACTGTATATAGGGAAAGCCATCTTGGTAACCTTCGTTCTTACCTGATGGCAGACTGGATCAAGCGAATTTTGATAAATAATGGTTCTACAGTCATTCATGTAAAAAACATTACAGATGTTGGACACATGAGACAGGAATTGTTAGAAAGAGGGGAAGATAAAGTTATAGCAGCTGCTATAAAAGAAGGTAAAACTCCTAAAGAAATTTCCGAATATTACACAAACATATTTTTTGAAGATGAATTGGCACTTAATATACTTCAAGCAGACCATTATCCTAAAGCAACAGATCACATTAACGAAATGCTTTCTCTAATTGAATCTCTAGTATATAAAGGGTACGCATACGAGGTTGAAGGAAATATATACTATGATATATCAAAATTCCCGAATTATGGTGCTTTGTCAGGAAATATATATAGTAATTTAATTAAGGGGTCTAGGACCGAGGTAGACAAAAACAAACATCACCCACAAGATTTCACTTTATGGAAATCTGCCGAAAAAGGTCGGACTCTGAAATGGCCAAGCAAATGGGGAGATGGATTCCCCGGATGGCATATTGAATGTTCGGCTATGTCTTTCAAATATTTAGGTGATCAGTTTGATATACATACTGGAGGTGTAGACAACATATTTCCCCATCATGAAGGAGAAATAGCCCAAAGTGAATCATATACCGGGGGGAAAGTAGTAGACATGTGGGTACATGGGGCCCATTTACTTTCTGATGGAATCAAAATGTCTAAATCAGAAGGAAATTCATACACTATACAGACTTTAAATGAACTAAATATAGACCCACTTGCATTTAGGTACCTTTGTGCAACCACTAAATATAGAAACAGACTAAATTTCAGTCTAAATTCAATTAAATCATCCCAACGGGCACTCCAAAGGTTAAAAAACAGAATAAGACTGATTAGAAACCAGGAACCAAATAATTCTGAAACTTTAAACAATAATAGCTGGTTAGGTGAATTTAATGCGAAAATCAGCAATGATTTGGATTTAGCCACAGGACTATCACTTACGTGGAAAGTAATAAAATCTGAAATACCGTCACGATATAAGCTACAACTAATCAAAGAATTCGATAAAGTTTTAGGCCTAAATCTCGTTCCTGACCAAATAAACCAAACAATAGAATCTAATATATATTCGAAAATCGAAATAAGATCCAATTTCAAAACATCTGAGGAGTTCAACAAAGCAGACGCTCATCGCCAATCAATACAAGATTTAGGATACGTGGTTGAAGATACTCCGGAAGGAACCACAATTAGAGAACAATTCTATTCTGAAACTGAATTTGGAAAATTGGAATCAATAAGTTCGTCTTCTGAATTATCACAATATCCGCTAAACACAAATAAATACGATGTAACATTTTGTTTGGCCGGCAGTGATTTCACTTCTGATTTAATAAGATGTATAAATTCAATCATTAATTTCACACAAACCACCTCGTATCAGATTTTAGTTCTAAATAAGATATCAAATCCTGAATTACCTAAATTCATCAAATCAATTGATCAAAAAATCAACATCAAGGTCATTAACACCGACCATGGATTGGGAGAAGGGACATCTAAAAATATACTACTAAAATCCAGTGAGGGTTCCATCATAATCCTCTTAGATACCAGTGTAGAACTGACTACCGATATATCAAAACCAATTTCAACGACTCTAATGGATCAATCAGTTGGAATAACAGGAGCTTTCGGTTTAAAGACAACTGACATGCATCATTTCTATGATGGCGCAAATGAAAATGTAAAAGAAATGGATGCAATTCAAAGTTATTGCTTTGCCTTCAGAAGAAAAAGTATTCAGACGGTAGGATTGATGAGAGAAACATTTAGATTCTATCGGCACTTAGATTTGGATTACAGTTTTCAATTTAAATCCAAAGGCTACAAAATAGTTGAGACACCAAATTTATCTCTTATTCGTCATAAACACAGGATTTGGGAGTCACTCCCCGATTATCAGCGGGATAAATTGAGCCAAACCAATTACAAAAAGTTTTTAGAAAAATGGCAAAAACACCCAGAATTATTAGAAGCAAATCAATAAGATAAGTAACTTGTCAAAATATTAAAGATTTAGATTTGGCGCATAGGGAATACATCATTTCAATTGCACTTGAAACTTGTGTTAAATCAACTTGACCCATAGTACATATTTGAATCCAATTCTTTGTTAAAAGATATTCGCTAGCATAACTGGTTTCAAAACCTGCTTCTTTTAATTTATCTCCAACCTGACGGGAATTAATGTCTTGCGGCAACACTATAGTAACAACGCCTACAGATGAATTTTGTTCGTCCGAAATAATATTGAAACCTAATTTTTCTAGTTTAGTCCTGACATAATCTGTGGTGTCTTTTTTGATTTCAAATAAAGGAGATTTAGAATAATTATCAATAGCTACACTCAATGCATATATTAAATTCGAAGAAATAGTAAATGGAATACCTACATCGGCATATATCCCTAAGTTCAAATATCTAGGAATATCGTGTTGGTTCAATTTCACTTCATGATTATGAAAAACCATTGATAATCCTGAATAACTTGCGAATCCTTTTCCGCTTACTCCTGAAGCAAGATAAACCTGTGATAGGTCTAAAGGAATATTGCCTACAGAGCTAATACAATCCAATATCAATTCAGATTGATATTTCTCCTTTAACTGAATTAAATCAGCTATATTATTCAAAACTCCTGTAGATGTTTCACAATTAACTGCCCAAATCCACGATGGAGGGTTATTTTTATCTAAAACACTATCTATATAGCCATAATCAAAATAATGTCCCCAATCAAAAGCGATATGATTAAAATCTAAAGATGCACTTTTAGCATGACCAATTAGCCTTTCTCCAAATTCACCGTTTGATATTATTAATCCTGATCCGGGTATATAATTCAATTGAGCAGCTATAACATCATTGGCCATAGTCCCACTACCCATAAATATTTGGGCAAATCTAGAACCCAACATAGAAGTTAGTTTATCTTTCAATAAGAAAAAATCGTTTATGAATTCTTCGGAACGATGAGAAACAACTAAATCTTTGAATGCCTTATGGACGTTAGGTTTCACTTCGACTGGTCCCGGCAATAAATTGATGGTTGCTTTATTCATCTCAACTTATACTTCACCCAATCCTTCAAACCTTTTAGGCAAATCCTCTAGATTCAAATACATCGGTTGATATTTAGCTTCTTCGGTACCAACTGCGGGTCCAAAATTGATGAACCCTAATCTATGATACATCCGTTGCTCCTTAATATTGCCTGATATTATCGCAATTTTATAGTTTTTCTTCAAACAATAATTTCCAAGAACAGTCAATAACCCTCGAATAACAGTCCCTTTACGATATTCTTTTGCTATAGAAAGCAATCGAATCTCACATATACGATCAATTGAGGGTAAATATTTACCTAACTCTCCTATTTTATTTTCCAAAGAAAACGGTGGGTCAGAATTAACTGAAACCATACCGGCAAGTACATCACCATTTAAACAAACGAAATATAGATTTTTTTCATGGTATTCATCTACAAGCATTGCATTTTTATTAGGTGAATGTTGCGGGATTTCTTTTACAAATGTCTCATAGTTTAGCTTGTGTATTTTTAAGAAATCCTCTTTTGAAGTGGCTAATTTAAATATAAAACTAGAATTGTTTTCTTTGTTTTTCATATTTAAGATTGTTCAATTCACTTTTTTATTCCACTATTTAAAAAAGACAATATATTATTCCTATGTGCAAATATTACAACGGCTGCGATAATCATAAAAACAATAATTTCTTCATATGAATATCCAAGAATCCAAACGAAAATCGGACCGAAAAATACTGAAACCAACAAACCAGCATTACTTTTACTAATTAACATATAAAACACTCCGGCTATAATGGCACACCCAAGTACTATAAAATAGTTAAACCCTAAAGCTACACCCATTACAGTCGCTAAACCTTTACCGCCATTAAAAGACAATTGAAATGGCCAAATATGACCGATAATTACAGCCAACATTGAAATTAACTTCACCCACGTATCAAAGTCAAAATAATTCAAAAATATTACAACTAAAAATCCTTTTAAAGCATCTAATAAGAGAACTGGGATAAACCATAAAACACCAAATTGTCTCCCTATATTACTACTACCAGGATTTCCGCTGCCTATTGTACGTATATCTTTTTTATGGACTATAGACGACATGTAATAAGCAAAACATACGCATCCAAGCAGATAACTCATTACAATAACTGCCAATTCAGTAAATATTGAAAGGATTTCTTGCATCAATGAGGATTATAATATCCTATGACCATCTTAACAATTCAAATCCAACGCAAAAACCTATTTATCTAAAACTGTCATATGCAATTTTCAACCAAAGGAATTCCAACATAAAATGTCTGATTATTTACCATGGATACAATTGATAATTGCTGCTGCAGTCATATTGTTTACATCAAAGTATTTAGCAAAGTCCGCAGATAATATCGCTACCAAAACTGGATTAGGCAGATCTTTTATAGGTGTCGTATTGTTAGCCACAGCTACGTCTCTACCTGAACTAGGCACAGGTATAAATGCAGTATCTCGCCTAGATGCTCCAGATTTAGCTGCAGGAGATGTTTTTGGCAGTAACATATTTAACTTACTTATTGTTGTTGTACTTGATTCATATTGGAGAAACAGATCATTCCTTGGGTCAGTTTATAAAAGTACATGGATCACTGCCACACTTAGTATTTCGCTAATCATCTTGACTTTAATCGCTTTGTGGAACCCCGGGGAATACGGATTCAGCATTGGGAATGTTGGGTTATTATCTTATTTGTTAATTATATTTTTCATTATATCTATGTTCATCATATATAAAATGGACAAAAATCAAATGGACCACTCTCCTCAAACACCCGATATATCAACGTCTACCACCTTAACAAAAAGTTTCTTGGTTTATTTAGTTAGTGCTACTTTAATTATAATTAGTTCTATATTCCTATCAGGTGCAGGAGAAGAAATTGCCCACATGATGAACTGGGGAGAAAGTTTCGTTGGTACTCAATTACTAGCTCTCAGTACCTCATTACCAGAATTAGCCACATCAATCGCAGCTGTCAGATTAAAGGCTCCCGAACTAGCAATAACTAACTTACTTGGAAGCAATTTGTTTAACACTGGAATAGTTTTATTTGTTGATGATTTATTTTACACCAATGGACCGATTTGGGACCAACTTTCAAACGCTCATATTTTTAACGGAGTAATTGCCATAATAATGACTTTGGTAATTGTTACTGTAATACTAATCCAACCCAAAAATAAAACATTCAAATTTATAAGTTTAGAATCAATCTTTTTAACATCTTGTTATTTGATTGCAACAATCTATACTTTCCAAAACCCATAACTATGTCATCATCAAACATTACACCCTGCGATTAATCACATAACAAACCAACTCAGTTAAGGAGTCTCGATAACGATTAGGTTTGAGTTTGGCAATTGATTCCAAGGCTCTATCAGAGTAACCTCTTGCTATTTCATAACATTCTTCAAGAACACCTTCATCTTGTATAAATCGCACACATTCATCTAGTAACTTTTCATCATATGGGTTATTGAACAAGTCAGCTATTGGATTTTCACCTTTGTTATTATGTATCGCTACCAGAGAAGGCAATGTCATAATCCCATTAGCTAAATCCTGTCCTATTGGTTTACCGGTCTGAATTTGAGAACCATCAATATCCAATATGTCATCAATTATTTGAAAGGCAATTCCTATGTTCCTGCCAAAGTTTTTTAACGCCTTAATTATTGTTTCATCAGACCCACTAAGAATAGCCCCAGTTTCGCAGGCTGCTTCAAAAAGAGAGGCTGTTTTAAGTGATATACAATCCAAATACCCGTCTTTAGTCTGATTCAAGTTGTAAGCCATAGAGTGTTCATTTAACTGTCCACTTGATAAATCCATTATGGTTTCAGAAAATCTCTTAATCACACGGATGTTATCCGTTTCGCACACTAGCGTAGCTGATTTTGCAAATAAATGGTCTCCCACCAGAACTGCTATATTATGCCCCCATAATTTACTTACAGTCACAACCCCTCTTCTAGTTTCTGCTTGGTCAACTACATCATCATGTACCAAAGTACCGATATGAAGTAACTCTACAGCAGCCGCCATGATTTCTGATTTTGAACCATCATTATCATGAAACTTTGAGGATAGTAGAGTTGCCATAGGCCTAATGCCTTTACCCAAATTAGACATAAGGTGATCTATTTGTTCAGATATATACAATGGTTGATTTTTTGCAATTTTTTTCAACCGAAGATTAACCCCATCCAAATCAGACAGTATGGGTTCTCTGACAAAATCCAATCCTTTATATATTATCGCCACTTTAACCTCTTAATCTAAGCTTGTTAAAAAAAACATATCATAAATACAATTCCTTCAAAATCAATTATCTTCATCTATATCGATTTTTTTAAATAACGGCTGTGGTTTGGGGAGTATCGAACCACTGATCAAATCGTCAGGTTGCCAATTCCATCCAGACGAATTAATCTCATCGCCATATCCCAACATGCCATGCAATTTTTCAGCGGTAAATGGTAAAAACGGGTACAATCCGATTTTCAAGCAGTTTAATATTGCCAAAGACACCCAAAGTGTTTTTTTTGTTTCATCAACTGAAGTTTTAATTGTATGCCAAGGTTTTTTGGCATCTAAATACTGGTTTGCATTCCTTGCAATTTTCATAGCAGACTCTAGTGCCAATTTAAATTTACACAGTTCGATGTTTAGCGCTATATTTTCAAGTTCTTTACTAGCAAATTCTAATAACTGAATTGACTCATCATCCAGTTTGGCAGGCTTTTCTGGTATCTGTGAATCAAAATTTCTACCCAACATACTTAATGTTCTATGCACTAGATTTCCAAACGTAGCAACCAATTCGTCATTGTTAAGTCGTTTGTATTGTTCCCAAGTAAAATCAGAATCGCTTGTTTCTGGCATTATTGCTGTCAAAACATATCTAAGCGGATCTGGGTCATATTTATCCAAATATTCAGGTAACCAAACAGCCCAATCCCTACTGGTAGAAAATTTCAATCCTTCCAATTGCAAATATTCATTAGCTGGAACATCATATGGTAAATTCAGACCTTCATATCCAGTTAAAATAGCAGGCCATATTATAGTATGAAAAGGTATATTGTCTTTACCCATAAAATAATAAGCCTTTGAATCTCCAGTCCAAAAATCTTCCCATTTTACGTCTACCTGTGACTCAGACCATTCAATTGAAGCCGATAAGTAACCTATTACTGCTTCAAACCATACATAAATCCTTTTGTTTTCATATCCCTGTACTGGAACGGGAACACCCCAATTTATATCTCTAGTGATCGCTCTATCTTTCAAACCTTTTTGAATGTATGCTTTAGAAAAGTTCTTTACATTTGTCTTCCAGTGACTTTGAGTTTGAATCCAATCTGCCAAGGAATCTTCAAAATCAGTCAATTTCAAAAAAAAATGTTCGGAATTTCTAAATTCAGGTGTGTCAGAACATATCCTGCATTTAATCTCTTTTAAATCTTGTGGATCTAATGTTCTTCCACAATTATCGCATTGGTCACCTCTAGCAGCTTCAAAATCGCAGTTAGGACAAACTCCCTCAACATATCGATCAGGCAGAAACCTATTATCCTTGGGACAAAAAGGTTGGGACATAGACGACTTGTATATATGTCCTTTTTCTAATAGCTTATTGAATATTTTTTCAACGACATTTGAGTGATTCTCAGTCCTAGTGGTAGTAAACAAATCAAAACTGATTCCAAATTTTCGCCAATTATTCAAAAACTCATTATGATAAGAATCAACTATATCATCAGGTGACTTACCGGTTTTCTCTGCCTGTAAAGTTATTGGAGTACCATGAGAATCACTTCCCGAAACCATCAAAACATTATTGCCTTTTAATCTATGGTACCTAGCAAAAATATCTGCGGGTAAATAGCAACCCGCCGCTTGTCCTAAATGAATAGAGCCATTTGCATAAGGCCATGCAACAGCAACTAATATATTATCAGCCATAGTTATTTATTTCCGGTTCACAAATAAAATTTCACTAGTGAATCTTAGCATAGTTGAACATCACTAGTCCTGAGGTTTTTCAGAACCCAACCATTTGCTGTAAAGAGTTTTTCTAGGTATATTCGATAATCTAGACAAATAAGGAATTACATCTTTAGAAGTTAAACCATTTCGTTTCAATTTTATAATTAATTCTTCGGCTAATTTTAATACATTTTGATCAATATTTTCACCAATATCATCAACTTGATTTTGAATAATTATAGTAAATTCGCCAATTGGTTTTAGAAAATATTTTTGGGCATCTGTAATATTGCCTCTGAATATTTCTTCATGTATTTTAGTTAATTCTCTGCAGATAACCACCAATCGATCACCTAAAATATCTTTCATATCCTCTAAACAATTTTTGAGACGGTGGGGTGATTCGAAAATAATTAATGGAATCTTTGAATTTACCACTGTTAACAAAGTTTTACGCCTAGCTACCGATTTGTTCGGCAAAAAACCTAAATATAAAAAATTGCTTAAATCTAATCCGGAAATAGAAGCTGAAGCTGTTAAAGAAGAAGGTCCTGGTATAGAAACAACTTTAAACCCATGAGTAATGGCTTGATCAACTAAATCTTTGCCAGGATCGCTAATAGCAGGGGTACCAGCATCTGTTACTAAAGCTAAATCATGCTTTTCCAAATATCCTATAAATTTCTTTGTTTTGTACTTAATATCTTTATTGCTATAACTTTCAATTATCGATTTTATTTCATATTTGCGTAATAGCTTACTAGTAACTCTTGTATCTTCAGCAACTATAAGATCTACCTCAGATAATATTCTCAAGGCTCTTAATGTAATATCTTCTAAATTACCAATCGGAGTCCCTATGACATACAAAGTAGACATAATAAAACCTTATAAATTTTAAAACCTATAACGAAATTAGAATTCATTTTTTTGCAGTAAATAATTTCGGCAGGCAATCGAATACGGATGGATTATGAAATTTTGATCTACCAAACTCTCTATTAATATATTCATATATGCGAGAATAGCGCCATCTAAATCTGTTTCTACTACCGACAAAACCTTTTCCAATTTCGGGTTTCTTTTAATCTTTTCTTTATCTAATTTATCAGCCAAAAACACCACTTTCGCTACAGGATTCATATTGGGGTAACCAGTTGTATGGTACTTAACAGCATCTATGACGTATTCATCGGAAACACCAAACTTGTATTTCAACCATGCTGCAGCAAGAGGCCCATGAAGTAATTTAGGAACTAAAAGATAATCGGAACTTATTTCGATACACATTTTCTTACATCCATCGATTAATTCTTTTCCGTTTAAATTTTTAGCTAAATCATGAGTTGCTATTGCTAAATCTACACTGAAGAAATCGATCCCATGCATACTACTAATTTCTTTCCCAACACAACGTGCTCGCTGTATATGTGCTAACAAACTCTCCGGAAGTTTAAGAAGTTCACTTTGTATCAATTTTGGCAAGTTGTCTAACTTCAAACCATGCCACCAAGTTGTTCACCACCAATAACATGCAAATGAAGATGGTCAACCATTTGACCAGAATGTTCCCCTTGATTAATGATTAATCTATAACCAGAATCAGATATGCCCGTATCAGTAGCAAGTCTCTGAGCACTAGCAAACATTTCTCCAATAATAACTTGATCCCCTTTATCCATATTAACAAGTTCTTCAATATGTTTATTAGGAATCACTAATAGATGTACTTGTGCTCTAGGTGAAATATCTTTAATTACAAAACAATATTGGTCTGAATATAAGATCTCACTTTTGATTTCGCCCTTTTTTATTTTGCAAAATATACAATCTGTTTTCATACTACGCCTCTTGTTCAGAGAAATCTCTCTATTACTATCCAAGGAGTTAATGTTAGCAAAACCAACAAAAACTCAGTCAACGAAGCCTTATCTCTATTAAATATTATTTTCACACCTTGAGTCATTGCTAATACCTGCCATCCGGTTATTATCAAAAATAAACCAAAATACACTTCATAACTAATTACCGGCAAAGTCCCAATAACTTGAAATATTTTCGGAGATGAAGCCATACCACCAATTCGAACCAAATCAAACCAATTTGGATTAGATTTCCGATTGCGAAAGACTATAATTCCAAGAATAAATATCAAGAAAAACCAAGTGAACCAAGCTACTATCCTGTAAAGAACATGATATGGCAATTCGGCGGTAGGAATACTGAAACCTAAAATAGTTGCAGATGCAGACAAAATTAATACCGAAAAAGCCACAACATATGCTTTTTTCGATTTATCAGATTTTATTTCTGAATAAACGGTTTCATCTAGTCTTAATATTCTTATGATTCTGAATATATAGTCTATTAACGAATACTGTTCTTCTGATTCAAAACTTGTTTTACCATGAAATTCGTTACCACAATTCCAACAATAGTTCGCTTTTGGATTAGGAAGCAAACTCTTACATTGTCTACATACTTTATTTTGTTTCATAGCATGATTTTTTGATAAATACGACTATCGATTTTCGATATATAGTGATTTCCTAAATTAACTTTAACGAGTTAATTGTAATAGTTCTACTCTTACATCACCTGGCAACTTAAAAAAGGCTATTATTGGTCCATCAGGTACATCTACAGGACCTTCCATAAGTTTAGCTCCCAATCCTATCAATCTTTCAATCTCATATTCCATGTTATCTACTTTTATCCCAAAGTGCTCAAGTCCCCAGTGAGCAGAAGAATCGGAATCCCCCATCTTCTCATTGGTTCTTGCTCCTGAAATATTAACCACTGCACCATCGACTGTCTCACACCTAATGAATCTATCACCCCATGGTCTTACTGCATCACTGATTATTTTAAAGTTGAATGCCTTCACATACCAGTCAGCAGTGGCACCAGGGTCAGCAGATTTCAAGTGTATATGATCAAATTCATACGCCATTTATTACCTCCAATAAGTGTATTAAAAACCCGATATCCTTTTGCTATCAAATATTAACTAAAGTGGAAAATATTTGTAAATATTTTATTTCAATACTATA
Source organism: SAR202 cluster bacterium (assembly GCA_009392195.1). Lineage (GTDB taxonomy): Bacteria > Chloroflexota > Dehalococcoidia > Lucifugimonadales > OSU-TB39 > OSU-TB39. The sequence continues at coordinate 29,861 of VFGY01000018.1, read as the reverse complement.
TCTATGATTGTAGAACACTTGATGCAAACTTTCTTATTTTATCTCCATCTTTGATTCCGTTAGTCTCAATACCGCTCGATACATCAACTCCCCATGGACCCACCTTAGAAATAGCCTCATTAATATTATCGCAATCAAGGCCCCCTGCTAAGATCAAGTCATAATTGGCAGATAATTTAGCTGCTATATCCCAATTAAATTTCTTTCCAGTTCCTCCATAAGAATTGGATTCATATTTGTCTAGCACAACCATACTTCCGTAACTCAATGCCGATTCTATCTGTTCACGCACATTAGCAATACTTAAGTCAATTTGAGCATGCTCTACAACTTTCACCTGTTTTATGGTTGGAATATTAATTGCCTTTACATATTCAAAGGTCTCATCTCCACATATTTGAGCTAGGTCAAGATCTAAATTCCCAACAATCTTATTCACTCTTTCGCTTTTCTGATTTGCAAACAATCCAACTAAATTAGGCAACTTATTTTGGTGTTTTGTTTTCAACTTATCAATTATTTTTTTTGCATTTTTAACTTCTAAACAACGTCTTGCTCCAGGAACAAATACAAAGCCCAAAAAATCAGCTCCGCTTTCAACTGCAATACTCGCAGAATGATAATCCATTAACCCACAGATTTTCAACTTGGTCATGCTAATCCACTTAAAGCCAATCCGGGGTCAGATGCTGTCACCAAAGATTCCCCAACCAACACTGCATTAACCCCAACATTTTTAACTCTTTCAATATCCGAATAAGAATTAATTCCGCTTTCACTAACTATAATTTTGCCGTTTGGAATTAATGGTGCTAATTTTTCCGTGGTTTGAATGCTAGTCGTCATTGTTTTTAAATCTCTATTGTTGATACCCAAGATTTCCGCACCTGCATCTAAAGCAATCTTCAGTTCTTCTTCTGTGTGAACTTCAACTAAACATTGCATCCATAATGAACTAGCTAGCTCTAACATTTCTACTAATTTTTTCATGCCTAAAACCGAAACTATTAGCAGTAGTGCATCAGCTCCAAATGCTCTGGATTCATATACTTGATATTGATCTACTATAAATTCTTTCCTTAAAACTGGTATTCGGTATGAAGAAACCAATTCAATCACGTCACTCATATCTGCAATACTTCCGTCAAAATATTTTTTATTTGTCAATACAGAAATTGCAGCTGCGCCATTATCAGCATATTTCAAAGCTAACTCTTTATGACTATATACACTATTAAAATGTCCTTTGCTCGGTGATTTCTTTTTGATTTCAGCTATTACTCTTATCCTATCTCCCATTAAGGAACCTGCAAAATTTAATGGTGGATTTTTCCTTGCACCAATCAATTCCATCAATTTGGATTGAGAAATATTAGATTTAGTATCAATTAATTCTAATTTCTTTTGTTCAACTATTTCATCTAACATAAAACCAACTCAACATTAATTAATTTAATCTCTTTTTAGACTTTTTGTGTATTCAACATATGCATTAATGTGATTTAGTGCTAATCCCTGATCAATTGCATCCGCAGCAATTGAAACACCTTCTTTAAAATTTGATGCTTTTCCACAGGCATACAAAGCCAGTGCTGAATTAGCTAAAACAGAATTCCTCTCTACTGTTTTGTCACCGTCAAAAATACCAATTATTTTGCTCGCACTATCTTCTGCATCTTTAACTGCCAATAAATTTGATGGCTGAGGCTGAAAGCCCAATTGTTCAGGAGAAACTCTATAGTTTTTGATCTTCATTTGATTTAATTCCCATACTTCGGTTTCATTAGCTAAAGATACTTCATCCAACCCATCTAATCCATGAACAACTAGTGCCTTCGTACTACCCAATATCTTGAGAGCTTGAATAAGTTTATCGCCAATTGACTTCTCAGATACTCCAATCAATTGGTATTCAGCTCCTGCAGGATTAGTCAAAGGTCCCAATAAATTAAATACAGTTCTGATCCCTATTTCCTTTCGTGGAGCAGCAGCGTATTTCATCGATGGATGAAACATCTGTGCAAACATGAAACCAAATCCTATTTTCTCTAAACACAACTCCACCTCTTTGGCATCTAACTGAATATTTGCTCCCATAGCTTCTAAAACATCTGCACTCCCTGTAGACCCCGACATAGCTCTATTCCCGTGCTTTGCAACAGTAACCCCTGCTGATGACACAAGTAATCCTGTTGCAGTTGATATGTTTAATGTATTAGCACCATCCCCACCAGTACCACACGTATCTAAAACAGGTTTATTTACTTGTACCGAAACTGATTTATTCCTCATTATACTTGCCATACCAGCGATTTCTTCAGGCGTCTCGCCTTTAACACGCAGAGCGGTAATGAAAGCAGCGATTTGGGCAGAAGTAGCATCGCCATCCATTATAATTTCCATAACATCCATTGCCTCATCCATACTCAAATCTTTTCCTTCGATTAATTTTGATATGGATTTTTTTATCACGATTACCTCCACGAGTTAGCGATAACATTCCGTCGTAAAATTAAGATTTTAATCAAAAGTTTTCTGGTATAGCTTGGGACAATATTACCCCAACTTCAAAAAATTGCTCAAAATTTGCTTTCCATAATCAGTCATTATTGATTCAGGATGGAATTGAATACCTTCAGTAGGATATTCTTTGTGTCTAACACCCATAATTATCCCATTATTTGTCTTTGCAGAAACCTCCAAATCGTTAGAAATCGAATCTGGAACCACTGCAAGAGAATGATACCTTATTGCTTTGAATGGATCGGGTATGTTTTCGAACACCCCTTTTCCATCATGTAAAATATCTGACATTTTACCATGCATGATCTCACCAGCCTCTTTAACCTCACAACCAAATGCTATACCAACACATTGATGCCCTAGACAAACCCCCAAAAGGGGTTTTATTGGAGAAAATGTTTTTACAACATCAACTGATATGCCCGCTTGTATAGGCCCACATGGTCCAGGAGAAATTATTATTCTTTCAGGATCTAAATCAGATATTTGATTGAGATCAATTTTGTCATTCCTGAACACTTTCACGTCTTGACCTAGTTCAGATAAATACTGATATATATTATATGTAAAACTATCATAATTATCTAAAAGTAAAATCAATTTATTCGCCTAGATTATTTTTGTTATTTAAACCAATCAATTAGAATTACCTGCAGCTTTAATAGCTTCAATCATGGCTTTAGACTTACCAATGGTTTCCTGATATTCTTCATCTATGTTACTGTCAGCTACTATCCCTCCACCAGCTTGAACATAACCAACACCATCTTTCAAAACTATTGTTCTCAACAAAATAGCTGTATCCATATCCCCACTATAAGAAAAATATCCTACTGCCCCAGCATATGCCCCTCTATTTTCAGGTTCTAATTCTGCAATAATTTCCATTGCTCGTATTTTGGGAGCACCAGATACTGTACCGGCAGGAAAACAAGACCTAAGTGCATCAAAACAATCTAATCCTTTTTTCAAAGTACCTTTAACGTGAGAAACAATGTGCATAACATGAGAATATCGCTCTACCTCCATTAACTGGGAAACCTTAACAGTACCAGGGTCGCTCACTTTACCGATATCATTCCTACCTAAATCCACTAACATAATATGTTCAGCTTTTTCTTTTTCACTATTCATCAATTCGATTTCTGCCTTATCATCTAGTTCTGGATCAGAGTTTCTTGGTCTAGTTCCAGCAATAGGATGGTAATCTAACTCGCCATCAATACATTTAATCAACATCTCTGGGGAACAACCAATCAATTGGAAATCATCTAGGTGTAAATAAAACATATACGGAGACGGATTAATCCTACGTAAAGCCCTATATATCGTAAAAGGCTCAGAAGTTGTATCAATACTGAAACGTTGAGAAAAAACAACCTGTATACAATCTCCAGCCTTTATATATTCAATTATTTTATTGATCGAATTTGAATACTCATCTTTGGTCATATTGGTATTAGTATTTAGTTGCGATGTACTACTGCTATTTTTTATGCCTTGTATCCTGTGTTTTGAATCAATTTGAGAATCCAATCTGTTTACTATATCTTGTATTTTTTTTACTGCTTGCATATATGAACCATCAATGTCATCACCGAATTTAGCCAAAGATAAAATCAATATTTTATGTTCAACATGATCAAAAACTAAAATCGTATCTGAAAACATAAAAACAGATTCCGGTATATCAAGACTCCCCTTTTTGTGTTCTGGAATATTTTCAAAGTGTTTGATCACGTCGTACCCTATAAAGCCTACTGCTCCACCATTAAATTTAGGTAGCTTCGGGTCTGGAACTATTTTCGTTTGGGATAATTTTTGGCGGATATAATCTAGAGGATCTACTGACCCACCATTTTCATTTAAGCCAGTCTTCACCACATCATAAGGATCCGTACCAATGAAACTATACCTGGCTATTTTGTCTCCACCTTCAACACTTTCTAGCAAAAAAGAGTATGGAGGTCGAGCAACTTTCAAATATACTGAGACCGGGGTTTCCAAATCTGCATTTATTTCTTTATACACCAAAGCCGCATTACCCAAATTCTTAAGTCCCTTAAATTCAGGCAATGTGGGATAAAACCCGTTTAACTCATCGCTTTCAAAAGTATTTCCCATATTTGTCTTAAAAATCCACCTTGAAAATATATCAATTCTTGGGTAATACTAACCCAATTGTTTGTTTAATTTTATTTAACCTAGCTCTACTAATCTCCTCAGCTTTTTGTGCCCCTGAAGATAAAAGTCTGTCTAATTCTCCAACATCTGACATCAACCTATTATATTTGTCTTTTATAGGATTTAATTCTTCGATTATCACTTCAGAAACTCTTTTTTTCAAATCACCATATCCACGTGCATTTGCAAATTCTGATTCTATTTCTATTTCCGTTTTTTGAGTAATAACTCTATATATACTTAATAAATTATTTACACCGGCGGATTCAATAGCATCTGAAAATCTAATTTCATTACCTGAATCTGTAACTGCACGTTTTATTGACCTATCGATTTCTTTATCTTCATCTAACAATCCAATAGCATGACCTCTAACATTCGAGTAAGTTTTGGACATCTTTACCAATGGATTATCAAGACCCATAACCCTTGCTCCAACCGCAGGAATTACTGGTTCTGGAACAATTAAATCCGAATCATAAAGGCTATTGAACCTTAACGCAATATCCCTAGCTAATTCTACATGTTGTTTTTGATCTTCACCTACAGGTACCTCATTAGCATCATAAAGCAATATATCAGCAGCCATCAATACAGGATAATCTAGTAATCCAGTCGAAATACTATTTTTACCTTTAGATTTATCTTTATATTGGGTCATCCTTTCTAGCCAACCTAATGGAGTAATACAATTTAAAATCCAAGCACCTTCAGAATGGCATGCAACATGAGATTGTATGAATACGGTACATTTTTCTGGTTCCAATCCACATGCGAATAACATTGCAGATAACTCTCTGGTTTGGGTGTTAAGTTGCTTTGGATCATTAGGCACAGTAAGCGCATGTAAATCTACAATACAGAAAAAATTATCTTTTTCTGATTGTCTCTGAACCCAACCTTTAATCGCACCCAAATAGTTACCAAGGTGCACATTACCAGATGGCTGGATACCGCTAAATACTCTACTGCGTATTTCTTTTGCCAATTATTATTAACCTCTATTCCAACAAGTATATTACCTAAACCTATAACCTATTATACTTGGTAATCGGTTTTCCTATATGTAAAATGATTGTAACGAATCAATTCATACAATGATAGAACTAGTTTATTATTAACTTACTTAATACATAGATTTTTTTTCTTCAAAATTCCGATGCCTTCAAAACTAGCAACAAATAAATTTGTACATTTAGGGATTATTATAGTTAGTCACCTAACTATTTATTTATTAAGTATGCCTAGAGATTTATCCTGGGGAGCTTACGGAAATGCTTCTGATGGAGGAGAATTAATTACTGCTGTAAATTATCTAGGTGTTCCACATCCACCTGGATACCCAATCTATATGCTTCTGTTAAAAATCTTTACTTCAATTGTTCCGTTTGGCAGTCTCGCTTTAAAAAGTAATCTTTTTTCCGTCCTAACTTCAATAGCAGCAATTTGTATCGTATTTTTATTCACGCTGAAATTATCTGAAAAAACATACCCGGATTTTTCAAATTTCTTAAAATTAACTGTTTCCTCAATTGGCAGTTTTATTATAGGTACCAGTCCTTTGTTTTGGTCTCAATCAATTATTGCTGAAGTTTATAGCCTAAACGCATTATTTGTTTCACTAATATTACTAATTAGTTACAAAATAATAAATTCTACGAATTTGCAATCATATAAAATGAATTTGTTTTTTTGGGGATTAGTAGCCGGACTAAGTTTGGGCAATCACCTAACTGTAATCGCAATTATAATGCCATTATTTTGCATCTTGGCACAAAAATTCAAACTTGATTTGAAAAAATACGCCTATATCACTTACGGCACTATAGCAGGACTACTTTCGTATATTTACATACCAATACGAGCTGCTAAAAACCCTCCAATAAATTGGGGAGGAGCAGATACATTTGATGGTTTTATATGGCTAATTACTGCTGCGCCATACAGAGAATATGTCCTCGGAGTAGACCAAAGTCTACTTTTTTCAAGATTAATAGAATACATGCAAATTTTGTTTATTCAATTCAATCCCATAGGAATATTTTTATGCATCATCGGTAGTTTGACAATTTTGAGAAAAGAACCAAAATTATTTTTCCCACTAACATTTTCCACCATCATTCTCAGTATCTATTCGCTAGCCTATAACTCAATCGACTTCGAAGTTTTAATGATACCAGCATTAGTAATTATATCGATTGGAATATCAATTGGTTTTTTGCATATACTATTTCTGCTGAAAAACACCACATTAATTGAACAACGATATTTGCAAACACTTTCAATGATAATTTTCTCTTTTGCAATAATAATGATTCTTCCTACATTCTCAATTTATTCTAACTTTAAATCTCTGAATCAAACGCAAACAAATCCAGCTATATCTTATATCGATGAGATGATTAACAATCTACCACCTGACTCAGTAATCTTGGCCAATACTGATAAAGAGGTTTTTTCATTATGGTACGCCCAACACATATCTAATCCTGAACATGGTATTAAAGTAATAGCGTTGCCTTTAATGCAGTATGACTGGTACCGATCACAAATTCAGCTTCTATTTCCGGATAACATTCCGGAAATTTCCAAATACGATTTATTGAATAATGTCTATAATATTGTTGAATACAATAATTCTAATAACATAGGCGTTTATTCTACGACTTATAATGCACATTGGGACCCACAAATTTTAACTGAAATAATTATCAACGCTAAATTATACGAATTGGCCCTAAATCCGGATTGATATTTATAGCTTTCTTGTTATTTCAATAGCAGCATTCGATAAAAAGCTACCTTTAATTGGCACATCTGGCTTTGATATTTTTATTTTAACCGTAATTCTCGGCCAATTAGAAAGTATTGAATTTGCAATTTTTTCAGCCAAGGCTTCAAGTAAATTATAGCTTTCACCTTCTAAAATTTCTTTTGCAATTCTGTAAACAGTAGAATAATTTATTGTATCCGAAAGGTCATCTGATTTACCCGCTAAGCTTAAATCACAAAACAAGTCGATATCAACTACAAATTTCTGACCTTTAAGTTTTTCCTCTTCGTTGACACCATGATATCCATAAAACACCATCCCTTCCAATTTAATTAAATCTATTGGCATTATATTTAACCTCGACTATTCATCTTGTGAAGCATATCAATTACCGCCTGTGCACGCTTAACAACTGGAACATCTATAACCAAACCATCCAACCCAATTGCACCTTTTCCTAATTTAACGGCTTTTTGATATTCAGACACAATATATTTGGAATATTCAATTTCTTCTTCTGAAGGAATAAATCCATTATTTATAGCCTCTATTTGGTTAGGATGTATTGCAAACTTACCGGTAAATCCAATTGATCTGGCAGTCTCGACATCTGCTTTTAAACCCTCATGATTCTTGAATTCAAAATACGGGGTATCTAGAGATAATAAATTAGCAGATTTGGCTGCTATAGCTACAGAGTGTCTTGCAAATAAAATTTCTGAATCATCAGATCTCCTGTTTATAGCCATGTCATTCGTATAATCCTCTGCACCAAACGCCAAAGCTACTATCCTAGGAGAAGAATTAGCGATTTCTTTAACATTAATAATGGATTCAGATGTTTCAATCCATACTATTAATCTAGTAGAACCAATCATACGTCCCTGATTAATCTCTTCAACTGCAATTATATTACTCAATTTATTTATGTCAGCAGATGAACTGATCTTACCAACAGATATCCCAAAAACTGCATGCTTCAAAGCTATTTTAATATCGTCATTAGCCAAGCCACTATCCAATGAGTTTATTCGAGGAATAACAGGAACATCCAAGCTCAATAAATTCCCCATTACATCATCAATATGTTTTCTTGCATTTCGTTTTTCTGATAACGGAACCGAATCTTCCATATCTGGTACAAAAGCATCTGGTGAATATTTAGTAGCCTTAGATAACATGTCGGGCCTATTGCCGGGTATAAAAAGTAAACTGCGAAGAATCTTCATTTGAATTAACCTATATAATGTTGAATTAAAAAATTATATCATTTCAAAAACATGAAAATTACCAAGTAAAAATTAACGAGTCCAACCAGTGAATAGAAACAAGTACCAAAAACAAGACACCATATCAATTATTCCCATCAATAATTTACCAGAAATAGCGCCCAACGATAATTTAGCTCAATTGATTATCGAACAATCTGACTGCGAAGGGATAAAAATCATCGACGGAGATATTTTAGTAATCACTCAAAAATTAATTTCTAAATCAGAAAGCAGAACGAAGAAATTATCTGAAGTAATCCCTTCCCCAAAAGCTGAAATTCTTTCCGAAAAGATAAATAGAGACCCGAAATTTATAGAATTGATCCTTAGTGAAAGTATTAGGATAGTTGCTATGGACACAAAAAGAGGGTTAATTATAACTGAAACCAACCATGGTTTTATATGTGCCAACAGTGGGATAGATTCTTCTAATATATTAGGAGATGACGAGGTATCATTGTTGCCAATAAACCCTGACTTATCCGCCAGCAAGATCCGTGAAACAATATTAGAACAAACTAATTCAACTAATCTTGGGGTGATAATAACAGATACTTTTGGAAGGGCTTGGAGAAATGGGCAAACGAATGTCTGCATTGGAATTGCTGGACTTCACCCAATAAAAAACTATAAAGGACTTAGTGATGATTATGGATCAATTTTAACTTCCACCGAGATAGCTATAGCTGACGAAATTGCTTCTGCTTCAGAACTTGTAATGGGCAAAACAAATCGCGTTGGAGCAGCGATAGTACGCGGTTACAACTTTGACAATACACAAATCGGTGATTCTAGTGACCTAATACGAGACAGTGCCCAAGATTTATTTAACAAAGGCGAATTTCTTTAATCAGATGATATTTGTCCAGCAGAAATATCGTACCCCCAAGCAGATGTTTCTACATAATTACTAAATTCCCTTGTAGCACCGCAAATATCACACTTGCCACTACTTGCAGGTCCATTAGGGGCTTCAATAATCCATTGATGAGATTTATTCTTTTTGCATGGTATTATTGGAACTTCATTTTCTTCTTCGGAATTTTCTACTTGGGAATCTTTGGGTTTCATTAATTAAATTTTCACCTCAAAATCAATTTTAACGATTCTTATAGTTTGATTATATACTTAAAAGCCTCTAGGATAAATCCTGTACTTTTGCCAGATTTATCGATTGTCCAGGTTTTACTACTTTTAACAATTTTGGTTCAACTAGCAATTTCCCAAAAACATCCACTCCACTTGCAGGACGAATTTCATCGCGTGTACTCATAGGGGTTTGACCAAAAAACAAACATAACGCTTTGCCAGGAGGCCAAAATGCTACATCACCTATACCAACAACTTGCTTTAAATCATTAGGTTCAAACTCAATATCCGTTTGAAAATAAATCTCATCACCCCATAAATTTATCGATGCTTCCATCGGAAGTTTATCCCATACTAAATCAGCTAATTGAGTAGAATTAATTTCTATTGTGAATTCTAGCCCCTCAATTTCAATTCGTATTTTTCTACCTTCCATAATTTAATTGATTATTTTCGTTCCTTTCGGATCATAAAACGGCACTAAGCTTGCTTGACCACTATATCGTTCACCCATCAATTCAATTTGGTATGATCCGTCTTTAACGTATTCTTTTGATATCCCTTCTTCAGATTCTATATACCCCATAGCAATTGAACATCCTAACGTATGACCATAATTGGCACTTGTAGTTCGTCCAACCAAATCACCATTTCTATAAATTGGCTCCTCGCCCAGAAGTAACACATCTGGATCATCTAATTTAAACATTACCAATCGTTTATTTATTTTTTTGTTACGTTGTTCCAACAATGCAGCCTTGCCAATAAAATCCGATTTTGAAAAATCAACTGCAAAACCTAAACCAGCTTCTATTGGGGTATCTTGATCTATAATATCCGTACCCCAAGCTCTATAACCTTTTTCTATCCTTAAAGAATCCATTGCAAAAAACCCAGCATGAACCACATCCAAACCTTTACAATTTCCCATTATATTTTCATAAACATTCCTTGCTGATTCAACTGGAATATATAATTCCCATCCCAATTCTCCTACGTAGGAAACTCTTAACGCCAATATCCTTATATATCCCAAATACATGTATTGTGCTGTCATATATGGAAATTCTTGATTTGACAAATCAACATCAACTATTTGGGTTAATAATTGTCTCGAATGCGGACCCATTACTCCAAGAACAGCATAACTTGAACTAACATCAGTAACAAAACAATGCGCACCTTGAGGTATATTGTTTTTAATCCAACGTAAATCTCTAGTTGCTGTTGAAGATGAAGTAACTATCATATATTTGTTAGCTTCGATTCTAGTAACGGTTACATCAGCTTCAATTCCTGCACGAGCATTCAACATAGCAGTATAGACTACCGTGCCATTTTTAACGGCTACGTTATTAGCACATATATTTTGAAGGACTTTTTCAGAATCATCACCTTCTACTATAAACTTCGCAAACGCTGTTTGGTCAAACAATCCCACACCGTTCCTGACAGCGTTATGTTCTTGGGCTGAATACTCAAACCAATTTTGTTTTCCATATGAGTATTCCATTTTAGGTTCGACTCCGACAGGTGCATACCAATTGGGTCTTTCCCAACCAGCATGTTCTCCAAAACATGCTCTGTTTTGTTCATGGTAGGAATGCAATGGAGATTGTTTAACGTTTCTAGCACTCTTGGGTTGTAGATGAGGCCAATGCATATCATAAACACTACCTACCCTTTCCTTAATCCTATCTTTCAAATATGACGGGCTGTTATGAAATGCAGAAAATCTGGATATATCTACTTCAGCTAAATCCATAGTTGGGTACCCTGCAATAATCCATTCAGCTACCGCTTTACCGACACCGGCACCAGCAGCTATTCCTGATGAATTTAAACCAGCAGCTACATAAAAATTTTTTACTTCTGGAGCTTCACCCATCAAATAATTGTTATCTGGAGTAAAACTTTCTGCACTCACATAAAATCGGTTAATGCCCGACTTTTCCATTTCAGGGACCCTTTTTATAGCGGCTTCCCAAAATATTTTAAAATGCTCCCAATCAGGGTCAAGCAATCCAAAATGGTAATCATCAGGAATTGACCTTCCACCCCAAGGTTTAGCTAAAGTCTCGAACCCACCCATTAATAGTGAATCAGAGTCACTCACATCTCTTCTAAAATATATCTGGTCATCTGGCACTCTAAGTGATTTCATGTCTTTTGATATATCTATTTTATTTGTAACCAAGTACATATGTTCAGCGCCGTACAAAGGTATATTTACTCCACACATTAACCCAATTTCCCTTGCCCACATACCTGCAGCATTAACGATATATTCGCATTTAACAGTGCCTTGATCAGTTTTTATTTCGGAAACACAATCATTGGTTGTTTCAATATCTATAACTTTTACATTTTCAAATATCTTAACTCCATTATCTTGAGCAACTCGTGCCATAGCAATTGCCGTTTTGGCTGGAATAGTTTGACCATCTTTAGGGATGTGTATAGCTCCTTTCAAATCTTCTGTATAAAGCCCAGGCCACATCTCGCCTGCTTGCTGGATAGATATTTCTTCTATATCTATCCCATAAGATTTACCTAAAGAAGCTATTTTCCTCAATTCAGCTAATCTACCGTTGGTTTTGGCGACGGTAATACTACCAGTCTGATTAAATCCAACAGGATATCCAGTTTCCTTTTCAAGCCTCGAATACAAATCGGTCCCATATCTAGCAATATCAATCAAAGTTCTGGTATTTCTTAATTGAGTCACTAATCCAGCTGCATGCCAACTGGTTCCACCAGTCAAAGTTTTACGTTCAAACAAAGCGACGTCTTTCCAGCCCAAGGCAGCTAAATGATAAGCTACACTACAACCAGCTATGCCACCACCTATTATTGCAACTCTAACATCTTTAGGAATTGTTGTGTTCAATATAACCTCCTGTTAATCCAACAAGGAAAATATAAGTCGCGTTATATATTTTCAGCAATCAAGTCACCCATTTCAGATGTGGAAATAAATTTTCCTTTTTCCGAAGTAATATCTGCACTCCTATAACCCATTTCTAATACAGTATTTACTGCCCTATTAATTGCTTCAGCTTCTTTAAATAGGCCAAAGGAGTATTCAAGCATTAAAGCGGCACTCAAGATAATACCAATTGGATTGGCAATAGACTTACCAGCAATATCAGGTGCACTTCCATGTATAGGCTCATACAAGCCAACTCTATTCTGTTTCGATTCGTCCTTAGAATAAGCTAAACTAGCCGAAGGCAACATCCCTAAAGAACCGATTAAAACGCCAGCTTCGTCTGACAAGATATCACCAAAAGTATTTTCTGTTACGATAACATCAAATCTTTCAGGTTGGCTTATCAATTGCATAGCTAAGTTATCTACGTAAATATGGTCAAGTTCCACTTCTGGGTAATCTTTTGAAATTTCTATAGCTAGTTCTCTCCACAACCTACCTGTTTGCAAAACATTTGCTTTATCTGCCGAGGTTAGTTTTGACCTTCTAGTTTTTGCTAATTCAAAACCAACTCGTAATATTCTACTAATTTCAAATTCTGAATATTGTAGTGTATCTATTCCGTATCTCTCACCATCATCTACCCATCTCTTTTTGGGTTGTGAAAAATATAATCCTCCAGTTAATTCTCTAAGAATCACCATATCTACATTTTTGACTAACTCTTCTTTTAAAGGGCTAGCTGAAGATAAAGCTGGGAAAATTTTCACTGGTCTTAAATTGGCAAATAGTTCCATTGATTTTCTGAGAGTCAAAATACCATCTTCTGGCCTAACTTTAGCATTCATGTCATCCCATTTCGGACCACCAACCGCCCCAAACAAAATACCATCAGAGTCTTCACACATTTTCAATGTGTCTTGAGGCAGTGGAGTCCCTTTCGAGTCAATCGCATTTCCACCAATATCTCCATATCCCAACATAAATTCATGCTCAAATTTCGAACCTATTTTATTAAGTACTTTCACCGATTCAGGAATGATTTCCCCTCCAATACCATCCCCTGGAAGGACTGCTATTTTAAATTTCATACGATACTCCTAAAATGCTATACAACAACTATATTAATTAATTTTTTGGATATATAAATACATCTTTTTATGGATTTACCATCAACATATTTGGAAATATTCTCTCTACTAAGTGCTATCTCTTTAGCTTGATTTTCATCTATCGCTGCATCAGCCAAAACTTTGTCTCTAACTTTACCGTTAATTTGAATAACTAAATTAAAGGTATCTTCTTTTACAAACTCTGGATCCCATTTAGGAAAATTTTGTGAATGTACACTATATTCATTTGAGATTTTCCCCCATAACTCTTCAGACAAATGAGGTGCAAAAGGAGCTAGCATCAATACTAAATTCCTTATACTATCTGACCATGAATCAACACCAATTTGTTGAGTATTCCAATAGCTATTTAATGAGTTGGTGAATTCCATTAAAGCCGCGATTGCCGTGTTGAATTTAAATCTTTCTAAATCTTCCGATACTCGTTTAATTGTTTGATGAAGAATTCTATTCAAAGATTGTTCTGATTCAAAAACCGAGCTATTTTGTTCTAGCATTGTCTTATCTCTTAACACGATTTCATATAATCTGTTAATCCATCTAACTACACCGTTAAGGCCTGAGTCACTCCACTCCCCACCTTGATCCCAAGGTCCTAAAAACATTAAATAACAACGAACTGAATCAGCGCCATATTTTGCAACATATTCATCAGGAGCAACTACATTGCCTCTAGATTTACTCATCTTCTGACTTTGATAGATTATGTGACCTTGATTGAATAAACGTAAAAACGGCTCATCGAAATCAAGTAGTCCTAAATCTCTCATCGCTTTCGTGAAAAATCTTGCATACAAAAGATGCATCACTGCATGTTCGGCTCCTCCGGTATATTGATCAACTGGACCTAGCCTTTTTACCGAATCATAATCAAAAGGAGACCTCTTATCGTGTGGAGTAATAAATCTAAATTGGTACCATGAAGAATCAACAAAAGTATCCATAGTATCAATTTCTCTTCGAGCCGGCTTAGAACATTCAGGACATTCTACGTTTGTGAAAGAATCATTATATTTCAGAGGGGACTCGCCTGTAGGCTTAAATTCTGCATCTCTAGGCAACAACACAGGCAAATCCTCATATGGCACGGGTTTTGTACCGCAACTATCACAATAAATTATAGGTATAGGAGTCCCCCAATATCTCTGCCTTGAAATCAACCAATCCCTCATCCTATATTGAATCGTTTTTTTACCTAAACCATTTTCTTCAACATAATCTGCTATAGCTACTTTAGAATCCTTAGTAATCATCCCATCAAATCGTCCAGAATTCACTTGAATTCCATCATCAGGAAAAGCGGTTTCCAAACCATCTCCGTCCCAGTTCTGAGGTGAAACTACAATTTTTATATCAATTCCATATTTTCTTGCAAAATCAAAATCTCTTTGGTCATGGGCAGGTACAGCCATAACTATACCTGTTCCATATGTCATCAACACATAATCTGAAATAAATATAGGCACTCTTGAACCATTTACTGGATTCGTTGCAAATGCTCCTGTAAAAACCCCTGTTTTTTCTTTATCCAAAGACATTCTTTCGATTTCAGATTGCATTCGGGCATTTTTTATATATTCCTCTATATCCGCTTTTTGCTCGGGCCTAGATAAATCACCAACTAAAGGATGTTCGGGAGCTATAACTACAAACGTCACTCCGAATACGGTATCAATTCTGGTAGTAAACATTGTTAGTTCTGTTTGTTCTAATCCATATTCAGAAATATCGAACTTAATCTCCACACCTTCACTACGGCCTATCCAATTTTCTTGCATCATTTTTATACGGTTAGGCCATTTCAGTTTTGCTGTATCTAATAATTCTTCGCTATATTTGGTTATTCGAAAAAACCATTGGTTCAACTCCTTTCTAGTAACCTCGGAATCACACCTTTCACACCTACCTTCTTTGACTTGTTCATTAGCCAAGACTGTATTGCATGAAGGACACCAATTAGCAGGAGCAAAATCTCTATAAGCCAATCCGTTTTCATACAATTTTAAAAAAAACCACTGGTTCCATTTATAATATTCAGGATCACAGGTAACTAATTCTCTATTCCAATCATAAATGGTTCCCATGGAACGCAATTGATTTCTCATGTTTTCAATATTTTTCTGAGTCCTTATTTGTGGATGAATACCATCTCTTATAGCAGCGTTCTCTGCAGGCAGTCCAAATGCATCAAATCCCATAGGATGTAAAACATTATATCCAGTCATCCTCTTAAACCTAGCGTGTGTATCAGATGGAGCCATTGCATACCAATGGCCAATATGTAAATCGCCAGATGGATAAGGGTACATAGTCAATTCATACCATTTTGGATCAGTTGAATCTTCTTTAAATTCATAAATCCCATCTGCTTTCCAAGATTTTTGCCATTTATTCTCAATCGCAGCAGGGTTATATCTTCTTACACTATCGTTTAAATCTTTTCTATCCATACAAAAATTTACCTTACATTAATCTAAATATCATTCAATAACTCAAAGCATGACGATACGTAACAATTTCTAACATTTAACATCAGTGCTAATTATTTTTATTTTTTCCTACTAAATCAATAGCCAAAACTCCTAATTTACACACATCTTCAGGAGGAGCAATTCCTATATCATTTTGTAAATAGATTGGAGTCTGATGCACCAAATCATCCCTAGAAACCCACCTCACAGATGATAATCCTTCAGCCTTCGGTTTTACCAAAGTACATACGTAAATCATATCAATATGTTTGTGAAATCCAGATACAGGATCATCTATATCCTCAATCAATATAGTTAAAGGTGGCGGAACCTGTACCGGGTAATTTTGTTTAAGTTGTGGGCCAATATCAAAAACCTTGACCGATAATCCTGTTTCTTCTTGCACTTCCCTGATTATAGCTTGTTCAGGATCTTCTCCCGGCTCTATATGTCCGCCAGGGGGCAACCACATACTCAATTTTTTATGCCAATGTAACAATATAGATTTGTCATCTACTACAAAGCCAGTGGCGGTAAAATGTCTCTCTAAATTCATTTACTAAACTTAGATATTCAGCGCTTTAAGCGACGGAATCGTTTCCATAAGAACCAAACTAATGCAGCACCCCCAAGCCACAAAGGACTAAATATGGCTACCCAAAACACCAAAATCACCAACAAGTTTGCCACTATAGATAACGACCTAACAACAGTTTTCAGAGTATCAACAAAATCAAAACCTCCACCAAACCAACCCTTAGATTCTGTAACAAAAACGCTGACCATAGCCTGAGATTCGACTTCACCTAATTCACTATTCCCAGTAACAGTTAGAGTAGCGGTATATGGATATGGACGATAATCTTTATATTTGTGTATCGCCTCAGCAGTCGTATTCCCCTCATATATTTCGCCAGTAACTGCTACAGACCCGTCACCAAAATCCCATACATATTTGAGTTCTTCAATATCTTTTGGCCTTGTAAAAGAACCACTAAACGTTACTTCTTTACCTGATTCTACTTGTATTGTGTCACCAGCAAATACTTCTATGATTGGCCTATCGGAAATCGTGACAACTAAATCATCTTTACCTTCAATCAAGCCATCTTCCCCAAAACCACTGATTTTAACCTCAACCATAAACGGTGAGTCTTTTTGGTCAAAAAACTGATGAGCAACTGTAGCAGTTACTTTCTCACCAGGCTTATTGGTAGATGAAACTCTATGGTTGGTCACTGGAGGTGTACCGTCGCCAAAATCCCAAGTAAACGTGTAATTTTCTATCCCTTCAGGAGGATAGAAAAAAGACTTGAACCTTAAAACCTCACCAGACCATCCTCTCTGATCCGACCCCGCATCCACAATAACCAAAGCAGGATCCAAAGATAACTCAACGTTTATCAAAGAAAATGCTGATGTTTGTTCCAAAAACTTTATCTTACCTTTAAGAGATTCTAGTTCTTTTTGCAAATTACCCAAAGCTTGTTGCACTTTTAATGCTTCACTTACATTTTCAGATTTAGATAATAATTTCAACAAGGCTTCTTCGGTAGATGTTAAAGTATTCATTCTAGAAACATAATCAACATACTCTTCAGTGACGTCTTGACTACTAGAATTCTCATAATCTATTTTGCTAGCAAGTGCACGTATGGACGCTACAGATGATGAAAGACTTGAAGAAGGAACCCTAATAGAAATTCTACCTGAATTATTTTCAATTCTATTTGAATCAACTACCCAACCTTCCATACTAATAGCTATTTCAGAAATATTATTCAATGCATCCGCGATGCTTTCAACATCTACCCCCATGTTGACTGTTCTTACAATTATCCTTTCAGAACTAACCAATTCAGCAACTTGTTGGTCTACATCGGGTTGAATTTCTAATTTACTGGATATGCTTGAATCTTCAGTAACAATCTCTGAAGAATTTGATTGGGATTCATTCCTAGATTTAGCAATTCGATCTCTACTCATATTTGGCGGAGATGGAACCATTGGAGAAGCCATAGCTGGCGCCGGGCCTTCAGTCGATCGTGATTGTCCAAAAGGGCTTATGCTATAACCACTATCTTCATATTGGAATCCGATTTCTTGAAATTCATCGTTAGAACATCCTACAACTATAAAAACCAACAAAACAATTGCAGTGTAGCAAAAACCGATTTTCATGCTTTATCGCCCCTGTAAGAATTATGTTTGCGATTGATTACCCTTTGAACCTCATATCTTACACTATATGAGGCAATGAAGAATGGCCCCAACGGAATTCGAATCCGTGTTTGCGCCTTGAAAGGGCGCCGTCCTAGTCCTCTAGACGATGGGGCCAGAAACAAATATTTTACTCAAGCCTTATCTATGTTTTAGTTTTTATAGTTCTATATTATCTGATATTCAGTTGTAAATCCTCTGATTTTTCAGCATCATAACATTGATTTATGTCTTTAACTTTTTGAGTCGTCAACCATTTCAGGCAATGCTGCATAGTAAGTTCATCCGTAGTGGGATACTGAATCAAGAACTTATAAAGTTTCCAATTTTTATCTACGCTAGATGAATGATATCTCAATACAAAAGGCAAAGGGGATGGTTCCATTGGGAAATAACCCGAAATTACAAATACATCTCCTCCTCTTCTGTCTCGATCTATCATGGGTAATCCATCAAATACAGGGTCCATATCAGAGACTATAGACAAGTCTATCGGTTCGTTGACAAATCTTTCATACGCTAATTCAATTTGAATTTGTGAAACGTTGATTTTGAGCGCAGTTGAAGTTTCTTCGTAAAACGTAGTCAAATCGCCAGATTCAGCAGCCTGATTGAAATCAATAATAGTATCTGTGACTAAATCTTCCAATCCTTGCATCGAAGGTATTCTGCTAAACCAAGCTCCAGGCCCTGTTTCAAACGGAATCCTCCAAGGGCCGTTAAAGTATTCTACTTTCCATTGGTTGTTATCTTTTCGCAAACCTAATTTGAAATCCAGCTCTAGAGGGTCATTATACCAGTTACGTTGATGCAATACTCCTCTATATTCTACTTCCCAACCTCTCTCTATTCTTCTATCACGCCATGGTTCTAAAGCATAGAGTCGCATATCCATGAGTTTCATTTGCTGGAAAAATTCATCTTTTGTTTGGGAACTCCGAAAAGTCGGATGTGTACTAGTGTATGCTGCTTCAAGTTGACCATTATTTACCAAATCCAAAAATGATGCTGCTGCTGAAGCAGAATCGGATGTTTGATTCGCTACATATAAAAACATCCCTCCAGTACAAGCAGATACAAATATCAACAGTCCTGAAACTATTGGCCATACTCTTCGTTTACGCAATTGTCATCCTCAAATCAAATTATGGATAAAGAGCCAAATGAGAAAGTCCTTCTTTCTCATTTAATCCTAACATTATATTCATACTTTGAACTGCTTGACCTGCAGCCCCTTTAATCAAATTGTCAATAACTGATACCACAATAAGTCTATTTGTTCTCTTATCAATCGTACAATATATTACGCATCCATTGGTACCTGAAACTTCTTTAGTACTAGGAGGATTATCGCTAATTTTAACAAACGTTTTGCCGGAAAAAAAATCTTTGTATATTTGATTTATTTCCTTTTGTGTATAAATTCCGGAATCTTTGTTTGCAAGGTTGACATAACAACTCACTATAATTCCTCTCGTAATTGGAATCAAATGGGTCAACATTGTTGTTTTAAGATTTATACCTTTGTTGAGTAACTCAATTTCTTGCATTATTTCTGGTAGGTGTCTATGACCATCTGTCGAATAAGCTGAAACATTTTCATTTACTTCAGAAAAATTTGTTTTTAATGAAGCTGACCTTCCTGCACCAGAAACCCCTGATTTAGCATCGATTATTATATCTCCATCCAAAATACCGGAATCCACGATAGGAGCAAGAGCTAATATCGAAGCAGTAGCATAACACCCTGGTGAGGCAATTAATTTGGCTTGGCTTATTTGAGATTCATGCAATTCTGGTAATCCATAAACCGCATCTTGAAGATATTCTGGACAAGGATGTTCTGTTTCATACCAGGACTCATACTCAGCAGGATCATTAAGCCTAAAATCAGCACTTAAATCTATTACCTTCACTCCTTTATGGATAAAAGGCTCCAATATCGAAGCACTAGCCGAGTGTGGCAAACACGAAAAAACCAAATCAACTTCCTTAGATATTTCACGCTCAATTGTAATATCAAGTTCACCCATATGAGGGAAAATATCGGATAATTGAGACCCCGCCTCACTTCTACCTGTAACAGAGACAATTTTAACGTTAGGATGCCTTTGCAAAATTCTTGCAAGATTTACACCTGCATATCCGGTAATATTTAATATAGCTACTTTTATAGAATCCAAAGTGACATCTCTTTACAATAGTTAATAATTTTCATCTATAGCAAAATTATATATTCGAGTTCCATAAAGAACAATGATTCTTTGATTATCTTGAAATCAAATTGGTAATTAAATTCATCCTTCAGATCACATTTAATTAAACGATCCGAGATGGACATTTGTGACTCAAAACACAACTTTCACACCTTGGGCGCACCGCTTTGCAAATATTCCTACCGTGATTAATCAAGTACACATGAAATTGAAAAATCATGTTTTGATCAACTACTCTCTCCAATAAATCGTGAGCAGCATCAGCAGTAATTTTGGGACCTATTAACCTTAATCTTTTTGCAAGTCGATATACATGAGTGTCTACTGGTATAGCAGGCATCCCAAATGAAAAACACAAAACAATAGCAGCTGTTTTAGGACCTATTCCATCAATGTCGGTTAACCATTTCTTTGCTTCTTTCATAGGTAAATCAGCCAAAAAATCAATGTTTAAACTACCTCTTTCCTCAAAAATATAACTTAAAACATTTTTGATTCTTATAGCTTTTATTCTAAACAACCCAGCAGATTTGATAGCTCTTTCGATTTCTGGAACCTCGGCTCTTAAAACAGTTTCCAAATCGCCAAATTCATCCATTAACAACTTAAAAGCTCTTTCGGAATTTATATCAGATGTGTGTTGAGACAATATTGTTAATATTAGTTCATCTAACGGTTCGTGCCTGCGTTTCCATATAGCTTTGCCATATTGAACCTCCAGTAAATCCACAATCTCTTTTGGGCTTATAAGGTCAATTTTGTTTTTCATTTTTCATAGCGTCAAAAAACACACTTGATGCACCGAGTAGAGCAACATTTTCCTCGATTTTAGAGACAACCAATTTAACTTTATCTTTTTGGTTATTCATTACTCTTTGTGATATTTCGGATTTAATACTTGGCATCATCATTCCTAAAGAAGCACTTAACCCTCCACCAAAAACAATAATTTCCGGATCAAACGAATGGATAATATTCACTAGACCAATTCCTAAGTTACTTCCTGCTTCTTTAATAACCGATAGAGCAAGACGATCACCATTTTCTGCGGCCTCAGCTACCATTTCAGCATTTATTTGATTGATTTTACGATTACACATATCATTCAAAATAGAAGCATCACCGTTTCCTATTTTTCCCCTTATTAATTTGGATATAGCTGTACCAGATACCAAAGCTTCTAAACAACCAACATTACCACAATTACAAACAGGCCCATTTTTATCTATAGTCATATGGCCAAACTCAGGGGCAAATCCTCTAGACCCAAGCAATAACTCTCCATTTATTATTGCTCCAGAACCTACTCCAGTACCTAGAGTCAGATAAACTAAATGTCTAATTTTATTATCAGCTCCCGCCCCATATATATATTCTCCTAACACAGCTGCATTGGCATCGTTGATAATGTATATCGGTATATTCAGATGTTTTTCAATAATATCTCGAAAATGAAACCGGTCCCATCCCGGCAAATTTGGCGGGTTGTAAAAAACCCCTGAATTTACATCGTAAGGACCAGGGACAGCTAAGCTCAATCCGATTATTTCATATTCTTGAATGCAACTTTTATGCATATCCTGTATTAATGCGATCAATCTTTCAACTACGCTTTCTTTACCTAAATGAGCATTAGTCAGCATCGACCTTTTCTTTTTTACTTCACCATATTGATTGACAACACCCACACGTATGTTTGTACCACCCATATCTACACTAATCACATGTTTATTCATCTATTTGTCTCTCTTGGCACATATATCAATACTGGTATAAGCTAGTTTAATGCAAAATTCAAATCAAATAAATGACATAATATCAAAGCAGAACTGGACTCCTACTCCATTTTATAAAGCAACGAGTTTAAGCCAAAAACTAAATTTAAACCTTTGGTTGAAGCGAGAAGATTGTACTCCTATAGGTTCTTTCAAACTCAGGGGAGCCCTGATAGCTATGAATTCTCTTGGCAATTCAATACCTGCTAGTGGAGTATGCGTCGCATCAGCAGGAAATTACGGACTAGCAATATCCACTGCAGGACAATTGCACGGAATCAAGACAACAGTATTCGTACCGGAAAATGCTACGGAATCGAAAGTGGAAAAAATACGTTTATCGGGCGCAAAAGTAATCCAAAAGGGGAACGATTTTGACACAGCCAAGAATATGGCGAGGGAATACTCTGATTCAAAACAATTGTTGTTCTGGGAAGATGGAGTTCTAAATGAAATGGTATCCGGTTCTTCTACAATCGCTCGGGAAATAATTTCTGTTTCACGTGACTGGGATTATATTATAGTTCCAGTTGGCAATGGATCACTAATAAAAGGTATAGCTAAAGAGATAAAAAAATCTCTTCCATCAGCAAAAGTACTTGGTGTGGTACCAAGTGGTTCCCCCGCAATGTATCAAGCACTCACTGGAATAGATTGGGATGAATCAGTTTTGCCCAAAACCACTGCTGATGGGTTATCGGTCAGAATACCAATAAAACAAATCACTGAAGAGATCAAACCTCTTATCGATGGTGTTTTTCTGGTAAAAGAATCTAAACTCCTACCGGCAGTAAAAACTCTACTTGAGCAAGAACAAATAGCTGTTGAAACCTCTGCAGCAATATCCCTCGCAGGCATTACAGAAATCAAAGGACTGAACGGTAAAAACGTTGCAGCAATAATCACGGGAAGTCATATACAACCTAAATTATTACAAGAAGCCCTCAAAGGAAAATCTCTTCTTTAATCAAAATAAGGACTCATATTGACAACGATTGGCATAATTGCAAACCCTATGGCAGGAAAGGATATAAGACGATTAGTGGCACATGGGCGTTATGTTTCAAACAATGAAAAGGTAAATACCCTTAGAAGATTATTTGTGGGTTTAGATTCAGTAGGAGTAGAACAGGTATTGATGATGCCTGACTATGATGGAATATCCAGTAATTGTAAGAATTACAGATCAAAAAACTTGAAAATTGAAACTCTCGACATGAGACTGATCGATAATGAAATGGATTCCACAAATGCGGCTAAAATACTAAAAGAATTAGAAGTAGATTGCATAATTACCCTTGGTGGCGATGGGACTAACAGAGCTGTTGCAAAGGGATGTACAACAATACCAATATTACCAATATCTACTGGTACAAATAACGTTTTCCCCGAAAATATCGAAGGCACAATTGCTGGAATCGCTGCAGGACTAGTATCTAAAAATCTTGTAAACATAAATGAAACAACCTATAAATCTAATTCGCTAGAAGTATGGATTGATAACTCGTTCAAAGACATCGCTCTAGTAGATATTGCCGTAAGTTTTACAGATTCAGTAGGAGCAAAGGCAATTTGGACCACTTCGGAATTATCTGAGATTTTCGTTATAAAAGCAAAATCAACTGCAACCGGACTTTCATCGATTGCTTATATGCTATCAGGCGATGAACTAAACAAAGACAAAGGTATACATATTAGAGCTAATTCCACAAATTCAAAAAATCTTAAAGTTCCACTAGCCCCGGGCTTAATCAAATCAATACCTATAAAAAATTGGAAATACATAAAGACAGATTCTAGAACTAAGATTGCCCAATCATCATGTGTGCTAGCACTTGACGGCGAAAGAACTTTATCAGTTAAATCTAGTAGTAAAGTAGAAATTGCATTGAAAAATAACGGTCCAGTAGTAATATCGACAGATAAAGTAATCGAGCAGGCTGCATTAAGTAATATCATGTATAATACTGCAATCGCCGACCGAATATAATATTTACACATTCGAAAATAATGTCTGAAATAACTACCGTACTAGGTCCCATAGATTCAAGTAAATTAGGTTTTACTCTGATGCACGAGCATATCTTTTTAGATGCTCGGGTAGACGTTTGGCTACACGATCGTCTATTAGCAGATAAAGAATTAGCCTATCAGGAATTGATTCTGTACAAGCAGGCTGGTGGAACTACCATAGTCGATCAAACGAATGGAGGTTTAAGAGGAACAAACATTTTACGTCAGAGACATCCTCTGGAAATACAGGAAATATCACGTAAAACAGGTATAAATATTATATTAGGAAGCGGTTGGTATAGGGAACCGTACTATGACAAGAGCCTTTGGAGATTAAAAACTGACGAGATATCTGAACAAATCATTAATGAAATAAATGTGGGGATCGAAGGAACGCAAATTAAATCCGGGATAATCGGGGAAATCGGTGCTCATTTCAACTATATATCACCTGTAGAAGAAAGAGTATTAAGGGCAGCCGCAAGAGCACAAAAGAAAACAGGGCTCGCCATTTCTACACATCAGGGGGCAGGTATAGTGGCACTTGATCAACTTGATATCCTTGAAGAAGAGGGAGTGGACCTCCGAACTGTGATAATCAGCCACGCAAATATTAATCCAGACCATGATTACCATATGCAAATTATTAATAGAGGTGCTTTTGTTTCTTTTGAAGGAATCGGCACTAAAAATTCGTTTGAATCCAAAAGAGAAATGCAACTGATTGGACAAATCATAGCCTCTGGAAATATAGATCATCTTCTTTTGTCCCACGATGTTTGTGTAAAACCAATGTATGTCGCTTACGGTGGAGGAGGATATGAGTATATCCCCAAAACATGGTTGGAAATGATGAGACAAGATCTTAGTATTTCTGACGAAGAAATCGACCAAATAATGATTTATAATCCACAACATGCCCTTAAAGGCGAAAGATAATAAAATAGGATATAGCAATGCAAACAAGACAACTAGGAATCAACGGTGCTCATGTACCTGTAATATGCCTCGGCACATGGCCTTTAGGTGGTGGTTTTGGCAAGATAGATTATGAAAATGGAATAAAAACAATTAAAACATCCATTGACGAAGGAATTACTTTTATAGATACAGCTGAGGGATATAACGATGGAGAGAAATTAGTTGGCGATGGCATATCCGGACAAAGAGACAAGGTATTTTTAGCCACCAAACTTTCTGGAGCAGATCATTCAAAGCAACACATGATAACTGCTCTAGAAACGAGTTTGAAATTGCTTGGAACTGATTATATAGATTTATACCAACTGCATAGCCCACAATCCAAATGGCCTATTGAAGAAACGATGGGGAATCTCCTTAAATTAAAAGACCAAGGAAAGATTCGTTATATCGGAATATCTAATTTTAACGCCGAACAGACCGATACGGCACAAATGTATGGGCAGATACATAGTTCTCAACCAAGATATAACATCCTTTTCAGAGAAACAGAGGTTTCTACGATACCATTTTGTTTAAAAAATGGAATTGGGGTAATAGCCCATTCTGTACTTGCTAAAGGCCTGTTATCTGGAAAATATCAGTTGGGGTCACAATTCGCTGAAGATGACGAGAGGAGAAAGGTGTACGGCAATATGACAGGACAACAATATGAGAAAATTTTCGGTTTCATTGAAAAATTATCAGGTTGGGCTTCGGACAATGGAAGGGATTTACTTCAATTGGCAATTGCCTGGGTCAACGCACAACCAGGAATCACATCAAGTATTATTGGACCTAAAACTCCGGAACAGGTATTGCATAGCGCCAAGGCGGGAGATTGGAACCTCACGCAAACCGACCTCCAAGATATAGAAAACCTGAAAGGAAACCTTAAACTCGATTTTCAGCAACTAAGAGAAGACGAGGACTGATTACTTTTACATTTTGTATGTAGTCTACCCTGTTCTATCTTTGTGAAATTTATACCTGCACTTTCCCATTGCAATCTCCATTTCTGATTGCGGCTGCCAACACTCGCTATTTCTTTTATGTTCTTGGTATCTTTCACATATGTGATCGTGCAAGTACAAATCTTTATCAAAATATTCATCTTCTATTTCCCACCAAAAATTACTTTTCCCAGTGAATTCATCAGCTCTGTCCCCTACACAACATTTTGAATCATTTATGTGAGTTGAACATACACAGCAGACCACACCTAAATCAGAAGTGTCCGCTTTTGGGTTAATATTAAAATAAGACTGGTTATCAGTACCGTCCCAAACATTGATTCTTGACACACTCCGATAATAATCTTTAGGGGAAAATGTCAGTACTTCGTTCGCAAATTCACTTAGTGGTTTGTATCCACATAAATGGCAGTCCACTTTTTTAATTCCCTTCATATTTCCTTTAGGTTTATCCATTTCGAAAAGCTTTACCACTCCCGTTTTCAATCGGTTGTTTTAGTTTATTACCATATAAATTGTTTTGCAAATCCTCCGATTTTAGAACCACAATGATGGTTTATATATTTACATGATGTACACATAGTGTTAACATTTAATGATGTTACCAATGTATACTTTTTTTCGTTTTTTATGACATGGGCAAAAACCGCCATAGCTTACAAATAAGTCGTGAAGCTTATCAAACATTATCCCAATTAACAGAATCATCAGGAGTGAGCTACACAGAACTTATCGATCATTTATTAGGTATTAAAAAAAACCAATCGTTATCCAAACCGGTAAGCGTAACTAAAGTTAAATCCTCCTTAAGAAATTCAACCCCTAAGCCTCCGCAAGCGGTGATAGATACAAGTATTTTAATGTGTTGGAGAAATTACACGGAACGTGATTATGAATATTGGGTAGGCAGCAATTTCACTAGACGGGAGATAATTATAGCCGCTAGTTATCATTTAACAAAAAATGTTAATCTTAGCCTCGAATATCGCAAGTTTATAATGGCCAATTCTTTCACGATTGACGATAAGATCTCATTCTCTGATAAACCAAAAACCATAAACCCCTTCAAAAAAAGTCCTGTTAAAGAAACCATTTCAACAATAAATCAAACCTGGGCAGACATTTACCCACGCTTTTTTAAGGACCACCTTAATCACAAAAGTAATTTTCAAATATATTTCGATAATAGACTTAATGCTTTAGTGAAAAAAAATTATATAGTTAGAAGGGATGATGGTCTCTATTCAATAAACAAGAACGGGTTGACTACGACAGATTGGACCGTTATTCAGGGAGTTTATAACCTATCCGCACAAAAGCACCTCAATATCCCACAATTATTTTAGGTTAGAGTAATACTGTCTTTATAATTAAGGTGTTAAAGAACTATTTCCACAAAGTTTGATTAATAGCGTCGTCCCAAAATGATTTAGCTTTGATAAATGTTGATTTAGCTTTGGGTATATCTACGGATTTAGCCTCAAATAACGGGGTTCTTTTATCAAATCTCACAATCCATCCTTCGTCTATGACTTGGCCAGTCATTTCCTCTAGACAACAAACATATCCTCCGCATTGCAACGCCATTTCTTCATAAAACCCATTAGAGGTTTTCCAGTCTATGAGGATAATCTTACCGTTCTTGCTACCCAAGGCGTCCAAAGTACCTGCTACCTGTAAATCTACTGAATACACGCACATCTCACTCAATACCAGGTCAATATTTGTAGTTTCTTGCCACAAACCAAAGGCATCTATAACAGGTTTATATTCTGGAGGTATTTGAGGATTTTCGTCATTGATAATCGCTTCGATTAGACTGTGGGCTTTTGTTCCATAATCTGCAGCTGAGGTCGAAAGTTTTGCTAATTTTACTTTGGCTTCTTCTTTGAATTCTGAAACAATATTTTCTGTTATATATGTCCCAATATAATCTTTTAAAGTATCCACCCCTGCTGAAATCCCCAGATTTTTGCCCCAATTAACTAGAGCTGGCTTACTTATAACATCGCTTATAACTGAAGTCACAGAAACCATCGGAGCTTCTTGAATTTCTTCAACTATATAATGCCGTTTACCATTAATCTGTTTCCTTACTGGCTCAACAGGTTTTGCTCCTAAAATATGTTCCACTTTACTAACGTTAGTCATAATCTATAAAATTCAATTCAAACAAATTTTCACTTTTATGCAGATGGTTCTGCATATTCTTTGTCCTTACAATAAATTTGCAGCCTGCCTCTGATATCGGTAATGATAATCCTATCTTGTTTATCAACAGCTAATCCGATAGGCCTACCGAATTTAGATGTATAGGGGCTAATATCTTCATTTTGCCTTAAGTTTTTAATCGATTCAGGGTCTCTTTCTAAGTTATAAAGGCCTGCTTTGTTAAACTCAACTGCATCGCCATATAAAGATGCAATCATTTCACCATCCGGCTCATATATCTGAACTCTTCTATTACCCCAATCTACAACATAAATGTCACCTTGGCTGTCTACCCCGACTCCGGAAGGATGGTCAAGGGCAACATTAGAATCATCACTCTTCCCAATCTGTATTACGAATTCTCCATCAGCAGTAAATTTTTGAACTCTATTGTTTCCCCAATCAGCTACATATACATATCCGTCAGCATCAATAGTTATACCCCACGGATTATTAAATTGACCTTCTCTATCACCATATTGCCCCCAACATTCTATAAATTCCCCTTCTTTATTAAAAATTTGAATTCTACTGTTCAAGCTATCCACTATGTACAAACGATTGTCCATGTCAAAGTCTAATCCAGCAGGACCGTTTAATTGACCAGGTGAATCACCTTTTACACCCCACTCAGAGATACTCTCTCCAGCAGGGTTAAATCCAGGATACGGTATAACTTTATCCGTTTCAAAAATATATATCTTATTTTCATATTCATCAGAACAATATAATTTTCCATCATCGGATAATGCTATGCTATTAGGCCAAGTAAAAGACCCTCTAGCAAAATCTCCAATATGGTGTTCTTTGTAAGTAGTTTTCCCTATACGGCAACCTATATCTACTCCATGCGCTTCAGATGGGTACCCAAAACCTCTACTTAAAATAAACAAGACTTCATCATTTCCTATTGCTACATCCATTGCATAATTTGACCCACCCGTACTACCAAACCTGCTTTCGTTATGCTCAGGTGATAACCTTCCTATTGAATGACTGAAATGCCAAGCTCTACCACCAGCTACAGTTGTTTTCATAAAAGTTTCTCCAATTTCGACATCAACAGAACTGATACTCTTTTGTTCCAGCAATCATAGCTAAAGTATCTGCAATCTG
>VFGY01000017.1 GCA_009392195.1 SAR202 cluster bacterium | reverse complement strand
CAGTTGTTTTTAATTCAATTGGTATATCTTCAAATATGTCTACTTTTCCAACAATTCCTTCATATTCAAGTAATTGTTCAACATATTCTTCGGTACTTACGATGTCACTGAATATTTCATGAAAGCCAGTACCTGAAAGGATATAGTGTAATTTGTCTATAGGTGTTTTTATCTCCGGATGTATCCACCTATAATAGGATTGCATTGGATTTATTAAATCAGTGACGGAAATATGTAAGCGTGATCTACCGGTCGAAATTGATTGTACTATTTTGTTTTTAACAGTACGGTTTGCATCTATACTACGTAAAACATTTTTAGAAAACATGTGGTTTAATACTTACTCCAACTTAAGACATATTTAAATATAGGATATTCAAGGATTCCAAAATCGCTCAGGCAATTATCCTTTTTTTGGAATTATTGCTAGATATGATTGTGCTTAAAGGCATCTATTTTCCGATTAACTACGGGCTTTGAAAGTTCTGGAACTTTCGTTTAATGTCCGAAATAGAGTATTGCCCAATACTTATTCTAAGAAGATTTGTTGGGTAATAGAACTTATTTACAAATCCATAAGCTGAAACAGCTCTTACGTGTGGAAGAGACATGACTTGTAATTCAGAATAGTGATTAAAGTGTTTGGAACCACCAAATGGGTAACTAAAATAATATAAACGTTGCTCCAACGCATTTTCTAATTCGATATGGCAATCTATTACCTCATGTTTCTGTTCTTCAGGACTCAGGTGTGAGAGCATTGCATGAGAGTAAGTATGGGAACCAAGTGTAAGTCTTCCTTTTTCCTTTCTTTGGAGATCAAGAAGTTCTTCAGTTGAGAAATAGAAAGGTAATTCACCATTCTTTTTTTGCTCTGGTACTATTTTAGACCATTGATCATGAACCCATTGGTTTTTGTCAAGATTGAATTCATTTTTGAAGTCATTCCATGGAGAAGAAACGTTTCCGAAGTTATCCCTGTAATTTCGGGTGGTTTCTTCTAGATATTCTGGCTTAAGTAAGAATGAGAGTCGCAGTCTGGCAAGTCCTTGCTTGCGAAGTAATACATTGCCACAGACAAAAAATGTGTAAGGGTTTTTATATTGTTCAAGTGCTGGAGAAGCTAGATTCCCAACAGACTTGTAACCATCGTCAAAAGTAATTACAAGATATTTACTGTCAATATTACCATCGTTGTTTTCAAGAATGGATTGTGCTTTTTCAAGGCTGATTACATTAAATTCTGTGTTGTAATATTTGAGATGATCCTCAAAAAGGTCGATATTTGTGGAAATTTTTGACATTCCTGATTGCCCAAAATAATTAATCCAAGGATCATCTCTTGAAGAAATGTGATGGTACAAAACGATGTATACTCCATTCTCCAAATGCATAGGGGATATTGATCGAACAACCTTTTTCAATTTACGTTGGAAACGAGCAGGGTTAAGTCCACTTTTCAGGATTTTAGGTGGGACTTCTTTTTGTTTTGAGGAAGAATTTTGTAATTCCCCAGATTTGATCAAGTATTCCTTAAACAGTCCTCTATTTAAATGTAAGATCGCTTTATCTGTAGCAATTCTTCGGTCTTCACCTTTAGAAAAATAAATTTTTCCATAAGGGGGTTGAATATAGGAGGTAATAGGTTTTCCTGAAACTATTGTCTTTGCTGTTTCCAGAAGACCCATAAGACCGGCATGTATGGTTTTATACTGAATTGAATCTGCTGACTCGTCTCCTTTGAATTTGGGGAAGTAGTAATTGATTATGTTCCCATGATCAATTTTATTGTCGATTAAGTGTACCGTGGCACCAACATGGCGGAAATCTAGTCTTCCGATAGCAGTAATCGAAGACCCTGCACCTTTGTAAAACGGGGTAATTCCAAAGTGCATGTTAATAATCGTTTTAGGGATATCAATAATTGTATTCTTGAGAATCTTCCCTCCAAAAACCATAATTAGATCAGGCTTCATATCCTTAATCGCTTTCACAGTAGTTTCCGAATTGACATCTTGTGTGATGTGAATTGGAATCTCAGGAAATCCAACGTTTTTCCAATGCATACCAAAAGGTTTTTGAGTTGGTATACGTTTAAAAAGATTAAGTTTTGATTGAACCTTATTGTTTAACTTTTGCAAAAACATTTTAGGGTTATTCAACATAATATTTATAATCCTAATGCTTTTATCTTTAAAACTTTCGTGTTTCCGACTGCGGGTTTTAGCACTACCAGGTTTTTGGTTCACAATGCCTGTGAAAAGGTGTCCAAATTCATTGCTGACTAGGTGGCAAAAATATTTGTGCCTTTCTGAATTTGCTGTTATGACAACAATCCTCATCAAGTGCTCCTTGTGGTTTAGTTAAGTGAAAATTCTATATAAGTAAATTTTACTGCGATATCTTTATCGAATGGTTTCCGCGATATTTATTTTAGCAGGTATGGGAATTATTGGTCGGAGTGACTGGACTTTAGCCAGTGACCTAATTGTCCCGAACGATGCACGCTGTCAACTGCGTCACACCCCGTTATTTTGTTGTTTCTAGATATAAATCATACATCTTTTGATAGATTGTGAATGGCTTTAATAAGACTAAAAGTGTGATTGTTACGATTCTCTAAGGATTTTTCGCGTTTTATGGTCATACGTCTTACCTATATGATTGGAGTGATTTGCTAACGACCATTTATATTTCTAGCTGTCATGTAATAACATAGCAGGAATATAATGTTATTTAAACAATGGTGTGATTAATGTCTAAAAGTCTTCTTGGATATTTCTTTGCAGGAATTGTTACTATAGTGATTTGGCTTGTTGGCACTATCGTGATTATTAAGACGGAATATTATTATGCAACTATTCCTATTATTGTGATTGGTCCAGTGGTAGGTTTCCTTTGAGCTTGGGGACTCGCTGAGTGTTGGGAAATATTCTCTTGGTGGAGGAAACAAAAAGGAAAGATATTCAATGAAAATGTAGGTGATTTAAGATCTAGTAAATGTGGTTACGAACTTCAACAGTTATGGCAGCAATTTGAACCTTGTCCGAACTGTGGAGATAAACCACCGAAAGATCCCTGGGATTTATAATAGTAAATCATAACTTGTTAGTTTATTTTTTCGATTATTACCCGTTTAAATGTTTCGGCATAAATCATGCCTTTACCTTCTGCACGCTCCCTACGGCCCGAGTACATCATTTCTTTTGTTTCCTCATCACTACGGCTCATTTGCGAAGAATGTTGCAATAATGCATTAATTGAAGTTTCCATATGATCACTTACATCAACCCATAGATCAGGATCAGGAGCACCTATTATCCAGACTTCACTTACTTTGTGTGGTTCATACCCATCTTTTAAAAGTTCTGGGAATGAAAGGTGGTCCCTTGCTGTTGGAAACACAGCGGCCATCGCTGCTTCTCCTGCTGCTATATGGTCAGGATGACCCAGTCCATAGTGACTATTAAGATTGCGGGCGGGATACGTAGTAATCAAAACATCAGGGCGATATTTTCGTATTTGTCTAGCAATATCTTTTCTCAGAGACAGTGAAGGTTCTAAAATACTATCTTCGTAGTCAAGAAAGACCACATCTTTTAGCCCTAAAACGCGCCCAGCTTCAATTTGTTCATTTCTCCTTATAGCGGCTATTTCTTCGGAGGTAATATTTTCGTCTCCGCTACCTTTGCTTCCATTTGTGCATAAAACGTAAGTGACGTCCCAATTT
>VFGY01000016.1 GCA_009392195.1 SAR202 cluster bacterium | reverse complement strand
CGTCATAACACCAGTAACACCAGTTCTCTCCAGGAATTTCTGGAGGGGAAGTCCACAAGTGTGGGCTTCTTGGTGGGCAGTCTGTTGAGAGCTCCCCAACCACATAACATGTCCCTACAACAGCTTTAGCTACAGAGACAGGCTTTGATGCCGTCACCGGTGCAGCGCTCTGTCCCGTTGGTGCAGCAGGAGCTTTACCACGTTGAGCAGAAGCAGCAGGTAATGCAGCAGCAGGCTTTTGTGGTGCAGGCGCACCAGCCATTGGAGCCGCAGGAGCCGCAGATGCTCCAACTGGAGCAGCAGCAGCAGCAGGCTGTTGAGGAGCTGCAGGTGCAGCAGCCTCGTCGCTTGCACAAGCGATCGCTGCTAGTACGGATACGGCCATTACTAGACCGACCGCCATTTTAGCCTTGAATTTTATGTTTCCTAACATCCTTAATCCTCCTTCGGAATAAGAAATTTTGCAAACCTTATTGGCATGCATTTCATAATTCATCCGAGTCTATTGCTTTAAAGTCCCTTTGTCAATACCTAAACTTGTTAATAGATTAAACAATATAAGTTTTGATATAAATTATTCATATATAAATTTTACAATTTAATAATTTATACATATTATTTTTAACTAGATTTAGGTTTAAATATTATTAAATTGCTCTAACAATTCCAATTGTTTTTTATTCAGACCTGTAGGAGTAATCAGTTTTAATATTACAATATGCCTACCCACCATCGATGAGCCAATTTCTGGCAATCCAGATTCTTCAATAATTACCTTATCGCCATTTTGAGAACCTTGTGGAAGATTCATGAGTAAAGTCCCCCTTAAACCTTCAATATCAATTGAACCTCCGGTGGCAGCTAATATGCTATCTACATTTTCTTCAGTGTATACATCTGAGCCTTTACGAAAAAACCTAACATCTTCTTTAACTGATACAACAACGTACAAATCTCCAAACCTAGAAGATCCTGCTCCACCTTCACCTTCTATCTTTATAGCATGACCATCATCAGATCCAGCCGGGATAGTTATATTTATTTTCTTATTTACATCTAGTTTTCCTAAACCTTCGCACTTTTTGCAACGATCTTTAACTTGAACTCCTTTCCCTCCACAATGAAGACATGGAGAAACCTGTCTCATGACAGTAAATCCAGAACGCTGTTCAGCGATAACCTGTCCGGCTCCATCACAATAAGTACAGGAATCAACAGATCCATTTTCAGCGCCAGTAGAATTACACTCCAAACAAGAATCTTTATAAGTAATTTCTATTTGCTTATCTAAACCATGAACGACATCATTAATATCAATTTCCAAATCATATCTTAAATCAGCCCCTTGACCAACATTTTTACTTCTATTGCCTCTAGAACGCGAGGAGAACCCACTAAAAAACCCTTCCCTAGACCCAAATAAATCGCCTAATCCAAATCCTTTCAATATTGAATCAAAATCAACGGTCGAGAATATATCTTCTTGTGTGTAACCTTCTAACCCTCGATGTCCATAAGTGTCATACAATTGTTTCTTACTTGGATCACTTAAAACAGCATAAGCCTCATTAATATCCTTCATTTTTTTCATTGAATCAGAATCATCAGGGTTTTTATCTGGATGATATTTCATAGCAAGCTTTCTATAAGCTTTCTTTATTTCGTCCTGACTAGAATCTCTAGCTATTCCTAAAACCGAATAAAAATCCGATTTATCCATATCAATAAAACCTTCCATTCTATTTACAAAATTGAGTACAAATTTTACACCAATCAGTATTCATTTTCTACGCAATAATTTATTTAAAATATATTTGGTGAAGTTTACATTATATGTTATCTTCAATTCATATTTTCTAACTTTTATCATTACAGAGGTGGCATAATGAAAGCAGCAGTTCTTTACAAACCTGGGTTCCCCTTACCAGTCGAAAATGTAGAATTACAAAAACCTCAGTCGGGAGAGGTTATGGTCAAATTATCAGCGGCAGGAGTATGCCATAGCGATTACCATTTTGTAAGCGGGTTTTTCACTCCTACCAGAACACCATTAGTAATGGGACATGAAGGTGCAGGTATTGTCACTGAGGTAGGAGAAAACGTTAAAACCGTAAACGTTGGTGATAAAGTAATTTTGTCAATGGACTCAATGTGCGGCAAATGCAAAAACTGCACTATTGGCCAACCAACAATGTGCCTAACTTACCCAAGAACATTTAAAATGCCTGACGGCACTACACGTTTCAAAAAAAACGGAACTGAACTATACCACATGGTTGGGACTTTCTCAGAATACACTGTACTACCTGAAGATCAATTAGTTATAATCCCTCAAGAAACTCCATTAGATAAAGCTTGCATCATAGGTTGCGCAGTAATAACCGGGATTGGATCAGTTATAAATAGAGCTAAGGTTAAAATGGGCGATACAACAGCTGTCTTTGGGTGTGGAGGAGTAGGATTAAATACAATCCAGGGTTGCAGTATAGCTGGAGCTAGTAAAATAATAGCAGTTGACACAGTCGATTCAAAATTAGAAAAAGCAATTGAGTTAGGTGCTACACACACCATTAACCCTACGAAAGTTGATGCTGTTCAGGCAATAAATGACCTTACCTCTGGAGGAGTGAATTTTGCTTTCGATGTAGTTGGAGACCCAAAAGTAATCAAAACCGCCTTCACATCAACTCGACCTGGTGGGACTACAGTTATTGTTGGGATACCACCAACAGACTTAGAGCTATCTATAAAAGGTTGGGACATATTACTTGACAGGACCATAATGGGAGCATTCCATGGAGGGGCCAGAGCACGGCACGATTTCCTTTGGATTCTTGACTTATACAATACTGGAAGAATTAAATTAGACGAATTGATTACTGGATACAGGCCCCTAGATGAAATAAATGAAGCTTTTGACGACTTAATTCAAGGTAAAAGCATAAGAACCGTTTTAACTTTCTAAACAAATTCTTTTAACTTGGCTGACCGACCTGGATGTCTTAATTTTTTCAAAGCCTTTGATTCAATTTGCCTTATCCTTTCACGGGTAACGCCGAATCTTTCGCCGATTTGTTCTAATGTCATAGTCTCACCATCATTTAGTCCAAATCGCAATTTAACAATTGTAGCTTCTCTTTCATTCAAAGTTTCTAATGAATCATATAATTGATCCCTAAGTAATTTTTCAGTAGTTATTTGAACTGGTCCACCATCCCTATTATCTTCCACTACATCGGATAAAAGTAATGTTTCATTTTCAATTAACGGCATATCAAGTGACATAGGAAATTCAGATAATTTATTAATCTCTTTGATTTTTTCTTGAGAAATATCTGTTGCATTTGATAATTCTTTATCGGTTACATCTCGACCTTGCTGTTGAGTAATTTTTCGCTTAACTGAATTAACTTTGTTCATAGTATCAATCATGTGAACCGGAACACGTATTAATCTTGCTTGGTCGGCTATTGCTCTAGTAATAGATTGTCTTATCCACCAAGTAGCGTAAGTACTAAATTTATGTCCTTTCCTATAATCAAATTTATTTACAGCTTTAATTAAGCCAATATTGCCTTCTTGGACTAAATCCTGCAAGGCCATACCTCTATTTAAATATTTTTTTGCTACACTTACTACTAAACGTAGATTTGATTCTGTCAATTTATTTATTGCGGATTCATTTTCGGCAATCAATTTATTTACGTGGAATCGGCAAAGTGGTTCATAATCCAAAAAAGTATTAACCCATTTTGCTTTATTTGTTTCTTTAAACAGAGTCTTAAGACTGGCTTTATCGATAATATATAAAACATCTTCAGGAACAATTTGCATATCAATAGAAAGCTCTCTAATCTGTTGCTCAACTTGACCAACAGTCTCATTTAATTTCTGTGAAAGTTTATTAATTAATTCTTCATCAAAATACGAGTCTATTTTATCTCTAAATTCTTCATTATTAGCCAATTGAATGAAAGAACTTTCAGACGGTTGCTTTAAAATCTTCAATAAACTTTGAACAAGCTTAAATTTGGAACAAACCAACTTTATCGCTACCGCAACAATCTTAGAGTTGAACGCAGGATCTTCTTTAATTTCAAATTCACTTGATAGTTCGCTGATCCTATCACCTATTTCTATTTGCCTACCAAGAATGGATTCTTCTTTCTTAGTTAATAATTCCAGCTTGCCGATATCGTGAAGATATAATTTAGTTGCATCTAAATCCGAATCCTTCTCTACCTCTTCTTCTTCTTTAGTAGCTACTTTGCTGTTTTTCCCGTTCGTTTCTTCGATAACATCTAAATTAAATTCACTTTTTTGATTGAGATTAAAATTTCTCGCACTTTCATCATCCACATAATCCTTTTCAACATATTCGGTAGGATTATCGTCATTGATTTTTCCCCTTTGATCAAACTGTTGATTATAGTGATTTAATGCTGGATTTTCATTCATATTGTTCACCTATTGACGATAAGTATTAATAATCATGTCCAAATACACATCCATCTCACATGGATAAAACAAATCATTTCGAACGTGATTGAAATAATCTAATAACATGACCTGTGAGACATTCATACATTTGAAAATACAACCAGAAACTCTACACTTCTAGGTAAATTAAAGTGTTAAATTTACATATTTTGTTAAAATTAAATTGGAAATATTTAAAAATATGGTATATGAATCACATCATTTGAGTTGGTTAAATTAAAGCAAACAAATACAATACCTAATTATTATTACGATTTCTAAATCAATATAATGTAATCAAAACTTGAAAGAATACGATGCCATAATAATAGGTTCTGGACCCAACGGTCTCTCGGCGGCAATAACAATTGCCCGGGAAGGCTATAGTGTTTTAGTTATAGAAGGAGCAAAAGTTATTGGCGGAGGGGTACGTTCTGATTATGTAACTGCACCTGAATTTAGGCACGACATTTGTTCAGCATTCTATCCTCTAGGTATAAATTCACCGTTTTTCAAATCGTTAAACCTTGAATCTTATGGCTTGGAATGGATCAACCCTACATCCCCAGTAGGTCATCCACTCGATAATGGAGAATCGATAATTCTAGAACGTTCTATAACCGATACTGCATTTGGTCTTGGGATAGATGCAGAGTCATACAAGAAACTATTTGACCCTTTGGTGGAAAGCTGGCCATATATAATAGAAGATATTTTAGGTCCATTACGATTTCCAAAGCATCCGATTAAAACCGCAAGATTTGGTTTGATAGGAGCAAGATCTGCCTCAGGTTTAATTAACTCAAAGTTTAAGTCTGAAAGAGCTAAATCTTTATTTGCAGGAATCGCTGCACATGCCACCCAACCCTTGGATTCACCATTTACAGCAGGCATTGGACTTACATTAAACATTGCTGGACACTATACTGGATGGCCTATTGCAAAGTTTGGTTCTCAAAGTATCTCTAATGCACTTGAAAAATGCCTGTTAGAACACGGTGGTGAAATTGAAACTGATAATTTCGTAAATTCTTTAGAAGAATTACCAAAAACAAAAATCATATTATGTGACATTACACCTAAACAATTAATTTCTATTGCTGGCGATAAAATTAAAAAAAAATATCTCAAATCCATAAGTAAATATCGATATGGACCTGGGGTATTTAAAATTGATTGGGCACTGGACGAACCTGTACCTTGGGCTTCAAAAGATTGCTATAGAGCAGGTACGATACATTTGGGAGGAACGTCTCTAGAAATAGCTCAATCGGAACAAGAAGTATCCGACGGTAAACATCCTGATAATCCTTACGTACTGATTGGCCAGCAGAGTTTATTTGATAAAACCAGAGCTCCTAATGGTAAACACACGCTTTGGGGCTACTCCCATGTCCCAAATGGATCAAATGAAGACATGACAGATAGAATTGAAAATCAAATAGAACGATTTGCTCCTGGGTTTAAAGATTTAATAATACAAAAGACAATTAAAACTCCTGTAGACATGCAGCAATATAATCAAAATTACATAGGAGGTGATATAGCGGGAGGCATACAAGATTACAGACAATTATTCACCCGTCCAGATTGGTCTTTAACTCCATATGCTACTAGCACAAAAGGGCTATATTTATGTTCTTCTTCTACACCGCCTGGCAGCGGAGTCCATGGAATGTGTGGCTATCTTGCTGCAAAAGCTGCCCTGAAAAGAGAATTTAATCACACAATAAAAAAACTGTAACGTGCCTTATCTAAAATCGCAAACCAATTCTTTATATTATAAACATCTTGGCTTAACCCATCCTGCAATATTCATACATGGCTCTTGTCTAAATTCAGATATGTGGAATGATTCATTTGATATCGTTGCTCATCAAAGATTAGCAATAGTATACGACCAGAGGGGATATGGAAAATCGAGAATAAAATCTAAGACCAAATTCTCACATGAAAATGACCTGTTTTTGTTGCACAAACATTTGAATCTAGAAAAAGCAGATTTAATAGGGCTATCGTCTGGGGCGCAAATAGCATTAGATTTTTGTCTACGATATCCAAATAACGTGAGTTCTTTAACATTGGTATCTCCTGCAATTTCAGGAGTGGATAAAAATTTTGAAACAGCTGAAATAGACGCTAAAATCCTAGAAACCATCAAGTCAGGTAAATACAAACAAACTCTTCAGTTAGTGTATAATCATCCGGTTTTTGCACCGGCAATAAATAATCCTAGATGCAATTCTTTACTTAGAAAAATAATCAACGGTCATAATTTCCAAACAGTCTCCAACAATCCACCTGCAGATGAGTCATATAACGCAAATTCCCGCCTAAGCGAAATAAAAGTACCAACCCTAATCATAATAGGTCAAAACGACTCAAGTTATTTCCATATGACTTCAGACATACTCAAAAACGGCATTGCACATTCGAAATTAGAAACCATAAAACATGCAGGGCATATGGTAAACATGGAACAACCGGAGAGATTTAACCAGGAATTGTTATGTTTCCTAAAAACCCATTAATTGATTAATCATTAAGCAATTCTAATGGGTCTAAAGCAAGTTCTTTGGTTATTTGGTCAAACCAATCAATTACTTCGGTGTGTAAAGGTATTCCTTCTATAACTCTTTTCTGAAACTCTTCATGCTCAATTAACCCCGGATAAAGAACTCTCTCATTGCCCGGAGAAGGCTTTGTTTCTGTTAAATGAACTAACATTTCATCAATGTTTGTCATGAATTCATCCATATTTGTAAACGCTTCTATATTATAAGCCGTAAAAAAGCTTTTAGAACCAATCCAATCCGACTCATCTTTTATCATTCCTGATTTAGAACCGGAAAGCATAGAACCCAATACCTCTACCATCAACGCCAGTCCATAACCTTTATGGGAACCTGATTCCCTAGAACCTCCAATAGGCAGTTGATAGTATTCTCCTTTATCACGTGCATCAGTTTCTTGGGTAATAGGTGTACCATCCAAATCGGAGATCCACCCGGGCAATAAGGAAGCTTTCAACCTTCTAGCCAATTCCAATTTATTACCGGCAACTGCAGTAGTTGCAACATCAAACAAGATTGGGGCTTCATTTCGAGTTGGGGCAGCAAAAGCGAATGGGTTAGTTCCAAATCTAGGTTCTGAAGCAAAAGTTGGAACAACACCTGTGCCCGCTGCCGTTGATGCGAAACCTATCATGTTATTTTGAACAGCTATCATGGCATAATGACCTAATGCTCCCATGTGGCCACTGTTAAACATAGTAACTGCCCCTACCCCTGTTTTTCTGGCTTTATCTATAGCAATTTCCATCGCTCTTCTACCTACAGTTATACCCAATGCTCTGTCAGCATCTACTGTAGCAGCAGAAGGGGTATCTGATATTATCGTTAGCTTGCCCAATGGGTTTAAAACCTCATCTTGATAAAATTCAACATACCGCCTAAGCATATTCGACACACCATGAGACTCAACTCCTCTCAAATCCGCGGTCACTAGAACATCAGATGATTCCATAGCATCAGTTCTAGAAAGTCCTACTCTTTCGAAAATAGAAGTTACAGTATGCCGTAATGATTCCTCTGCAACATGTACTTGTTCATTTGCTGGAACCTTAAACCTCTCTAACATCAATATCTCCTTTGTTAAAAATTCTAATCAACTACCTTTTTGCTTTCGCTCTTTGGTATATTGATTTGCCGCTTTATCTATAGATTTTTTCCTCGCTTCCATTAATTTAAACCTATTGTCTGCCGCCCATTTCTGGGAAGCTATTAGGCTAGTTGTTGTGCCTTGGAACTTAGGCATCACATATCTCGCAATCAACTCGTAACTTCGTAAAACTTGTTCCCTATTTCCAAATTCTGTGGCTTGGATCATAAAACCGCCAAATCCACCACTTTGTTCGTCTAACCTTAATATAGTCTCAATTAAATCATCCGGTGTACCAATACACCACATACCTGAATCATTCATTTCCTCTACGATTTTTTCTCTAGGCCCTTGTACAATCTCTCCAAGTTTATTTCTTCCTGCAGTAAATCCCATTGTATTTTCAAAATAGTCTCTCTGATATTTAGCTGCCCCTTCCCGACTCTGTTCAATCGCTTCTTTTTTGGTTTCAGCCAAATGGACAGGCATCACTAAACGCCAATTATCTCTGGATACCTGTTGGTTGTTTTCAGATGCAACTTCTTCAGCAATGCCCCAAAATTCTTTGAGGGTGTTAGTATATGCATCTTGCAACACACTAATGGATAATACTCCTGTTCCATATTTACCAGCCAGACGCA
Source organism: SAR202 cluster bacterium (assembly GCA_009392195.1). Classification (GTDB taxonomy): domain Bacteria; phylum Chloroflexota; class Dehalococcoidia; order Lucifugimonadales; family OSU-TB39; genus OSU-TB39. The sequence goes on along the minus strand of VFGY01000016.1, from coordinate 178,244 downwards.
TACCAGTAGGTGATTGAGCAGCCGCGACATAAATAGGGAAATGAGGTTTAGTATATGGTTTTAAATGAACTCTTGCGTCATTTAAATTAAACCAATCAGACTTGTAAGTTATCGGTTCATCTTCGACCAAAAGTCTTTTAATTATCCCTAACCCTTCATCTAATCGTTCTCTCTGTGTAGTATGTTCTATACCAAGCATATGAGCATCTGTCGTCAATGCACCAGGACCAACACCAAGCATTACTCTTCCTCTAGTGATATGGTCTAATTGAATCATTCTATTCGCAACCATCAATGGATGATGATAGGGAATGCTCAAAACTCCGGTTCCAAACCTGATATGTTTTGTGCGTTCTGCTGCAGTAGCAATAAATAATTCAGGCGAAGATATAGTTTCCCATCCAGCACTATGATGTTCACCTACCCAAGCTTCATCAAAGGTCAAATAATCTAACCATTGCAACAATTCTAAATCCCTTTCTAAAGCCAGTGTTGGATTTTCCTCAACCCAATGAAATGGAGCCAAAAAAATTCCAAACTTCATTCTTTCAGGTAATGCCATAGTATTCACCTAACATTTTAATATTTAAAACCAATTCTTATCCTTAATCATTAATCAGTTTTATGAACTTCTACTTTACTTGTAGGATGAATGGCCAATAATCGAGCTGGTTCTCCCGACTTATTTGTAAAACCATGTTTCACTCCTGCAGGAGCTAAAACTGTATCTCCAGCTTTTACAACTACATAATCGTCTCCAAGTAGAGCTACCAATTCCCCTTCCAAAATATACATAGCTTCTTCTTTTGGATGAAAATGAGTGGGAACTTGACTATCAGCTTCAAGACTCAAGTCAGCAACTGTTAAAGAATCCGACCCAAAAGCACCATTAACTATTTCAGTTCGTTCAATACCTGGAGCGAAGTCTCCTTTAGTAGAATCTTCTTTACGTAGTATAGGCATAATAACACCTCATTTTATTTTATGTACTGTTGATTTATACTTAAGCAAAATTTATCTTTCAACAGGACAATTTATGCATAAGCGTATCATACACGAAAGTATAGTATATAAATCAACAGGTATTTACTCAGCATTCCCCATATTAAATTGTTTAAAAAACGACAAACTTGCAATTGGTTTTTCGAAATCTTTAGCACGAGATCATACTGTAATTGGGGAATGGACGGTTTTAGCATCAAATGATTGTGGTAAATCTTGGGAAACTGATAAAGATTTAACGATCCCGCTTAATTGGCCTGCACCTACAATAAGAGAACGATCAGATAGAACTACAGTTAAACTAAGCGATGACGTTTTCATATCAGCGGGGACTGTCGGTTTCCATCCTTGGGATATTTCAAAGGAATCTGAAGCCGTATCAAAAGGATTTTATACATATCCACATCCTTGGAAATCACATTTGATTTCTGTAAGAAATAATACTTTGTTTACCTCCATATCCACTAATCGCGGTAAAACATGGGAACGTCAAGAATGGACAGTACCCGGATTCAAGATTTTAATGTCATTTGCCAGAGGAACAAGATTGGGTACAGGTGAAATTCTGATTCCTGTATATGGAACAGACAAAAACGGGAGTCATCACAACTTCCTTTGGAGATCTGATCCCGATGGCAAAAACTGGCAATTAATAAAAGTGGGGGCATTCGAATCAAATTTGAGTTTAATGGGAGAGATGTCATTATTAGAAACTTCACCTGGTAATGTTTTGGGACTTTCAAGGAACGAATTCGGATACTTTACACAAACTTGGTCGTCTGATAATGGTAAAACTTGGACATACCCTGTGCTCACAAAAATCTGGGCTCCCCACTCCCCTCCTGATTTAATAAAACTACGTAATGGATCTATTTTGTGCACTTACGGATATAGAAGAGATCCAATGGGAATTAGAGCGGTATTAAGTCATGATAATGGTTATACTTGGGATGTAAAAAACACCATAATATTACGAGAAGACGGTGGGTACCCAACAGAATCATTCACGATGGAAGAAACTGACTTCGAAGCCCTTAAGATCTCCGGACCCGAATTTCGAAAACGATTAAGTTCTGGAATAGTCAACAAAGCCCACATGCCAGAAACAGCTAGGCCAGATTTAGGATATGCACTATCTACACAAATGTCCGACGATTCAATATTTTCATGTTATTACATAACCAACTCTGATCGAATCACTCATATCGCATGTACATTATGGGAATTAGATTGATTTTAAACTAAAATAAACACGCATATTACCGATATCTGATAATGAACCAAATTTTACAGGAGATTTATAATTGGAAGGCCCTAGAGGATGCAAACCAGAAGAATTAAACGACGTAATTGCTTTCATAAACAGTATTTTCAGACCTGATAGCGACCAGAGTATAGATACTGATTACCCTCTAATATTTAATCTAAACAAATTAGATTATATGCGAATTATAAAAATAGACGGTCACGTTGCTGCTCATGTCCCTGTAGCTCCTAGAAAGATAATCACTCCTACTGACGCTTTCATAGCAGGAGTTATCAGCCCTACCGGAACACACCCCGACCATAGACATAAAGGCTACGGGACATTGTGCTTAAATGATTGCGTATCAATTATGAAAAAAAATCACTGGCCTATTTCTCTGCTTTGGACCAGAGAGCAAACATTTCCTTTTTATCAAAACTCTGGCTGGGAAGCAGTAAAAACTCAAGGGAACTTTATATCTATCAACACATCGGATCATCAAAAATTCAACGATTTCGGATTTGAAATTTCTAGTTTAAATAAAAATGACCAAAAAACATTAGATGAAGTTATTTCTATTCACAAAAATCATCCATACACAATAGAACGTACCGAAGATGAATACAGGACTTTATTTAATCTTCACAAGATAGAAACATGGGTTGCATCATTTGATAGCAAGGTTGAAGGATATATGGTTTACGCGAACGGTTCAAATAAATCTGGAATAATAGAAACCGGTGGAAATCCTAAAGCCATCGAAACTATATTGTGTAATTATTTCATTAATAACCCTCAGAAATCTCCTCAAGCACTTTTACCATTGTTCGATTCAAGTCTCGAGAGACTATTAACATCAAAATTGCCTAATGCTAAATTCAAACCAATAGAACTAGCTGATAGTGGAGGTTTTATGATGATCAGAATAAATAGTCTTATTGACTTTATAAAAGCGATAACAAAATATTTAGACCACAAAGCCCATAACACAAAAGGATCTTTTAGTTTGAGATGTAAAGAAACAGAAGAAATTATAACGGTAACACTCGGTGATGGCAAAAGTGCCATATCAACGAAAAACACCAACCAAGCTTTAGAACTAACTAGAAGGCAACTTGCTCAATTATTTTTCGGGTCACACCCTAACATAGAAAAACCAAACCTTGGACCGTATGCTGAGATACTATCAAACCTGTTCCCTTACTATTTTCACATATGGGAATTAGACCACTCTTAGAAACTACATGAAAGAAAATCTGTTAAATTGAGGAGAACAAAATGATTATCATAGATGGCGATTACCCTATGGCAGTTGGCGCGATTACTGCTGGCAGAGATTTGAAAAAGCCTATTGAAGACGTTAGAGCAGAACCTCCACTTCGAACTAGAGCCTATGAATGGAACAACAAAGAAACAATGGCTACCATACCTGAAATGCGTAAGGGGAAAATTGCTGCTGCACTGGTGAAAGTAGTTGCATGCGTACTTAAACCAGGACACGACCATGGAGAATACGTGTCCGCAGAAACAGCATATGGATCGGCTAAAGGCCAATTAGCTTATTATCAATTATTGGATGAACAAAATGAAGTGAAAATACTGTCAACAAAATCATCATTTGAAGACCACATGCAATTATGGGAATCCAACCAAGACAACACAGATGATCTTCCTGTTGGGTTTATATTAGGAATGGAAGGAGCAGATGCAATAGTTTACCCTGAGCAGGTCAATGAATGGTACGAACAAGGACTAAGAGTTATAAGTTTATCTCATTATGGTGTCAGTTATTATTCTCATGGAACTGGTACTGGAACAAATGGCGGACTCACAAAATTAGCTAAGCCTTTACTTAAAGAGATGGAAAAATTAAACATAATACTTGACGTTAGCCATACCTCTGATCAATCAGTTAGAGAAGAATTCAAAATATTTGATGGTCCTGTCCTTGCAAGTCACCAAAACTGTAGAAGCCTAGTCCCAGGTGAGCGCCAACAACCCGATGATATTCTGAAAGAAGTAATTGCTAGAGGTGGAGTTATTGGAGCGTCAATGGACACATATATGCTGAATAAACACTATGAACTTGATTGGGGAGGCCACATACCAAATCGTAGGGAGATTTTTCCAAGTGAGCTAATAACCTTGGAAGATCTAGTTGATCATATAGACTACGTATGTCAACTGTCTGGCAATTCTAACCATGCAGCTATTGGAGGGGATACAGATGGCCAAGGTGGTGCAGAAGGAGCACCTCACGACGTTGATACTGTAAAAGATTATATGAAGATATCCGATATATTGAGCCAAAGAGGATACAAACAAACGGACATAGAAAACATTATGTACAAAAACTGGTCTAATCTTTTTAAAAAAGAATTGAAGGATAGATAATAAAACTGATGTTTAACATTCTGCTTTATCAACCTCTAATCCCACATAACACAGGGAATATAATCCGGTTATGTTCCAATATAGGAGCAAAACTACACCTTATTGAACCGCTAGGGTTTAAATTGGATGACAAGAACCTGAAAAGAGCTGCTCTAGATTATTCAGTCATGTCCAATGTACAAACATATCCTTCTTTGTCAAATTTTATTGAGAAACATGAAATATCACGTATTTTTGCTACCACTACTTCAGCGACACACATCTATACGGACATAAATTACAGAATCGGAGATACACTCTTGTTTGGACCAGAAGACAATGGATTGCCAAACAACATCAAAAACTACATACCTAACACCATAAGGATACCCATGCAACCCGAAAATAGAAGTTTGAATTTATCCAATGCAGTAGCAATAGTCTCTTATGAAGCTTGGAGGCAATTACAATTCGTAACTAGCCAACCTTTTGACAATGTAAATTAGCTAGATCACTTAATAAAATGATTAAATCTTTAACAAAATTTCTTAAAAAAAATAAATTGCATTATTGGGGATTAACAACTTTCAGTTTATTGATAGTATTTACCACTAACTGCAAAACTCAATCTGAAAATATAGTCGATCCTACAAAAATTAATGCAAACTCTATAATATATGCCTCCCAAACGATAAATGACGACTCTGGTGATACTGCATTGGTCCGGATATTTACAATAAACCCTGAACAACCTAACCAACGAAACCTAATTCCATTACCAACCGGGGGTTCAGAACCATCTTGGTCACCTGACAAAACAAAAATCGCTTTTGTACAGACGAAAGAAAACGGAAGATTCATATATATTTCTAATTTAAATGGAACAAAAATAAGCAGATTAACAAATCTACACGATACTCAGCCAAGCTGGTCTCCAGATGCAAAAACAATTGCTTTTACTTCCTATCGTTCAGGGTCTTCAGGAATATACACAATAGATACCGTCGAGAATAATTTGAAACAGATAATAGATAGTGAATTCCAAGAAAAAGATCCCAGCTGGTCGACAAAAAACAATAATATTTTATATGCTTCTAACGTCACAGGAACTTTTGAAATATATTCCATAGATCCTGAAATTCTTGAACCATCACAATTAACCGACTCTCCTCAAAACAAATTCGCTCCTAGCTTGTCTCCAAATGGTAAATACTTAGCATTTCATTCTTCAATTGAAGAAGAAAAAAACCTAGATATATACACATTAGAGTTGGACACAAACAAAATTCAACGCATAACATATCATCCTGGTTGGGATACTAACCCTAAATGGAATAGTTCAGGGAATAAGCTAACATTCGTTTCAACTAGAGATGGGAATCAAGATATTTACATTATCGAATTAAAAACATCGGAAATCACAAGAATCACTACTAATAATGGCTCTGACGTAAATCCGTCATGGTAAATTAAGCTAAATTTAAAAACAAAAGGAAACGAAATTGAAATCTGATTCAAAACAAATTTTAAAACAACTTGGTTTAGGAAAAAGTATTGCGCAAATATGTAAAGATCAAAACATTACGAGTTCACAGTTCGATTCGTGGTGGAAATCTGAAACTAAATCAAGACTACCTTTAACTGATGGAAATAAGCTATTGCTCAAAAATGGTTCTGCACAAATATATAGAGATAAATGGGGAGTTCCTCATATTCATGGTTCGAATACAGAGTCACTTTTTTTCGCATATGGATATGCAATGGCACAAGATAGATTATGGCAAATGGATTATTTCAAAAGAAGAGCGCTGGGTAGACTTTCAGAAATCCTTGGCACAAGCGAAGTAGAACAAGACACAGTATCTAAAACGGTTGGATTAGAAACTATCGCTGAAAATGAAATTAATAGTTTACCCGAAGAAACCCTCGTAAAATTATCGGCATTCTCAGAAGGAATAAATTCTCTAATACAAGAAAGCGATTTATTACCAATTGAATTTGACATATTAGATTACAAACCAGAAAAGTGGACACCAAAAGATTCTATAGCTATCCTAGCAGAATTCAGATGGTATCTAACCGGAAGGTTACCAGTAATAGCTATCCCAGAATATGCAAAACGTGTTCTGCAAAACGAAAACTTATACCAAGAATTCATTGCCGGAGAAGCTGAGAGTGAAACTATAGTTCCAAAAGGATATTATCAACCAGACTTAAATGCCGGAAATAATAACGGGGGAGTAATTAGTGAGCCAAATGAAGGACAAGGAAGTAACAACTGGGTAATCAACGCTAGTAAATCTCAAAATAATGCTCCTATGGTGGCTAGTGACCCTCATATAGCGTTCACCTCTCCTAACTGCTGGTACGAAGCACATTTTTCAGGCGCTGGGTTTAATACAGCAGGAGCCGGCTACGTTGGGTTTCCCGGAATAATTTTTGGAAGAAATGAAAGCATTGCATGGGGTGTTACTAACAATATATGTGCTCAAAGAGATCTCTATAAAGAAACCCCAGACGAAAATAATCCCAATATGTTTTTATACGATGGCAAGTGGGAAAAATCACAAACAAAACAAATTTCAATAAAGGTAAAAAACAGTAACGACCATGTTATTAATTTGATAACCACAAGAAACGGCCCCATAGTCGATCATTTACTTCCGGAACCTTTAAAAAACTTAGGTCCGGTTTCCCTCAAATGGGTAGGTTTCCAATTTAGCGACGAACTGACCTGCTTGCTTGATTTAAATAAATCAAAAACGTGTAAAGAAGGAATTAAATCTTTGGAAAATTGGGAGGTTCCAACATGGAGTTTTGTTATAGGCGACAATAAAGGCGACATATGCTACCAAAGTACTGGAAATATTCCGATAAGAAACAATTGGAATAGGCGGTTCAGAGATGGTTCTGACCCCGAAAGTTCTTGGCAAACATCCATACCAAAAAAATATATGCCTTCAATTTACAACCCATCAGAAGGATATGCTAGATCAGCTAATAACCGACTCGCACCGGAAGATTATCCCTATCCATTATCAGGGGTTTGGAATAGTGGATACAGAGCTCTTAGAATAAGACAAATGCTGGAATTAAAATCTAATTTTACTAGGGAAGATTTTGCCAAAATGCAATTAGATGTCACATCGATGAGAGCAGTAGAAGTATTGCCTCATCTAATAAAATCTCTTGAATTTTCATCTGACCCAAAAATATCGGATGCTACTAATCATTTAAAAAGTTGGAACGCAGAGATGAGTACTGATTCCGTAGCAGCATCTATATTTGAGATATTTTTTGCAACATGGTGCGAATTAGTAGCTGCGGAACGGTTCGAAAAAAAATCAGTCCCTTTGATTTCTCAAGCAATCTCGGGTTTATCCGTAAAGCTCCTAAAAGATGACCAACATGGATGGTTCGAAAAAGACACTAGGCAAAATACAATTATAGAAGCTATGCATTCAACAATATCTAAATTAACCGATCAAATTGGACCAAACATGGCTGAGTGGTATTGGGGAAAAATCCATAAAATCAACCTTCCACATAAACTCTCAACAATAGGAGACCTAGGCAAGTTACTTGACACTGGGGGAGATCCTGTAAGTGGTAACGGGATAACGGTCTGTAATACAGGCTACGACCCCAACTATCTTGCATCTATAGGAGCCAACTGGAGACATAACGCAGATTTGAGTGAAACCCCAAGTGGAATATGGGCTAGCGATTCCTGTGGGCAATCTGGACATCCTGGCAGTCCTCATTACGGTGATCAACTCTCTGATTGGATTTCAGGCAATCACCATTTCCTACCTTTAGATTTAGAACAAGTCAAATTGGAAGCCAATAGCAAATTGCAATTAACATCAAAATAAAATCCTACAGGATTCAACATGAAATCTGAATTATTCAAACAGGGAAGAGAAAAAGGGGTACTATACCTTTTAAACCAATTATCCCCTAACGGCCAGTTTGGGAACCCAGAAGCTGGAGTGACAGATTATTACAAAGTACCTTCCGCATTACAAGTTTCTGGAAGAAGTCAATCAGCCAATATGCTAATTGATTGGATAAGAAAAAACGGATTTGAACCTAATGGAGATTTCGGCCCAAGACCAAAAGGTGATACTCCATACTATTACCTCTACTTTAATAGCTGGATTATTATTGGTGCTCAAAGACTTGGTCAATTTGATTTAGCTCAAAAAGGCATGCAATATCTAAGGCAATTCTGGGATTCTGAAAGTGGAGGGTTTTACTCAAGCATAACTGATATATCAAGTACAACAAAACAAGATCTTTGGGTAACAAGTGGCTGCGGCCAAGCTGCTCTTTATACAGGACATTTAGACATTGCCCTAGGTGTTGGCACTTGGATGAAAAGGCTAATGGAGCTTCAACCGAATTATCCTCAAAAATTATATACAGTCTACAGTAGGTCTCAAGGATTATATACCAATGTAGATAAAACCGACCCAATACGCTATGTACTGGTAAATGCTAATGATGGTGATCAGTTTTTTTTTCATCCAGGAATTGCAGCAGGATTCCTGGCAAGACTATATCAGGCAACACTGGACCAACAGTGGCTCACACTCAGTATAAAATACATGGAATTTGCTGAAACCGCTTCGGACCATTTGCTTAACCTATTAAGGGCAGGTAAAGTTGCATGGGCGGCTTCAGTACTTTATACATTGACTTCTAAAGAAACTTACAAGAATTTATCTGAAAAAATCGGTTCAAATATTATTTCTCAACAAGCTAGTGATGGCAGCTGGCATTCGGTAGGAGAACCAAATTTAAGGAATGATGCTACCGCAGAAATGGTCGTATGGCTTGACGAAATATATCAAGCTACCCGTGACTGACTTATTGAAAGTTAGCCTTTTTCCACTAACCTTCTCAATTCTTCAAAGTTTTTGTTGACCCAACTATATAGATTTATCAAATCATTTCCCATGCAAAAATGTTTCACACCCAATTCCATATACTGAGCTACCTGTTCAGGAGAACCTATACTAGGTCTTGGAGTAACGCCCATTTCAATAGCAATCTTGATTACTTCTAGTTCGACCTTCTTTACTTCTTTAGGATTTGTTCTAACAAACCCAGGTTTACCTATGCTCATTGAATAGTCATTACCGCCAAAACAAATCATGTCGACACCGGAAACTGCCAAAATTTCTCTCAAATTTTCAACTGCACCTTTTTTTTCAATCATTAAACAAATTACGCTATCATTTAAGTACTTCACATATTCCTTGGTGCCACTTTCTAATCCATAAGATGCGAATCTTCTATCAGCGGAACTAAAATGTCCAAGATCTGAATTTCCATCAGGCCTAACCGAGGCAACACATTTTTCAGCATCACTTACACTTTTAACGTCTGTGAAAAGAATGTTTTGAAAACCAGAACCAAGAGCTCTGCTAGCAGTAAAGCCTTGATTTTCTTTATCGATTTTAATAATCGAAGTCATACCATACAACTCTGTCACTCTAGCTAAATTATCCAAGGAATGAAGACTATATGGCATATATTCTGCTTCAAATTCTATATAGTCTACCAAACCAGTCTTACCTATTATTTCAACAACATCGGGAGAATCAACTGTCACATTCATAGCAAAACTAGGCTTATCTGCATCAATTAATTCACGTAATTTATTTCTTCTCACTTGTAACTCCTTTTAATTCCCATAATCCTTTTATACTATTGCTTGGTAATATCACAGTTTATCCAAATATTGCTTTACAAAATCCATTTTAACTAATTTGCTATAAGCAGACTGTAATTCTAAGGTAACGTCGCCAGGTATATTTTGAGATTTAACCTGTAATCCATTAATCGAAGATACCGGACAAATACAAAAGCTAGTGGAAGTAACGAATATTTCATCAGATGTATAAGCGTCAAATATGTCCAAATCTGTTTCTTTGATTTCATAGCCTAAATTAGTAGCTAACTCTATCGTTACTTGTCTACTGATTCCCGCTAATACAAATTGTTCTCTAGGAGTATATATAACACCTTGTTTCACTAAAAATATATTGGCTCCATGGCCTTCACATAAATTACCGTTAACGTCCAACAATAAAGCTAATGCCTTGGAATCTTGAGACTGAATTTCCAATTCTGCTTGAATTAAATTTATATAGTTATGCATTTTCGCCCGAGGACTTAAAGATTCAGGAGCAGTGCGACGAATTGATGAAGCTATCATCTTAATTCCATCTCTATAATATTCAGCTCTTTCTTCTAGGGGTAAAGGAAAACATTCAACCACGATAGTAGGTTTCATTATACCCGGCAAACCTCTAACCCCTCTACTCACTCGTTGTGAAACCCAATAATCATCTCCATCTGGCAATATTTCAAGGTTTTTTTTCAAAACGTTCAATGTGATGTTTTTCATTTCAGCTTTACCCACAGGAGAATCTATTCGCATGTATCTTAATGATTCGTAAAATCTATCAAGATGCTGCTCCAGTCTAAATATTTCACCATTGAATGTACGGGTCGTATCAAAAACAGCATCTCCATACAAGAATCCTCTATCGTTTATAGATACAGATGCTTGGCTCTCAGGTAATATTTCACCATTTACATACGCTACTCTTTCAGTTGACATATATATCTCCTTATGCATTTAAAATCACAAATTTATTTGCGTACAAAGAGCTACCGCATTACGGATTACAAGTATATACATTTTTTTATTTAAAACAATGGAAGCAGCTATTTATTTCAAATGTATTCAAACAACACCGCTTTGTTGCATCAATTAGAGTATATAGTAGTAGATTATCTTACGATTATTCATTGCATACATGAAATTGAATAAATCAAAGTTTTCTATTATAGGACAATAAGATACAATTACGAACCAATCAAATACTAAACTACTTTAAGTATTACCAACATTCACGTATTACAAAAGTATAAAAGCAGGAGTCGAAAATGGACAGAAAACAAGTGGGAACGTCAGATGTGGAAATTAGCGCAATCGGTTTAGGTACTACAACTTTTGGAAGAGAAATAGATCAAGACACGGCTTTTGAAATTATGGACTATGCTGTAGAAAACGGCATAACTTTTTTTGATACCGCAGAAGCATATGGTGGCGGTAATTCTTATGAGGGAAGGAAACAGGCAGATGGTACTACCGATATAAGAGAAAAAAGTACTGAAATGAGTTCATCTGAACTTATAATCGGTCGATGGATGAAAGCTAGAGGTTCAAGAAAAGATATTGAACTATGCACTAAAATTAGCGGTGGTAAAGCTCGTCCTGAACAAATCAAAACTGCTCTTGATGCTAGTTTAGAAAGATTAGGTACCGATTATGTCGACATTTACAAAATTCATTCTCCAGATGTCAATACACCAATAGCTGAATCACTAGGAGCCTTAGACGAACAAGCTAATCTTGGAAAAATAACGGTGTTTGGAGGTTCAAATTACAGTGGCGACCAAATTGAAGAGATGCTTGATGAAGCAACAAAAAATGGATACAGAAGATTTGAAATAATGCAACCGAACTACAACCTTGCTGTACCAGATGCAGAGAATGATGTTTTCCCTATATGCGTAAAGGAGCAGATTGCTATCACGCCATACAGCCCATTAGGCGCTGGGTTTTTGACCGGAAAATATATAAGAGGAGATAGGAATGCTATACCTAAGGGTACGCGTATGGACGTAGCTCCAGGGCATATTGATATATATTTCAATGACCGAAGTTTCAACATAGTGGATAAACTAAAAATCAAAGCTGATGAACTAGGTGTACCTATAACACAACTTGCTATGGGCTGGGTGATGTCTCATCCATCAGTTACTGCAGCACTTGCAGGCGCTAAATCCACCAGCCATTTGCAGAACGCAATCAATGCCTACAACATGAACCTTGGTGAACTTAGAGACGAAATGTCATCTTGGGAGTAATGCATAAGTTTTTGAATGCCAATTAGAATTTCATTATGATATGAACACATCAAAGGTAATCAATATTACGGTTTTGCTTTATGTAGTAAGCTTGGCAGCTTTCACATTGGTTTTATTAAATGGATGCACTAACATCACCAAAAATGAAATTAATTTTGGTGAAACTACTTTATATTTCACAAAAAATGTTCCTAGGGATCAAGCTCAGTCTCTCGGAGACTACCTTTATGAAATAGGCTATCTTGGTGAAACTTCATCTGCAGATGCAAGACTCGACAAAACTAAAGAAAAATACATCTTGCATTTAAACGTCATGCCTGAATTGGAATCTAACGAACAAGTCATACTTGATGTTGATATTTTATCCAATCGGATTTCACAAAAAATACTAGAAGGCGCAACTTTAGAAATAATTCTGGCAGACGCTAACTTGACCCCATATAGAACGGTAACACCGCGCCAACTTGGTAAATTAGCTGAATCCAATAATAACGAACTTTTTTATACTAAAAACATATCAGAGGAAGAATCACAGAAATTCATTGAATACCTTAAATCAAATGAACTATGGACTAGCGCAACTGATAACCTCGATCAACTTGACAAGAACAATGAAACTTACATTTATCGAACTAACAACAAAAATTTTGAGGCTGACCCATCAAATGCGAAAATGTTTTCTGCTCTAGCCTCAGCCAAAATCTTTGATGGATACAGTGTAGCCGTAGAAATAACAGATAACCAATTACGGCCTATAACCGTTGTGCAAAATTACGACTTAGGCAGTTTATTAGAATATGAAAACAACAAGCTTTTCCATTCTTCCAGTGTAACCAATTATCAAGCAAACTCACTGTTAGATTATCTTATAGCATGGAATGTTTTTTCTGTAGAATCACAAAAGGGTGGATTGTTAACAATCGAAAAAGATGTGTACATATTTAAATTGATAATAGATGAAAACATGTACGATAACGATGAAACCAGACAGACGTTAGCAGTTTTAGGAAACATGATTAGAGAAAACGTCTTTCCTGACGAAAAAGTTCATGTCCACATTGCTAATCCTGCTCTTGAGACAGTATCGGTCGTAATTCCAATGGCAAGTAACCCATAACTAGCACTAGAGTTATCGGAATTACTATTTTTTTAAAGCATCAACAAAAGTTAAATCTCTCCCAGTTAAAACAGGTCTTACCGCACTAAGGAAAGCATCTAAAATCGTATCTGGTTTTAAGTCAGATGTATCAAACTCCATTTTACGTTTTATATTAGCTTGATTAAATTCATACAAAAACTCATCTTGTATTTCATCAATTTCGTTTGGTTGAACTAGTTGATACGGATGAGGATCTGATTTCATCCTCTGTTCAATTACTTTAGAATCAGCTTTCATGTTTACCAATATAGTTGATGAAGGAAATTTTGTTTCTATGTACCTGTGGTAAGTAACTTCACTTTCTGGGTGATAATACCTAGGACCATATATTTTCTCTTCAATATGAAATCCTCCTAGAATACAATCGTCATACCTTTCTAAAATATCAAGATGGTAGAAAATCACCATACGCTGGAACCGTTCTTTTAAAACTGAGGACAAATTCCACATAGACTCCTGATCTTCCGGGGATAAATGATGATAATCAGGAATCGTAAAATCTCCGTCATCCATATGAAACCTTTTTCCTAACGGATAACCCCAATCTCTTAAGCTATTTGCAAGAGTGGTCTTTCCTACATATTCGCAACCAATCAAAATTAATCGCATATCTTATTATCTCCTATAAAGCATCAATCAAAACTTCAGGGTTAAACTACCATATTGTAAATCCACCATCAACTATAAAATTCTGCCCTGTAATCCAAGAACCCGCTTCAGAAGCTAATAAAGCTACTACACCTTTTAAATCAGACGGTAGTCCTCTTCTTCTTAAGGCTGTTGAATTCATACATTTATCTAGCATTTTCACATCAGCATCTGGCTTTGGTATCATTCCTGGACTAATGCAATTAGCATTTACTCCAAATTCTCCTAATTCCATAGCCAAATATCTAGTAAAGTTAATAATTCCTGCTTTAGCTGTTTGATATGAAGCACCACCTCTGTGAAATCCAGTACCATCGTAAAATCTTTTGTCATTAGTGAGACTACCATGTATAGAGCCTATAGTTATTATTGAACCGGAGCGCTGATTCACCATGATTTTGGCTGCCGAATTAGCTGAAAGGTAAGTACCATTAACATTCAATTCCATTGTTGAAACAAATTCTTCTATATCTCCATTAGGAACGAAAGTAGCAGGTTTGACTGCTCCTCCTGCATTACATACCATGACATCTAATCTACCATATTCACTAACTGTTTGATCAACCAACTGATCAACTTGAATTGGGTCAGTTACATCGCAGCCAATACCTAAACTGTTTATGCCTTTTGACTTCAATTCGTTTGAGCGCTTAACGCAAAGATCACGTCTTCTACTAGCGATAACAATATTTGCCCCTAATTCTCCTAAGGCAGAAGCCATTGCAAAACCAAGATGAGTTGCTCCTCCTGTAATTATCGCAACTTTACCATTTAAGTCAAAAAGGTTTTGTATTTCCAATTGATGTACCTCCATTAAGTTACTAGCGGTCAATGATTCCTTATATACTCAAGGATAAAGTAATGATATTATCAGTTCACATTGTGTAACGCTTTAATCATTAAAGCATCTGCGATTGGGTTAACACAATTAAACCCAATACTCGTAGAAATTGCTGATTCGAGTTGATATACACAGATGATTTAAATCAAACAAACTAATTTAACTGGAGAAATTAATATGCCGAAATTTACAACGAGACCTGTAATAATGGGAAGGAAAGGAGTTGTAACTGCAGGGCATTACCTTGCTGCCACTGCCGGTCACCGCATAATGGAAAAAGGTGGTAACGCTATTGATGCTGCAGCTGCAATGAGTATATGTGTTAATTTATTAGAACCTCAAAGTTGCGGTATTGCAGGTGAAGTCCCAACTTTAATCTATTCCGCAAAAGAACAAAAATCTTATGCCATTAGCGGTGTAGGATGGAGTCCCGAAGCGTTTACTATAGAATGGTGCAAGAATAATGGAATCGACCTTATACCCGGAGACGGATATCTACCGATAACTGTTCCAGCTCCTATTAGTACTTGGGGGTTGGCGTTAGCTAGATTCGGCACCTTAGGTTTTGCAGATATTCTAGCCCCTGCAATTGAGTTAGCTGAATACGGCTATCCCATGTACGCAAGTTTAAGAGACACGCTAATTAATGGAAAACACAAATATCTGAATTTGTACCCTACTACAGGAGAAATATACCTTCCAAAAGGTGAAGCTCCAGATATAGGAGATCTATTGGTCAACAGCGATTTTGCAAACATGCTTAAACTAATAGTAAGCGAAGAAAAAAGTAACATAAATAAAGGACGCATAGCAGGAATCGAAGCGGGATGTAACGCTTTCTATAAAGGTCCAATAGCTGAAGCCATGCTTGATTTTATCTCAAACAATCCGGTAGAAGATGCAAGTGGGTTAAGCCACACAGGATTGCTTTCAGATAAAGATTTGTCAGAATGGAGTGCAGAAATAGATGAACCATTGCAATATAATTACAAAGGCATAGATGTTCTAAAATGCTCATCTTGGACACAAGGGCCCGTATTTCTACAGCAATTGGCTATTTTGCAGAATTACGACCTTAAATCAATGGGTCATAATTCTACAGAATATTTACATACCTTAATTGAATCAGCTAAATTAGCGTTTGCTGACCGAGAAGCATATTATGGTGACCCTAAATTTGATGATGTTCCATTTGATTATTTGTTATCTGATTCATATAACAAGCAACGAAGTTCACTCATAAATCAAAAAGCTTCAATGGAACTCAAAGCAGGAGCCCTTACAAACGGCAAAATCCCTGAATATATATCTGATACAGTACAGGACAACAACAGATATGCTTTGGGAATAGAAAAACGTCCTACCAAAGATTTAGGATTGGGACACTCACATACAGGTGATACTACACACTTAGATGCTATAGACCAATATGGGAATATGGTAGCAGCAACACCGAGCGGAGGATGGCTAGGTACTTCACCAGTAGTGAAAGGACTTGGGTTCCCAATGGGAACCAGAGGCCAAATGTTCTATTTAAACCCCTTGAGACCCAACGCCTTGGAATCGCGTAAAAGACCTAGAGCTACCTTAACCCCTTCAATGGTAACCAGAAACGGAAAACCGGAAATGGTTTTTGGAACTCCTGGCGGCGATTCCCAAGATCAATGGACTTTACAGTTTTTCTTAAATTATTACGAATTTGGAATGAATCTACAGGAAGCATTAGACGCTGCAACCGTTCATAGCATACATTTCCCTTCATCTTTTTATCCAAGAGAAGCTTTCCCTGGTCAATTATCGGCAGAAAATGATATACCCGCAGAAACAATCAAAAAACTTGAAGAAAAAGGACATATAATAAATAGAACAGATGCATGGGCCCACGGAAAAGTTATGGGAATAACAATCGACACAAAAAGAAATCTGATTTCTGGAGCATCAGCCGCAAAGGGAATAATAGGATATTGTATTGGGTGGTAAAAAACAATTAAACCTTGAGGCAGCCGCTTCGATTATAAGTTCTGCTCGCATCAATAAAACGAAATTAGGCGAAATTAAAAAAGATTACAGGCCAACCGAGGAAAATGAATCTTACTTGATTCAAAACCTTGTCAAAAACCACTTGGGTCAAAAAGGATACGGAGACCAAGTTGGATATAAAATAGGATGTACTACTCCAGTCATGCAAAAATACCTAAACATCCACAACCCATGTGCTGGAGTAATATTTGAGTCCACAGTTCAAAAGAATTTTGGTCAAACCAAACATAATGATTACCAATATCCAGGTGTCGAATGTGAAATTGCTGTTTCCTTAAGCAAAGACATGAATAAAAACAATGGGCTTTACACCGAAGCGTCTGTGGTTGACTACGTAGATTCGGTAATGGCTGCGATAGAAATCGTAGATGACAGGTGGGATAATTACCATAACGTAAGTACGCCTACACTTATTGCTGATAATTTTTTCGGTGCTGGATGCGTTTTGGGAAATAGAAATAAAATCACTGACATTAATTTGAATTCAATTAATGGTTATATGAAAATAAACAATAAAATAGTTGGGTCAGGTACAGGCAAAGACATCATGGGTAACCCATTTAAAGCTCTTGCCTGGTTAGCTAATTTAAATGTGACCGCAGGAACTCCACTCAGTTCAGGTCAGTTCGTATTACTGGGGAGCATTGTTGAAACAAAATGGGTAAACAAAGGGGACCTTGTAGAAATCGAAATCGACGAACTAGGAAAAGCATCTATTGAATTTACTTAATTCCCTGATTTATAGCTGTATTTCACATGATTGAATCCAACTGTATAGAATGCCAAACTCAGTTTAACAAAACTGAACTGAACAGATGCCCTAATTGTGGGAAGTCGACTACTGATTCTGAACCTAATTCTAAATCTACAGGCTTTTCATTAGATCAATTTACAAGCTCTTTATCAAACAAACAGTTCCAATGGTTATGGTTATCAAACACCTTTTCATTCCTAGCTATGAACACTCATATGACTATCCGCTCTTGGTTGGTTTTGGAACTACCTGAATTCAACATAATATTTACTACAATAGTAGACCCAGATTTTGCTCCTTTAGCCTTAGTTATCGCTCTGATGTCATTTTCTCTCCCAATAATATTGACTTCATTTATTGGAGGCTTACTAGCAGATAGGATATCAAGAAAACTTTTAATTATGCTTTCAATATCTGGAAATGTCATTATGGCTTTAACAGTTGCTTCATTAGATTATTTTGAACTTATCGAATATTGGCATCTAATAGTACTAGGCATGGGACAAGGAGCTATGATGGCATTTACCATGCCATCACAACAGGCAATGATATCTGACGTAATCCCAGACCGTAACTTGATGAATGCCATATCAACTATAAGTGCTGCACGAAATTTCACACGGATAATAGGACCAATAATGGCTGGGTTCCTAATAGCATGGATCGAAACACATGGGGCATTCCTCGTAGTTGCTACTTCTTATGCTGCAGCATTATTATCTATTTCGGTAATAAATGTACAAAAGAAGCCTTCTACTAAACAACCAACCAAAATGTCTGAAGATTTCAAGGCTACTTTTTCATATATTGCAGGACATCAAGTTTTACCTGCAATGCTAATAATGACATTTATACCAGTATTATTCGGTTTTTCTTTGTGGCCATTACTACCGGCATGGGGAAAAGAAGTTCTAGATATTGGCCCAGAAGGGTTAGGTTGGTTAAATGGAGCACAGGGAATCGGAGCAGTTATAGGCAGCCTTATTTTAGCTGCATTAACACTAAAAAAGCGTGGCCGAGTGATGTTAATCATATGTTTAGTATGGGGGTTAATTCTTTCGATTTTCGCTTATACAAACACTATGCCATCAGCGTTATCAATGTTAATTTTACTTGGTGCTTTAAGCGGAATATTTTTAGCTCTAAATACTACCCTACTTCAAACTTATACAAGTCATGACATGCGGGGAAGAGTAATGAGCATATCTATGATGATGTGGGGCATAATGCCCTTAAGTGCTGTTCCATTTGGTATAATTGCTACAACTACAGGTAGTACACCTTTATCTTTAGGGTTAAGTGGGATCTTGCTAGTAGTTTGTACTTCAGTATTCTGGTTATATAAACCAACTTTCACAAAAATAGATTAAGTATTAATAAACATAGAGGTTTTAACATGTCTTTTAAATTTGTACAAATGTCCGATCCACAATTAGGTTTTTACGCTTCTAGACACCCCGGTACCGAAGGTATTGCTTATGAAGTAGCAAATTTATCCAAAGCTATTTCAATCACAAATGAGATTGCCCCAGATTTTGTTATAACAACGGGAGACTTAATGCAGGACAGACTAGAATCAAGTCATGCAGATATCGTGAAGGACATGTACAGTCAGTTAAATTGCGATTATTACTTTGCTCCAGGCAATGCAGATTTAACAAACAGTCCTGAATTTGAAGATATAGAACGCTATAACAAACGATTTGGCAAAGATTATTACAGTTTTAATCATAAGGAATCACAATTTATAATTTTGAATAGCTGTGTTTTATTTGATTGGTCTAATGTACCAAATGAAGATGCAAAACAAATCACATTTTTAGAGCAACAGTTAGAAATAGGAAAACAAAGCAAAGTTGTACATCAATTAATATTCATGCACCATCCACTTTTTGGGAATGACCCAAAAGAGGAAGATAGCCACATGGTGTTACCAAAAAGCCAAAGGTCTAAATTTCTGAAATTGCTTGATGATTACAAAGTAAGCGGAGTATTTACTGGACATTGGCATGCAAACAATATCACAAACTATAACAGTACAAACTTGATAACTTCAGGACCAATAACTTTTTCACTTGGAGAAGAAGGTTCAGGAATAAGATTAATAGAAGTAGATGGTAATAACTTCAACCATAAGTATATTGAACTATAAATCAAATGTTTTAGTATGTGGGAACCCTAACTCCAAGTAAGAATAGCCATAGAAACTCTTTATAATATTGGTTCTACATTTTTAACAAATTCTGAAATACTGTCATTTACAGTATCGGAAGAAGTATCGATTTCAAATTTGTTTTTGATAATAGATTGGTCATATAAAGTTTGAAATCTCGCTAGAATGTAATCTACATCCTGTAGTTTCATCAAGCTACCTTCGTGTCTTTCAGGAAATAGACTTTCTCCTGCAATTACTCTTTCTTTTATTTTGTCCAAAGATGCCTTTACATGAACCAATATCATATCCGGCATTTTATTCATTACAATTTCTTCATAATGATGCACTCCTGCCCATCGGTCAGCATATTCACCTGGCCTACCAAAACCATAATACAGAGGGGCATACACAGCATCGGAATAATACCAATCTATACACCAATGATCTTCTCCTTCTGCAACAAATCCATCTTGCATATGGTAATCAGTCTGGTATCTTTGAAAATGTTCCAACAACCCGGGATTCAAATCCAGTATTTTCTTTTCAGATTCTTCTTTATGATATTCATGTCCTATAGCGTGAACCACCCATGGAACCGTGAAATGATCATGGTAATCTATCGAAGGTGGAGGCGTAAATTCGGTATTATTTTTTTTATGCCACCACTTAGATATCTCTACACCTAATGTTCTTTTACCAGCATATTCGCAACCCATCAATATAAGTTTCATATCTAAACCCCTAATTTAATTTCTCAAACGGTTTTTATCATTTTCAGTTAAAAAAGGAACGATTTTTATTTTGAATTCATCTAATGATTCTTCTACAGAAATATTGGTTGTATCTAATACTACTTTGTTTTTGATTATTGATTTTCCAACTTCCTGTTCAAATCTTTCTAATACATATTCAACATCTTCATCCTTTAGCAATTCTTCTTCATGAGGGTTGGCTTTTTTTCTATACCTGATCTGTTCAGGAGAACATTTAACATGTACCAAAACTGTTTCTGGCGAATTCTCAGCAAACCATTTATCAAATTGATTTCTAGTCTGCATTATAGGGTCATCTGGTCCAAGATTTTTTATATAATCAAAATACAGTGGACCATAAACGTTATCTTCAAAATATAGCCCGATAAAAATCACGTCATTCCTATTTGGTGCCCATGGAATATGATAAAAAACATTCCACCTCTGTATCATCTCTTTCAATCTCGGAGTTAAGTTATTTATCTGTGCATGTTCTTCTTTGGATAAAGCAGGTGGATGTCCAATTTCAGGAATACGGAAATGGTCATGTATGCGATACTCTTCAGGTAAATTCAAAAAGGCACCCATACTTTCCATACTCCAGCCTAATATTGCCTGAGATAAAGTTCTCACACCTGAATATTCACAACCAACCATTATTAATCTCATTCCCACTCCAACAATTTTATTAGTAGCTTAAAAAATTAATACACTAGCACTCATGCTCACACCTAGTAAAAATCCAAGTGTGATTTTAAATCAGTTTGCTTCTTTTCTAGCCGATAGTATCGTGAGAATGCCAAGTACTATCGTCATAATAGGCCATCCCAAGAAACCAATAAACCCTACAAGATCTAAAATGTCACTTTCGAATGGAAGAGTCCATCCTAGCAGTAATAAAGCTCCAAATAGTGCGGTGATTCCGCCCGCTATATGGTTCAAGTTTTTTTGTAAAAATATTGCTATACCTAGTAACAAGCTGGCAGCAGCCATAAACGTGAACATACCTCTAAACATAGCCTCCCCGATTGCGATTGCGTTGGCAGCATCACCACCCTGGTCGGTCCAACCGCTGTCATAAACAACATTATGAAGACCATATTCAACAGCAACAATTGCTGCTGATAAGAGCGCTAAAACTGATGCAAGCCCTGCAAGATCCGAGCCTGTTTTCTGTTGGCCCTGCATAGATCGAGCTAAATATGCGGTTCCAACAGTGATGGCCAATACTGCTACTGTCCAGCCGACCCCAGTAATTTGACCAAGTGTAGCGCTATCAAGTAAGTTTTGTGCAGTATCAGAGAATGAGGCCTCATCTGTTGTTCCCCCAGGTTCTATAAATAACATAATAATCGCTAATATTGGCCCAATTATCAACATAGATCCAGTAAGCATTTTTGATCCCATAACACACTCCTATAAAGAAAAATAACAGGTAATTTCAGTTAGAGGATGTTAACATAAAAGCAATTGAATGAATATCGCAAATAATTGGATTTATTGTCCAATTAAGGAGAATTGAAATGGGTGCTCCCTACAAAGTGAAAATAACCGTTGTCAAAAAAACATTTCATACAGATTTAGTTGATCAATATACCGATAATCCTGAAAGTTGGAAAGAAGGATCTATTGGGTGTAAACCGAACTGCTGCCATAGTTTTGATATTGGTCATGAATTCATTAGCGATGGAACTCATATACCTGAAGGATTTCCAGACCCACCATGGGTTGACATACAAAAATATGTCTTCATTTTAGGAAGAGGCGGAAATATGTTAGGAACAAAACCAGGTACTTTCATATCAAACTGTACCGACGGATTCAGACCAGTTACATATAAACTTGAACGGATAGAGGATTAAATACTATAACGTCATGATTAAGTTACTAAATAGGTACCATATTCAAGCTTCCTATTCATTAATGGTTATAGCATTAATTATTTTAATAAGCGTAGGATGCCAAAAGAATAATCAAGAAGGTGACCCACCGCCTCAAGCCCAACCTGCAGCAGCGTCTGTTGCAAAAGCGGACTATAATCAAACCAAACCAGATAACGAAAATAACACCCAACAAAATGATACTTCTACTTCCTCAACAACAGCTATAATTTTTTCAAATAAAACGACTGCCAGGTACTTGGTTCAGGAACAGTTATTAAGGTTGAATTTCCCAAATGACGCAATAGGAACAACCAAATCGGTTGAAGGCAACATTAAAATAGATAGCAATGGTCAAATTGACAAATCTAATTCTCTTATGCAAGTCAACCTTGGTGATTTGAAGAGCGATTCGAAATACAGAGATAGATATCTGAACAATAAAACCTTAGAAACCAACATTTATCCATATGCCAAATTTGTGCCAGACGAAACACAAAACATGGACTGGCCTTTGCCTGTGTCAGAAACTATTGAATTTAATTTGATTGGTGACATGACAATAAAAACAACCACCAACCGTCTAACTTGGATAATTAAATGTTCGAACGACGGTTCAACGATAACTGGTAAAGCCACAACAGAATTTACATTTCAAGATTTCAATATAACTAAACCAAGTGCAATGTCTGTGGTGAGCGTGGAAGATGAAATCAGACTAGAAATAGATTTTGAAGCAACTATTGATTAATGAATTTTACGATAATTTAAAAAACTCAGCTTTGTTTTTGAAAATTAATGGTATTTGATATTTAAACGAACCTCTTCTAATATGACAGGCTTATTTCTTATACTTTCCTGAGCAAAATTAACTGTTATTTGGTTATTTCCTTTTACTAAATCAGCTTCGGTCACATCAAATTTAATTAATGTCCCACATTTTTTCACAGTTTTCATGTCTGTATGGTAATTTTCAGCTTGATCAAATTGTAAATGTTCCCAACCATCTTCTGAATTATTGGCTGATTGGAAAATTACATTTTTTTCATTAATTGAAACACTTATTTTCTGGTACTCATTACATTTTAAACCAGTAATACCTAGTTCCAATATACATTCGAAAAGAGATTGATTTTTTTTAGCTGATTTTAAATCGTCCGCTATATCCATTTTTAAAACCACTCCACGATTCGAATGAGTTCGCACCAATTGAATAGGCAATTGTGCCCTTGGAATCGCATATCTAAAAGCACCTACATGAGCAGAAGCATTTTCTACACGGTCATAGTGATCCAATTCATATCGTTTCGATGCTTTTTTCAATTTAACTGGATCAGCCATTTTCCCCATCACTTTTTGTTTCCATTTTGCTGGGGTATTAAAGTAATTAAAAAAGTACAACCCGTCTACACCTGCATCCCAATAACGCATTGCTAAAGCATATAAAACCTCTTCATCTAATGCCCACCTTAAAGCCTCAAAACTACCATAAATCCTGCATTTAGAATTTTTGGCTGCTTCTACAAATTCTTTTATAGGCATTTCAAAAGGCATAAAACCCCCACCTGCAGCTACTAAATCCACCAGATCTTCTTTAATCCATGTTTCTACATCTAACCCAATCCTCAATGAATCGTATAGCGTCGGTGGAACTCTTACTAACAACTGAGTTTCATTTCCATTTAGCTTAGCTGTCCTACTCAACAAAGTTCTTACACGTTCAATAAAATCAGTCATAAGATAGGCGTTGGATTTAGCTTCTTCAGGCCTGAAAAAAGCAGGATGCCTCATATAATCAAGCTCTATACCCGACAATTGGAATTTTGTAACTAACTCTTCTATTATCCGAAAATAATGTTCTCTGACCTCGGGATATTTATAATCTACTCCTGTCCTTATAGCATATCTAACAGTCGGAGATGGGATAAACTCATCCGGCTGACCAATCAATAAGTCTGGCCTTGAGCGTCTAAATTCACCATATCTCGGAGACATAAAAGGTATTGCATAATGACTATTCATGCGCATCGAGGCAAAAATATCTATATTCGAATTTTTAAATTCATTGGTGATTCCGGTAAGTGGACCACCATATAACTTTTTTAGTGCGTTAAAATTTTTTAGAGCTTGTTCGTGATCTGATGTTAATTCACCTATTGTTATTTTTTCATCGTTTGTAACTTCCTGACCCACCCCAAATATTTCTCCAATTTGTGTTTCATAATCATATACTTCATGATCTCCAACACACCAAGAAATCGTGTCGACAGGTGAACCTGAATATCTACATAGCATTTCCGTTTCAAGTGTGTTTTTATCAATACGTTTATTACTAAAACTAACTATCCATCCATCATCGTTTACGATAATTCTTCTAGCAATTTGTTCCTTTGACATGCCTACCTCTCTAAATTTAGTATTTCTACAAAATTTTTATGAAATGTTGTTAAATGATGATATATTCATTTTCAATACAAATCCAACATTTAGTTATCAATATAATGCCATTTATTTTACATGCAGACCTTGATGCTTTTTTTGCATCAGTTGAACAATTTGATGATTATACATTAAGAAATAAACCAGTAGTGGTCGGCGGTAGCCCTGAATCACGAGGCGTCGTAGCCGCTGCATCATATGAAGCCAGAAAATTCGGTATTCATTCGGCCATGCCAATGATAACGGCACTCAAAAGATGTAAAAATCTAATTCGAATTGATCCAAGGTTTGACCGTTACAAACAAATTTCAACCCAAGCTTTCGATATATTTCAAACGTTCACTAAAACAATAGAACCCCTCTCGATAGACGAAGCATATCTTGAAATAACACACTTAATCAACAATAATGATGATCTTTACAAAATCGGTAACGAACTTAAACAATCCATATTACAAACATTAGGATTAACTATTTCAGTAGGAATAAGTACAAGTAAATCTATTTCAAAAATCGCTTCAGACATTAACAAACCTGACGGATTAACTATCGTATTACCGGGGACTGAAAAAAAATTCCTCTACCCACTAGATGTCGGGAAATTATGGGGCGTCGGTCCCAAAACTACTGAACGTTTAAAATCCCAAGGAATACAAACAATCGAAGACCTAGCAAAATCACCTGTTACTGATCTGACTATGCTATTTGGTAATCAAGCCCAACAAATGATTAAATTGGCAAATGGAGAAGACAACCGGTTAATTACATCCATGTCAAAAAGAAAATCGTTTAGTTCAGAGGTTACTTTACCAAAAGACATATCTGATATAGACGAAATCATTGACATTATCATTCGTCTTAGTGACGAAGTTTCAGCAAATTTATCACAGAGCTATATTTTTGGCGCCACAATAAAACTAAAATTACGATTCCACGATTTTAAAACTATAACTAGGCAAACTAGTTCTGATTCTCCAATTAATGCAAGCGAAGATATTAGTCAAATAGCAATAAACCTAGCAAAATCAGAAATTGTTGGAAATCGTAAAATACGTATGATAGGCGTAGGTGTATCGAATATCAAAACTGAATTCAACCCTAACAGATTCACACAGATTAAATTCCCAGGCTTCTAAGTAAAACATCTTGTATAAATTTGAGTTAAACCATGTAAAAAAGTAGAATACTTAGATTCAAGGAGATATAGGAGATACATTATGAACGCATCAAGACAAAATATAACGTCCACAACAGTAAGTGAAACTAATCTTGATCCCTGGCCAATTGGTAAGGAAAATATACTATCAGGTGATGCAGAAGCTTATGGAACTGTATTATGGCAATCCAAAGATAAGTTACTTTGTAACGGTGTATGGTCATGTACAGCAGGCAAATTTAACTGGGAATACACTTGGAATGAAACATTTTACCTAACTCAAGGGAAAATGACTATTTCAGTAAACAATGCTGAGAGTACTGAATATAATGCCGGAGATTTAGTATTTATTCCAAATGGCACAAGTACAACTTGGACGATAATTGAACCCGTTCGAAAAGTGTTCCATTTAGAATCAGAGACACCTTTAGAATTTTAATATTTTAAGTTAATCCCGAACTATGGAATTTTCTAAACTTTTGTATTTTAATCCAAGAGTTAAACACCTTGTAATCATGAATAAAACAAAAGCGCACCATAATCCATGATTACCCAAATTACTTACCAGATAAAAAGAACTAACCACTAATACTACCAGTGAAATAAACATTCCATTTCTCATTGCTGAAGTTTGAGTAGCTCCTAAAAATATACCATCAAGTTGATAACTGACCGCAGATATCACAGGTAAAATCACAATCCAAATAAGATATGTTCCAGAATACTGATTAACAGTGGGTATATCCGTAAGCAAACTGACCATATTAGAACCTAACATCCAAAATATAATAGAACAAAAAACACCTACCAATAAACACCAAAAAGAAGATGCTATCACGTATTCTCTAAACATTTTAAAGTCCCGGGCACCCTTTGATTCACCAACTAACGTTTCTGCTGTGAATGCAAATCCATCTATAAAAAAAGCTGCAAATATATGGAAATTTAATAGCACACCATTAACTGCTAATTGTAAATCTCCTATTGTAGAACTCCTGTTTATAAACCAAAGGTGGCTTAACGTTAAGCATAAGGTTCTCAAAAATATATCTAGATTTATGTTAAACAGTAATCCAAATGATCTTTTGTTAAAAATGCCTGATAAAGTAATTTCCGAATCCATTCTTTTTATTAGCGAAACAACGATTGTTAGGCCAATCAAACATGCTATCCATTCAGATATCAAAGTACCAGTTGCCACACCACTAATTCCCATATCCAAAAAAATCACGAATACCACGTCTAATATCGCATTCAATCCGTTAACAACAAATGCCAAAAACAACACTATCCTAGTTTTCTGCATTGCTATCAACCAGCCAGTAACTCCAAAATTCATTAATGCCGCCGGTGCACTTAAAGCTCTTATAGAAATATATAAAGAAGCATGTTCAGATACTTGTTCACTCAAATTCAACATAGGATTAACCAAAGGCATTATGATATTTCTTAAAAGTAGAATCAAAATACCAAAAAACAATCCAATAATAAGAGAACGCAAAATAATATTGATTAATTCATCATGATTTTTTGAACCAAATGATTGAGCAGCTAAACCGGTTGTACCCATTCTTAAAAAAATAAAATTTCCATATAAAAATGAAAAAATCCATGCGCCAGCTGTTATAGCAGCTAAGTAACTTGCTTCTCCAAGGTGGCCAATAACTGCAGTATCCACCAAACCAAGTAAAGGTGCCGTCAAATTAGATAAAATCAAAGGCAATGCAATCGCGATAACTTTTTTGTGAACTGACATTTTCAACATAGTAGTAAACATTTAATTTATTTTCATAAAATAATTACACTTGATTTGATTTCATTTATTCCAAATTCCATTTATTGATATATATTTACTCCGCACAAAATTGTTATACTTATTTCAAATATTGAAACATATGTAATCATAATTTCATTATAAAATATGTTGACCAAAACCCAATTATTCAACAAAGGAGGCATTAAATGCCATATTATTTAACTCAATGTTCTTATACTTCAGAAGCTTGGTCTAACCAAGTGAAAAATCCTGAAAACAGATTTGAAAAGCTTAGTCCAATGCTTAACAAATTTGGAGTTAAAATAGTTCAAGCTTTCATGGCTTTAGGTGAATATGATCTAGTAATGATTTTAGAAGCACCTAATAACAAAACCATTGCCTCGATGTTGATGGCAGTAGCTGGTGCGGGAGCTGTTACCAATCTAAAAACCACTGCATTGATTACCCCAGACGAAGGTTTAGAAGCATTGAAAGATGCTGGAAACGTTCCATATACTCCCCCGAAAAGTAATTAGCAAATAAAACACCAAATAAATATGTAAGCCAACGGTGGGATTCGAACCCACGACCTATTCTTTACGAAAGAATTGCTCTACCCCTGAGCTACGTTGGCAGAATGAATTAGCCTATCTATTGGTTTTTATGAATGAATTGAAAAACTAGATGACAATAAATTCAGCAAACCATTTTAGATTAAGTTAACTATAATGTGATTTGCAGACATTTAGCTTCAATAGCTCTTATCAATTCGTTGTAGGAATCAACAAATTGTTTGACGCCATCTTCAAGTAATTCCTTGGTTATGTCATCTATTTTAATCCCGTACGAATTGAGTTGATTAAAATATTTTTCTAATTGGGTTCTATCTTCATCTAAAGAATTCGTTACCCATCCATGATCTAGAAAAGATTCCAATGTATCATCTGGCATGGTGTTAACCGTGTCATTCCCTATCAAAGAATCTGGATACAAAACATCACTATATTCCGGATTCTTTGTACCAGTACTTGCCCATAAAGGGCGCTGCACACGGGCTTTCTTTTGTTTATATTCAATGAATTGTTCAGAATAAAAATCATTTTTGAAATCGTTGTAAGCTAGTTTAGCATTAGTTATCGCTGCTTTACCTAATAGGTTTTTTATACCATTTGAGTCGGTTTGTTTATTTTGGGATAGTTTCTTATCCACTAATGTATCAACTCTACTAACAAAAAAAGAGGCAACAGAAGCCACAGTAGACAAATCACCGCCCATTAATTCGAAATCCTTTAACCCTGATAAATAAGCTTGTCTGACTTGAGAATATGCTTGTAAGGAAAATATCAAAGTAACGTTGACGTTAATTCCTTTTCCTATAAGTGTCCTTATTGCAGGTATACCTGATGGAGTAGCAGGAACTTTAATCATCAGGTTTTTTTTATTGACTATTTCAAACAGTCTCGTAGCTTCTTCTATAGTTTTATTGGTTTCATGAGCCAAATTAGGATTAACTTCTAATGAAACATATCCATCAGCTCCATTCGTCTTATCATAAGTTGGCTTCAATAAATCCGCTACAGCCCTTATATCATCCAGTACCAACTCTTCATATATAGCCTCTACATCTAGTCCTTGCGATGCTAATTTATTTAATTGTTCATCATAACTCTCGGATCCTGTAATCGCTTTGAAAAATATTGTTGGGTTAGATGTTAAGCCGCTTACACCTATATCAATTAACCCTTTCATGTCTCCAGATAAAATCATCTCTTTACTGATATTGTCATACCATATCGACTGGCCTAAACCATTCACTTTAGTGATGTTATTTTCCAAAGCATATCTCCTTGCGATTATTCAAGTTCTAATATTGGATCACCGTCAAGTACTTGGTCACCTGCTTTAACATATACTTTCTTTACTACACCACTCCAATCTGCTTTCAATGTTTGTTGCATTTTCATTGCTTCCAGAACACACACTTCATCACCAGTTATAACGCTATCACCTTCTTTATGTGCAACGGATATTATCACACCTGGCATAGGAGATTTGAAAACTTTAGGAGCGGATATTTTTTTAATTGGCTTAGTTTGATTTTCATCTTTCGAATCTTCTTTTGAAACAACTACAGAATCTTGTTCGGTATTCTCAACTACGTCTTCAATTATTTCAACCGCAATCTCTTCACCATCAACAGACACAAGGGCTTTATTATCATCCAAATCGATGATTTCAACGCTGTACCAAACATCACTTACTTTAATCTTAAATTTTTTGTCCATCTATTAATAACCGTTATAAAATTATTCATTATCCCAACAAGGAACTAAAAACTCCCGCAACTACTGCAGAACCAATAACTCCAGCAACATTAGGTCCTAAAGCATGCGGTAACAAAAAGCTTTTAGGATTGGATTCTTGTCCTATATGATGAGATATTCTTGCTGCCATA
This sequence comes from SAR202 cluster bacterium, assembly GCA_009392195.1. Classification (GTDB taxonomy): domain Bacteria; phylum Chloroflexota; class Dehalococcoidia; order Lucifugimonadales; family OSU-TB39; genus OSU-TB39. The sequence continues at coordinate 147,638 of VFGY01000016.1, read as the reverse complement.
GGAACAGCGGAAACGCCTGCGGATCCAATTAATGGATTTATTTTCTCTTTCATGAAAAGATTCATAAACTTCGCAAAAATAATTCCAGAGACTGTACCGGCAGAAAAAGCTATCAATCCTAATACTAATATCAATATAGACTCCAAGTTAAATACTCTCTGGGCCGTCAATTGTGCTCCTACAGTTAACATCAAGAAAATTGTTGCAATATTGATCAATTCATTAGATGCAGTTGTAGCTAATCTTGGAACAACTCCACTTTCTCTAAACATATTTCCAATCATGAACATACTAATCAGTGGTGCAGACCTTGGAACCACTAGGATAATAATAAGCATTGCCAGAGGAGGGAAAATAAGTTTTTCTAATTGAGAAACTTCTCTAGGAGGCTTCATTTCGATAATTCGTTCTTTGTGTGTGGTTAGCAATTTCATAAGAGGTGGCTGAATAAAAGTAACACTCGCCATATATGAATAAGCTATTACTGCAGTGATTCCTAGTAAATGTGGTGCAAGTTTTGCTGATAAAAATATTGTTGTTGGACCATCTGCACCACCAATTATACCAATAGCAGCCGCTTCTTCTACGGTAAAACCAGAAATGCCAGGTATAAGATGAACTGTAAGAGCTCCCCAAAATGCCAAGAAAATACCAATCTGTGCGGCAGCACCTAATAAAATTGTTTTAGGATTCGCTATTATTGAAGTGAAATCAGTCATAGCACCTAACCCGATAAATATTATGGGAGGTATTATGTTCCAAAAAGATAAACCGTAATGAAAAATCACACCTAATATTCCTGCATCTTGATGACCAGATGTTGATGATGGCTCAGCTGCTAAACCCGTAAAAGGGAGATTAACTACTAAAATCCCCAATCCAATTGGCAAAAGTTCATAGGGTTCCATATTTTTGCTGATTGCCAAAATTATAAATGCGGTACCCACTAGAAGCATTATGAAGTTCTGCCAGCCAATATTCATAAAACCTGAAGTATTTATGAATTCTAAAAATTCAGTCACTTATACTCCCCACTACAATAGTTAATAACACATAGTTATAAGATGAATTTTCGATTCTCATGTCTGTATTTATTTTCACTCAAAGATTCCTATCATCTTTTGATTTTATTCGGATTTCGCTTTAGACAATAGAGCTCGATATGCAGCTACTCCCAAAGTAGCTGCTAAAACTTTATCCTTGTTGTTTTGAGTGGCTAAAGAATCCCTCTCGGTTCTATTAACCATTGGTTTTGTTATAAATTTCGCTAATACATATGACATGACTTTTATAGATAACATTAATACAATTAATAATACAAAAGCAGTACCAACACCTATTAAAGTTAAAGTTAAAGCTTCCGCAACAACTTGATTATCCATTTAAACCCATCAACATTTTATTATATTTCAAATGACAAAAACGCTTAAAATTCCCAACAAGCATTTAAATTAAATCTTTGTTTAAGTTTACCAAAATATATATCATTTCTATAATATATAAATGTAATCAAAATATTTTAATCTTTGATTTAAAGTATTAATTGAGCAAATTCATATTAGGATAGTGGGTATGACAAAACAAGTAGACATCAACTGCGATATGGGCGAAAGTTTTGGAATGTATAAATTAGGACATGATGAAGAAGTAATAAAGTATATAAGTTCTGCAAATATAGCATGTGGATTCCATGCCGGAGACCCTGTTTGGATGAATAAAACAGTTAAACTTGCAGAAGATAATGGTGTAAAAATCGGTGCTCATCCGAGTTATCCAGATTTAAATGGATTTGGCAGAAGAAATATGGACATTACCTCAAACGAATTGAAATCAGATATTCTTTATCAAATTGGTGCTCTTCAAGCATTTACCCAAAACAAAAAACTTCAACATGTAAAACCGCATGGAGCTCTATACAACCAAGCTGTTGTTAACGAAAAAATAGCTAAAACTATTTGCGAAGCAATACTAGAATTCGATTCAAACTTGATTCTTCTAGCTTTATCTGGGTCCAAGTGGATCAAAAACGCAAAAGATATGGGGCTAAAAGCATACAATGAAATTTTTGCCGACCGCGCTCTTAACGATGATGGTTCGTTAGTATCCAGATCTATACAAGGTTCCGTTTTACACGATGTAAATGAAGTAGCTGATAGAAGTAATCAAATGGTAATGGAAGGTATCGCCACCACAATGAATGGTAATAAAATAGAGATTGAAGCTGACAGTTTGTGTATACACGGAGACACTCCAGGAGCAGTTCAAATGGCTTTAACAGTAAACAACAGCCTCAAATCGTCCGGCGTCGAAATTAAACCATTACAAAATCTAGTTAATTAGCTACACAAATTAGAAGAGCACAGCAATAATAATGAACGAAGATCACCCAATAATAGAATCAACAAGCGACTGCTTTATATCCGTCAGGTTTAATGATGAAATAAACCCTGAAACTAATAACAAAGTCCATACTTTATTCACCCTTCTAAATAAAGATTCTCATTTAGGGATAATCGGATTAACACCATCATATAATTCTATACTTATACAGTATAATCCCTCTGAATTATCTTACGAATCATTGGTAGATTTGGTCGAAAAGAACTTATCAAAAATTGAAAGCAGATTAACAAAACAAACAGTGATAGAGATACCGGTTTTATATGGTGATAAATACGGGGAAGATTTAGATTTTGTAGCCAGCCACAATAATTTAACTACTGATGAAGTTGTTGAAATCCATTCTACTCCAACGTACCTTGTGTACATGATCGGATTCACTCCAGGGTTCCCTTATTTAGGAGGCATGGACGAATCTATATCAACTCCTAGGTTAAGTACACCAAGAACAATAATACCGGCTGGATCAGTAGGAATCGCTGACAAACAAACAGGCATATATCCAACTGAAAGTCCTGGTGGATGGCGGCTCATAGGAAAAACACCGCTGATGCTTTTCAACCATGAAAAAAAACCACCTTCTCTTATCATGCCTGGAAACCTTATAAAATTTGTTCCTATACAATCTATAGAAGAATATGAGAATATATTGCATTTGGTTAAAACTAACAAATTCGAACCAAATAAGAGTATGAAAAATGAAGACTAAAATATTTGAAATAAATAACTCTGGGCCGCAAACAACCATTCAAGATCTAGGAAGATATGGATTCCAAAACATTGGTGTACCTGTCTCAGGCCCTATGGACCCTTTCTCATTTAAAATGGCAAACATCCTTTTAAATAATCCAGTAAATTTTGCTTGTCTAGAAACAACATTTTTAGGCCCTAGTTTAAGCGCTCTAGACGACGCTATTATTTCTATAACTGGAGCAGAAAGTACAGTAAAAATAAATGACCAACCCATAAAACTTTGGCAACCTGTAAAAATTTCCAAAGGAGATATAATATCATTCGAATCTCTTCATCGAGGAACGATAAATTATATAGGTATACAAGGAGGGTTTGAATGTCCTTTAATAATGAATAGCCGATCAACTTATCTTACAGGTCAGTTCGGAGGTCAAAACGGAAGAATATTAGAAAAAGGAGATGTTTTATATAAAGGCGTAAGTCCAAATAATGAATTTATAGAGACTTCATTTCCTACAGGTTTCAATTTTGTCATTCCTTCAAACCCTTTGGAGGTTAGAATCCTTATAACAAATTCAATGAATAAATTTAGTAGAGAATCGCTTGCTCAACTTTGGGAATCTACATATTCGATATCCCCCAAGTCCAACCGGATAGGCTATCGATTAAATGGTCCAAAAATTGATCATGCAGGGGGGGCAGATATAATATCTAGTGGTACTGAATTTGGAGCTATACAAATACCTGGAGACGGCCAACCAATCATATTAATGGCCGATAGAGGAACTACGGGAGGATATTCAAAAATAGGAAGTGTAATTACTCCTGACATTTCAAAACTAGCTCAAGCAGCCCCAAATAATAAAATTAATTTTAGACCAGTAAGCCTGCATGAAGCTCACCAAATATCATTTAAATATGAAAGAGTCATGAAATCTTTAGCATCCACCGTAAGCGGACTAGATAATAATATACGAGTTATATATGACAACAAAGACTTTGAAATTCACAAAGTTAGTGGGGGGGAAATAACGGATCCAAACAAGATAAAAGAGCATTCCGACATAGAATCTCAAAAATACAGCGTTGAGTATAATGGTGAAACTTACAGTCTAGCTATTGAAACCTACCGATAAACTTATTATCAATCCCAAACTTCTCGAAACACTCTAATCCAATTCAAACCAAGAATCTTCTGTATTTCTTCAAATGAAAACCCTTTGCGTTCCATTGTATCTATTAATTCAGGGAATTTATCTGGAGTTTCAAATTTTTTTGGGTAATTTGATGGAGTGGTCACATCAGTAAATGTAGAGGGGAATTTAGTACCCTGCTGGGACCCAATATATTTCCAAAATTCTTCAGGTTGGTCTTGAGTGAAATCTGTACCAATACCAACATGATCTATACCTAAAAGATCGACAGTATAACTAATTGCATCTACATAATCTTCTACGGTTGAATCATTTCCCTGTTTCAAAAATGGAGCAATAGCTGTAACTCCTACAATACCACCTTTAGAAGCCATTAGTTTTAAAGCTTCGTCAGTTTTATTTCGTGGTACGTCATGATAAGACTTCGGATTAGCGTGAGTTATAGCTACAGGTTTTTCGGAATAGTCGATAGTTTCCATAGTTGTTACAATACCAACATGAGATAAATCAATTAAAATCCCTACTTCATTCATTATTTTAATTGCATCTATACCAAAATTTGTTATCCCGTCATCTACTCTTTCGTAACACCCATTCCCCAACAAATTCCTTTCATGGTAAGTAAACTGAATTATTTTGACGTTTAATTCGTCGAAGGTGTATATATAATCTAAATTATTCTCAATTGGAGATGCATTTTGAAATCCTATGATTATTCCTACTTTTCTATTATCAGATGTTTGCAAAATATCATTTACATTTCTGATTAATGAAATATCTTTTCTCGTATTAACCTTTGAATACCAAGCCCCTATGTTATCCAGTGTTTGAGAATAATTTTCCCAGGTAGCTGTAGTAGCATTGATAGCATTGACTTTGCCTTTTTGCAAATCACGATATACGTTTTCACTTTCCCAATTACTGACATTTAAACCGTCAATTATGAGAATTTCATTATTGGCATTTGATTTCAAATTAAACCCCCAAAATATTGTTGCATATTTTTCGTAGTAATTTCTTACTCAATCATATTTATGTCTGAACAAACATTTGATTTATTATATTATTAAAAGATTGCTATTGTTAACAATAAACCAATAACATCAAAATATATCGTGAAACTAAAATATTATTAGCATACTGCTAAATCAGTAAAATAAGGGATTACACATGAAGAAATTTTACAAAGGCAACATCCACACACACACTAATAAATCTGATGGTGATGAAGATCCAATTAAGGTAACTGAATGGTATAAAGAACACGAATATGATTTTTTGGTGTTAACCGATCACAACCATAGGACGATTTTAGATTACGGTAAATCTGATACATCTACAACACCTTTGATGATTCCTGGAGAAGAAGTAACATTAAACCTTCAAAAAAATAATAAAACGACACCAATACATATTAACGGAATTGGTATCGAAAGATTAGTAGAACCAATAGAAGCTGAAAATGTTGTTTCAACAATCCAAGCAAATGTAGATTCGATAAAAGAAGCAGGTGGTATCGCATCTATCAATCATCCTAATTATAAATGGGCATATACTATTTCGGACCTAATACAAGTTAACGGAGCAACAGCTATTGAAGTTTTTAATGGAATTCATGACACCAATGTTTATGGAAGCAAAACAAGACCTAGTTGCGAACAAATTTGGGATGGGATTTTAAGTTCGGGTAAATTAATTTATGGTGTTGCAACTGATGATTCCCACCATTACCATGATTTCACTCCAAAGATGGCAAATCCCGGACGAGGATGGATTTGCGTTGAATCTGAATCCCTTACAGAGTCTTCTATAATGACATCAATCAAAAATGGTGATTTTTACGCATCCACTGGAGTATATTTAAACCATTTATCTCATGATAAAAACATTTTGCGGATAGAAATCAACACTGAAGAAGACGACCCCACGAAATTTACCGAGTATATTACTACAATTACAGGATACGAAGGAACCATTTTAGATGAAACGGACTCGATTTCAATCAATTACGTGTTGCCGGAAAATATTCCTTACGCAAGGGCTACCATAAAATCTTCTGGTGGATTTAAAGCTTGGACCCAACCTATTTTCCACCATTAATTAACGAGATTCAGGACGTTTTATTGTTTTTTGAGTGAAACATGTTGACAGAACAGATGTTCTGTTCTATTATGTTCTACATGGACACTATAGTACAACTACGAATGCCTCATAGTTTATTGGGTAATCCTGAAAGTTTAAGCCCATCAGGTTCATTTAATTCTAAATCTTTTTTCCCTGGATGTAGAGTTGTTTACTTAGGTGATATAAATGGAGGACCCCAAAAAGGATCTACTGGGATAGTACTAAAAACTGCTCAAAATAAAGTTTTTGTTGAATTAGATAAAAAAGATAATTGGTACATTCCTAAATTTCTATTACGTCCATTGAATTAAAATCATCCACATCCATTTCAATCCACATTTCAAAGGAGAATTTTATCATGGATAATTCATCATTGACCAAAATCAAAATAGTTGGAGTCGGAGGAGCTGGTGGGAACGCGATTAATAGAATCAACAACGACGATCCTAATATCGAAATTATTGGGTTAAACACAGACATCCAAGCATTACAACAAATCAAGAGTCCAATTAGAACTTTTGCCATAGGACCTAATTCAACATCTGGAATGGGATCCGGTGGTGACCCTGCTACAGGTAGTAAGGCTATTAAAGAAAGTCGCACACAAATTGAAGATGTATTGAAAAACACCGATATACTATTCATTGTTTCTGGTTTAGGTGGTGGCACAGGTACAGGAGCCAGCCCAGTGATTGCTGATATTGGTAGAAAGCAAGGGGCTTTAGTAGTCGCTATTATGACTTTACCATTTTCTTTCGAAGGAGAATCGAGGTATAGTAATGCAATGATTGGATTAGAAGCTATTTATAAAAAAGCTCATACTACAGTAGTCGTAGAAAACGATCACCTTTTACAAGATAGTACATTAAAAAACAGTCTAGAAAATGCTTTTTTGAAAGCGGACGAAGTATTACAAAACGGAGTTCAATCAATCGCTGAGATTATTACATTACCTGGTTTAATCAACGTTGATTTTGCCGATGTGAATTCAATCTTATCTAAAGGTGGTTTTTCTTATATGGCTACAGGACGTGGGAAAGGTAAATCCGCTGTACAAAATGCTATTTCAGCAGCTTTAACTCAGACTGGCAGAGACAAACCTATTAACGATGCTGATGGCCTGCTAATTAATATAAAGGGTGGCAACGATTTAACGTTAGAACAAATCCAGTCTATAACAAGTTCATTAAAACAAAACATCAATTCAGACGCGAAAATAATATTAGGGGTAGTACAAAACAAAAAATGGAAGAACTCCGTAGAAATATCCATTTTGGCCACCCAAATAAAATCATCGTTTGGGTTAAAACAACAAAATCAACAAATCAATTTAAATAATCTTATTGGCGTAACTCCAATACCGATTCCCATACCGTCAAGCAATTCAATTTTAAACACTAGCAATTAAACCGAGTGATGTTTTTTACTCATTTTTAGGCATTTGGTTATTAAGAAACTTTTCCAATTCTTCTATCATTGTCTCTGAGCTAGGAATATCAGTTGTAGTCCTAAAATCTAAATCATAAGCTTGTTCCAATTTTTGAACATAAGATTTTATCTCACCTTGTATTTCAATCGCACCGTTCACTCTATCAACAAATCGGTTCCCTTCATCGATAAATTGTTGTACATCCAATTCGAATTCTGCTAAATGCATTACCCTATTTAACAAAGCTAGTGTGACATTAGGGTTAGTACTCGATGTTACATAATGCGGAGTATGTCCCCATAAGCTTACATGTTGACCATTTTTTTCGATACTCTCTTGCATAAGTACCGTATTAATTCCAGTAGGACCTTCATATTGTGAATCTTTAACACCTAACCATTCCATCCTGTCTTTCAGATGTTGATTACTGAAACGCCCAGAGATCTTTATTGGTCTCGTATGAGGAACTGAATCTAGTAAAGCTCCGAGTGAAATCATCATTTTTATTTTGAAATCAGAACAAAATGTTGATATTGAAGAACTAAAAGTTTTCCATTTCAAATTTGGTTCCACTCCCAAAAAAAACATTAACCCTTTCGTTGATTCATCCGTAGAATAATAAAATTCGTTTTTAGGCCATTCAAGTATTCTATTATTGGATTTATCAAACTTCATATTAGGCCTAACAATACTAAAATCGTAGAAATTTTCTGCGTGTATTTCAGCAAATTTTTTTGCTTTGGTTTTTTCAATGAGAAATTGGACTGCTTTAGTAGCTGTACCATTTGCATCAGACCAACCAGAAAAAGCAAATATCAAATTAGTGAATTCTACATTAGGATGTTCATATATTTTGATATTATTCATTCATCATGTCTCACAAAAATAAGCACTAGTCCTTAAAACAAATATTATTTACCCACCCTAAACCGCCAATAATTCGTATGCTAATCCAAGCATTATTTTTGCACTGACAACTAGCGTTTGAACACTTTCGGATTCATCTGTGCCATGAATATTTGTTAGCATAGGGTCATCATCAGGATGAGCTCCCATAAAACCATAAGTTTCAACCCCTAAATTTCGGGTAAATCTGGAATCAGTAAACCCCGTACATACTGCCGGCACCCATTGCAAATTATTCCTGTCCACAATTCTTTGCGTTACATCTTTCAAAATATTTATAAAAGGAGTCTCATAAGGAGAAGAATTTGGGACTGCCATGTAATCTATAGTATAGTCTACTCCCTCGATACCCTCCAATATTTTGTTCAACTCTTGCTCCAAATATATTTGATTCTGGTGAGGCAAAGTTCTTACATCACAAGTCAAATTTATTGATTCTGGAATTGAATTAGATTTAACTCCTCCATGTACTATTGTGGGAGTTATAGTCATACGTGATTGAGCTTTCAACATAGTTGCCATGTGTTTGTTTTCCGATTCAAAGCCAGAAATTATTTCATCTATATTATCTATCGTTGGATTATCTTCAATTGCCAAATTAGAGAGGTATTTAAAAAAGTCAAGTGATACATCTCTTTCAGCTTGGTAATCTTCAATTCGCTTGACTACTTTGCCTAAGACAAACAAAGCATTTTCACCCTGCCAAGGCATCGAAGCGTGAGCACTCGTGCCTTTTATTGAAATTTCAACTTGCAACCTACCTTTTTCACCGACTCCTAAAAGATAAGCAGATGTGCCTGCTGCTTTTACAGCATTTCCTCCCCCTTCATTAACTGCATATTTAGCAGTAATTTTTTCAGGATGCTTTTCAGCCAACCAGCCAAAACCATACCTGCCTCCATGTTCTTCATCTGCACCTGATACGAGTATCAAATTTTCTTTCAATTTGATTTTGTTTGTCTTCAGTATTCTCATTGCCATCATTTGAGAGACTAACAAACCTTTGCAATCAGATGCTCCTCTACCATAAATCCTCCCATTTTCTAGCACTCCTCCAAAAGGAGGATAATTCCATTTTGATTCATCTTCCACAGGCACAACATCGGTGTGAGACATAAACATAAGACCATTAACTGAATTTTCACCTTGTAGGTTGGATATTATATTTCCTCGACCTGGAACTGATTCAAGAATAGATGATTGTATATTATATTTCCCCAACCATTCTCGAATATATTCACATGCTTCTGTTTCATTTCCAGTAGGCATTACACCAGTATTGACTGATTTTATTTTTACCAATTCTTGTTCTAGTTCTATAATTTCGTCAATATGCTCATCTACTTGATCTGTAAGTTCTTTAAATTTATCCATTATTTCCCCAGTTTACTTTAAAATCATTAAGAAATTTATCGTGAATTTCTTTCTACATACATCATTAACATAATTGTTTTCAAATCTTTTATTAAACCTTTATTTATCAGTTCATTTATATCTCTAATCGGATATCGCTCTACTTCAATAAATTCATCGAAATCAGGTTCAAGAGAGCTTGGCTCTAAACCAGTTGCAAGGTAAGCATACATATACTCAGTACTATATCCAGGACTCACATAAAATTCAGTCAATAATTTCAAATTAGACGCTTTATAGCCTATTTCCTCTTGTAACTCTCTTTGAGCACATTGGTTGGGAGATTCATTTTTTTCTAATTTACCTGCAGGGGCTTCTAAAAGATAAGTTTCAGTAGGATGTCTATATTGCCTCACCAAAACTACATTATCTTCAAAATCTAAAGGAAGAACCACTATAGAATGAGAATGTTTCACAACCGATCTTTCAAAAACCAACCCTGATTTTGAGCGTAACTCATCTACGTCTACGGAAAAGGCATGTCCTTTGTAAACTTCGTCCGTTTTTATAATTTCAAAATGATTATTTTCAGTCATTTTTTATAGTTTGTTTTAAAACAAAGTCAATTTGACAAAAATTCAAATAAATCCTTGTAAAATGCTTTTGGATCTTTTTCCCTCAAAAAAGTAGCCACATAAGGACTTTGTGAAACAGTCACCAAGTTATTTTGAGTAATTGGAGTTTCATATTGCTTTCCATCTACAGTCATAATAGCTTGATTTGCATTTTCTATACCAACCTCAACTCTGGATCCTGCAGAAATCACCATAGCTCTACCAATTTTCATATGTGGCACCAAAGGTTGAATCAGAATGTTTTTGGCTTCAGGGAAAATTATTGGACCTCCGGCCGAAAATGAATAAGCAGTACTTCCGGTAGGAGAAGCAATTATCACTCCATCAGCCCTATATTTATCTATAAAAACATCATCTACTTTAATAGATAGATCAATCAAATTGCCAACAACGGAATGAGAAATCACCACATCATTCAAGGCATGAAATCCAGATTTTTTGATTCCAGAAATATTAACTTTCAGCATCATCCTCTTTTCTAATCTTGTTTCAAGAGCTAAATATTTACTAAGTTTAGATTTAATTTCCTCAGGTTCTATCTCCGTCATAAAACCTACCCTACCTAGGTTTATCCCAACAATCGGTATGCTATGTACAGCTGAAATTCCTGCTATTTTAAGTATAGTACCATCTCCTCCAGCAACGATAATCAAAGCGGTTTCATTTAACATTGGATCATCTTCTCGGAGTTCAGGCGAACTTAATACCCAAGATTTATTTTCTAAACCAAAATCTTCAATAATTGAACCTACAAGTTCCATTGCCTCGGAAGAATTCTCTTTATAAATAAACCCTATAAGATTTTCAGAAACCATTCGAATTAATTCTCTTCACCAAAAAGCTAGATTAAAAACTCAGTCTAGCAAGGTGCTACAAAAATTGTCAATTGAAGGTTTAACTAATTAAACCAGTTACTATACTGGAGGTAAAAGCACCTTGATTGCCTCTTCTGCCAACCCTATGAAATAACCCGGATATACTCCTAACACAATGATCCCAATAGTGCACAATATAGCTACTACCGATATCCCCTTCTTAATTGGTATGTTGTTATAATTTTGTTGTTTGTTGCTATATAAAGATTTTACAATCCTTAGATAGTAATAAGCAGAAACAACGCTATTAATGACTCCAATTACAACTAACCATGTCATTCCGTGGTCTATAGCCACAGTAAACAAATAAAACTTACCCATAAATCCTACAGAAGGTGGAAGACCTATCAAAGAAATCAAAGCTATAGTTAGCGATATTCCTAATATAGGTGAAGCATATCCAAATCCTTGAAATGACCCAATATTATAATCTCCTGTTTTACTTTTTACTATGTATATTATTGAGAATGCAGCGAGGTTCATCAAAGCGTAACCTACGAGATAAAAAATTATCGCAGACCCGCCAGTTCCTAAAGTATTTGAAGCAGTAGGCAATAATGCTAAACCAATCAACATATATCCACTATGAGCGATACTACTATATGCCAACATCCTTTTAACGTTATTTTGAGTTAGGGCCACAAGATTACCTAAACTCATTGAAGCCACAGCTAACACAAAAATTGCTTTCACCCAATCATCCGATAAAACAGATAAGTTGTCATGAAATAAGCGTATCGCTACAGTTATTGCAGCTATTTTACTAGCTATGGACAAAAATATAGTTATCGGCAAAGGTGAACCTTGGTAAACATCCGGAGTCCACATATGAAACGGAACGGCTGTCAATTTGAACCCAAACCCAACAACAACAAGTATTATAGCTAACAACATCATGTTGCTTATTGATGATTGAAGGTTTACGGCATTATTGATGTTTGCCAAATCTGTGGTACCAGTTAAACCATAAAGCATAACCAATCCATACAACAAAAAGGCCGAGCTCACCGCACTTAGAATAATGAATTTCAAACTTGCTTCTAGCCCACTATTACTACGTGTAATAGCAGATAAAGCAATTAAAGGCAAAGTGGATAACTCTAAAGCAACGTATAGGGTTATCATTTCAGTTGAAGATACTAGCAGCATCATTCCTAAAAGTGAAAACAAAAGTAGAGAATAATATTCCCCTTTGAATTTAAAGGATTTGGAAAAATACTCGCTCGATACAATACCAACAAGAATCGTGGTCGAGACTAAAAGAAATTTAGCCATCAAGCTAAATTTATCTATAGTCAAATATTTGAAGTTCGCAGATAACACAGTATTTTCATTACAAGTCATCCAAGACATAGCAAAATAATTAGCTTTACAATCCAAACCTAACCATAAAGTGCTTATCAGTCCCAAAACAACCAATAATCCTATTACCAAAATACACGTCAACAACTTTGAAACGCTAAATGTAAAAGAAACATATTGTTCATCTTTCAATAGCAAATCAACCAGCAACAGCGCTAAAGCCAAAACAATTATGACTATTTCAGGAGTTATAAATTGTATGTTTTGGATACTCATAATATATTTTTCACCAATCAATTCACTTGCACAGAATTAATTGCATTCTGCATTATTTGAATTGAAGCATCTTTAAACAAATCACTTATGATCGAAGGATAAATTCCTACTCCTATTATTACAAAAAGTAAAAGTAGCATAGGTATCATCTCAAAGCGACTAGCATCTTTGATATCAGAAAATCTTTCTCTCGGCTCTCTAAATAAAGTACGTTCAATCATCCATAAAATATAACCAGCTGTTATAACAATCCCAAAAGCAGCTATCACCGTATACCATTGCCAAATAGGGAAAGTACCAACAAATACTAACAATTCAGACACAAACCCACTTGTTCCAGGTAACCCAAGTGAAGCTAACCCAGCAATTATAAACACAATTGATATCATTGGCATCTTTATAGCCAAACCACCTAAGTCTGGTATATATCTGGTGTGAGTTTTTTCATAAATAAAACCTACAACCAAAAACATTAAGCCTGTTATAGTACCATGAGTGAACATTTGCATTGAAGCTCCTGTTAAACCAATATGAGATGAATTCACATTTAAAGAAGCTATCCCTATAAGAACCAATCCCATATGGCTTATACTACTAAACGCTATCAAACGTTTTAAATCAGTTTGCCTCAACGTAATCATTGCGCCATATATTACGTTAATCACTCCAGCAACGATGAGTATATGTCCAGCTCCGTCAAACATAACTTCAGGGAATAAAGAAACACAAAGTCTTAAGATTCCATACCCGCCCATCTTCAATAAAACACCAGCTAACATCACGCTAGCAGCAGTTGGAGCATCGGTGTGTGCATCAGGCAACCAAGTGTGTATTGGCCAAACAGGCAGTTTTACAGCAAACCCTACAAATAACAAGCCGAAAATAACGGTTTGCGGTATTATAAAGACAACATCACTATTTCTGATTAACTCAGCTAGCCCATCAATATTGAAACTTCCAACGCTCAACGCTACAGCGATAATACCAACAAACATGAATGCGCTACCTAAAAATGTGAAAATTAAGAACTTCATTGCTGAATATTCTTTCCTTCCACTTCCCCACTGAGAGATAAGGAAATACATAGGGACCAATTCTATTTCCCAAAAAATGAAGAACAGAATTAAATCAAGGGAAGTAAAAACTCCCATAACCGCTCCCTGCAAAACTAGTAAAAGAGCAAAGTATTTTGGAACCTTATATTCTATCTTCCATGAAGCCATCACAGCGACGATACCTAATATTCCATTTAGTAACACTAAAGGTAAGCTGATTCCATCAACTCCTAGATGATACGAAAGGGTATATTTAGAAAATGAAATCCAATTATCGCCTTTATCTACCAGCTGAAATTGCTCTGGATGCAATCTTTCATATGAAAAAAATGCGATTAAACATAATAACAGTTCAAATAATACAAAACACAAACTCCAAATCCGCACTTTGTTATGATTACGAATAAATAAAGCAATAACCGCTGCGCCAACAAAAGGCGCAAATACAATCATCGATAATATAGGTATATTTTCCAATTTATCTTTTAAATCCTAATATCTGTTTCATGTTTTTATTAAATTAACCAGCGCCGACTAAATACCATAAAATAAGAACCAAAAATCCGACGACCATAAATACAGCATAAAGCTGTGTTTGTCCGCTTTGTATCAATCCTAAAATCGTCCCTGTTTGAAAAGTTATTCGACTAGTTAAAGTAGTAAATCCATCAACTACGTTACGATCAAACCAATCAGTGAAGTTACAAATAACACCGTAGAATATTCTGAACACGACAATTTTTTCATACAGATAGTCGAAATAATATTTATTAAAAATAAACGAATGTAATCGATTATAAACTCTACCACTTAAAATTTGATTTACGGAATTGCTATAAAACCAAAGTGTGATTACAACGGTCAAAATAGATACAATTAATAAGCATATAGCTAATATCACATTAAATTCAGCATGATGGCCATCGGAATATAAAAATGAATTAAACCAGTGTTTTTTAACTAACCCTAATGAAATTGGTGGGTTTAGTAAAAAACCAACACCAATACTTATAAAACTCAAAATATACAAAGGAAGCAACATTAAATTTGGGGATTCGTGAACAGGTTCGTCCTTCTCAACGATATTCTTGGATTCCGGCTTCCAAAACGTCATCCACATCATCCTTGTCACATAGCACGCCGTAGCTATAGCTGCAGCTGCCCCCAATATGAAAACAATCATACTTATACCTGTACCAGCATCTAACGCATAAGCCAAAATTTCATCTTTGCTCCAAAATCCAGACAATGGAAATATTCCAATTAAACTAAAGGCCCCTACAATAAACGTAATATGAGTCTTGGGCATACTTTTTCGCAATCCACCCATATCATTCATGTCATACGTATCAGTTGCATGATTTACGCTACCAGCTCCCAAAAATAAAAGAGATTTGAAAAATGCGTGGGTCACTAAATGGAATATAGCTGGTCCATAAGCTCCTACTCCTAAAGCCAACATCATATATCCAAGCTGACTGACAGTTGAATAAGCCAATACCTTTTTAATATCAACCATTACTAGCGCCAAAATCGCTGCTAAAAGAGCCGTGACACCACCAATTAATGCCACTATCGACATTGCTGTAGCTGATGAGGAAAACAAAGGGAAAAATCTAGCGACTAAAAACACACCAGCTGCAACCATAGTGGCTGCATGTATTAAAGCACTAACAGGAGTTGGACCTTCCATCGCATCTGGCAACCAAACATGTAAAGGAAATTGCCCCGATTTTCCAACAGCACCGGCAAAAATACCAACAGCAATCCAAGTAACAGCTGTTGGAGCTATTAATCCCAGTTTGACAGCTTCACCAATATTTCCACCTAGATCAACAATAGATAATGAATTTCCAAACTGCGAAACCCCATCTGTATTAAATATCAAATACAATATAGCTAGCAAAAATCCAAAATCACCTATACGAGTTACAAGAAATGCTTTCTTAGCCGCAGATGCAGCACTAGGCTTGGTAAACCAAAATCCTATAAGTAAATATGAGCAAAGCCCAACAAGTTCCCAAAAAATAAATAATTGGATGATATTGGAAGCAATTACAAGCCCTATCATTGAAGCCGTAAATAGTGACATATAAGCAAAGTAACGTGAATATCCAGAATCATGACTCATATATGAAATCGAATAGACCTGCACTAATAAACTGACGAATGTTACAACAACCAACATTGAAACGGTTAATGGGTCCAGTATAATTCCAAATGTCACATCGAATGAACCAATAACAATCCAAGAAAATGACGTTAATCGTTCAGAAATAACTGCAGTATCAGACAAAACTTTAATAAATGCATATATCGAAAGGGCAAAGCTCAAACCTATACTAAAAGCAGTTATCACACCTGCAAGCCTCATTTGACCAATCTTAAATTTAAACACACATAAAATGAAAGAAATTACAGGGATAAAGAATATTGCCCAAATTGTAGATTCAATATTAAAACTCATAACTTATAGCTTCCTAATTATCTCATCCGCAACATGTTCTCTACCTTTGGGAACTAAAACTCTAAATGGAACCGTCTCAGACCAATCGAGTATATTACCAGTTGGCAATATATGTGTCGGTAATCCGTCCCCTTCCAACACATCTTTCCACATAGTTGCTATCATTAAATTATTCACGAAAATATAATCAACCCACATTATAAATTCTCTTCAAGATATTGATTCCTCTTAAACATATATAACTTAATTTTTTAGGATATTTGCATTTTCGACAGAAATTAATTTCTTGTTCCTATAAAAAGCGAAAACTATAGCTACACCGAGCGCCACTTCAGCAGCCGACACAGTAATTATGAATAACGTAAATACCTGCCCTACTAAAAACGTATTACTTAGCCCATCTAATTGGCTGTATGGTGTAATGTATCGAGAAAATGCCACTGCACTAATGTTTATCGCATTAAACATTAATTCTAGTCCCATCAATACAATTATCAGATTCTTTTTTGATATAACAGCATATAGTCCAATTGAAAATAAAATAGCACTTAATAAAAGAAAGTTCTCTAGATTCAACTTTTATTCTCCCTAACTAGCATCAACCCACCTATAATGGCACTTAACAACAAAACAGATACTATTTCAAAAACAATTACAAATTCATTCATAAGCAGTTCAGCTAAATATGGAATAGCATTTACATAAGAATCGTCTCCTCCAGTTCCACTTATAATTTGGATATCTAATTTAGATGTAAGAATTACAAATATAAATACAGCAAGTAAAACACCACATATTGCTATGCCAGGAATTTTCTTATTATTGGTTAAACTAGCATACTCAACATCTCGAGTCATAAGCGTTCCAAACAATAACAATACTGATATTGCTCCGACATAAATTAATATTTGTACCACACCTATAAATTCTGCTCTAAGTAATATAAATAGTCCAGCTGCACCCAAGAATGAAGCTATCAACATAATTCCCGCCCTAAAAACACTCTTGGTAGTTACAACTCCAATCGCACCAGCTAATACGATAATACTCAAAACATAAAAAGCCATGTCAACAACTATAGTAGATTCAATAGTACCCATTAACGATCCGCCCATTTACCCTGTTGGTCTTTTGAAGAAGGTCTAACATGTCTTCCAACCTGACTCCATTCAAGTGGATCATTTCCTTGTGGGTTATAACTTTCCTCATTCAATTGTGGTCTAAACCATGCACTCGGGTGTTTAGTGGATTTTTTCAACTTTTCTACATCGACAATAAGATTTTGTCGATCATAAACACCTTCCTCAAATCCACTACCCATATGTAAAGCATCATAAGGACAGGCCTCGACACACAGCCCACAAAACATACATCTACCAATATCTATATCAAATACATCAATCTTATATTTTTCACCATCTTGCAAATAATCACCACTACGTTCTGTAACTATTTCTATAATTCCAAGAGGACAATACTTCGCACAACTGGCACACCCAGTGCATCTTTGTTCATACCAAGCAAATTCTTGGCCTCTGAATCGTGCATGCTGTGGGAATTTGTCAGATTGGACTACCAATCCAAGTAGTGACTTTATTATATTTTTGGGATTTTTAAGAGCATAAAGTAAAATATTTTTATCAGCTTGTTTTGCCAAATCCAAAGGACCTAACTTGCGATCAGGATATTGATGGTGAGTAAACATCCTACTTGGAATCAAGAAATTCTTGAGAGTAATTGAAAAGGCTTTTATTACACCAAAACCATACATATTAAACTACACTCTCCTTATTTAAAACCGTTCCAGTAGTATCCTCATATTCTTCAGAAAGAGGGTCTCTATCATTTGATTTAATCATCAAGCGGGATATCAAATAAACGGTTAAACCCGCTATAACCCAATTAATTACAGCCATTATTAGTAGATATTGAGTTTTAATGCTTGGGACAGCACCTACAGAATCATTAAACAAATAAATTTCAATCGCTATCACTAAAGTATTAATTATTGCCATCGGCAACAAGCCTTTCCAAGCAAATGCCATTATCTGATCTACTCGTAATCGCGGTAACGTTACTCTAACCCATAATAATGCGAACACAACCGAAAACACTTTAAATACAAACCAAAATTGACCTGGAATACCAAAATGAGATTTCGCTCCTCCGAGGAATAAAACAGTTACTAAAACTGCTGTTACGATAGGCGCCATAAATTCAGCCAATTGCAATATACCAAACTTAATACCACTGTATTCAGTATGGTATCCAGAGCCTAACTCGGACTCTGATTCAATCATATCAAAAGGAGCTCTGCTCATTTCAGCCGAAGCAGCTATTATAAATACAAGAAAACCCAATGGTTGAGTAATAATAAACCATACGGACTGGCTTTCTACAATCCCAGAAAGAGAAATGGAGCCAGCCATCAAAACAGCACCAAGCAAAGTTATAACCATTGGTACTTCATAACTGATGAGCATCGCCACTCCACGCATCGCACCCAACAGTGCATATTTGTTTCTAGAACTCCAACCAGCCATTAAAATTGCTATGGTATTAATTCCAGTCACACCCAATATAAATAAAACACCCACATTTAACCCGCCAAGAAATGAATCTTTAGATAAGGGTATTACACTGAAAACAATTAACGCTGGAAATAACAAAATGATTGGGGCAAGTGTAAATAATTTTTTATCAGCAACAGCAGGTATAACATCTTCTTTAGCTAGTAGTTTCAATACATCAGCTATAGGCTGTAACAATCCAAAAGGACCCCATCTATTCGGTCCTAAACGCGATTGGAATCTCGCCATCGCACGTCTTTCAAACCATATATATAGAGCTGTTGTCATTACTACAAGGTTTATTATCATAAACGCGTAAATAAACCCTGAAACGGCATATCCTAACCAAGCTAGATCTTCTGATATAAAACCATTAATTAAATCGTTAATTGTATTAAAATCAATCATCTATCAACTTCCCCCATCACTACATCAAAGCTACCGAATACTACAATTAAATCCGCAAACTTACCACCAGTAAGTATTTCCTTCAACACTGTCAAATTAATAAAAGAGGGGGACCTGATTTTGCAACGATAGGGAGCTATATCTCCATTACTAACAAGATAAAAACCTAACTCGCCTTTTGGCCCTTCTATCGAAGAATAAACTTCTCCCACTGGAGGCCTGACAAAATAATTAGTTTCAGTACGTACCAAACCTGGTTCAATACGTTTGACACATTCTTTTATAATCTTGAGACTTTCCCTTACTTCTTTGATTCTTACTAAATAACGGTCGTAGGTATCGCCTGTAGAGCCTACAGGGACATCAAAATCCATATCCGAATACACTTCATATGGATCAGACTTTCTCAAATCCCATTTAACTCCAGTTGCTCTTAATATAGGTCCAGTGACTGATGAATCAATTGCACGGTCTTTTTCAATAATTCCTATGCCCTTCGTTCTAGCTAGTACTACTTCATTGTCATTAATCATGCTCTCCAATTCATCTGCATAGCCTGGCATGTCATTAACAAATCGATCGAGTCCCTTCCAAAAAACGTCAGGAGCATCTTGCGTAACACCACCCGGTCTCATATAACTTAACGTCATCCTTGCCCCGCATAACATCTCAAATAAATCAAGAATTCGCTCTCTTTCTCTAAAACAGTACATCAGTGTAGTGCCAAATACCCCAAGTTCTTGAAGGAAAAATCCGGTAGCAACCAAATGGCTAGCTATCCTTTGTAATTCAGCTGATATCACTCTTATATATTGCGCTCTTATTGGTACTTCAATTCCCGCTAATTTTTCTACAGACCTAACATATGCAAGGTTGTTGCTCATACTCGACACCCAATCAAGCCGATCAGTCAACGTTACTATTTGGGTATATGATCTTTGTTCAGCAAGTTTTTCACTTCCACGGTGCATATAACCAAAAACCGGTTCAACGTCAATTACTTGTTCTCCATCGAGAGTTACCCTCAATCTAAAAACACCATGGGTGCTGGGATGTTGCGGCCCGAGGTTAATAGTTATTGGTTTCGTTTCTATAGGCATTTATTTTCCTAAGTTGACTCTGTAAAATCTTTTCTTAAAGGGTGTCCTTCAAATCCTTCCCACAATAAAATCCTTTTCATATTAGGGTGTCCTTCAAATCTAACACCCATAAGGTCCCAAATCTCTCTCTCTTGTAAATCCGCTCCATTCCACAAACTTGTCACTGATGGTAAAAATGCATCTTCTCTTCCGTAACATTTTGTTTTCAAAATACATGAATTATTAAATTCTAATGAAACTAAATGGTACACAATTTCAAAATACTCAACGTAATCTACAGCCGAAATCGCCCTCAAAAATATAAACTTAGATTCGTCGTCATTCTTCAAAAACTCACATGCTTTGAAAATATGTTTTTTAGGAAGCCAGACCGATACATCATCGAATTCATTAAAATCACCTAATCCGCTGAGTTTGGTTGATATTTCTTTACCTGTTAAATTCTTGGTCATTTTTGTTTAAGGGCACCTTTAATTCATTTAAGTTTAGAGGCCTTTTGAATCTTTTCATGTAATTGCATTATCCCGTAAATCAATGCGTCTGGACGAGGAGGACAACCAGGGACGTAAACATCAACAGGTACAATTTTATTTACTCCAGGCACAACACTATATGAACCAAAGTATGGACCACCGCTAGTAGCACAAACACCCATTGAAATAACCCACTTTGGGTCAGCCATTTGTTCATAAATCCTTTCAATAGCTGGTGCCATCTTCCAAGTAACAGTACCTGCTACAATCATTAAATCAGCTTGTCGTGGCGATGTCCTAAATACTTCCATTCCGAATCTAGAAAGATCAAATCTAGACATAGCACTAGCCATCATTTCAAAAGCACAGCAAGCTAATCCAAATGAGAGCGGCCAAACAGATGATTTGTTAGCCCATCCTACTAAGGAGTCAAATGTAGTTAAAAGTATATTCCTATCAATTTCCTCCGATTCTTCTTTAGATATCACATCGCCCAAAGCAGGGATCGGATTTAATCGATTTGTTTTGAGAAAATCTATGTATTCACCTTCTGACTTATCTAGTTCTTCTGAACTTTTTTCTACATATTCGTATTGGGATCCATTATAAGGGCCAGAGTTTATGTCCATTCAAGATCTCCTCTTTTCCAAGCATATAACCAACCAAAAAATAAAATCGCTATAAAAACCAACATCTCTAATAATATGTAAAGACCAAATTCCTTAGACAAATATCCAAATTGGGCAGCCCAAGGAAATAGAAAAATCGCTTCAACATCAAACAAAACGAATAATATCGCAAAACTGTAAAACCTGAAATTGAACCTTTCCCACATCCCCGACACGGTTTCAAACCCGCATTCGTATATGCTCTGTTTTACGGAACTGGGGACACTAGGTCTTACCCCTATCAAGGAGAAAACCCAAGACAACAACATCATACCCACTGGCACAGATATTGATATTGCCAAAAAGATTGTTATAAGGCCATATTGGCGATAATACTCATCAAAATTTTCCATCATATAAGCAGGTTGAAATATAACACAAACTTTTAATCATATACAACAGATTATTCACTATATAAAACTTTGATTTTGGACAACATCGTTTTCCAAATATATACTGTGGATTATTATCCTAAAAACGGAACCAAAGACAACATAAATTTGATATTAGGAATATTTAGTGTATCGAAAAAGTTCAAGTGAAAATAGTTGGATGTATTCAGATTCCGAAAAACGCGTAACAAATATATTTTCAAAATATCACGCACAAGTTAGTTCGATGATGCAACATCAATTTCCCAATAACGAAACAAAAATCAATACTATGTTGAAATATTTTCTTGGGTGGACAGACTCTACTGGACAACCAACAAATAAACCCATATCGGGCAAGGCATTACGACCAATCCTATGTGTCCTGGCATGTGATGCTGCAGGGGGTAATGTTGAACAAGTAATGCCAGCAGCTATACCACTTGAATTAATACATAACTTTTCTTTAATCCATGACGACATACAGGATAAAGATGAATTAAGACACAATAGACCCACCATATGGGCTTTATGGGGTAATCCGAAAGCATTAATAGCTGGAAATAATTTACGGATAATTGCCGATATCACAATGAATAAATTAATGGAAACTGGCGTGCCGACAAACAAATGCTTAAGAGTCAATTCTATTTTAACCCAAGCGTGTCTAGAAATGATTGAAGGGCAATATTTAGATATAAAATATGAAGGCGAAACATCATTAACAAAACAGCTTTATTTGGAAATGATTTCAAAAAAAACAGGAGCATTAATAACTGCAGCAATAAACATAGGTGTGATTTTAGCAACAGAAAACCAAAACAAATTAAAAGCTTTCAATGATTTCGGGAAATATTTAGGAGCTGTATTCCAAATAACCGACGATATACTGGGTATATGGGGTAAAGAATCAAAAACAGGGAAACCGGTCGGTGCAGATATAATAAGGAAAAAGAATAGCTTGCCTATCATTTTAACAAATTCAAATACTACAAATAAAAACCAAAAGATAATTGAAAATATATATAGTAAACACACGATTTCCAACCAAGATTTGAATGAAATCCTGAATATAATGGAACAATCAAAAACCAAGGAGCGCTGCTTGGATTTAGCAACAACATACTGTCAAAAAGCCTTATCTAGCATAAAAAACGTTTCCATACCAGAAGAATCCAGAAAAGACATAGAATCGATTGCATTATTCTTAACCCAACGGCAACATTAATTTGCAATATTTAAACTTTATCCCAAGCTTCACTAGATGTTATAGTGGGGTTTGTGAAAATTTTAATCAACCCTCGCGATTGTTAAGGAAATAAATATGAATTTAAATAAAGAACCTGACTTAAAACAGGGATTTATATCAAAAACATCAACACTCATAATTAATACTTCATCAGCTCCAGAATTCATCGACATAACTGAGAAAATAATCGATATAGTAGATAACACAAAAATATCTGATGGCACTATAACCATATATTCAAGACACACCACATCTGCAATTGTAATTCAAGAAAATGAACCACTGCTTTTAAATGATATGGCTAGTTTGTTAGAAAAACTATCTCCAAAAAATTCAAGATACGGGCATAATGACTTCACAATTAGGACCGTAAACATGAATGAAGGAGAACCTCCAAATGGTCATTCCCACTGCCAACATCTCATACTTGGTAGTAGTGAAACAATCCCAGTAGCAAATGGACTTTTAACACTAGGACAATGGCAACGTATTTTCGTAGTTGAACTCGATGAATCAAAAATAACCCCGCGAGAAATCGTTGTGCAAATTATGGGAATTTGATTAAATCCACAAAAATATTAAAATACTAATTTCATGCTTTAAGGCATCTACGTAACATTTAGTTTAAATGAAACCTGCTTTAGCTGATTCTTATAACCAATGTGAAAAACTTGTTAAGTTACAATCAACGAGTTTTTACCTAGCGTCACGCACACTACCGACTCATAAAAGAAAAGCGATATATGTAATATATGCTTTCTGTAGGTTGTGTGATGATATCGTTGACAATACGGACAAACCCATAGAGAAAAAACGAGGTGTAGATGAGGTTAGGTTTAGTCTACAACCAGAAAACAAATCTACTAATCAAAATTCAATAATGTTGGCGGTTCATGATGTTATAAATACATATGAAATCCCTCTTTTATATTTTGAAGACCTTTTACTGGGGATGGAAACTGACATAGATTTTGTGAAATTTGAAACCTTCGAAGAATTAAAACTTTATTGTTATAGAGTAGCTTCTACTGTTGGATTAATGTGCCTAAATATTTTCGGATATGATAATGAAAGATGTAAAGAATTAGCTATAGATTTAGGTGTGGCAATGCAGCTAACAAATATTATAAGAGATGTTAAAGAAGATTTTGGAATGAACCGCATTTATTTACCTAAAGAAGACTTCGAGTATTCAGGATATACCTATAATGAATTAGGAAATGGTATTATCAATGCCAATTTCAATAACCTTATCAAAATACAAATTTCACGCGCTGAAAAATATTTCGCTAAAAGCAAACCACTTAAAAATTTATTGCATAAAGATTCTCAACAATGTTTAGAATTAATTGCTGAAGTATATATGAAATTATTGAATCAAATGAACAAAAATCCTAATTTAATTCTGAAGCAAAGAACAGAGTTGAACTTTATCAACAAGGTGCATCTTTTAATAAAATACTATTTGCCGAACTTAAAAAAACGACTATATGTTTCCAGATGAAATGTTGAACATGCTGATTGATTGCGACCCCGGGATAGACGATGCATTAGCCATATTTATGGTTTTGAATTTCTTGAATAATTCAAACCTAAATACCCTCCCTTCAATCACTACTATAGGTGGAAATGCAACAATAGAAGACACCACTAAAAACACATGTTTGCTATTAGATTTTTATAAAAAACAATCTATGTCAAGCCTAGAAATCGATAATGTAAAAATCGGGATTGGTGCTGATCGACCTATTGAAGGAAGGTTCCAATACGCATATGAATTTCATGGAGAACACGGTTTAGGAATCGACTTAAGCAAATACAATTCAGAAAGAACCACAATACCTGCAAAAAACATTTTTTCAAGTAATGATTTGAAGAAAATTGATGTGCTTGCGATTGGACCTTTAACAAACATTGCTATCGCTATAAAAAACAATCCACTATTCAGAAAATCAATAAGCAGTATTACGATTATGGGAGGATCAATTAATGGTAAAGGAAATGTTACGCCATTCGCAGAATTCAATATATATAACGACCCAGTTGCCGCAGAATACATATTCAGATCCGAGATACCAACAACATTAATCCCTTTGGATATAACTGAAAAAGTATACGTGTCTAAATTTGAAATGCCATGGCTACAACAAAATAGCAACATAGCTAAATTCACGAACGAGTTAATATCCTCATGGTTTAACCAAGATTCTATTCACCGTACTCAATTTCATTTTCATGACCCTGTCGCCTTAGTTGCATATCTAGCACCTGACTTTTTTTGTTTTGAAGAAGTATCTATAGAAGTAGATTGTTCTTCATCAAAATTTCGTGGGCAAACAGAATTATCTTCAAAAAAAGGAAATACGAAGCTAGCTGTAGATATCGATTCATCTAAAACTAAAAGAATGATTTACGAATTATTGAATAACTATCAATAAAATCTTCCTCCACAGGGGATAAAATTTACACCCTCAAAGATATTTCACATATTTATTTGTTGACCATATTGGTCTATAATAAAAAGTGCCTTTAATAATTAAAATAAATAACTATTTTAGGTAGTAAATTCACGGGTACAAATATGCCTTCAAACAAAGTATTATCACGAAATTCGAAAGACCAAGAGATTTCTTCTGAGTACAAATATGGTTTCACCACTGAAATTGAATCTGATATTGCCCCAAAAGGTTTAAATGAAGATGTTGTAAGGATGATATCCCAAAAAAAGGAAGAACCTTCCTTTTTACTAGATTGGCGATTAAATGCTTACAGGCAATGGTTAAAATACTCAGATAATGAACCTGATTGGGCAAAAGTAAATTTTAAAGACATTGACTATCAAGATATACATTATTACGCTGCTCCATCAACCCAAACAGAAAAACCAAAAAGTTTAGATGAAGTAGACCCTGAACTTTTATCTACTTTTGAAAAACTTGGGATACCTTTAGAAGAGCAAAAGAAACTTACTGGGGTGGCTGTAGATGCAATTTTTGATAGCGTTTCTGTAGCAACAACCTATCAAAAGAAATTGGAAGATGCTGGAGTGATTTTCTGTTCGGTCAGTGAAGCCGTAAAAACACATCCTGAATTGATCCAAAAATATCTAGGTTCAGTTGTCCCATATAGTGATAATTTCTACGCAACTCTTAATTCAGCAGTATTCAGTGATGGTTCTTTTGTTTATGTTCCACCAGGAGTAAAGTGCCCTATTGAATTGATGACATATTTCAGAATCAACTCTGAAGAAACTGGTCAATTCGAAAGAACATTAATCGTAGCAGATAAAGATTCATATGTAAGTTATCTAGAAGGATGTACAGCTCCAATGAGAAAAACGCACCAGCTACATGCGGCAGTTGTAGAACTAGTAGCTTTAGAAAATGCTGAAATCAAGTATTCTACATTGCAAAATTGGTACCCGGGAGATAAAGACGGAAATGGAGGAGTATACAACTTTGTAACCAAAAGAGGCAGATGCATAGGAAAAAATTCCAAGATATCCTGGACTCAAGTGGAAACAGGTTCAGCAATAACTTGGAAATATCCTAGCGTAATGCTTGAAGGAGAAAACTCTACTGGAGAATTTTATTCAGTAGCACTAGCAAACAACCACCAACAGGCTGACACCGGAACCAAGATGATTCATATCGGCAAGAACACGAAAAGCACAATAGTTGCAAAAGGGATTTCTGCTGGCGAAGGTCAAAATACATATAGGGGATTAGTTCAGATAATGCCATCAGCTGATAATGCCACTAATTTCACACAATGCGACTCCTTACTAATAGGAGATTCATGTGGCGCTCACACCGTTCCCTACATAGAAGTACGAAATCCTTCAGCTAACATGGAACATGAAGCATCGACTTCAAAAGTTAGCGACGAAAAACTTTTTTATTGTATGCAAAGAGGAATTTCTGAAGAAGAAGCACATTATATGATTATAAATGGTTTCTGTAGAGGTATATTCCAGGAATTACCGTTTGAATTCGCTATGGAAGCACAACAACTTCTAAGAGTCAGCTTAGAAGGTGCCGTTGGCTAAATTAGTTCAAATGATAATCAATCAGTTTTAGTAAGGTGAAATAATAACATGCTACAAATTAATGACTTACATGTATCTATCGGAGAAACCCAAATAATAAATGGAATTTCGTTATCCATTAACTCTGGTGAAACACACGCAGTAATGGGACCAAATGGAAGCGGAAAAAGTACTTTAGCGAATGTTATTGCAGGCAACCCTAATTATTCAGTAACCAAAGGGGAGATAATATACAAAGGCAATAACATAGTTGAAATGCCACCAGACGAAAGATCAAAAGAAGGTGTTTTTCTTGCATTCCAATACCCTGTAGAAATCCCAGGTGTTAAAAACAGGCAATTTTTGAAAACCGCTTTAGATGCTAAAAGGGTTCATTCCGGACAGGCAGAGATGCCGATAAGAGAATTTAATAAACTATACCAAGAAAAAATTAAACTGGTCGGGATGAAATCAGAACTCTCAAAACGATTTGTTAATGACGGATTTTCTGGTGGTGAAAAAAAACGAAATGAAATTTTACAACTTGCCGTTTTACAACCCCAATTAGCCCTATTAGACGAAACTGATTCAGGCTTAGATATAGATGCCTTAAAAACCATCGCTGAAAGCGTAAAAATCTTGCAAAATCCAGATTTATCAATAATGTTAGTCACTCATTACCAAAGAATACTGACTTATATAACTCCAGATTATGTACATGTTCTTATGGACGGAAAGATAGTGAAGTCTGGAGACCACAAGTTGGCAGAACAATTAGAACAAAAAGGATATGACTGGTTAAAAAAATAAAACAGATTTCATTGAATATGATTCTAATGAAAAATTCAAACCAAAAAGCATACGGGAAATAAAGGACATTTGATAGTGAATCGACCTGATTATATGGATCCTAAAATTGAAGGAAGTACGGCTATACCAACTACTTCCAAAGGTAACGAAAATTGGAAATACACCAATTTAAAACCAATAGCAAATACTAATTTCAACCAGCCAAATAAACAAGGACATCCAGATAAAGAAATTGAAACTAAAGTTCAGCATATAACTCTAGATGACTTAGAAAAACATACACCCTTGATAGATAATGCAATGCTATTAATTTTTATTGACGGCTATTTTGTTGAATACTTATCGTCAGCACCCATGAACTTTAGGAATAATACTATTTCGATTGAGGTAGAAAACAGTTTTAAAAAATGGCGGTCAGTACCAACTCAAGATATTTTCTCTAATATTAATAACGGTGCTTTTTATGATGGCGCATTGATTCAAATACCTAGCATATTTGATTCAATTAAATCCGATGGTGAACCTAATAATCTAGTTCAAATCATCCATGTATCAACAAACCCAAAACCACCAACCGAGACACACCCACGTACGGTTATAATGACACAACCAAACAGCCAGTCTACGATACTAGAATGTCACGTTAGCTTAACTGATAAAATCCACTTAAATAATAGCGTTACTCAAATATTCTTAGGAGAAAACTCTCATTTAACATATTATCAACTAGTCAACCAAAATCCTGAGGCCTATCAAATCAACTCAACTTATGTTAATCAGGAAAAGAACAGCACATTTGAGTCAATATCAATTGCAAAGGGCGCATCAATATTGCGAAACGAATTGAAAATATATTTAGCCGGAGAATACAGTGAATGTTCTCTAAAAGGTTTATATTTTACTTCTGGGTCTGAACATATAGACAACCACATAATGATAGACCACGCCGTACCAAAAGCTAAAAGTGAAATATTTTACAAAGGAATCTTGGACGATAAATCAAAAGCAGTATTTAGCGGCGGCGTTTTGGTACGAAAAAACGCACAGAAAACCGTTGCGAAGCAAACAGACAAAAACCTAATTCTTTCGAAAGGAGCAAGAATAAATACCAAGCCCATGCTTGAAATTTATGCTGATGATGTCGAATGTGCCCACGGAGCAACTGCAGGTTCGATCGCCACCGAAGCACTTTTCTACATGCAATCAAGAGGTATAGGAATTGAGATGGCTAGAAAACTCCTAATCAACGGATTCGCAAATCAAATAATTGACGAGATAAAGTTGGAATCATTCAAAAAATATCTGCATAGCAATTGGCTACCCAAATAAAACCAAAATATAGGAACAATTAAATTTAAAATGACAGATTATGACAAAAAGTCTGATTTAGATGAACTTTACCAAGACATAATTATTGAGCACAACCAAAACCCTCAAAATTATGGAGATATACCAAATCCAACTCATAACGCAGAAGGATTTAATCCCTTTTGCGGAGATAATATCGAGGTATACCTCTTGGTGGATAACGACAAAATAACGGACATAAAATTCAGTGGGTCAGGATGTGCTATATCACAAGCATCCGCATCAATGATGACAGACCAACTAAAAAACATGTCTTTGGAACAAGCAAAGAAAGTATTCCAAGAATTTCATGCAATGATTACCAACGATACCGGATTTATTGAAGAGTCACCAATATTAGGAGATTTACAATCTCTAGCAGGAGTATCAGCTTATCCAGCCAGGATAAAATGTGCAATATTAGGCTGGCACACATTGAATTCAGCAATTGAAGACAAAAAAGGAACTGTTACCACAGAATAACTACTGTACCTCAAAAAATCAGGAGAAAATCTATGTATATACCAATGCAAGTAGACTATGGAGTTAGAGCATTAGTAGATTTGGCAAAAAACCAATCAATGTCACCAATTAAAGCATCTGAAATTGCTAACAGACAAAATATTCCTCAACCATATTTATCTAAGCTATTAGTTACATTACAACAAAAAGGATTAACAAAATCTGAAACTGGTCCTAATGGTGGACACAGTCTTGTAGCGAAACCGGATGAAATCAATCTAAACATGATAATGAATCATCTTGGATCCCCATTAAATTTATTGGAATGTATTAAGGCACCAGATACATGTAAAAAAACTTCCTGCTGTGAACAAAGGCCAGTTTGGCAAAAAGTTGAAAAAGCGGTATCTGATGTTCTGAACTCTACTACTATCTCAGATTTAATCAACTAAATAATTGAAATCAAGGGTCAAATAGTGTCAACAATTGAAAAACCACAATTAGATTTAAACCAAATAAGAAATGACTTCCCGATTCTTAAACAAACTATAAATGGGCATCCATTGGTATACATGGATAACGCAGCGACTTCCCAAAAACCTAAAACAGTAATCGACTCCATATCCAACTACTATTCAGAATATAATTCGAACGTACATAGAGGAGTGCATACTCTGAGCCAACTAGCAACTGACTTATTTGAAAAATCTCGAGAATCGGTATCACATTTCATATCATCAGAATCTTCAGCAAATATTATATGGACTAGAAATACAACTGAGTCTCTTAATCTTGTAGCGCGAACTTGGGGAGAAGAAAATTTATCTTCTGGTGACAACATAGTGTTAACATCGATGGAACATCACAGTAATTTACTTCCCTGGCAAAAATTGGCACAAGATAAAAAAGCTGAACTAAGATTTATACCTGTACTTAAAGATGGAACTTTAGATTTAAATCAGGTTGAATCCTTAATCACGGATAAGACAAAATTGGTAAGCATTGTACACACATCAAATTCATTAGGCACAATTAACCCTGTTAAAAAAATAGGGGAAATAGCTCATAAACATAATGCTAAAATATTGGTTGATGGTGCTCAAAGTGTACCGCATGAACCAGTTGATGTAATCGACCTTGATTGCGATTTCCTAGCTTTTTCAAGCCACAAAATGTTGGGACCAACTGGAATCGGAGTACTATACGTAAAAAATTCCATACTGGAAAACATGGAACCATTTTTCAGAGGCGGGGAAATGGTATTGCAGGCTACCCTGAAAGATGCAACTTGGAACGAATTACCAATGCGATTTGAGGCAGGAACACCCAATATAGCTGACGTAATAGGGTTTGACGCTGCAATCGAATACTTAAATAAAATCGGTATGTCCAATATTCACAACCACGAAAAATCATTGGTTGAATATGCATTGAAACAGTTTAAAAAACTTGACAACGTAACAGTGTATGGACCGGAAGACGCTGAAAAACGAGGTGGCATAATATCTTTCTACTCTGCAAACTTACATCCGCACGATATTGGGACGTTTCTAGATTCTTACGGTATAGCCGTTAGAACTGGACATCACTGTACAATGCCCTTAATGAAAATATTGGGTGTCCCTGCTACAGCAAGAGCAAGTCTTTATTTATACAACACTACTAAAGAAATAGACGTTCTGGTAGAAACATTACAAGAAGCGATAAGATATTTCACTCATGCCAAGCGATAAGCTAGCTCAACTGTATGATAAAAACATCATAGAACACAGTAATACACCAAGGAATAATGATTTTTTGTCTAATAGCACTCATTCTGGTAATTCCTTGAACCCTTTTTGCGGCGATGAAGTACAAATACAGCTATCAGTAAAAAACGGTTTCATATTAAAAGTTGGTATACAAACAGTGGGATGCAAAATAAACATAGCTGCTGGTTCGTTACTTTCTGAAACAATAATAAACAAACAAATTGGACAACTCTCAAAATTAGAAGATCTATTTGTCAAATATATAAATAACGATGTGACGGTAAAAAACCCTTCAGATCTAGGTGAATTAATTAAACTATCGCAAGTCAAAAATTTCCCAATCCGTATAAAATGTGCACTACTATCATGGTCAGCTTTAGATAACGCTATACAGGAGAATAGATGAGTCACCTGATTGACTGCCATTCCCACATCAATGAATTCGATATCACAGAAATACAAAATATTTTAAATAGGTCACTTCAATCTGAAGTTTCAAAAATAATTATTGCGGGTACCACATTAGAAATTTCAAAGCAGTGTGCATATATGACCAAAACATTTGACCAATTGTTTTGCGGTATTGGAATTCATCCTATGGATATTGAATCACCAGTGACAGAAAAAACAGTCAGTGAATTGGCTGAAATCACCAATTCAAATAAAAAAGTGATAGTAGTCAGTGAAATAGGTTTAGATTTTATGGATGGAATGCCTGATAGAGAATGGCAATATAATGCTTTTAGATTGCAAATACGAATGGCTAAAACCTTAAAATTACCAATCATATTTCATAGCCGTGAAGCAGATAATGAAACATTAAGGATATTAAGGGAAGAACAAGCTTTCGAGGTAGGTGGAGCTATGCATTACTTCCAAGGTGATGAGTCATTGGCTAAAAAAGTTATAGATATGGGATTTTTCATATCGTTAGCTAGGCCATTAACAAGATTAGAAAAATTACAGAAAGTCGTATCAACCATATCACTAGACCATCTACTTCTAGAAAGCGACAGTGCACCCCAGCCTTTCAAATCAAAGCGCGAAAATTGGACAGAACCTAGGCATGTCAAAGACATAGCTATTAAAATAAGCGAGCTTCATAATGTGGACTATGATGAAGTTAAAGCCACCACTTACAATAATATTTTAGAACTTATCCCACAATTAAAAACATAATTATTGAAAGGACTACAAATGCCTAATAATATAGCTAGTGCATCATGGGGCGACCATTTGACTTTTGGTGAGGGTGAAGGGCTCTTAAATAACCCCGATTTGTTATACAAAAGAATGCAAATTTGGAAGAATGATTTAGGGATATCATCAGTGCATTGGCGACAAGGTAGGACATCTAGATTTGGCAGTTACCGATACGCGAAAAACTACCGCAAAGCAGTCAAAAAATTAAATAATGAAATGGATTGGGATGACTTCGAAGTGCTACCACAAATGGCTCACCAATTGGGATTAAAAGCACACGCATACGTGAGTATTTTTGGTGAAGGGTGGCCTTTAGCTCCAGCAAAAATACGAGCAAAAAGCCATCACAATGCTATGCATGGCCAACATTTTGCATGGCAAAGTTATTTTACTAAAGAAAACCCACAATTTGTTTTAAGTGATAGAAACAGAGAAACTCGACAATGGGGAGTATTGTGCCTAGCGTATCCTGAAGCTCGAAAATATTTAATTGACAAATTCATGTCAATTCTTGAAGGATACGATTTTGATGGGATATTCCTTTGTTTTAGAACAGAAGCAAAACCACCAGAACATGCAGATTTTTTTGGGTTTAACGAACCCATAAGGGAAGATTACCTAAATCGGTATGGGCGCGACATACTCAGTGAAAATTTCGACTTGAACCTTTGGCATGATCTTTTAGGAGAATATATAACATTATTTCTAAAAGAATTGAGAGCGGCTACCAAATCGAAAAACCTAGAATTATCGGTCGGCTGTGCTAGAGGGAATGTTATTGGTCCTCCACTCGGAAATGCCACAATTGACTATCCCACCTGGATTAAAGAATCTTTGATTGATGAATTAATCATCAATCAAAATTCTTCTCAATGCCCTTCAATATGGCATCAATTATGGCCAATGCATAGAGGATATGGATATAAACAAAACTATTTAGATGGCTATAATATGCCACCATTAATTGATCATATACATGAATATTCCAAGCATATCAAAAATTCAAAAACCAAACTTTATATTGCACGTCAATGGGATCCATTTTTTTCAGAAGAAGAATCGGAATTGTTAAATCATCCAAGCGTTTCTGGACTAGTTTACAGCACATTCAGATATGATAATCCTGGTCCACTTGCTAATTCGGACTGGATTATCAATAGCGACGATAAAACCTAATAACATGTAATAAAATTTTAATATTTCTTACGAAAATCAACTTTTCATACATGTTATTATGGGATTTTAAATTAAATGGAGGGAAAAAGTGGTATATAAAGCAGAATATTTATGGCTAGACGGTAATACTCCGTCAGCTCATTTAAGATCTAAAACAAAAGTTATTGCAGATGGTGATACACCTCCTATTTGGGGATTTGATGGCTCTAGTACTCAACAAGCTGAAGGAGACAGTTCTGACGTCGTATTAAACCCGGTATTGACGGTAGCAGACCCTATCCGAGGTGGAAATAATGTAATTGTAATGAATGAAACACTATTACCTGATATGAGTCCACACCCAAGTAACACGAGAGCAGCTTGCGAAGCTGCATCTAATACATACAGTAAATACGACACATGGTTTGGAATCGAACAGGAATATACGTTTTTTGATGGCAACGCTCCTTTAGGGTGGCCAGAAGGTGGATTTCCAGCCCCTCAAGGTGATTATTATTGTGCCGTAGGTTCAGACGTTATTTTCGGAAGAGATATAGTAGAAGAACATATGGATGCATGTATTGAAGCAGGTTTACATATCGCAGGTATAAATGCTGAAGTTATGCCAGGACAATGGGAGTTTCAAATTGGTCCCGTTGCAGCACCTCAAGTCGCTGATGAGTTATGGATTGCTCGGTGGTTACTATCTAGAATATCTGAAAATTATGGAGTAACTGTTTCCCTAGCCGCTAAACCAGTACAGGGAGATTGGAATGGCGCTGGTGCCCACACCAATTTCTCCACTAACGAGATGAGAGAAAATTACGATGCATGTATTGCTGCTGCTGAAGCTTTGGGTACAAAAACTACAGAACATATTGCTGCATACGGAGCAGGAATTGAAGATAGATTAACTGGATTACACGAGACAGCAAGTTACAAAGATTTTTCTTATGGAGTTTCAGACAGAGGTGCTTCAATTAGAATACCATGGCAAGTTGCACGGGACAAAAAAGGGTATATAGAAGACCGCAGGCCAAATGCTAATGTCGACCCTTACATGTCCACTAGAATGATTATTGAGACTGTTTGCGGAGCCGCTAGCAGATAGGCCCAAAAATACTCAAAATCAACTCTCTAATAACCAACTGAAAGAGCTATCTCATTTGGACGGGAATCAATTTGGGATAGCTCAGGCTTGGTGTAAATGCTTTACAAGATATTGTTTTACTTCAGATGAAAAATCTGATTCTAAAATCCAACTGATATAGTCCCCTTGCTCTTTTATAACTTCAGAAATTAATTGCCCCCTATATTTGCCAAACCCAAAAACCACTCCTTTTTCCGTCGTTATCAATTTACCTTCGTCATCTATCCAATTTGGTAATTTTCCACTAAAAAACTTATTAATTCCTTCTACAGTATTAGATAAATGCGGGTAATATTTTATTTGTGCATCAAGGACTTCCATGGTTGCCTCTACATCAATTTTAGAACTATGCGCTCCTATTAATTCTTTTCCACAATATTTTTTGTAAGCAGCCGCCAAATCTCTAGGGCGCTCCAAAGGTTCCATTGAGTGAAAAATCACCATCGAGTCAATTATGGTATGTGAATCAATATTGAAATCAATACCAACTCGTTTAAATTCATTCTTCATAAGAGGCACGTCGTATCTTTTAACATTGTAGCCTGCAATATCACAATTAGAAAAAAAATCATACAAAGATTTAGCATAGCCGATAAACTTCGGTTTATCTCTAACATCTTGATCAGATATACCGTGAATTCTTGTCGCTATTGGTGGAATAGAAATACCCGGATTCAACATTTCACTTTTTATTTCGTTAGAACCATCAGGATAAACTTTAAGCGTTGTAAACTCTACTATTCTGTCAAAATCTACATCGAGCCCGGTGGTTTCAAAATCAAGAAAAATTAAAGGTCTATTCAGAATAATATTATGCATACCTAACTCATCATGAAATAAATATCAGGTAAACCAACTCATCAAGAGGTTGAATATCAATCCTGCCAGAAACCAACCAGGAACAATTGAAAGTACACCACCAATCCAATCTATATCCTGTATTTTCAGGTTAATCTTAATAGCCGACACCAATATCCATAGCATTCCAATACCGAATAAAATGGGACCAACTGGGAGATTTTCATTATATGGATTTTTTATGAATACCAATAAAATACCCGGCAAATAACATATGCCAAGTGATCTCATAATTAATTTAAAATGGGCTCCACTACCTAAAAATTTCGAAGCAAAAAGATAAACAGACCCTGACCATAAAATCCAACCTACCAAAGTAGTTATTATAATTATCCACAAAGCTATTAGCCTTTCGCTTAAACCGTCCCAAGATTGACCTTCGGTATATGTCGGATTAAAAATACCAGAGAGACCTAATGTAAAAGAGATTCCAACCAATAAAACTATACCTGTTGAGTGTAATATCGAATCAGGATCATTAACTATCCTTTCAGTAGGAGAAGATTTTAATAAAGCAACATTAAATGCTTGTTTTAACATATTTCTCATTTATTGAGCACCATAGAAATTTAACTGTGTAAATTTATTTCTTTCCGGTTATGAGTCATTTTCAGCCTTAACTTCAACCAACTTTTTTTTCAAAGTTCTTCTCATTTCATTTTCAATCAAATTAAAATCTCTTTGAGGCAATAAATGTATCGTATCGACAAAAGCTAAATACCATAACTTTGGAGACCATCTTTTTGTGTATTCAAGAGTTGGCCCTAGTTCCAAACCATTAATGTATTTATCAGGTTTAAGAGCAATACCTTTTCTTATCTTTGCTCTATATGGGTATATCTCGTTGCGAGTGCCTATAGATTCCCATATTATTTCTTCATCTTCAAAACATTCTGATTCAACATAAGCGCTAGCTGCCCATTTTCTTGATCCTGAAATATAAAACAGTAAGCGGTCTTCAGGCTCCATCCGTTGCGCACGCTTGCGTTGTCTTTTTGTCAATCCTACTAAATCAAATCCCCTATCAGAAGTTATTTTGTAATTTTCTTCTGTTTGAACGATCATCCAATAATTGTTTGCCATTTAATTATTTTTGACTCCAATAAAAACCTTAGAATCCAAGTTTACAACAAAACAATCTTATTGAAAATCAAGAAACTTGTTTCATAGCTTCATACAGATGCGCCAGCAATTTTAGTGATTCTTTTACGTAATCTATAATTGAAATATTTTTCGAATCTTTATCTACGTGTACTTGTATTTGATTTTGAAACGACGAAAATTCGGTATAATAAATTTCCCCTAAAGGCTTTAAGCTATTTCGAAATCTCATGGATTCTTCAACAGGCACCAATCTATCATTTCGATCATGCATTATCAAAACGTTAGTTTTCAATCCTTTGGTAAATTTACTTGGAGAAATATCCTGCAAATAAGATATAGTTTCGTATGGTAATTGATCAAATAAACCTTGTATATCACTCTTATAGGCTCCAGATATTAATCGGTAAATAATTTTCGCCTCATCAGTAATTAATGCTTCACTTTGAATATTGATATCTTCGTTTAAAATTAATGGCATTAGGTAGTCCTTATCTTGGTTATTAGAAATCGATTCAATCAGTTGCCTCAAAACTACTTTTTTTGTAAGATAATCTGGTTTCCAATATTGAAGTCTTCCATCATAAAATCTCTTTTCAGTTAAAACTGATTCCATAAAATCAAAAGCATCATAATATCCGGCAAATAAATTCAAGAATTTGACATTATCGTTAATACGATCGTCACTCGCAGCCACCGCTACCATCGAGGCTCCAGTACAAATCCCTCCCATACCAATCTTAGTACCATCAATTTCATCCATATCTGACAGATATTGAAATAAATATATCAAGGATTCGATATCATCTTTTACAACTACTTGTTTTTCCTGCGTCTCCAACCATGGTACCAAAACAGCAATTCCTAAACTGGCCAAAGCGTTTGCAAGGCTTTCAACCCTTGGGTCAGAACCTCTATCAGCCGGAGAAACTCCAAGGAAAAATATAAATGCAGGAGCATCATGTTTCCGATTTGGCATATATAAATCTGCTTCTATAACTTTATTACCGTCTTCTAGTTCCAATGCCTGCTTAATAGGAACATCAAGAAAAGTATCCAAGAATGGCACCGAAACTCCTGGCAACAATTCAGTTATTAAGAAAGTAGATCTGTAAATTGCCTTTGTATCAAGGAATATTATCGCTAACAAAATTATGACGAACGGCACAGTTATTAAATCGAATCCTATTCTTTTTAATATATTAGTAATCATGTTGAAGTTAGTATTATGTTTAACCCATGTAGTATACTTGTACCGTTCTCATTAACATACGTTATTCAATATAAACAGAAAATGAATCCCCCTGATAATGTTACTGCAATAATATTAGCCGCTGGCAAAAGTCATCGCATGAATGGAATCAATAAAATGTTGATTCCATTTAAAAACGGACCTTTAATTCTTCATACCGTGAGTGTATTTCATAATTCTCCTTTAATTCAATCGATTATATTAGTTGTATCTAAAGACTTATACGAAAATGTATTGGAGATTTTCTCCGACACAAAATGGCATAAAATAACTAATATTGTTATTGGTGGAGATAGGAGACAAGACTCGGTAAAGAATGGTCTTACAAAAACCAAAAACGCGGAATGGGTTATTATTCACGACGGTGCAAGACCATTTGTAACAAATTCTATGATACAACAGGGATTAATAACTGCAAAAACTAGCGGAAGTGCTATTGCCGGTGTACCAGTCACCGACACGATCAAAAAAGTCGAAGAAAACAATGTTCTTAATACTTTACCTAGAAATAAATTATGGTCTATACAAACCCCTCAAATATTTAAATATGAAATTATCAAAAGGGCATACAAACAAATCAATAATGATGTAACCGATGATTCTACACTAGTAGAGCAGCTAGGTAATCAAGTTAACGTTTTTATGGGATCTTTCAACAACATTAAATTAACCACTGTAGATGACATAAATATTGCCAAATACTTTTTTGAAAATGATATCAGATAATAACAACTCCAATTTAAGAACTGGTATAGGATTTGATGCACATAAATTGAAATCCGGAATTCCTTTAATACTCGGAGGTGTCCATATACCATATGGTCAAGGATTACATGGACACAGTGATGGTGACGTTTTGATTCATTCTATAATTGATGCTTTATTAGGTGCGGTTAATTTGGGGGATATTGGCAAATATTTCCCGTCAGAAGACCCAAATATTAAAGGGATTGATAGTAAAATAATGCTAAAAACAGTCGTAAATGAAATAAATAATCACAATTGGCAAATAAATTTCATTGATACTACAATAGTCGCAGAAGCACCAAAGTTAAGTGAATTTATAAACAACATAAAAAACAGTTTATCTAACAATATGAATATTCCAACACACTTAATAAGTATAAAATCTAAAACAACAGATGGCATGGGCTTTATAGGGAAGGGTGAAGGAATATCAGCTTTATCAGTAGCCACAGTACAAAAAATCAAATGAAATTCTACAATACACTTTCAACTAAAATTGAAGATTTTGATCCACCCGATAAAAAAGTCAGTATGTACGTGTGTGGCATAACACCTTATTCTCCTCCTCATATAGGCCACGCCATGAGAGGTGTTATTTTCGACGTTTTAAAAAGATATTTACTCTATAGGGGGTATACGGTCCGACATATAGAAAACTTTACTGATATTGACGACAAAATGATAGAAAATGCATCTCGCCTCAAAATTACTACTAAAGAACTCGCCCAAAAAAATATAGATACGTATTTAAGCGAAATGGATTTACTAAATATTTCAAGAGCTGACTTATATCCAAAAGCTACAGAAGAAATACCTTATATCATCAAAATAATTCAAAAACTAATAGAAACTGACGTCGCCTATGAATCTAACGGAGACGTCTATTTTAGAGTTTCAAGATTCTCCACATATGGCAAACTTAGTCATAGAGATATATCAGAGCTATTAGCTGGCGCTAGAATTGAACCATCTGAATATAAAGAAGACGACATTGATTTCGCCTTATGGAAATCTAAAAAACCAGGTGAACCGTCATGGGCAAGCCCATGGGGAGAAGGTAGACCTGGTTGGCATATAGAATGTAGTGCTATGTCTCTTAAGTACCTTGGTGATTCAATCGACATCCATGGTGGCGGGCAGGATTTAATCTTTCCACATCATGAAAATGAAATAGCCCAAACAGAAGCATACACAGGCGTTGATCCTATGGCGAAATTCTGGATGCATAATGGCCTA
The DNA here is from genome assembly GCA_009392195.1 of SAR202 cluster bacterium. GTDB lineage: Bacteria > Chloroflexota > Dehalococcoidia > Lucifugimonadales > OSU-TB39 > OSU-TB39. The sequence goes on along the minus strand of VFGY01000016.1, from coordinate 107,031 downwards.
CTTAGATTAGGTGAAACCAAAATGAGTAAGTCAATTGGTAACATAATTAGCTTGCAAGAAGCGATTAACAACCATAGCGTCAATGCACTAAGATTGTTTTTCTTAAGCTCATACTATCGTAGTCCTCTCGTATATAGTGAAGAAAACATAGAATCCCATGAAAAAGGTATTGAAAGACTATCTACTGCCTGTATACCTAGTTTAATTGACAACCCAACATCAATAATGGATTCGAAAAAATATGAAGATAGATTCATATTCGAAATGGATAATGACATTAATACACCACGCGCCATAGCTACTCTTTTTGATTTAGCCAGAGAGATAAATCGGTGTAAAGAAATAAATATAGATGTATCTAAAGCTCAATCTAAATTAATAGAACTATCTTCTATCTTAGGACTCAAGATTCAATCGGATCATCAAAAACAAGACACCTCAAAAATAAACATCATCCCAGTAATTTCGAGTATACATAAACATTTATTGTCAAATGGGGTAAATGAACTAGCGGAAATGGTTAAATCAGAAGCATTAAATTCCAATTTGATCACAAATGAAACTTTTGCAATTGCTGACAAATCGAACCAATTTGACGAATCAATTGGCGATCAATCAATTTTAATAGGTATTTTGATTAAAGCAAGAAATAAGTCACGCAAATTAAAAGAATTTGCAATTGCTGACAAAATCCGATTAGAACTAGAAAAATCTGGGGTTATATTAGAAGACACATCATCAGGGACTATTTGGAAACTCAAATAATCGCCTAAATAAAACTAAGATTCAATTCTGTTAAATAAAATAGCAGAAACAATAAATATAACCATTAAAACTATAGTCATGTTAAACAATAGTTTCTCTATTCCACGATATGTTCTATATGAACTCTCTGCTGGGCCAAACAAACTTGTGCCTTGACCTTTTACTTGTGCCAAAACGACTATAACAAGTAGTACGGCAATAATTATTTGAATTATATTAATAATCGATTTTAATTCCACGCGTATTTCCCTTAAATCTTTTATCTCGAACCATGGTACACCTTTATGATAAGATCCGCTAGACTGTTGGGCTCGTGCCTGTATTTGTTTTCAACATCAAGTATGTCACCGTAAACAACATTGATACCATTCACTCTACTGGGCCCAGAAGGTATATTAGATATATCAGTTGCATCATTATCTATTATTGAATTATTAGCTATAACACAATCTACGAACCTTTCGGCAGTATGATCTACCAAAGCATTTACATGTTCATCTATCCCATAATTAGACGTCTCTCCTGGTTGAGTGGCTACATTGCAAACATATATTTTGTATGCATTTGATTTTTTAATCGCGTCACTAATTTCTGGTACTAGCAAACTTGGCAAAACACTTGTATACAAACTTCCAGGTCCTAAAACAATCAATTCAGCATTATATAATGCATCTACCGATTTAGGGTATGCCTTAACTTCTACTGGATCAATTGACAACCTATTTATACTGCCATCTGTTTCACCTATTTTAGATTCCCCTCGTAACTTAGATCCATTTTCTAACTCCGCTATCAATTCGATCGGGCTTAAAGTTGAAGGCAAAATGTTACCATTAACAGACAGCACTTTACTTGATTCGATTAGTGCTCGGTCGAAACCGCCTGTTATATTTGCCATCGCTGCTATAAACAAATTCCCAAAACTGTGCCCTTGTAAACCTTCTCCTTGTGAAAATCGATACTGAAACAATTTGCCTACCAATGATTCATCTTCAGCTAATGCTACTAAGCAATTCCTAAAATCTCCTGGAGGTATTACACCAAGTTGTTCTCGTAAGATTCCTGAACTACCCCCATCATCTCCTACACTAACAATAGCAGATAAGTTATCCGAATAAATTTTCAAACCTTTTAGCGCAACAGACAAACCAGTACCGCCTCCTAAAGCTACAATTTTAGGACCTTTGCTGCGTGCTCTACGGACATAGACAGTATTGGTTACTTGGTCTATACCCAAAGATGAAAATAGTATTGGACTAACTGATCTATACAAACCAATTACTGCCAATCCAATAGAAGTTAAGCCGATTACCGCAACAATTACACCTTCCCAATGCCATGGTAAAAACTCCGGCATATCAAAATCAAATATGTTTTTAATAATAAACGCAATTCCCAAAGAACAAATCATTATGCCAATCAGACCTAGTAACAACCAACGTTTTATTCCCAATCCAAAATAAAACAACTTATATAAAAGACTTACGTGCTTTGACACGTGTAACTTATTTTTAGGTTTTGTACTCAAGACACAACACTCATCTTTTTATCTATTTCTAAGGGCTTCTAATCTTTCTTGCAATAGATCCGTAGCTTTCTGAGGATTAGCTTTACCTTTTGTTTCTTTCATTACTTGACCTACAAGAAACCTTATAACGTTTGAATTTCCTTCAAAATAATCTGAAACAGATTTAGAATTATTATCAAGAACATCATCAACCACTTTTGCAATCAAAGAAACATCTGAGATTTGTACTAAACCTTGAGATTCTGCTATTTCATTGGGGCTTTTCCCAGATTTAGTCATTTCAACAAATATACGTTTACCAATCGCGTTACTGAATTTACCTGTTATTATCGATTCGATTAATTCAAATAGGTGTTCAGAGGAAAATTTAAGTTCAGTAACACATTGTCCTGTTTCATCTAACAATTTCAATATATCCCCAATAATCCAATTAGCTACATTTTTTCCGTAAACAACTTTTTGTTTTTGCGGCAAAACCTTAGTTGACATAACCGATTCAAAATATTCAGCAATCTCTTTAGATGCTATAATCATTTCAGCATCATATTCACTTAATTCGTACTCTCTAATGAACCTAGATTTCTTTACATGCGGAAGCTCAGGCAATTTATCATTTATACTTTTAATCAAATCCGAATCTATTTCTAATGGTGGCAAATCCGGTTCAGGAAAATACCTATAATCTGCTTCTTCTTCTTTTGACCTTTGAGAAACAGTAACCCCCTGTTCTTCTATCCAGCCTCGAGTCTCCGACAAGATTCTTTCATTAGCATCTTTTAATTTGGCCTGCCTGATTATTTCAAATTGTAGCGCCTCATACACTGCCTTAAAACTGTTCATATTCTTAATTTCGACCTTTGGACCTAATTCTGTGTCGCTAAATTCCTTTAAACTTATATTAGCATCACATCTGAAGTTACCTTCCTCCATATTGGCAGTACTAACATTTATATATTGCAATATGCTTCTCAATGAAATCAAATATGACCTGGCTTCTTCTGGACTTCTCAAATCAGGCTCGCTCACTATTTCCATCAAAGGTATTCCTGCTCTATTTATATCTAATAAACTATATGAAGATTCTCCTCCATCTTGGCTATGTGATAATTTAGCTACATCTTCTTCCATATGAACACGATTTATTCGAACTGGCTTAGTAGATCCATCCAATTGAATCTCTAATACCCCTGACCTAGCAATAGGTTTATCATATTGTGAAATTTGATATCCTTTCATCAAATCAGGATAAGGATAATTCTTGCGGTCAAATTTTGTTCCTTGATCTATTTCACATTGCAAAGCTAACCCAGTGGAAATAGCTAATTCTACTGCTTTTGAATTCACAACCGGAAGAGTTCCGGGCATTCCCATACATACAGGACATACCACAGTATTAGGCTCTAAACCTTGATATTGAGATTTACATGAACAAAACATCTTGCTCATAGTCAATAACTGACTATGTACTTCAAGACCTATTACAACTTCATATTTCATTCTTCAAAAACCTTTACGGCACTATATAATTAAAAATATATATATTCGCACTATATATTAAATACTACACATAAATCACGAGATTTGAATATCAATATAGTTTAATCTATCCATGCGCCTTTGCCTATTAAGGGAACAAATCTGCAATTGCCGTAAGTGCTAAGATGATATGACTGTTCAGTTTTCACTACTTTAACTATTTGTTGATTTTCTCTATCTCCCACTGGTACTACCAAGCGGCCTTTTGGGGATAATTGGTTAACTAACTCCAAAGGTAGCTTAGGAGCTGCAGCCCCAACAATAATTGCATCATAGGGAGCCCGTTTAGGATATCCAAGTTCTTCTTGAGATTGATATATTTCAACATTTTTGTATCCGAGTCTAGTTATAGTATTTTTGCTACTATCCACTAGTCTCTTTATTCTTTCTACACCAATCACATTACTAGACAATTCAGCTAATAAAGCTGTTTGATAACCACTCCCAGACCCAACATCAAGAACTTTGTCTGTATATTTTAACTCAAGTAATTCAATCATGATGCATACTATCAATGGTTGGGATATTGTTTGACCATCTCCTATAGACAAAGGTATATTTTCGTATGCTGCACAGTAATCGTTAGGTAGAATAAACCTTTCTCGAGGAACCTTGCGCAAAACGTTTAAAATCGATTTATCTCCTATGCTTGCCTTAATTTCTTGCAATAACTTTTCTTGAACTAATCTCAAATTGTAATTCATGACACACAACAGAGTGCTCCCAAAGCATTCGCCCCCAACGCACTTATCTCCTTATTACCAAATCTTGCAAATAAATTTTGCTGAAATTTGTGATTCGTGTATAGGTCCATAAACCCTACTATCAGTACTATCAAGAATATTATCTCCAATCACATAATATTGATCATTTGCCAATTTCCATTGATTTACTTCATTTGATAGGTTTAGCGGAAAATTAAATGAGAAATCATCTTCAGGCATGCGTTCATTGATTAGTAAAAGTCCATCTACAATCTCAATATTTTCATTAGGCAATCCTATAATACGTTTAATTTCAGATTTCGTATCTAATTCGCGATTAAATATTACAACATCGCTCCTTTTCAAATCGTCAAGGTTTTTAGAACAGAGTATTAAAGAGCCTTCGTCAAGCAAAGGCTCCATGCTATGCCCTGCAACTTTGTAAAAATCAAACGTCCTGAAAAAACTCAAACTATCACCGTTATTAACTTTGATATTAAAAGTAACACTCAACTTTTTAAAAGATAACATATCACCGTATATATTTTCAGATAAGAAACAATCGAGTAATTCATTTAAACCTATTTATATATTTCATTATTCAGGACTTGTTTTATCAAGTAAATTGTTGTTAACCTTTTTCATTAGGAAGAAAAATATAAAGGAGATTAGAAATGAATTTACAAAATTTAATAAATAAAGTAACAAAATTTAAAACTGTCCATGCGCATTGCGACATACCATGTGGAATATATGACCCAATTTCAGCAAAGATAGCAGCGCAAACAGTATTGAAAATGGCTATAAAAATAGAAACTTTAGAGAATAGCTCCGATGCTAATTCCTTAAATAGATTTATTGCTGCCAAAGAAAAACATGCTGAGTTAGTAAAACACGAAATCGATATCCTATGGCATGACTACTTTAAACCTGAACACTTAGAAAAATATCCTGATTTACATACAAAAGTATGGAACACAACAAAATTAGCGGCTAGCAACAAACAAAACGTAGACTCAAATTCTGCTAATAAGCTGGTTGATTCGGTTGATGAAATAGCATCTATATTTTGGGCTACAAAAGGAGTTGATTACACAGATGAGGTAGCCAAAATCCGTTTTGGCGCGTAACTCAGTTCAACTAGCAAAAAATAAAATTATCGGTGATTAGTTTACTAAAAAACCTGGAACCCAAGCTGGTTCCAGGTTTTTTGATAACTTACATATTTTCTATTTTATATTCTTCTCTTGGTGGAGAAAAAACATCAATAGCAACAGCAGGTCCATCGAGACCATGTAAGCAATGTTCGACTCCAGGAGGAATAACGTATGCATCTCCTGGTTTAAGTAATTTTCTTTCATCCCCTATTGTCATCTCATATTGGCCACTGAGAACCATCCCAGCTTGCTCATGATCCGGGTGCGAGTGTGGTGGCGGTGATGCATGTGCAGGACTCTCCACCAAACTAATCATAAGTTTATCCCCATAAAAAGTACGGATTACTAATCCCGGAGCAGCTTCTTTCCGCTCAATATCTGATGTATCTATAAAATATGACATCTAATCTCCTTATTTAATTTATTTTCCGTTTTGTTCTCTAATTACTTTAGAATGGTATACACGTAATATATTCGATATAAAACTATTTACGGGCGTTGAAATTCCTTCAGAATCCCCCATAACTACCGCTGCTTCATTGATAACATCGATTTCTATAGGATTACCATTAAGAATATCCAATAGCATTGAAGAAACCGCATCATCTCCAACGTGACTAAAATATTCAATCGTTTCATTCATAAAATCATTATCTATACTAATATCCTTAGCTCTAGCTATTTCTAATGCTTCATTCATAGCATTAATGGTCATTTGCCTAGCTGCTGGTACGGCCATAATCGCCGACATTGGACTCCTCGTTACCGACATCATGCCACTCCATCCACAAATATATATGAATTTTTGCCAAATATATTTGAGAACATCGCTAGTTAATTCAACTTCAATTCCATCTACATCCAATGCATCCTTTATTTTTTCAACCTTAGCATCATCATTCCCAGATGCATGTATCTGTCCAAATATAATATTACATTTATTATTACTCGTCTCTAAAGCATAACCAGGTTTAGGACGCATTGCGTCTATGTAAGTAACACCCAGCAAAACTTTTTTTTGACCGAATTTTTCGGCCAAAAGGTCTCCACTACCTATTCCATTTTGAAGAGTGAGTATATATGTGGATGAGCTTACCGCTGTCGATATCAGATCTAATGCTCTATCATTTTGGTAGCCTTTAACGCAGTATAGAATTAAATCTGCTTTATACTCCACATCAAGGGTTTCAGTAATTTTCGGATAAATAGTAAAGTTACCAGCCGTTGTACTTTCAACAACTAGCCCATTTTTATTTATGGCTTCTAAATGTTCCCCTCTAGCTATAAACAGTACGTCATGACCTGCTTTATGTAGAACAGACCCAAAATACGAACCTACTGCTCCAGATCCCATAACGAGTATTTTCAAAGGCTCTCCCTCCGCAATAAGAAATTAACATTAATTTCTACAAAACCTCTATTAAATCTTATTCCAAACCAAATAATACCAATCAATCTAAAAGAGTAGCTGAATCCAAATTATGTAAATATTTATTTCCTTTACCTACACCATCAAGTATAACTACTTCGTGGACAAACATATCATGGGATTCTACTTCAACTGTTACTCCTGTAGTCTCAACCTTCAATCCACTTTTTGTTTCAAATTGCAACCCTGAATCTATCGATTCTTCTTCTGCATATCCCATTTAAATCTCCTAATTTTTATGAATCATTTAACCAAGAATATTTTTGTCTAATTCTATCAATCGCAAAGAACATTTGCTATATACAATTAAACATCAAACGATGATATCAAACTTTATTGAAGGATTTAAGCAGGCTATGCTAACCTTAATAATATGAAGAAAGAAAGAATAATTGTAGCTATGAGTGGTGGCGTCGATTCATCTGTCGCAGCACTATTGCTACATAACAGTGGCTACGAGGTTATTGGAGTAACAATGAGACTCTGGGCAGATAATTCAGATGAACCCGGAGTCAAAAACAAAAGATGCTGCTCAGTCAGTGATGTACATGATGCGAAACGGGTATGTAATACTATTGGTATTCCACACTACGTTATGAATTTCGAAAAAGAATTCAAAAAGCATGTAATTGATTATTTCTGTCAAGAATACGACAGGGGCAGAACACCTCATCCTTGTTTAGCTTGTAACGACAAAATTAAGTTCGACTTCTTATTGAAGAAAGCATTAGCTTTAGATGCAAAATATATAGCTACCGGTCACTATGCACGTATAAAGGAATCCAATGGAGTATTCAAACTACTAAAAGGCCAAGACGACACTAAAGACCAATCATATGTATTGTTTACACTCACCCAAAAAGAACTTTCTCACTTAAAATTCCCAATTGGAGAATTTAATAAAGCTGATATCAGGCAACTAGCTAAAGAAGCAGGTTTATCTGTAGCAAACAAACTTGACAGTATGGAGATATGCTTCATACCAGACAATGACTATCGAAAATTCATTGCTGAAAGACTAACCCCAAAATCTGGTAATATCACAGATTCGTCAGGAAATATATTGGGACAGCATCCAGGACTACAGTTTTTCACTATAGGACAAAGAAGGAAATTGGGTCTCAATGGTAATTCCGAAAATCCAGTATACGTTACTAACATAGACCCTAACACCAACACTGTTGAAGTTGGAAATGAACAAGCATTATATAAAAATCAAATTTGGGCATCAAAGATAAATTTTATTTCCAACAAGAATATTGATGATGAGTTAAAAGTCAAAGCAAAAATAAGATATAACTCAAAAGCAGCATATGCCTCAGTAAAAATATTAGACGACTCTTGGGCAACGATTAATTTTGACGAACCCCAAAAAGCAATTACACCGGGGCAAGCTGTGGTGTTTTACGATGACAATGAATTAGTTGGCGGTGGAATAGTAGAAACAAAATCCCCTTCTAGATTAACTGTTTAGTAAAACTTAAATTATTTATTGGTGTGATATTGGACCAAACCGCTGATTACAAAGAAGAAACTAAATTATTAAATAATGGGTTCAATCTAGTAGCCGGCGTGGATGAAGTTGGCAGGGGAACTGTAGCCGGCCCATTAGTAGTAGGAATAGCAAAATTGCCCAATAATCCAAGCGGCAATTGGCTAAAGTCAATAAAAGACAGTAAGTTACTCTCCAACAAGCAACGTGTTAAAGCCCTCGAAATCCTTTACGATAACAAATGTATCATGACTACTGGCTCAACTTCTCCAAACGAAATAGATAAAATTGGAATAGTGAAAGCAACTAGCCTTGCAATCAATCGGGCTATTGATAAATTAAGTCAAAAACCAGATATGTTACTCGTTGACGGCTTTACACTACCAGGAATAACAGTGCCACAAAAACCTATAATAAAGGGCGATAGAAAATGCCTTTCTATAGCTGCTGCATCTATAGTAGCCAAAGTGACACGAGACGAGTTCATGCTCCAACAAAATGAAATATACCCGGAATATAGCTTTGACAGCAACAAAGGATATCTTACCAAAAAACATTCACAAGCAATAAACGAGCACGGTCCTTGCGCAATCCACCGATATAGTTTTGAGCCAATAATCTCTATGGCTACGCCAAAACTATTTAATTAACCATATTATATGGCTTATGAAGTAGCTTGTTTTGAAAAAATCAGGTCTTTTATCTTGGAAGTCACAGGGTAAACGAAGCAACCTAGCAAGAAGAATACTGCGAACATCACCCAATTGTGATTTAATATAGCAAGTAAACTCAACACCATTAACAACACTGCTACTATAGTAATTACTAATCCAAAAACAAACCCTTTCTCGTCTTTGATAATATCCAAGTGACCCTCCTAATATATTTACAGCAAAACTGAGTTATATATCAAAATATCAAATTTTCACCAATAAAACATGATTTTTGATTTATAATCATAAACCATATTTATATGGTATGCTAAAGCTTACCACAACAAGATGTTAACACCAACTATAATCTCTATTCTATAAAAACTTTTCTGACAAAGGACTTTATATGGAAAAAGTTTCTCAGCCTGAAACCGGCCAATGGAAAACTCAGTTAGAAAAAATCTCGTCTATATCAGAAATTTATTTTTCAAAAATACATCACATGCGAGAAGAAACTCTTAAATTATCTAGAGAGATCATAAGAAACTCTGCACTATCAATTAGGGCTTCTCATAGATCACAATTTGACCAAGCAAAATCACATCTAACTAAATCTGAACACCAATTAAAAACAATTATTGACATATGCAATGAAAATCCCGAAGTGTATCATTCTAGATTTATCCAAGATGCCCAAAAAGAATATGTAGAAGCAAGTCTTACGTTAGCATTCCTAACAAACTCATCTATGCCTGAACTAGAAATGTTCTCTATTAATCCTGCAGCTTATTTGAACGGACTAGCAGAAGCAGTTGGAGAATTAAGAAGATACATACTAGACCAGCTAAGAAAAAAAGTACCACTTCCGTACGAAAATTTATTGGTACTTATGGATGACATTTATACACTTTTAGCGTCAATAGATTACCCAGATGCCATAACAAACAACTTAAGAAGAAACACTGATATAGCAAGAAGCATAATGGAAAAAACTAGAGGAGATTTGACGGCTGCATCAATAAACCAAACCTTATCTTCTCAGACATTTATTGACCAACACCATGATTGACTACAAATATAGCCGTATGATAATTTAATCGTCGGTCTCTGCCCTTATGCAAGAAGCTTTTAAATGATTTTTAAACTAGGAGTACCCTAATGGATTTTGAAGTACAGTTTATAGCTGCCATAGTAGTTGGAATAATAGGATTGGTTTTTGCCGGAATACTTGCATCTAGAATTTTAAAAGAAGATGAAGGTGATGAACAAGTCAAGTTCATAGGCAAAGCAATTCAAGAAGGAGCTGCAGCTTTCCTATCAAGAGAATACAGATTACTTGCAGTTTTTGTAATAATAATTTTCGTTATCTTAACTCTGTTCATAGATTACGACATTCTAAACAAACTTGAATCATCCAACAATTTCCCCAAAACATCTATATCTTATCTAGTAGGAGCTCTCGGCTCCGCTATTGCTGGATTCGTTGGAATGGCTATCGCAACTAGAGCTAACACTAGAACAGCAGTCAAAGCAGCTGAAGGATTAAATCCGGCTTTAAGAGTCGCATTCAACAGCGGTAGTGTTATGGGAATCTCTGTTGTTGGGATTGGTCTATTAGGGATTACAATTTTATATTTGATATTTGAAGACGCTAATATATTAGCCGGTTTTGGTTTTGGAGCTTCCTCAATAGCACTTTTTGCGAGAGTAGGAGGTGGTATTTATACTAAGGCAGCAGACGTAGGCGCAGACCTAGTTGGTAAAGTCGAAGCAGGTATCCCCGAAGACGATCCAAGAAACCCTGCTACCATCGCAGATAATGTCGGTGACAACGTAGGTGACGTAGCAGGCATGGGTGCCGACCTATTTGAATCATATATAGGATCAATTATTGCTACTCTAGCTTTGGCGTCAGTCGCTACTATAGTTTCTGTCGACACAACTACGACATCACTTAAAATACTTCCATTTGTCGTTGCTACAATAGGTTTAGGTGCTTCAATAATAGGCACTTTTTTTGTAAGAACAGGTGAAAATGCAGATATGGGTAGACTATTATGGTCATTACGTACCGGAATATTTGCGGCTGGAGCTATTGTTTTAATTGGCGCTGGACTTTATATATTCCTTAACAACCTTGATTTCAATTTGTTCTGGGTAATCGTTATCGGTCTAGTTGCTGGCCAAACGATAGGTACAGCTTCAGAAGTTTATACATCCTACGAATTCAAATTCACTAAAAATCTTGCTGAACAAGCAAAAACAGGTCCAGCAACAGTCATAATAGGTGGATTAGGTTTAGGGATGTTAAGTACCGCAATACCAGCGCTAGTAGTTGTAATTGCCATGTATTTCACCTACCAACTAGCAGATACTTATGGTGTAGCCCTAGCGGCAGTAGGAATGCTTTCAACTTTAGGAATAACATTGGCTACCGATGCATATGGTCCAGTAGCTGATAATGCTGGAGGCATAGCTGAACAAGCACACATGCCACCAGAAGTCAGAGAAAGAACTGATGCATTAGACTCATTAGGTAATACAACTGCTGCAACTGGAAAAGGATTCGCTATAGGCTCAGCAGTGCTAACGGCACTAGCGTTACTTGCAGCATATGCTACAGTAACTAAAGTAGAACTATTTGACTTAAAAGACATAAATGTTTTATCTGGATTATTGATAGGCAGTTTGATGCCGTTTATATTTTCAGCATTAACAATGCAGGCAGTCGGCAGGGCAGCTGCAGCAATGGTAAACGAAGTAAGGCGCCAATTCAAAGAAATACCTGGTCTTCTCGATGGCAATGCTAATGCTGACCATACTAGAGCAGTAGATATCAGTACACAAGGTGCTATGAAAGAAATGATACTTCCAGGGTTGCTATCAATCATCGTACCTATAGCCGTTGGTGTGATACTAGGAGCAGAAGCATTAGGAGGATTACTAATTGGATCCATTGCTACAGGATTTTTGTTAGCAATCATGATGGCCAATGCGGGTGGTGCGTGGGATAACGCAAAGAAATACATAGAAGCCGGTAACATCGGAGGAAAAGGATCTGATGCACACTCCGCAGCAGTAGTAGGTGATACTGTTGGAGATCCATTTAAGGACACATCAGGACCAGCATTAAATATTTTAATTAAGCTCATGTCGATAGTTGCTTTGGTTTTTGGACCCTTGTTCGTTTAGTACAGCGTTTACACAACCAATGATCTCATGCCGATATTTGCAATAACATGGAAAAACATAAATGAGCAGTAATAAAAATGAACTGAACTTAAACGAATTTGTTTCGTTATGCAAAAGAAGGGGTTTCATTTACCAAAGCGGCGAAATATATGGAGGCGTAGGTAGTACATGGGATTATGGCCCAATGGGTGCAGAGTTAAAGAGGAACATAAAAAACTTATGGTGGGACACCTTCGTATTAAAGAGAAATGATATCGTTGGGATTGACACTTCGATATTAACCCATCAAGATATTTGGAAAGCAAGTGGGCACATAGAAAATTTCAATGACCCTCTTGTGGAATGTAAAGGATGCAATAAAAGATGGGACCAAGAGAAAATCCAATCCGAAACTTGCCCTGAATGTTCCGGTGAATTAACAGAACCAAGAAATTTCAATTTAATGTTTAAGACTTTCTTAGGACCTATCGAATCAGATAAAAATATAGCATACCTTAGACCCGAAACCGCACAAGGAATTTTTGTTAACTTTGATAATGTCCTTAATTCAACTAGAAAAAAACTGCCTTTTGGGATAGCCCAAATTGGAAAAGCATTCCGCAACGAAATAACTACAGGTAATTTCATATTTAGAACCCGCGAATTTGAAATGATGGAAATTGAATTTTTCGTTCACCCAGAAGAGGCGAAAAAATGGCATGAATACTGGATATCAACATGTTTTGACTGGCTTACTTCTCTAGGGGTGAAAGAAGAAAAATTGAAAATCCGTGCACACGAACCTACAGAATTGTCGCACTATTCGGATGGAACAAGCGATATTGAGTATTTATTCCCTTGGGGTTGGGGAGAAATTCAAGGTATTGCAAACAGAACTGATTTCGACCTAAAAGCTCATTCTGAAAGCAGTGGAAAAAAATTAACATATTTTGATGATTCTCTTCAAAAACACATAACCCCTTTCGTAATAGAACCATCTGCTGGTTTAGACAGAGCAGTTATGACTTTCATGACTAATGCATTTGAAGAAGAAGAAATAGATATGGGAAATGGTAAAATCGAAACACGTTCGGTTTTAAGATTAAATCCAAAATTGGCTCCTGTAAAAGTAGCAATTTTACCATTAAGTAGAAAAGATGAATTATCGGGATTTTCTAAAAAAGTTTACGATACAATATTGAATTCCCCAATAATTTCAGGATTAATACAATACGATGATACTCAAAGCATTGGAAGACGATATAGAAGACAAGATGAAATTGGCACTCCATTTTGTGTCACGATAGATTTTGAAAGTTTGAATGATAATTCAGTGACTGTACGAGATAGAGACTCCATGAAGCAAGAACGTATTGAAATAACAAACGTAGTAGAATACTTAGGGAATCATCTTAATTAAAAGCTTTTAAACTGCTACTATTATATAGATGCATATAATACATTTTAGCGACGTTCATATCGGAGTAGAAAATTATAGCAAGCCGAATCCTCAAACAGGTCTTTCTACTCGACTAAAAGACTTTTTAGATACCTTTGATGAACTTGTAGATTTCAGCATTAACGAAGATGTAGATCTAGTCGTATTCAGTGGCGATGCTTATAAAAACAGAGACCCGAATCAAACCCAACAACGTGAATTTGCTAAACGAATTATGCGTTTAGCGCAAGCAAAAATACCAGTATTCCTACTAAGTGGCAATCATGATGTACCTCACGTTTTCGAAAGAGCAAGTTCCTTGGAAATTTACAAAACTCTAGAAATTCAAAATGTATACACTGCAGACACTCTAGACATACATAATATAGATACAAAAAACGGACCAATTCAAATACTAGCTTTACCTTGGATCAGAAAAAGTAACCTACTTGCTCAGAGAGTAAACCTTGAAGGTAAAAGTCATGAAGAGGTAAACCTACAGATTCAAAAAACAATTGATGCTTCAATACAACAAATGGCGCTCAAGCTAGACCCTAAAGTACCTGCAATTTGTTCTGCACATGTAACGATTTTTGAATCGGTTACTAGTAGCGAAGTTTCGATGATGCTAGGATCAGACCATGGACTATATACTAATCAATTAGCATTACCTTGCTTCGATTATATTGCTTTAGGACATATACATAAACATCAAGTACTAAATCAAAAACCTCTAATGGTATACTCTGGGAGCCTTCAACGAGTAGATTTTGGAGAAGAGAAAGACACCAAAGGTTTTTGTAGCATAATCTTAGATCCAAAAGCCGATGTCGGAAACAGAATTAAAGATTTTAAATTTATAGATGTAAATGCTAGAAAATTCAAAACAATATCGGTATCTATACCTGACAAAGAACTAAATCCAACAAAAACGATTATTGAAAAAATAGACTCAGAACCAATCGAAGATTCAATTGTCAAATTAGATATATCAGCTTCATCTGATTTAGACGCAATGATTGATTATTCTGCAGTCAAAAATGCTCTTAACAAATCTTATTATCTTGTATCAATAAACAAAAACATCTCAGAACAAACACGTAATCGGATTGGCGATATAGAACAAAATCATTTGAGCCCTTTGCAAGCACTGGAATTATACTTTAAATCTAGAGAATTATCTGAAGACAGGATAGAAAAGTTACTAAAACATGCTTCAGAAATAATCAATCAACATAATACCGAACCAGACCAATAATGTTTTCACAAATATCAGAAATATTAATTGTATTTGTAAGATGGATTCATATCACATCAGCAGTTATTTGGGTTGGTGCTGGAATTTTGCATTTAATAACTATTCGTCATTTTGAACATACATCAAATAAAGATTGGGATGCGCTAATCAAAAAAATGCGCGGAAATCTAGCTAGTATATATAGTATCGCAGTCCTTAGTTTAACAAGTACCGGAGCAATCATAATGCTTGATGCGCTATTAAAGCCAGATTTATCCCTATCTTATATATCAATATTATCGATAAAGTTATTCCTTGTTATTTTGATTTTTGTGATAACAATAAATAAAAACCGAACAAGTAAATATAAAAATACCGAGTCAACAAAAACCAATAAATTTCTGAGCCCATTTACAAATTATATGTTTGTAACAATATCAGGTATATTAATAATAATTTTATCTGATATCCTTAGGACCATAAGCATTTCATAGAATAAAAAGGGGAATTGATGCGTGAATCGCTAGTAAAAATTTTGGCGTGTCCAGTTTGTAAAAGCAGTCTATCGCTTGTCACTAAAGAAATAGAAGATGATGAAATAGTATCAGGTGTATTACATTGTCCATCTTGTGACCATGATTATTTGATTGAAAACACAATACCTAACCTTTTGCCCCCAGAGAAAGAATAATTGGGAATAGACGTTATTTCTCAACAAAAACTTTTCTCACTTCAGATAGGTCTTGATTATTGAAAGCAGCATCAAATAAATGGGTTATAGTTTTTTTCGATAAAGGGTGAACCCAAACAGGATCTAATTCCATTAGTGGCATTAATACAAATAGGCGATTCTCCATTCTAGGATGCGGAAGCTTCAATAACGGGGTATTCATTACTATGTCGCCGTAGCAAATCAAATCCAAATCCAATGTTCTGGGACCATTTGGAAAAGAATTGTTTATACCTAATGTGTTCTGTAATTCCATTAAACGTGCAAGTAAATTAAATGGATCAAAATCCACATAGAGTCTACAAACCGCATTTGTAAACTGCGGTTGTTCCACAAACCCAACAGGCTTAGTCAAATAAAACGATGAAATCTCTGGGCTTTTTGACAGCTTACTTAATTCATAATAAGCATCAGTTAAAACTTTTATTCCATCATTTATATTCGAACCTAAAGATAAATATACTTTATTAAGAATTCATTACTCCCATTCATCTGATTATTGCATCAGCCATTTTCGCAACCTTAACCATTTCTTTAACATCATGCACTCGTATAATATCAGCTCCGGAACTGATTGCTAAAGCCACAGTTGCAGATGTGCCTTCAAGTCTATCTTGTATAGAAGCATTCAAAACATTACCTATAAAAGATTTCCTAGAAGTACCTATTAGTAGAGGTTGTCCTAAATCCCCAAATTCATTCAAACGCTTTAATACTTCAATGTTCTGTTCAGACGTTTTACCAAAACCTATTCCAGGGTCCACGATAATATTTTGTTTTCCCATCCCTTTTTTAATGGCCGAATCAATAGTGATTTTAAGTTTTGAAATAATATCTTGAATGAGATTATTATAAAAAGTATTTTCTTGATTATGCATTACAATCACAGGACATTCATATTCAAGAGCTACATCGACCATTTCATCATATCGTAATCCCCAGATATCATTGATTAACGAAGCTCCCGATTCTAGAGCGCGGCGAGCAACGTCTGATTTATATGTATCAATACTTATTGGTATATCCAATTTGTCAGACATCAATTCGATTACAGGTAAAACTCTTTCGATTTCTTCTTCAACAGTCACTCTCTTAACGTTGGAATATATATTTGGTGGTCTAGTCGATTCAGCTCCTACATCAATAAAATCAGCTCCCTCATCCTGAAACTTGAGTGCCTGATCCGTAGCAATTTGAGGATTGTAGCCAATGCCATCACCGGAAAATGAATCATTTGTAACATTTACTATACCCATAACATAAGTTTTTAATCCCCATACAAATGGTTTACCAGCTATCGAGGTTTTTTGTTTTTTTGCATTACTATTGTTATTAATCATCCAGCTACTCGACTTACCTTAATTTTTATTACAGTTTATATTTAAATCTTTCTTGATACTTAAAATACAATTTGATAACTTGAAACTATTATTTCAAACCATATTGAGGATTTCAAATCAATTGCAAAACAGTAAAACACAACAAAAACTATCTCAACTAAAGCAAAAATCAATCGAGGCAAAATTAAGTGGTGGTGAAGCTAAAATTAAATCTCAACATGAACGAGGTAAGTTAACCGCCAGAGAAAGAATAGACCTGCTATTAGATGATGGCTCTTTTGAAGAAATTGATCGATTCCTAGTGAACCAGCCTAATGAATTTGATGATGCTAAAAACAAATTCCTAGGTGAGGCGGTAATCACTGGCTACGGCAAAATCAACAATAAAACTGTTTTTCTGTACGCACAAGACTTCACCGTGTTAGGTGGGTCACTATCTGAAGCTGTAGCGAACAAAATATGTAAAATAATGGACCTAGCAATGCAAAATGGAGCTCCAGTTATAGGATTGATTGACTCGGGTGGAGCTCGAATTCAAGAAGGCGTGAACAGTCTTGCCGGTTACAGTTCTATATTCCTAAAAAACACCCGGGCTTCAGGAGTGATCCCACAGATTTCAGTGATTTTGGGGCCTGCAGCTGGAGGTGCCACTTACTCCCCCGCACTTACCGACTTCATATTCATGGTTACGAATATAGGACAAATGTATATAACTGGGCCAGAAGTTATAAAAGCGGTAACTGGAGAGCAAGTGACTCATGAAGAACTTGGAGGTGCTGAAACACATGCGTCAAAAAGCGGTGTTGCTCATTTTATCAACAATACTGAGGAGGAATGTTTTAGCCAAATAAGACAATTAATTGAATTTTTACCTCAAAATAATATGGATGAATCAAATCCAGAAACTGAAAATATTGATCCACCAGACAGAAAATGTGAGGTATTTTCTTCGATAATACCAGACGATTCATATCAACCATACGATATGTTGGAAATAATAACTGAAGTGGTAGACAACAACGACTTCATGGAAGTTCACCAAAAATATGCTACAAACATACTTGTTGGGTTTGCAAGAATGGGAGGCAAATCAATCGGTATAGTTGCTCAGCAGCCTTCAAGACTAGCAGGAGTGTTAGATATTAACGCCTCTGTAAAAGCAGCAAGATTTGTCAGATTTTGTGACGCGTTTAACATCCCTATAGTTACTTTTATAGATGTACCTGGATTTATGCCAGGCACGTTGCAAGAGCATAATGGAATTATAAGACATGGAGCTAAATTGATTTACGCCTATGCTGAAGCTACAGTTCCTAAAATCAGCGTGATTACAAGAAAGGCATTTGGCGGAGCTTATATTGTAATGAGCAGCAAAAATTTAAAGGGAGACATCAATTATTCATGGCCCACCGGTGAGCTTGCAGTTATGGGCGCAGAAGGAGCTGTAAACATAATACATCGTAAAAAAATCAAGTCCTCTCAAAATGATGAGAAAGTTAAAAGCGAATTGATACACGATTATGAAGAAAAATTCATGAACCCCTATGTTGCCGCTTCCACAGGAATCATCGACGATGTTATTGACCCCATAGAAACTAGGACCAAAATAATCAATGGTTTAAATATGCTAGCCAACAAACGAGATACTCTTCCCCCTAAAAAACACGGGACAATTCCACTTTGAACAAAGATGTAAATATTGACATAAAAATGAAAGCCGCTATATCTGCAGTTATAGAAGCATATTTAGCACAAATCAAGCCTGTTTCAAAACGACAACTAAAAAAGTTAAATGAATGGAAACTTTTCACAGAATCAGACTACAATCAGTTGCGTATAAGCAAAATAAATCCATGGAAAAACCACACAGGATTTTATAATTAAAACATGTTAAACGAAACCAGCATGAAATTTACAGACACAACGTTCAGAGATGGCCATCAAAGTTTGTTAGCAACTCGATTAAAAACTGCTGACATGGAGCCAATGGCAGAACTGATGGATACTATCGGATTCCATTCTATGGAAGTATGGGGTGGAGCTACTTTCGATGTAGCCACAAGATATTTGATAGAGGACCCTTGGGAAAGATTAAAAAGATTTAAATCCCTTATCAAAAACACTCCGTTAAGTATGCTGTTGCGCGGTCAATCTCTTGTGGGTTACAGAAATTATGCTGACGACGTTGTAGAAAAATTTATAGAAAGATCTGCTTACAATGGCATAGACGTTTTTAGAGTTTTCGATGCACTTAACGACGAAAGGAACTTGGAAAAATCTACAACTGCAATCAAAAATGTAAACAAACACCTACAACTAACGATATGCTATTCAGTAACTGATGGCGGTAGTATGGGTGGACCAATTTATACACTAGATTATTTCACCAACAAAGCTAAGTCACTAGAAAGTATGGGTGCAGACAGTATTTGTATAAAAGATATGGCGGGGTTGCTTTCTCCTTTTGATGCATATACTTTATTTACCGAACTTAAGAAAAGCATCAAAGTACCGTTACAATTACACACTCACTATACTAGCGGTATGGCATCAATGACAGCTTTGAAAGCTATAGAAGCGGGAGTTGATGTAGTTGACGCTTGTTTATCACCTTTAGGACTTAGAACATCTCAACCTGCAATCGAGCCACTAGTTATGAGTTTAAAAAATCATTCTCGAGCTTCAGGGTTGAATTTGGAAGTATTGCATAAAGCTTCAGACCAACTAGAAACCATATTAAAAAAATACAAAACTGATTTAGAAATGCCAAGGGCATCAATAATTGATGCCAAAGTTTTAAGTCACCAAATCCCAGGGGGAATGATAAGTAATCTAATTTCACAATTACGAGAATTAGATGCGCTAGATAAATTAGACGATGTACTAGCTGATATCCCATCAACTCGGAAAGACCTAGGATACCCGCCACTAGTCACACCAATAAGCCAAATGGTCGGAACTCAGTCAGTCAGTAATATTTTGAATGGGAAATATAAGATGATTAGTTCTCAGTTGCAAAATTATCTAAAAGGTATGTACGGCAAATCTCCTTCGAAAATCGACGATGAATTATTAAGCCAAGTTGATTCTAAAGACATACTAAATCAAGATTCTAGACCAGCCGACCTACTTGATCCAGAATTAAATAACTCATCTGAAAAAGTAAAGGAAATCACAGAAAATATAGACGATATTTTGACATACACCCTTTATCCAACAACTGGAATGAAATTTCTAAGGCAAAAACATGGAATTGATCCTATTTTAAAAGACGAATCACAAAACCAAATAGAGAAATCAACCCCAACAATCTCTAAAAATGATGAGACTAAATCCCCATCAAAAAGTTCAAATCTTAAAACTTTTAACGTATTTGTAGAAGGACAACACTTCGAAGTAGAAGTAGATCCAGTATATCGAAAACCAAAAATTACTAAGGATGATATAACAGCAGAACCCATAAAGGATAATAATGAAAAATCCGATGGAGAAATTTTACTTGCCCCAATGCCTGGGACTGTATCAAAATACAACGTGCAACTAGGAGACCAAGTATCAAAAGGAGACACAATACTAATATTAGAAGCTATGAAAATGGAAAATGCGTTATCATCACCAAAATCAGGAATCGTCACAGAAATATCATTTAAAGAAGGTGACTCAGTAATCAAAGGCGATATATTAGCGGTAATATCTTAGCAATCAATAAATCGAGAAAGGATAACAAATTGGATAAACATAATTTACAAAACATAAGTGACCATTTTATTTCAGTATTGGAACAACAATTAACCCGGCTTGATAATATTAAAAGTTCGGCCGACTGGATTGATTATTCCCAAGTGAATCCTATTGTCATAGGTATGATTGGAGGAGATGGAATAGGACCAATTATTAGCGATGCTACAAGGTTTGTTCTAGAGGAACTTTTGTCAGAAGAAAAAAGCTCGGGCAAAATATTATTTAGAGACATTAAAGGTCTAACAATAGAAAATAGGGCTTCGGTGGGTAAAGCAATCCCAGATGATGTTTTGGAAGAAATAAAAAAATGCCATGTTACACTAAAGGGCCCCACACATACTCCTGAAAAAGGAGACCCATGGCCAAACATAGAAAGTGCTAATGTTGCTATGAGAAAAGAATTGGATTTATTTGCGAACGTTAGACCCGTAAGAATTCCCACTGAAAATATAGATTGGACATTTTTCAGAGAAAACACAGAAGACTTATATGCCGTAGGCAGTCAAGGAATTAACGTTACAGATGATTTAGCAGTAGATTTCAGGATAATATCAACTACAGGCTCAACCAGAATCATTGAAGCAGCTTTCGCTCATGCCCAAAAAACGGGTAAATCTAAAGTTACCGTGGTTACAAAAGCAAACGTCGTCAAAACCACTGATGGAAAATTCTTGGAAGTAGCAAACAAAGTAGCAAGTAATTACCCTGATATAAGTTGGGATGCCTGGTATATAGATATAATGACTGCAAAATTGTTGGACACTAAACGCAGAAACCAATTTGAAGTTTTAGTTATGCCAAACCTTTATGGAGATATTCTTACAGATGAAGCCGCAGAAATCCAAGGTGGGGTTGGAACAGCTGGTAGTGCTAATATAGGCAAAACTCATGCAATGTTTGAAGCAATCCATGGTAGTGCACCAAGAATGGTTAAAGAAGGAAGAGCTAAACATGCTGATCCTAGTTCCCTTTTAAGAGCAGGTGCTATGCTACTTGACCATATAGGATTTATCGATTTAGGTTCCAAACTTAATCAAGCTATTGATGTATGTGGAATGTATGAAAAGCGTTTAGTAATTAATGGAAGAGACTCGGGAGCAACAAGTGAAGAATACGGTAAATATATACTTGAAACGATTAAAAATCCGGAATTAAATACAATTTGGCATCAATATTCACATGGTGGAAGTTAATTTACATCTACAAAACCCAAGTAAATATTGATGTATCCGGTTCAGGAAAAGGAGAATTCATATGCGAAATAAAATTACTGTAGTTGGTGCTGGGAATGTAGGTGCAACTACTGCTCAGCGTATTTTTGATAAAGGCTATTCAGATGTAGTTCTCATCGACATAGTTGATGGTTTACCACAAGGAAAAGCTCTAGACATTCAGGAATCTGGACCTATTTCTAGTTCCGATGCGCAAATCATCGGTTCCAACGACTACAAAGAAACCGCAAATTCTGACATAGTTGTAATAACTTCGGGAATAGCTAGGAAGCCAGGAATGTCAAGAGATGATTTACTACTTACAAACATGAAAATAGTTTCTCAAGTAGTACAAGAAATTGTTGCTCTTTCTCCAGATTCAATTTTAATACCAGTAACAAATCCTTTAGATGCGATGGCATACCAAGCTTATAAAATCAGTGGTTTCCCAAGTAATAGAGTCGTAGGGATGGCAGGTATATTAGACACCTCAAGATTCCGTACATTCATCTCTCAAGAACTCAATGTGTCTGTAGCCTCTATATCCACATATGTTCTAGGAGGTCATGGGGACACAATGGTACCTTTAATTGGTCAAACCATAGTCGGTGGCAAACCAATAGCAGAATTAATACCTGAAGACCGTCTCGAACAGATAGTCCAAAGAGCTAGAGATGGAGGAGCAGAAATAGTCAACTATTTAAAAACTGGAAGCGCATATTACGCACCTTCTGCTTCTGTGGTACAAATGATTGAATCAATATTGTTTGATAAAAACGAGATACTTCCCTGTACGGCTTATTTGCAAGGAGAATATGGAACGAGCGATGTTTATGCAGGAGTACCAGTCGTATTAGGACAAAAAGGTGTTGAACGAGTTGTAGAATTCAAATTAACAGAAAAGGAAAAAGACCTATTTGAAAAATCTGTTGATTCAGTAAGAGAGTTGATTTCAATAATGAGTACTTCCTAATTAAGAACTTAGCTAGGGTATTTTATGTTTGTAAAATACATCAATTAAATCACCTTATTGTTGTCGAGCTAGGTTTGCTTTATTTTGGACAAAAATGTCAATCAAACTAATTTTAATACCTATCATAAGTATAACAATGATGCTACTACCTAGTTGTATTTACCAGAGCCAACAAGAAAATCAACCAGACAATGTAACAACATCGATTATTGTTGGAGAACCAACTGTAATTCCTGCAACACCAACAAAAACCCCAAAACCTGTTCCGTCTGTACAAACGGATACAACTAAAATAAAAACACCAGTTATCAGCCCTGAAATTCATATCTCTAGAGGAGATGCTAGTTTCCAATCACAATCTTATCAAGAATCAATCTTACACTATCAATCAGCGATTAAAATCGACCCAAATCACGACCGTGCGTATCACAAAATAGGAATAGCATATTTCAATCTAGGATTATACGAAAGAGCAATAGAATACTACTCAAAAGCAATTGATATTAACCCAGATAAAATAGAAGCCTACCATGGAAGAGGGATTGTTTATCACATGATGTCGAATCATCAGAAAGGAGTAGATGATTTGACCAAAGCACTTGAGATTGATGATTCAGTAAAAGTAACAGATTCGATGTTCCCTTTTAGGGCAAATATATACCATAATCGAGGCTTCATGTATCTACACCTAGAGGAATATCAAAATGCTCTGGCTGATTTTGAAAAAGCTATTGCAATAAACCCCTCATATACGCAAGCGATAAATAGCAGAAAGGCTCTTCTTGATTCAGGCATATTAAATAATTGAGTTTCAGGGAAGGCTAAAACAAATCAATTCGCTTAAAAACCCTATGTATCACCTCTTTTCATGTACAAATTAAGTTATTATGTCAAATATTGGTGTTAGTATGAAAATCTCTTACAAAAAAGTAAAATTACATCTATAGTAAAATATTAGAATTAGTGGGAGTGGATGAGGCCCGGTGGTCTCTGCGGACTTCAAATCCGTTGGCTTTTACCCTTCGGTGAAAGTGGTGGGTTCGACTCCCTCGCACTCCCGCCAAATGTTTAACATTTTAAAATTTAATCAAGACGGATATTTATTTCAAAAAATATTCCTAATCAAGTTAGGCTAAAAAAATGGATCACGATAAAAACACAAACACAAACACTAACTTCATAAAAGAAATAATTACGAAGGACCTAGTTGACGATTCAAAAAATGACGCAGTAATAACCAGATTCCCTCCTGAACCAAACGGGTATTTACATATTGGACACGCAAAATCCATAACTTTAAATTTTGGATTAGCTGACGATTTTAATGGAGTCTGCAACCTTCGATTTGATGATACGAATCCCACAAAAGAAAACACAACTTTCGTCGACTCTATAAAAAATGATATCGAGTGGCTGGGCTGGAACTCAGATAACCACCTTTATTTCGCCTCAGATTATTTTCCAAAGCTATATGAATTTGCTGTAACTCTAATAAAATCAGGGAAAGCATATGTTGACGATCTTACTCAAGAACAAATAAGAGAATTTAGAGGTACTTTAATCAACCCTGGCAAAGAAAGTCCCTATAGAGAAAGGAGTGTAGAAGAAAATCTTAATTTATTTGAAGGAATGAAAGAGGGCAAATATGAAGAAGGCAGTAGAGTTCTTAGAGCCAAAATAGACATGCAATCTGGAAATCTAAATATGAGAGACCCTGTCTTGTATAGAATAATCCATACTGAACATCATCGCACCAAAAATAAATGGTGCATATACCCAATGTATGATTTTGCTCACGGACAATGTGATTCAATAGAAAAAGTTACTCATTCTATTTGCACTTTAGAATTTGAAGATCATAGAGAGCTTTATGACTGGATACTAGATGAATTAAAAATCCATCATCCAAAACAAATTGAATTCGCAAGATTAAACTTATCTTTTACTGTTCTTAGTAAACGAAAATTAATGAAACTAGTAGAAGAAAATCATGTGGAAGGCTGGGATGACCCTCGAATGCCGACATTGTCCGGTCTTAGAAGAAGAGGTTATACATCTGATTCAATCAAGCAATTCTGCACTAAAATCGGGGTAGCAAAAAGACAAAACACAATTGACATATCATTGTTAGAACATTCATTGCGCGAAGACCTAAATAAAAAATCTCAAAGAGCGTTAGCAGTATTAAACCCGCTAAAAGTTACAATAGAAAATTACCCTGAAAATCAGATAGAGTACGTTGAAGCAATCAACAATCCGGAAGATGTTACTGCAGGCCACCGTAAAGTTCCATTTACCAAAGAAATCTATATAGACCGAAACGATTTTATGGTTGACCCACCCCGCAAATTCAATCGGCTAACTTTGGGTAGTGAAGTAAGATTAAAATACGCATATTTCATTACATGCACTAAAATCATCAATAATCCCAAAACTGGAGAGGTAGATGAATTAATATGCACCTATGACCCAAACTCTAAAGGCGGCAAATCACCAGATGGGCGTAAAGTGCGAGGAACAATTCATTGGGTATCAAAATCAGAAAGTATTAAATCTGAAGTGAGAATATATAATCCTCTTTTCTTAACTGAAAAGCCTGATGAATCGACTAATTTCTTACTTGATATTAACCCTAATTCAATAGAGGTACTCAATGACTGTTATATTGAACCCAATTTGTCTAAAGCCAAACCAGGCGATATATTTCAATTCGAAAGATTAGGGTATTTTTGTATTGATTCAAAAGATTCTAAAGCAACCGATTTGGTTTTTAATCGATCAGTACCTCTTAAAGATTCTTGGTCAAAGATAAATCAATTAAAATAATTATCAATTCTCCGTATTTTTTTTGCACTATTTATACTGAGAATAATGGAAGGCAAAATCAGGCTTCCTACCATTAATATAGTAACCCAATATGGCCTTTGACACTTAGCATACCAATAATTGAAATCACACTGAGACAAGCCTGAAACATTTAATACCCAAGGTATTAATGCATCTAAAATAACAGCTAAAACCACCCCTATGAATGGACATGCTATTCCAATCAATGCGATTGTTAAAAATTTCCTTCGCATGCCTAAATAAACATAACCGAAACCAAAAGGTAACAAATTCAGAAATGTAGCTATGGTTTTGTTTTTCATATAAATACACCACTAGAATGCTTATTTGTTTTCATTAATCAATAACTACAATTTGATTACATTAAAACACATCAATATTATTATAATTAATAAGTTAAAAAGTTATAGTATCATTGAGCACATATATCAAGATAATATGTAAATACATAGAATAATTGCAAACATTAAATTGTAAAAAATGATATATCTTAAACCCAACACAAGTTGGATCAAACAAATATTCAACCAGACCGTTTTCACTGCAACTTAGATAACAACTCAAAAATCAAATATAGAAGTTAAGGATAAATAATGATAATAGATTCACATATATATTTATTTACACCAATAGATAGTCCTGAAGGCCCGAATAAATCCACCCAGAGAATCCGTTGGGCACAAAGTTCATATTCAGGTCACCACCAACCTGCTTGGAGAATAAAAGACCGACAGGTAGCAGATTCAAGCTTGATAGGAGCTAAAAAGCGTAGAGATATAGGCGGTTTACCTGATGTGAATTTCAGAGCAGATCATGAATATGGACGAATAGTCTGGACAATAGACGGCGAAGATTATACCAAGCAATTTCTGCCTCCAAACTTAAAAAATATGGAATACACCCCTTATAGCGCTATTTCCGAGATGGATTACGCTGGAGTAGATATGGCATTAATCCATACTGACCCGATGCTAGTTAGAGATGTAGATTTTTTACACAAGTGTGTAGCAGAATTTCCAGACCGTTTCAGAACCATGGTACCTGTAGATGAATGGGATGTAAAACATAATGTCGACAAGATATTAGAAAAATTAGTTTATTCGATAAGTGAATTAAATTTACACGCTATCAAATTTCATACATCTTTGGTTGAAAATGAATTGAAAAAAGATTGGTCTTCAGGGCCATTGAAATATTTTTGGGATACAGCAACTTCTTTAGGAGTACCAATTTTCTTCACTCTTGGTACAGGGTACGCTGACAGCAATGACAACATACCTACCCAACAATCCGGATATCATTCAGAACTCAAAATACTATGTGATTGGATGGAAAAATATCCTAATAACATATGTAGTCTCACTCATGGTTTCCCTTGGAGGATTTTCATCGAAAACGACCAAATCAAACTGCCCAACTGGATTTGGTCACCTTTTTCTGGCAACAACTGTAACATAGAAGTTTGCTTACCTGTTCGAATTGGAGATATATTCGAATATCCATATAAAGAAGCTTGGAATCCTTTACACCAAATGGTTAATAACATAGGAAGTTCAAACTTATTGTGGGGAACTGACATGCCGTTCCAAAACAGATTCTGCACTTACACTCAATCACGTAAATGGATTGAAAACCATTGCGATTTTTTGGACGATAAAGATATCGAAATGATCATGGGCGGCACAGTTAAGCGAATTCTAAATATATAGAATTGCCATCAATTGTATTTAATTTTTATATTCACATCATCCAATATAATTGGAGAATTCAACCTATATGGACGTTCTTCTATACTTATAGATAATTTATTTTCTCCAACAACCAAAATTTTCTCATTTAATCCAAATTCCAAAACTTGTCCGCTATATGGTTCAAGTATGTGAGGGGATGGAGGCCTCCTTATATATTCAGATCTATATCTTTTCGATAATGAGTCATTAATTGGAACTTTATTTATACAAACATTTAAACGATCATCATTGACTATTCCTTTTATCCTTAAAAACAACTCTATTGCAAATTTATTACCATTTAGATTCTCATTTGAATCAGAAAATTTGAAAGTGATTTCTGCAACATCCGCAGTGTTAGGAATTTCTACTGGGATTGAAGTTTCATAACCCAAATCTGCTGGCTCTTTTACTCTTTTTGCCAAACAATATATTTTGTCAGCATAAGTTAATTTTTCAACAAACTTTAATTCATTTAAAATGGTTTTTTGCTCGTCACCTAAAGGCCACTTCAAAAACCACGAATAAAAACCATCAGCACCATGCATTTTCAAATTATTAGCCGCTGCTCTAAAATGTTCTTTTTCAGCGTATATCATTGCATCTAGTTCATGTTCTCCATGTAAATCACGGTCCAAAGTCTTATCTTTTATATACGGTTGTAAAACAGGGTACACAGCGATATCTACGTCTTTAACCAAATCAACTAACCATCTGACGGGCATATCAGGATCTAACTGCATATAGTGATACATCATTGGTACAAAATAATCGACAACCTCATTATCAACCCAGCGTCTAATGTCTATTCCGAAATTTAAATTAGTTTTCTCAAAAGGATAAACTCTAGCTCCTAATGCAATCTCTCTCTCTGATGATTTAATTATATCCCTTATATTTCGTACATAATCAGTAATAGTTGGAGTAAAGTCACCAACATTTGTCTCATTCAAATAAGACGAAGAACCTCCCGGGTGAGCGGCAAAATCTAATTCCAATCCATCAATATCATAATTTTCGATTAGCTCTTGAAAAAGTAACATTTGTTTTTGTCTTACAAAGGGATCTGCAAGACCATCGCCACCGTTTATAGGGTCAGCAGATATAAGTCTATTAGCTTCATCATTCTCTAAATTAGCTAAAGCTTCATAAGTACCCATACGAAAACTTGCATGAAAGCTCATATTGTTTGCATGTGCTCTGTCTATTAGAATCTGTAGGGGATCTAAACCTGAATCCAGTAAACTTTGCATGTTATTCCATACACGCCAGTACATTGGATTAGAAAATTCGTCCATATCTACACCAAAACGTTTACCTACTTTTGACGGGTAAAACAACCCATCACCTCTAGCGATTCCATATACGAAAGTATCAACTCCTGTTCCAGAAATCTCATCTACAGGAGTACAAGCATTATCAATCGATATAGGAGGTTCATGGACAAACAAATAATAGTGTCTTGCATCATTGAAATAAAGCAATCTATTTTGATTCATGGTGCCCCCAATAATCATTGATAATATCGTTATATTATTTAGTCAGTCGATAATACAGAAGATGTCCAACTTCCATTTTCTGGATCATAAATTTCACAAATCCCACTATAAGTATTTGTTCCTCCCACAACCAAGATTTTTCCATCTTGTAAGGTTGTAGCTGTGTGCGATGTTCTCGGTTCTAGCATTTTTCCAGAAGTCATCCACATCCGTGTTTCGGGGTCATAAATTTCAGAATCAGACATATTGCCACTTCTAGAGGTACCCCCAATAACTATAACTCGTCCATCATTCAAAAGAGACGCTGTGTGTAACATTCTAGCATTAATCATTACAGGTCCCTCAAGCCATTCATCGGTTTCAGAATCATATACTTCAACACGATTATCGGATGAACCTCCAGAAAATCCACCTATTTGAATAACTCTTCCATCTTGCAACAATGTAAGTGTATGAGCAGATGTACGTCTTGATTGCATAGAAGTTTTAACCCACGTATCCGTTTTAACATCATATATTTCGGCTCCAACACTAGTCACCACCTCATCTAGAATTCGTACTCCACCAGATACAAATATCCTCCCATCCTTCAGACTTATCGCTGCATGATCAGAATGTTCTTCCAATGTTGAAGATAAAACTTCCAACCTATCATTTATTGGATCGATTAATTCGACATCTGACAAACTACGTGAAGGACCACTACCAGCAACTAGAATGACCGATCCATCGTCTTGAACCAGCGATATATGCTTATGCCTTTGCCTGGCCATATCTTCATAAATTTCCCAAAGCCCCGTTTCGGGGTCAAATATTTCAGAAGAAAAAGTTGGGGCATAATTTTCATCTCTTCCACCTGTAACCAATATTCTGCCATCCTGCAACAATACTGCACTATGTTCTGCTCTTGGAAAATTCATGTCTGCAACCACTTCCCATTCACCAGAGACAGGGTCATAAATTTCAACTGATTTTAAAACTTTAAACCTTTTACCAAACCCTCCTGATATAAGAATTCTCTCATCCAAAAGTTTAGTTGCAGTATGCCAACTCCTACCTTCGTTAATCTTCCCCGGTTCAATCGCTAGTTCGGGGGATCCTCCAAATTTAGACGTAACCGAACAATTTACGATCGCCATTATTGAAAAAACTAGTATGGAAAAAATTATTGCCCTTCTCAAACTACCCTCCTACCTAGGTAAGCGTAATGAAAGTGAGTGAACCTCTCCAATTTAAATTCAGAAACACAAACTCAATTGGTTTTTTTATTTTAGCTCAATTCATACATTTGTTTTATTAGATACCAAATCAACTCTAGCATCAGGATAATATGTGGTCAATAAGAGCATAATAGGTAAAGAAACTATTAACACATTCAGAATACTTGAAAAAAACCATTATCAGAGTTATCGTAGAATGATTCTATATATGAACTCAAACAACCAATAAATGATTATCGAATTAATTATTAACGCTATAAAACTTCCTGAAACCTTCGTACCGGCGTTTGCGTTTATATCTTTTTTTATTTTATGGGTAGTCATCCCTACCAAATCAGACAAAGAAGACTTCGGAAGCAAAATCCGTGGGAAATTGTTCAAAAAATGATCTTCAAACGTACATAGCTAAATCCTGCTATTAGTTCATATTAATTTGTTTAATACTAGTATCAAAAAAAAACGAGCGGTCGGCATATTCTTGCTGACGATTATTTTAATCGTCTTTCTATCCTTTAATAGATTCCCAAAATTAGACGCAGTTGGTGAAGACTTGGAAGCAATCAATGCGCCAGATATACAATGCTTTCAAGGTTTTTGCATTAAAAGGGATACAGGAGATGGTTTTTATAAACAGTGGCTAACGTTTTCAATAACATACCTTAGACTCGTTTCCGTAGGAATGACTTTCGCTTTTGTTGTGGCTGGTCTATCTGAGTCGTTTCTATTTCCAACTTCAGCTGGAAGAACGTTCCAATCTGGAGGAGTTTTCAGAAGAACAATAACAGGTTTAGCAGCTGGTCCCGTATTGAATCTTTGTTCCGCATGTATAGTTCCAATTTCAACGATGTTCAAACGTAAAGGAGGAGGTATAGAAGGCGCGATTTCAATGGTTCAAGGTTCAGCTACCTTAAATATCCCAGCTTTAGCAATGGTGTTTTTTGTATTCACTCCATTATTAGGATTCAGTCGATTAATATTGGCATTGCTTGGCGGATTGATATTAGGGCCATTAGTTGCATATGTTATAAGAAAATCGACAAGTTCAGAAAACACAGATGAACCTGACCCGTTATTCTTAGAAATAAACGAAGAATCTACTTGGAAAAATGATATATCCGAAGGTTTTCGAGATTGGGCTAAAACCTCAATTGGTTATTTACTACGAATGGGTCCAATGATGGTAATAGCGGGATTTGCAAGCGGCCTGATAATCCAATGGCTTAATCCGTCAATAGTAACAAAATTCCTCGGAAATGATATTACTGGGGTTATTATTGCTTCCACAATAGGGATACTAATAAATGTCCCACTCCTATTTGAAATTCCACTTGTTGCACTACTAATTTTATTGGGAATGGGCACCGCCCCTGCTGCGGCCTTACTATTCACCGCTGCTGGAGGAGGACCACTTACATTTTGGGGTTTAAGCAAAATCATGCCTAAAAAAGGTATTTCAACATTTGCATTAGGAACGTGGTCATTAGGATTAATTGGCGGGTTAGGAATACTAATGTTAGGAAATATAATTTGGGAAAAAGCATTACAAAGCGTGCCAATTGCTAAAAACATACCATTAGTTTCAAATTTAGCTGAAGAATCAATATATGTAGAAATAACAGATCAATCCAACATTAAATTTGATCATCATAATGTTTTAGATCAATTGATTGCAATGGGCGCAGGCACTATTACATTTCATGCTAACGATGATAATTTACCAGACATCTATGTCGTAGATTCAGAAGGACCAAACCATCTGTACATAAACAATGGAAATGGAACCTTTACCGAAACCGCTAGAAAAGCGGGCTTAAATGACACCGGAGGTAGAGGAAACGGAGCGTGTGCCGCCGATTATGATAACGATGGTGACCAAGATATATATGTTACAAATTATGGAAACAGTAAACTTTTTGAAAATCAAGGCAACACGAAATTCAATGACGTATCAGATGAATCCAAGGTTTCTCTATCTGACGGACAAGACCATAGAGCAACAGGTTGTGCTTGGGGAGATTACAACCAAGACGGATTCTTAGATCTAATTGTTCTCAGGCACGCACATGAGGGCAATTATTATATGCTCCAAGAAATAGAATTTAAACCATGGTTACGACGGTTAGCTTTGTTTACCAACAACGGAGATGGAACTTTTATAGACTCGACTCAATTGTTAGGTGACATAAGAGGTCCAAAAAGAATTTATAAAGACGATCCGTTTGGGACTATATGGGGAACAGGTTTCCAACCCGGATGGGTAGATTTCGACAATGACGGTGACCTAGACCTTTACGTAGTAAACGATTACGGCATGCATGTACAACCTAATGTTCTATGGCGTAATGATGGTGAAGGAAACGGTTCAAACAACTGGATATTCACAGATATATCTAAAGATAGTGGAGTTGATGCTGCTATACTTGGCATGGGACTTGCAGTAGGCGATTATGATTTAGATGGGTATTTCGACTTTTTCATAACCAACATTGGTAACCAAATGTTATTTAGAAATACAGGTAAAAACATGGTGTTTGAAGAAACCACCATTGAAGCAGGATTAGAAATGTCCAAACTTAATTACCCTGGAGGGGTGATGGACCGGGTAGCATGGGCAACAATGTTTTTTGATTACGACAATGATGGCATAGAAGATTTATATATTGTAAGTGGTTTCCTTAACCTACACGAAACCGAAAGAGCATTTGATGTACCTCCAGAAATGCGCCTCCAACCCAATGTTTTGATGAGAAATAAGGGCGACTTAACATTCGAAGATAAATCTAAAATAAGCGGTGCTGATGACGATGGAATTGGAAGGGGTGGGTTCTACTTAGACTACAACTTAGACGGATGTCTTGATATATTTATAACCAATCTTGATGGCAAAGCAAAGCTTTTCCAAAACACATGTAGCAAAGATAATAACTGGCTGATAATAAATCCAGTAGGTACAGTTTCAAATAAAGATGGCATTGGAACCCGTATAAAAATAATTTCCGACGGAAAAAGTCAAATAAGAGAAATTGCTGCCGGCTCTAGTAGCATGGGACAAAACATGATGGAAGCCCATTTTGGGTTAGGACAAGCAAAAACAGTAGATAGCATCACTTTAAATTGGCCGAGTGGAATTGAGCAAACTCTAACAGACGTCAATGTGAATCAAATATTGGAAATAATAGAAAAGCGATAATTCGAGCCTATAATTCAGGCTCAACCGCACCTTTAAAATATTCTTCCTTAGGACTATATACTCGCCAAGATAGAGGCCAAGATTTTATTAATATATGATATTCGGTATTCTTTTGAGGATCGGGTGCCAATGATACATATATATATGCCACTAAAGCCAATAGAAGGCCCGGAATGATAAGAATTGGTCGCAACCAAGGTATTTTTATCCATGCAGAACTTGATAGCATTAGCAACGACCATACCGCAATCCAAACAAGATCCAATATCATCAAGATCATCATACCCCAAACAAAAACACAGCCTCCTTTCAAAAGAAATCCTACTGTACCTTTTAGAACTAACTCAAAAGGCCAAACAAGCGTAGAAATAGCCGAACAGCAATTCTTCATAACAAACATTGCAAACAAAGTTAACATGTCTGAAGGGGCAAACTTCAGTGCATATCTTAGTCTTGCTTTTATATCTTGAGCATCCCACCGCCAAGTCATTACTAAACTCCGATAATATTTATTTATTTCACTATTTAACCAATTGTGCTAATTCTATCACTTAATTTAAACTTGCAGTTAAAATTCTTGTGGCAAAATAAATGTAAATTAATAAGGGATATACAATGACCAATAAAAAACATAAAGTTGCAATAATAGGCTGCGGTCGAATGGGACAACACTATGCTCAAGCCTATAGAGCTTACCCCGATACAGAAATAGTAGGTATTGTTGAACACAATCCAGAGCGACTCAAAGCAGTCGGCGAGCGGTTTGAAATTCAAAATCTATATGCTAACACAGAAGAATTACTTAACGATATCGTACCAGATATAGCAGCTATAATAACACCTAGTAAATTCTATAAAGATGCAGTAATTGCTTGTGCAGAAGCGGGTGTTAAAGGTATTTCTACTGATAAACCAATTGCTGCAAAATTATCCGATGCAGATTTAATGGTTGAAACATGTACGTCAAAAGGAATAGTTTTAGCTGGAGGCAACTTACAGCGAGCTATGCATGAAATACAAGAAGCCGCTCAAAGAATACGTGACGGAAAATATGGAGAAATAATAGGTGCATCAGTAAACGGATTTGGTGGAGAAATTTCAGGAGGAGGCTGTCAAGCAATATCTGTTTTGAGATTACTGACAAATTCAGAAATCGAGGAAGTTATGTGTTGGGGAACTCATGTGGATGTTATAAAAGGAAACGCAGATAGGCAACAAGCTATAGAAATATCAAAAGCAGCGATAAATCAAGAAGAAGACACCGGAATTGTAATAAACGGTAGATTTACTATGCAAAACGGCGTAAATACAAATGTATTCGGTACAGCCACTCCATATGGAGGAGTTGATGTTTGGTCTGATTCGTCTTTGATTAGATGGAACTGGGGACCACCACAAATTTTTCAAGGATTTGATAATAATGGAAACAGAATCGAAATTGAAACAAATTATAAACCCTATGAATTTAGTGAATTCAGCTACTTAACAGGATCTATAAGATCCTTCATCAGAGCCATTGAAACAGGGTCTGAACCATGGATTACAGGTCACGATCTTAGGCAAGCGCTTGAAGCTGCGATAGCGTCCAAATTGTCAGCTCAACTAGGAAGTGTACCTATAAAATTACCTTTAGAGAACCGGTCTCATTCACTTTTACCACGCCCCTATCGCTGGATTGGTGGTGACGAGACAGGAAGATATCAATCCGTAGATGAAGCAAGAAAAGAAATTCCGGATACAAACTAATAACATCTATATGTGAATGAGTAATGGCTGATAGCAAAAATAAAATAGACCTGTTAAATCGAAACGTATACGATCATATATCAAAATTGGCAATCCCTTATGATGTAGTTCAATGTAAAGAAGAATATGCTGACACTTACTTGTTTTGTGAAAAATATGACTTTCCAATTGAATATTGTGCCAACACGATATTATTATCTTCTAAAAAACCACCTGATTATCATGTAGCCTGTGTGCTTCAAGGAGACAAAAAACTTGATGTTAACAATAAGGTACGTAAATTCATGAACTCTTCCAAAGTTTCTTTTGCTTCGCATGAAGAAACGGTCTCTTTGACAAATATGAAGTCGGGTGGAGTAACTATATTCGGTTTACCAAATTCAATAGATGTATATGTAGATAGTGAGGTAATGAAACAACCATATTTAATATTTGGCTCAGGAAACAGAAATGCCAAAATTATAATAGAGCCGAATTATTTAAATCAGATACCCAACATAAAATTAATAGAAAATATAACCAAATAGTTATATAGGTGGGAATAATGCTACCCAATTATAACTATATAGAGGTGCTATATGGCAAAAACCAAAAATATATCCGCAATTAAAAATAAAATCGACTCATATGTAAATGATGTAAAATGGCGTTGCATAGGTCCTCCACGGGGAGGTAGGGTAATTGCAGTTGCTGGTGACCCAATTGAAGACCAAGTCTTTTATTTTGGAGCGTGTGCAGGAGGCGTATGGAAAACATACGACGGCGGTACTTATTGGGAAAATATATCTGACGGATTTTTTACATCTGCATCTGTTGGAGCCTTAGCGGTATCAGAATCTAACCCTAACACGATTTATGTAGGAACAGGCGAATCGTGTATTCGGGGTAATTTAGCTCACGGAGATGGAGTATATAAAAGTAATGATTTTGGCAAAACATGGGATAATATTGGCCTCAAAGAAACAAAACATATTGCACGTATCAGAATTCACCCCAAAAACCCTGACATAGTTTATGTGGCAGCATTCGGGCATGCATTTGGATCTAACAAGGAAAGAGGTGTTTACAAGTCCATAGACGGTGGTAAAAACTGGAAACAAGTTTTGTTCAAAAGCGAAAAATCTGGTGCAATAGATTTATCTATGGATCCAAGCAATCCAGATGTAATGTATGCATCGATATGGGAAGCAATAAGAAAACCTTGGAATTTTTCCAGTGGCGGTAAAGACTCTGGAATTTATAAGACAGTTGACGGTGGCGAAACATGGACAGAAATCACTGATAACCAAGGACTACCAAGTGGTATAAAAGGCCGGATAGGCGTCACTATTTCTCCAGCACAACCAAAAAGAGTATGGGCTTTGATTGAAGCCGAGAATGGAGGTTTATATAGATCAGATGACAGTGGTGAAACATGGTCATTAGTGAGTGCCAATAGAGCTTTGTTGCAAAGACCTTGGTATTATAGCCACGTGTTTGCTGATCCCAACAATGAAGACACGGTTTGGGTACTAAATTTCAAAGCCTGGAAATCAACAGATGGTGGATCGAATTTCAATCACGTTAGTACGCCTCACGGAGATAACCATGAACTTTGGATAGATCCTAAAAACAGTAATCGCATGATAGAAGGAAATGATGGAGGTGCTTGTGTAAGTTTTAATGGGGGAAATTCTTGGTCAAATATCTATAACCAAATGACTTCACAATTCTACCACCTCACAACAGACAACCAATTTCCGTACAGAGTATATGCAACTCAACAAGACAACTCAGCTATTAGCGTCCCAAGTAGGTCGATGAAAGGTGCAATATCA
Source organism: SAR202 cluster bacterium (assembly GCA_009392195.1). GTDB lineage: Bacteria > Chloroflexota > Dehalococcoidia > Lucifugimonadales > OSU-TB39 > OSU-TB39. The sequence continues at coordinate 69,877 of VFGY01000016.1, read as the reverse complement.
TGGAATGAATGTTATTCAGTTGGTAGTTCAGAGAGTGGTTACATTGCTGTTAAACCGAATAATCCTAATATTGTATACTCAGGTGCTATTGGAAGTTCTCCAGGTGGAGGAGATTCTTTGTTGCGATACGATCATTCAACTGATCAGGTTAAAATAGTATCTGTTTGGCCTGAAATAGGCTGGGGCGAAGGTCCTAAAGACCATAAATATAGATTCCAATGGACTTACCCAATAATTATTTCGCCACATGACCCAGAAACTCTATTCGTTGCAGCAAATTTTGTATTCAAGTCAACTGATTCTGGTGATAGCTGGGAAAAAATAAGCCCCGATTTAACCAAATGTGACACGTCAAAAATGGATCCTTCAGGAGGTCCATTAACTCTTGACACAACATATGTTGAACACTACGGCACAATATTTTCATTCACAGAATCTCCACACCACCCCGGTGTGTATTGGGCAGGTTCTGATGATGGTAAATTACATATCTCTAAAGATTTCGGCAAGGAATGGACAGACATAACTCCTGATATCCTACCGGAGTGGTCCAGAATAGATGTTATCGAAATATCCCCGCACGATCCCGAAACAGTCTATTTATCAACGACCAAATACAAATTTAACGATGAATCCCCATACATCTATAAAACAACCGACAATGGTAAAAGCTGGACCAAGATTACTGAAGGGTTGCCTGAAGACGAATTTACTAGGGTCATAAGAGAAGACCTGAAAGTACCAGGCCTTTTATTCACAGGTACTGAAAATGGGATATATTTTTCAACAAACTCAGGTAAATCATGGAGTTCACTGCAAAGCAATTTGCCACATGTACCAATCACCGACATGGTAATAAAAGAAGAGGAAATTGTGGTATCGACAAATGGAAGGTCATTTTGGATTTTAGATAATCTGAACTTGGTTCGTCAAATATCTAAACTTGCTGATTCCAAATCTAACTATTTATTTAAACCTGCTGACACCTACAGGATCACTCCTCCAATGGGTTCAGACGGTTCAACTGGAATGGATTTAGGATCAGGGAAAATATATAACCTTGGTATAGGAACTACTGGAACGTTTTATGAGACACAAAATAAAGATGGGTCTAAACATCGTAAAATGCTTGATAGTGGTGAAAACCCTGTAACTGGAGTTGTAATAAATTATTTATTGGATATAACTTCTAACGAAGATTTAACAATAAATATTTTAGATTCAAATAAGAAATCAATCGTCTCTTTTAGTTCAAAAGATGCTAATGCAACCAACAGCCAAAATCTGCGACCCAAAAATGGCATGAATCAATTCATTTGGGACATGCGCTATTCTGGTCCAATAGCTCTTGAAGAAAACAAGGATGCACAAGACAATACTGTGGGACCATTAGCCCCTCCAGGTGAATATCATATAGAGCTAGTTACAGGAAACCAACATTTCATTCAAAAGTTCAAACTTTTGAAAGACCCTCGTATTCCGACCACCCAAAGTGACTTTGAGCAGCAATTCAAACTACTTAGAGATATCGGTGAAGCCATAACTAAAACCCACTCATCTGTGAATTCAATAAGAGAAATTAAAACCCAAATAAACTATTGGAAAACTAATTTACCAAATTCTGGGGATCACAAAAAAGTTTTGTCACAAGTAGAATCAACAACAAAAGCTTTATTAGAAATCGAATCCAATCTAGTTCAAATAGGCATCAGTAGGCCAGGAACTGATAGATGGTTAGATAGATGGAATGTACCAGGTAAAATTAGCGATAAATTAACTGAACTAATAGCGGTTGTTGCAAGTGCTGATTCTAAACCAACAAAACAAGCTGTCGAGGTTTTCAGTGGTTTATCAATTAACTTAGAAAGACAACTTGAGAATTTTGAAAGGGTTAAAAAAACCAATATTGAACCATTAAATCAATTGATAAGAGAATTAAACATTGACCCTATTCCACTTAGTCAATGAAACATGGTTCAAAACAGCATGCTAACTTAGGTAACATTACAAGCGCTGATTTAATAGTCAGAACAGGATATCAAATAGGTAAAGCTCCTGTTTTAACGCTGATGGCTGCGCAATTGAATGCTAATGAAGTAGTATTAGCGTTAATTGTATCAATCTCAACCATTTCCGGAATGGTTTTAAAACCACTAATAGGATTTTTATCTGATAATTTAGGACGGAAATTATGGCTTTTACTTGGAAGCCTGATATTTGTAATAGTGCCATTCCTGTATGTATTTGTAGAAACTCCTACACAACTTATTGGGCTTCGAATTTTCCACGGTATCTCAACAGCTATTTATGGGCCAGTCACTTTAGCTTATGTAGCAGAAATTAGATACAACAGATTTGGACGCAATTTCGGTATATTTTCATTAGCAAGAAACTCAAGCTATATAATTGGGCCTCTAATAGGAGGGTGGCTGCTTTTAAGTTACGATCCGGTACATATTTACACAATCATTGGTCTAATAAGTATCCTTTCCTTCATACCCTTAATATTTTTGAGCGAACATAATCAATCAACTACACCCACAACACATACCTCATATCAAGCTTCAGAAACTCTGTCTTCTGACCAAAATCGAAAATTTGATGCTCTACCTGATAAACCAAATAGTAAATATAAGCATAATAAACTAACTAGAACTATAATTTCATTAACTGAATTAAGTAATAAATCTATCTGGATTGCTGGAGGTTCAGAATCACTTGGTCTTATGGCAACTTATGGAGCTAAGGTATTCGTACCACTAAACATAATAGTAACACAAAATAACGTTTTCACAGCTGCTACATTTATTGCTATACAACATGCTACCCAAATGGTTATTTCTGCATTTTTCGGAAAACTATGGGATAAAACAGCATATATTTATGGCATTTATCTCGGCATAACTTTTTTGGGCATTGGCATAAATTTGATACCTTTAGTTGGGTATTCGTCTATTTCCATTCCAATAACCGCAATTATTATCGGTATCGGGATGGGGTTTATTCAACCTTCAGCAAGCGCATATATAGCAACTAATGTAAACAAAAATTCTTTAGGGCTTAGTATAGGTTTTAGTGGCACTCTCAAAAATATGTCGAAGATCTTGGGGCCGATCTTTTTAGGGGTATTAATTACTTATTTCGGTTATACAAATTCCTTGCACATTCTAGGTATTGGAACCATTTTGGGAATAATACCTATAGTATTTATACTTAAAATAGTAAAATAAAATACAGCATGATTTTACGCTGATAAACACCTATTTTGTTTATCTTCAAATGGCTCTTTATAAAAGCAAGTTGTACTTGTAGTAATGAGTGTTATTTTGATATATTTATATTGCTTGAAGTGTATTAAAAGGATATTGATTTGTTGGAAATTGACGAACTATTGGTCGGAATTGAACTATCCGACATGAAAGCTAATATGTCTGATATAAGTGATGAATCCCATCTACATATCGTCAATAAGACCCGTTCATTTGTGGTTGATTCAATCACTAATAACTACATTATCCGTGACAATGTAGATTTTCCAATTTATAGAAAATAACCCTATTGCTATATGTCAGTTAAAAAAGTTCTTAGTTATTTAAATATACTCTTAGCAAATCAGATAATAGATCCAGAGGTTACAAATATATATGTTTGAACACGATATTTTAATAATCGGAGCCGGACTTGCAGGACTTCGAGCTGCTGTAGAAGGTGTTCGCAAAGGCATGAATGTTGCGGTCGTTTCAAAAGTTCATCCCGTTCGAAGTCATTCTAATGCTGCTCAAGGAGGAATCAATGCTCCTTTAACCGATCGCGGAGATGATTGGGAAGGACACGCATACGATACTATTAAAGGCTCTGATTTTTTGGCTGACCAAGATGCAGTAGAAATGATGTCTAGAGAAGCCGGTGAAGCAGTAATTGAATTAGAGAGAATGGGAGTTATTTTCACAAGAGGAGAAGATGGCAAACTAGGAAGTAGACGTTTTGGAGGACAAAAGGTAGCAAGAACGTTCTTTGTAGGAACAATCACTGGCTCAGCATTATTACATGTTCTGTATGAACAATCGGTTAAGCTAGGTTTAAATGTATATGAAGAATGGTTTGTTACCAAACTCATATTGGAAGATGGAGTTTGCAGAGGAGTAGTAGCTTATGATATTAAAAATGGACAGCTCCATACTATCAAAGCTAAGGCTGTTATTATGGCTTCAGGTGGAAATGGCAGAGTGTTTGAACCTTCTACCCAAGCACTGATTTGCACTGGCGATGGAATCGCACTGGCTTATAAAGCCGGCGTACCTCTTATGGATATGGAAATGGTGCAATATCATCCCACCACTTTAGCTAGAACAGGAATATTGATGTCTGAAGCAGCAAGAGGAGAAGGAGCATATTTGTTAAACTCAAATGGGGAACGTTTTATGGAAAAGTATGCCCCAGATTATATGGAATTAGCTTCTAGAGATGTCGTTTCAAGATCAGAACAAACTGAAATCGATGAAGGTAGAGGAGTAGATGGTAACGTTCTTCTAGACGTCAGGCATTTAGGGAGAGATTATATTGAAAAAAGACTTGGGTACCTCCAAGAAGTGGCATCAGAATTTTTAGGTATTGATATGGCTGAAAAACCTGTTCCTGTAAGACCCGGTATGCACTATATTATGGGTGGTATAAAAACTGATCTAAATGGTTTGACAGAAATACCAGGTTTATATGCAGCTGGTGAATGTGCAAATGTAAGTGTACACGGTGCTAATCGGCTAGGAGCAAATTCACTGCTAGACACAGTGGTTTTTGGACGACGAGCTGCAGAACACGCGACTGAATATATAAAATCAGTAGGTACTAATTCAAAGTCGGAAAATGATTTAAACCTTGAAAAAGATAGATTACAGTCTCTACTTGACAGACCAAAAGGCGAAAATATAGCGAAAGTCAGAGAAGACATGGCACTAGGTATGACTAAAGGAATTGGTGTATGGCGAGATCAAAAATCAATTGAAGGTGCTTTACACAATTTAAAAAATATTAAAAATAGATTGCAGAATATCTCAGTAGAAGATAAAGGTAAATCTTTTAACACAAACTTAATTTTTGCTCTAGAATTGGAATTTATGGTTGATAACGCAGAAGCTATAATTTACGGAGCATTAACTAGAAAAGAAAGTAGAGGTGCACATTTCAGGACTGATATGCCTGATAGAGATGATAAAAATTGGCTAAAACATACATTAGTCTATCATGATAACACTTATGAAAATAATGTAAGAGTGGAAACCTCTCCTGTAACAATAACAAAATGGAAACCAGTAGAAAGGGTTTATTGATGAACGTTAATCTAAAAATAAAAAGATTCGATCCCACAGACTCTTCAAAAAACTCTTGGTGGCAAGAATATGATGTAGATATCCACAAGGACTCAACAGTTTTAGATGCATTGATTCACGTAAGAGAATATGAAGATACTTCCTTGGCATTACGATGTGCCTGTAGAGCCTCTATTTGTGGCTCTTGCGGAATGAAAGTTAATGGAAGCGCTAAGTTGGTATGCAAAACAAGGGTTGTTGAAATTGCTCCCAATTCTGAACAAATTGTTGTTGAACCTATGGGAAACCAACCAGTAATAAAAGATTTAGTAGTTTCATTAGATACATTTTTCAATCAAATCAAAAGAGTTAAACCTTACCTGCAACCAGACCATATACCTGAAACAGGAGAATATATAGCTTCTAATGAATCAATGGAAAATCTGCTTACAGCTATGAACTGCATTATGTGTGGTTGCTGTGTATCTGATTGTACTGTTTTAGAAGTTGATGACAATTTTATTGGACCAGCTGCACTAGCAAAAGCATGGAGATTTGTTGACGACCCAAGAGACTCAAAAAAAATCGATAGGTTGAAAGATTTAAACGACGAAGATGGCGGATTTTGGGATTGCACTAGATGTATGCAATGCGTCGAAGTTTGTCCTAAAGGCGTCGACCCAATGGATAGGATAATGGAACTCAGAGATATAGCTTTAACTAATGGTTTAGATAATACATACGGTGCCAAACATGCAAAAGCAGCTAGTAACCATATTGAACATAGTGGTCGGATTGATGAATTCAGATTACCACTAGAAAGTAAAGGAATATTTAACATCAAGGAAATCGTAAAATTGATGCTTCCAGGACTTAGATTTGCATTGAAAAAACGAGCTCCATCTCCTATACATTTCAAAAATCCCAATCAAAAATTCGTGAAAAATCTTTTCAAAAAAGTAGAGAAATAAATATGAAATATGCATTTTTCCCTGGATGTGTCTCAAGAGGTGCATGCCCTGAATTATTTGTATCAACAATGGAAGTCTGTTCTATTTTAGGAATAGAGCTTGATTATGAATCTATGAAAGGAGCCTCTTGTACTGGTTCGGGAATACTACAAGAAAAAAACCAAAAACTTGGAGACACGCTAAATGCTAGAAATTTTGCATTAGCAGAAAAGTCAGGCAATCCTCTACTTACTATCTGTAGTACTTGCCAAGGAGTAATGTCCCAAGCAAACAAACGGATGAAAGACAATCCAGAATACCTCAAAGAAATCAACGAGTCATTAGCTGAAGAAGGTTTAGAATACAGTGGCAATCTAGAACCGAAGCACCTGCTATGGGCGATAATTGAAGACATCGGGATAGACAAACTTAAATCATTAGTCAAACATCCGCTGAAAGGATTAAAATTTGCTCCATTTTATGGTTGTTATATTGTTAGACCAAGTACTGCATTAGACTTTTCAGGACACCCAGAAAGAGAAACTTCTCTTGAAACAATAATTGAAGCTGTTGGAGCAGAAGTTACTGATTTTACTGGCAAAAACCTTTGCTGTGGTTTTCCTATACTAATGATAAATGAATCAAATTCAGTAAACATGGTTGCAAAGCATACAGATGAGGCCAAAAATAATGGTGCTGATGCTATGGTCACACCCTGCCCATTATGCCACCTAAATCTTGACGGATATCAACCTCAAGCCTCAAAAGCTGCTGGTCATACAATAGGCCTTCCTATTTTACATCTACCTCAAATGTTGGGGTTATCGTTAGGTATTGACCCCAAAGCTTTAAAATTAAATAGGCATATCATATCCTCAGAAAAGATTTTATCCCTCTTATTTGTTAGACCGTAATATCCATTGTCAAGCATGTACTCAAATTTGCAATTTATTTGTCATAAACAGGACCGATAGTTGGAAAAAAATATTATCATCTTATCTCTTTCAATCAATGAGACAAAGATAATATCTTCAAAATTAAAAGAAGTTTCATTGGTATCCATAAATCTCTGGGACGATTTAGTTAAATCTCCAATAATTACAAGCAACTTTGATGCTTTGATAATTACTGGTTCAGAAGATTTTCTTAAAGAAAACAACTCGGATCTTAAGATACCAACCAACCTACTCACAACTACAAAATCAGCTTTAATGAATGACATGCCAATTTTAGGAATCAACCTAGGAATGCATGTTATTAATTTGGCATTGGGGGGCAAATATCCTAAATTCACCCCACCAGTTGTCCCAAACGAATCAAATCAGAAACGGAAGGACATCTTCATATCACCTGGAAGTAAGTTAACTACAATAATTGGATATGCTGGATTGATGAGAATCGGGCAACCAAACTCTTACGGAATATCAATTACTGAAAAATCTGACATCCTAAGGGCAAGTTGTTATTCAGTTGAAAATGGGATAATTGAAGCCTTTGAAAGCGACGAACATAATTGGGTTTTAGGAACTAGGTTTGACCCATTCGGACCTCATATACCCCCTAACTTCGAACATATTATAGAATCTTTTTTAAATACTTAAAAACTATAAAAGATATAGGTTTCAATTCTTATGAAATACTTTCATCTAGCCTTTTCTTTATAGTAGCTTTTGGATGTGCACCTACTAACTGGCCAGCTACTTCGCCTTTTTCAAATATTGTAAGATTAGGTATTCCTCTAATTCCGTAGTTACTAGCTAAATTCGGATTCGAATCAACATCAATCTTAGCAAATTTGATTTTACCATCATATTCTTGCGCTAATTCTTCCAAAATCGGAGCAATCATCTTACAAGGACCACACCATTCAGCCCAAAAGTCGACCACTACTGGTACCTCTGAACCTAAAACTTCTTCATTAAAAGTCTGTTCTGTTACATTAACAGGACTACTCATTTTTCACCTCTCAACAAAATTTTTTAAACTGAAATTGAAGAAAGTTCCCTTAATTTATCTACCAAGGGAACAATAACCGATAATAAATAATCAACATCTTGTTTTGTATTTTCATAACCAACGGTAAATCTAACACTACTTTGAGCAATTTCTGCAGATTGGCCTGTAGCTAATAAAACATGAGAAGGTTCTAAAGAACCTGAGGTACATGCACTACCACTAGAAGCAGATATACCTGCTAAATCCAAACCCAATAAAATTGATTCTCCCTCTAACCCATGGAAAGATATATTAGCATTATTTACAAGTCTCTTCGTCGGGTGTCCATTTAAGGTCGTTCGCGGTATGTTTTCTAAAATCCTAGATGTTATTTCATCTCTCAATAATTTACAAGAATTTTTAGTTTCAGATAAATTTTGTATAGCCAAGGACAAAGCTATAGAGGAACCAACTATGTTGGCTACATTTTCAGTACCAGACCTACGTTGATTTTCTTGCCCTCCGCCGACTATCAAAGGTTCGAATGGAGTACCTCTACGAATATATAATGCACCTATCCCTTTAGGTCCATAAAATTTGTGCGCACTGAGACTAAGTAAGTCTACTCCTAGTTCATTAACATTAACTTCTTCCGATCCTACTGCTTGTACCGCATCGGTATGAACCAATATCTTGGTATTAAGTTTATTGGATTTTTCTTTAACTACCCGAGCAATATCTTTAATTGGTTGAATAGAACCTATTTCATTATTAGCCATCATTATGCTAGTTAATATAGTATCTTTTTTAATAGCCCTACCCACATCATCAGGATCAATTAAACCATATTTATCCACTGGCAAATATGTAATCTCAAACCCTAGATCCTCTAATTGTTGACATGCATGCAAAACAGCATGATGTTCGATGCTGCTGGTTATTATATGGTTACCCATAGAGCGTAATGCTGCTGCAGTCCCTTTCAAGGCAGCATTATCTGATTCAGTACCACCGGATGTGAATATGATATCTCTGGTCCTCGCCCCGATTAAATGAGCGACATTTTCTCTCGACTCATCTATTGCCCGTCTTGACTCTTGTGCAAGAGTATATATGCTCGATGGATTTCCATAATATTGTTTCATGTATGGAATCATTTGCTCTAAAACTTCTTCCCTTATAGGAGTCGTAGCTGCATGATCCATGTAAACTAATTTCGGTTCAACAGTCATTTTTTTTGCCTGATAAATACATATATATAACGTTAGATTTTATCATTTCCCCAACATACATAAAACTGATAATTCAAAATTCTGCATACATTAATCCAATAGTCGGTTCGATTCTAACTGCGCTAGTCTTATAACTTTTTGTAACGGAATATTTTCCTCTACTGCTATTCTTCTACAATCCTCATATTCAGGATAAACATCTATTACTTTACCATCAACGATTTTTAATTTGACGTTTATTTCACCAAATTCAGTGTTGATTTTTTGAATTTTTCTGTCAGCCTCATATCGGGAAATACTTGTTACCCTAATACCAAATGTACTAGTTTCTTTCATCAGAAGGTGAGCTATTTTTTCTTCAAGACCAACAGGCAAAATACAAGATATTTTTACGGCCGGCCTATTTTTTTTCATATAAATAGGGGATGTCCAGACATCTAAAACACCTGAGTCAAAGAGTCTTTCTTGAACATATCCAATTAACTCCGAGCTCATATCATCTATATTCGTTTCAAGTAATGAATATTTATTGGTTACTGAATTTGACATGCTCTCTCCCATCCAAATTTCAACTACATTAGGATACTTTTCAATATCTCTTGTTCCTAACCCAAACCCTGTTTCCATTACATTCATGATTGGATCCGAAAATTCAGCCAATGTGGTAGCCAAAGCTACACCTGTAGGAGTAATCATCTCTATTGAATCCTCAAAGTAATTACTATTAGTTAATAACTTAGAATTTGACATCTTAATCAATTCTAGAACCGCAGGAGCAGGTATAGACATTAATCCATGTCCAGATTTAATGAATCCACACCCTGCAGGCAAAGCAGAACAAAACATCCTATCTATTTTAAGTGACTCAAAACCAGATACTACACCGACAACATCAATAATAGTATCAATAGAACCTAATTCATGTAATTCAACTTCATCTGATCCGTGAACTATTTGCTCAGCTTTCAATAGATTTTTAAAGGTCAATAGAGCTTTCTTACGCACAGAAGAAGTTAAGGGAGAATCCTCAATAATTTTGATGAATTGTTTGAAAGTGTAAGAATCTGATAGCAAAACCTCTTTCAATGGACTCAATCCAATACCAGAAACCCCTTTACGAGTTCCTTTATAAAATTCCAATTCTATTTTACCGATGTTTAAAGAATTTAATTGTTCATTTATAAAATCGACATCTGCACCTAGGTCAATCAAAGCACCTAAAAGCATATCCCCGGATATTCCTCCAACAGCTCTTATATATGCATATCTTTCAATCATTTTCCCTGCTTATCACTATTTAGTATTTTTGAGTCAAATATTGTAGTAGCTGCATCATATATATTATCGACTTTTATCAACTCTATTGCTTTCAGGTCAACATCAGCAATGTCCTTAACACCATGATTTGGAAGAAGTAATCTTTTGAAACCCAATTTTGTGGCATCGCTAATTCTTTTTCCCATATAGGGAACTTGTCTAATTTCTCCTGCTAATCCTACTTCCCCTATGATAGCTAGATGAGACTTTAAAGGTTCATTGAGCAAACTTGAGATTATAGCCATTGATATTCCTAAATCACCTGCCGTTTCAGATACCTTGAAACCTCCTGTGACATTAACTATTAAATCTTGTGAGGCAACATTCAAACCAAGTTTCCTATTCACTACAGTAGTCAACAACAAAATCCTGTCTAAATCTACTCCTGTTGAAATTCTTCTAGGCACTGGGGAATATGATTTGCTAGTTAGTGCTTGAATTTCTACAATTATCGGTCTAGTACCATGCAGAGCAATTATCATACTTGATCCTACGTGATTAGAATTTATATCTGACAGAAAAGCCTTACTTGGGTCTTCCAAATCATTTAAACCATTTTTATCCATTGTGAAAATTGCTATCTCATTCGTTGAACCAAACCTATTCTTGATACATCTCAATATTCGGTTTATTCCTAAACGTTCACTTTCCATATACATAACAGTATCAACCATATGCTCAAGTACCCTCGGCCCTGCAATATCACCCACTTTTGTAACATGTCCAATCAATATAACGGGTGTATTTTTGCTTTTCGCCCAATGCGTAATTCGACTCACAGAACTCTTAAGTTGATTGATGCTGCCTTGGGGTGATTCAACGGAGTCATCATACAATGTATTTACTGAATCAATGACTACTGTCTTAGGCTTTAATCCATCTAATTGATTTAAAATATAATTAATATCAGAAGTTTCCAAAACATACATACCATTACCTGATATACCCAAACGTTTGGACCTAGACTTTAATTGTGAACCAGATTCTTCTCCTGATATATAAGCTACTTTGTTGTTTTCTGAACAAATTTGGCTTGATATTTTCAGTAATAAAGTCGATTTCCCTACTCCAGGGTCACCTGCAATAAGAGTGACACTACCAGGAACTAAACCACCTCCAAAAACCATATTCAGTTCTGGAGAAAAAAATTTATACCGAGAATCTTCTTTATCATAGATTTTTGATAATTCGATTGTTGGTTGTGGATTATCAAATCCAAACGAAAATTTTACATCACTACTAACAGGAGTTTCTTCCAGACTACCCCATTCACCACAACTGGAACATTTACCCTCCCACCTGAGTGCAATTCGTTCACAATTGTTACATTTGTATTGGAATTCTGGCATTAACTTAATTTTTATTTTCAAATAACCAATGGTAGTTACAATCGGACATGAAAAGAAACTTAAACAACATCAACAGGTTTTAAAAATAAATGACTAATATAAAATTATTGGATTCAATTAAGTTTTTTGTTTAGGAGCTACAGGTATCGGCGATTCACATCTCACTTGAATCTCGCCATCATCGCTCAAATCAACAACAGCTGTATCTCCAGGGCTAAATTCACCTGCCAAAACTGCATCAGACAATTTATCTTCTACATGGTCTTGTATCATTCTGCGTAAAGGCCTTGCTCCGAAATGAGGATCGTATCCTTTTTCAGACAACCAATCCTTAGCCTTATCCGTAACTTCCAGAGTTATAGCTTTTTCAAATAATCCAACCGAAACTTCATTCAACATTAAATCTACAATTTCTTTCATATGCGATTTACTAAGAGCATGAAACACAACGGTACCATCTATCCTATTTAGAAATTCAGGACGGAAAAACTTCTTAATTTCATCTAAAACATTTGACTTCACTCTTTTATATGTAGCTTGTTCTTCTTCATCTTCTAGTGCTTTAGTTGAAAAACCTAGGCTTTTGTCCTGATTTATCAAATCAGAGCCTATGTTACTAGTCATCACCACTATAGTATTACGAAAATCAACTTTCCTACCTTTCGCATCAGTCAAGTGGCCATCATCAAAAATTTGTAGCAGTATGTTGAACACTTCAGGATGCGCTTTTTCTATTTCATCCAAAAGTATTACAGAGTAGGATTTTTTCCGTACAGCTTCAGTCAATTGACCACCTTCGTCATAACCAACATAACCGGGAGGTGCTCCAACCAATCTAGCTACGGAATGACGTTCCATAAATTCAGACATGTCTACTCTAATCACAGAATCTTCACTACCAAAAATAAATTCAGACAATTTTTGCACTAAATAAGTTTTACCCACTCCGGTGGGACCTGAAAATATAAACACTCCTACTGGCCGTTTGGGGCTTTTCAATCCAGAACGTGCTCTCCTTACTGCTTTAGACACCTCAACTATTGCTTCATCTTGTCCGACAACCTTTTCTTTCAACTCAGATTCCATATTTATGAGCCTTTGTGTTTCTGTGGCAGACAATCTTTGCAATGGAATACCCGTCCACATACTTACGACTTCTTCTATATGCTCAGCCCCAACTATAGGCATTTCAGCCTGTTGCTTTTCTTGCCAATCCTTCTCCATTTTTTCTATTTTTTTCACCAATTTGACTTCTTTGTCTCTTAGTTCAGCTGCCTGTTCATATTGTTTACCAACAATAGCTTCATCTTTTTGCATTTTTAATGAATCCAGTTCTTTCAAAGCTTCTTTCAATGGTTTTGGTATTGCCCCAAAATTTATTCTCACCCTTGAAGCGGCTTCATCTATTAAATCGATAGCTTTATCAGGCATAAAACGATCAGATATATATCTAGCAGCCATATTAGCAGCAACCATTACAGCATCTTCACTTATATCCAGTTGGTGATGCTCTTCGTACCTTCCTTTAACTCCTTTCAATATATCAACAGTATCTTCAACATTCGGTTCATTAACACTTACGGGTTGAAATCTTCTTTCAAGAGCCGGATCTCTCTCAATATACTTACGATAATCATCAGAAGTGGTCGCGCCTATACATTGCAATTCCCCGCGAGCCAATGATGGTTTCAATATATTAGCTGCATCCACCGCTCCTTCAGCAGCTCCCGCCCCAACCATAGTATGAATTTCGTCAATAAATAAAACGCAATCACCCGCGGATTTTAATTCTTCTATTACTTTTTTTAGACGCTCTTCAAATTCACCTCTATATTTAGTGCCTGCCACTAAAGATCCCATCTCTAAGGTAACAAGTCTCTTACCCTTTAATGTTATGGGAACATCTTTATCTGATATACGCTGAGCTAGAGCTTCTACTATTGCTGTTTTACCAACTCCTGGCTCACCAACAAGAACTGGATTATTCTTTGTACGCCTGCTTAGTATTTGAGTAACTCTTTCTATTTCCTGGTCTCTACCAACAGTGGGGTCCAGTTTACCTTCCTTAGCTGCAACAGTTAAATCAATACCAAGCTGATCCAATGTAGGAGTACGACCAGTAGCTTTAGCATTGACTGGCTTTGGTTTTGGAGTTCTCTGAACCAACACACGTCCAGTTTCTTCCCTTAATTTTTCAAGATTTATTCCTAGGCTTTCTAACACTCCGGCTGCAACTCCATCCCCTTCCCTCATCAAGCCTATTAATAGATGCTCTGTGCCAATGTAGTGATGACCTAGACGTCTAGCTTCATCAACTGATAGCTCTATAACTTTTTTGGAAGTAGGAGTTAATCCTATTTCTTTGCTTGATCCTTTTTCCTGCCTTTCGATAATAAACTCAACTGCAGACTTTACTTTATCTAATTCAATATCTAAATTAATCAAAACCCTAGCAGCTACACCTTCCGTCTCTCTAACCAAGCCAAGTAGTATGTGTTCCGTACCTATATAGTTATGTTCAAACTTCTGTGCTTCTTCTTGGGCATACGATAAAACTCGCCTAGCCCTTTCGGAAAATTTTTCAAATCTGCTGCTACTTGTCATTTACCACCACCTTAACCAAGATATTAACAAATTTTATATACAAATTCATCTCTTTATAACTCGGTGCCAAAATATTCTTCAACTTGTTTTATACTTAGACCTATCCTTTCTTTATCAACATCTATACTAACAATTTTTACCTTTATCTCATCTCCCTCTTTTACAACTTCCTTTGGATGCTTAACAACATCATGTCCTAATTCAGATATATGAATTAAACCCTCAATTGATTCTTCAATCCTTGCAAAAGCTCCAAATTCCACCAAATTAGTTACAGTAACATCAATTAAATCACCCACATTATACTTGCTGCCTATATTGTCCCAAGGCTTGGGCAACAATCTTTTTATACTCAATCCAATTCTTAAATTCTCTTTGTCGATATTCAATAAATATACTTCTATTGCATCCCCGACCGACACTATTTCAGAGGGAGATTTGACATTAGACCAAGATAATTCGGATATATGAACTAATCCATCAACACCACCAATATCAACAAAAGCTCCAAATTTACTAATCCCAGAGACAATGCCTTGCCTACTTTCACCTTCAACCAAATCATTTATTATTCTGGTTTTATTCGCTTCTCGAATCTGTTTCGAGGCCAATTTTTCAGATAAAACCGAACGGCTTGTGGAACGATCAGCTTCAATAACTTTAACGGAAATCACGTCACCTTTTTCCAATCCATGCTGTTTTATTTCTACATTGTTATTTATATCTGATTCATCTTTGTCAATCTTATCAAATTCAACATTCTGATTCTTATTAACCAACTGAGAAATAGGCACGAAGCAATCTACCCCATGTACGTTTACAATGACGCCACCTTTATTGAAATTAACAACGGCACCTTCTAGAATCTCTCCCGAATTCAAAGCATCTTTCAAGATTACCCAACCAGATTCAGCTAAGGCTTTATCTATTGATAAAAGTACAGATCCATCCGACCTTTCGTCAGACAACACCATTACTGCAACCTCTTTACCTACATCCAAGCTGTTTTCTATATCTGAGCCATCAACATTTAGAGATGCTGATTTCATTTCAGCTATTGGTACAAGCCCTTCAGATTTGCCCCCAAAGCTAAGATAAACACCATTTGGATCAACTCGCATAACAATACCACGAGCAATTTCTCCTTTTTTTAACGGCTTTAAATTATCAGCACTATCTAATAATTCACCCATGTCCATGATGTTATCTTGGTTGGAATCAAAATTAGTCAAATAAATCTCCATACTGTAAGAATCGATTAACCAAATACAAATGAATTATATGGTCACAGATGTTTGGGTGTAAAGATTTAAAATAATCAAAAGTGGCTAAAAGTCCAATTAGCTTAAAGTAACAAATAAACAATCTGCTCTAAAACTATCGAGTATAATTCCATCTTCTATTCAGGCGGTTCATCAATAAATCAAAAACCTCTGGCAGCGACCTATTTTCCCACATCCTCGCGAATGCAGTATCGTGAGCGCTGAGGCGTTTCACTTCCGTGTTCGAGATGGTAACGGGTGGTTCCACTTCGCAACAGCCACCAGAGGAAATTATTATTCAATTATACTCATTTATAATATATTAGGTCAACAAATTAAGAATACATCTAATGATATTTGTTCGCCTTCAAGACCCATTTGATTTTTTGTCAAACCCATCACCTTGGTACAAATTGACCTTGAAATGATTTAATTTTTACTCTTGAATCTGGTATTCTAATATATAAATTATTCTGAAGCACGATACAAAGTATCACGTAAACAACTAAGAGGTGTTTTAATGGTTAATTCTTCTTTAATTCAAGTTACAGATAAAGCAATCGAAGAAATGACAAAGGCAGTATCTGAACAAACAGATAATGGGACCTTACTTCGGTTGATAGCTACTGATGACGGCAATGGCGATTTCCAGTATCAAATGGGTATAGACAAAGAACCAGATAAAACCGATTTAGTTATGCAATTTAAAGATTTAACAATATTAGTTGATGAAAATAGTGCACCATTACTAGATGGTTCTGAAATAGATTATGTTGACGGCCTACACCGTAGTGGATTTGTTATCACAAATCCAAATGCACAATCTGGATGTGGATGTGGCGGTGGTGGAGGCGGATGCGGTGGCGGAGGCGGATGTGGTGGACATGGTGGCGGTGGTGGATGTGCATGTGGTGGTGGTGGTGGTGGATGTGGAGGACATGGTGGTGGTGGTGGCGGATGTGGAGGACATGGTGGCGGTGGTGGATGTGCATGTGGTGGACATTAATCACCCAGTCCTATAATTTTATTCAAATACAAAATCCAGTATTAGTGATGCCAATAATACTAACTTCAGAAACGATATTATAGTTTTCTTAACTATTGTTTTTCATAATTGACCCAATATCTTAATCTGAGAACATAGATGCAATTTAAAGTCTCGAATGCAAATAAATTAGAAGGCGTCATAAGCCTGCCTGGAGATAAATCAATCACCCAACGGGCAATGCTTTTAAATTCAATTGCTATAGGAAATTCTACTATCAGTAATCACAACACTGGTAGTGATGCTTTATCAATGTTCAATTGCCTGCAACATCTTGGGGTAAATTTAAAAAAAGAAATTGATCCTGACACTAATCAAGAATTAATCTATATAATTGGCAACGGTTTAAACAGTCTCACAAAACCTAAAGTGGCTTTAGATGCAGAAAATAGCGGCACTACCATGAGGTTACTTGCAGGTTTATTATCAGGACAACCTTTTGCATCAGTTATTGACGGAGATTCATCGCTTCGCAACAGACCTATGAAAAGGATCATAGAACCTCTTTCAAAAATGGGAGCTCAAATCTATGGATCAAAAAACAACACTGTTCCTCCTATATCAATTGATGGAGGTAATTTAAAAGGAATCAAATATTCGCCTGAAGTAGCCAGTGCCCAAGTCAAATCTTGTTTACTGATAGCAGGATTATTTGCCCAAGGCGAAACAGAACTATATAATTTGAAACCTTCAAGAGACCATACTGAAAGAATGTTGAAGTTCATGGGAGCAAACATCGAAATTAATGAGGCCAACATATCCATTAATTCATCAACTTTGCAAGCAAAAGATATTCTAATACCCGGAGATATCAGTGCAGCTGCATTCTGGTTGGTTGCAGGAATTTGTCACAAAAATGCAAATATATTGATAAAAAATGTCGGTATCAATCCATCTCGCAGTAAAATTATTGATGTATTGCAGTCAATGGGCGCAAATATAAAAATAATCAATTTACAAGAAGAAATGATTGAACCTATTGCTGATATTCAAGTAAAATCAAGTCAGCTTAAGGGTGTCACCATACAAGGAAAAGTAATACCCGAAATCATTGATGAAATCCCTATCCTTGCTTTAGCCGGAAGTTGTGCATCAGGGAAAACTATAATTAAAGACGCTAAGGAATTAAAATACAAGGAATCTGATCGTATCACTTCCACAGTTGATACTTTGCGTACTTTAGGTTCTGACATCAGTGCTACCGAAGATGGAATGATCATCAACGGATCTAACCAACTATATGGGAATGAATGTGATTCGCTGAATGACCATAGGATAGCAATGTTAGCAGCTATCTCAGGACTAATAGGAAAGGGAGTCACCACTATTAATAATTTTGAATCAGTAGATGTTTCATATCCAAAATTCCGCGATACACTAGATATACTTATATCATAAAATGAATAATAAGATACATGAGACAAAAAACCCAATACAAACTCCAAAAATATTTGTTATCTCTGGTCCTTCAGGAGTTGGAAAAGATACAATTTTGAATCGAATGAAAAAAATCTATACTTCAAACCATTATGTAGTTACAGTAACAACAAGAAAGCAAAGAACTAACGAAATAAATGGAAAAGATTATTTTTTCGTAAGCAATAAAAAATTCCAACAAATGATTGACTCAAATGATTTTTTGGAATGGGCTAGAGTATATAACAACAATTACGGAGTTCCGAAAAATCAAGTACATCTAGCATTATCACAAAACAAAAACGTAATTATAAAAGCTGATATTCAAGGTGCTAAAACTATTAAAAACATCATCAATGAAGTAATAACTATATTCATAACCCCGCCTGACATATCAAAGCTTGCGGAACATCTTAGTGCCCGAATGAGTGAATCAAAAGAATCATTTAGACTGCGAATGGAAACAGCTCTATTGGAAATAGAATCTAAAAATGAATTTGATCATGTTGTTAATAACCCTGAAGGGAAAATAGAACAAACCCTTCAAAAAATCAACGACATTATCTCTAATCGCTGAACATTTTACAGAAAGGAGTCGTTAATGCCAAATCCTAATATGGGACTACTTCCAGATTATATAAGTCCAAAAAAATACGATATAACAATTGAGCCTGATTTAAACCAATTTGTTTTTTCAGGCAATATTTCTATAGATATACAAATACTAAAGGAAACCGATACCATAATCCTAAATTCATCTGAATTAAACATAAATTCATGCCAATTATCTTCAAAACATGGCAAAGTGTTTATTCCAAAATCTATATCGGAAGAAAAAAAATCGGAATCAGTTTTTTTTAAATTTGAAAATAAAATTCCCATAGGAGATTATATTTTATTTATCTCCTACACTGGAACTTTGAATGATAAATTGCGTGGCTTTTATCGAAGTCAATATAAGGATTCTAGCGGGAAAACTAAACATCTTGCAACAACTCAATTTGAACCTACTGATGCAAGAAAAGCTATCCCTTGTTGGGATGAACCCAAATTCAAATCAAACTTCAAATTACGGCTAATAATACCCACACACCTACAAGCCATATCTAACATGCCAATATTATCTACCACTCCAATTGGTGAAAAAAAGATAATTGAATTCGCGGAAACTCCAATAATGTCTACTTACTTACTCGCTTTCATCATCGGCGAATTAAGCTGTATAGAAAGGATGACTCCTGATGGCACATTGATGAGAATTTGGACGACTAAAGATAAAGAATCACTTGGAACATTTGCCTTAGACGTTTCTTGTAACCTTCTAAAATATTTCAATGAATATTTCTCTATCCCTTACCCACTACCTAAACTCGACCACATCGCAATACCAGATTTCGCAGCAGGAGCTATGGAAAACTGGGGTGCGATAACCTACAGAGAAAATGCACTATTGGTTGACCCTAATAAGAGTTCATCCATGACTAAACAAAATGTAGCCAGTATTATATCCCACGAAATGGCTCACATGTGGTTTGGAGACTTAGTCACAATGAATTGGTGGAACGATCTTTGGCTTAACGAAAGTTTTGCATCATGGATGGGAGATAAAGCAGTAGACAATCTTTTTCCAGACTGGGAAGTATGGAATCAATTTATAACATACGATACTCATGAAGCTTTTAATTTAGATGGTTTAGAAAACTCTCATCCTATAGAACAAGAGGTTAATAACCCAGGAGAAATAGGACAACTATTTGACGCTATCAGTTATAGTAAAGGGGCTTCTCTATTAAGGATGATTGAATCCTTTATCGGAACTGAAATTTTCCGTAAAGGCATTTCTAGCTACTTAATGAAAAATTCTTTTGGTAATGCAACTACTAAAGACTTATGGATTGCTCTTTCTGAAGCATCAGGTAAACCAATTTCACAAATAATGGATAGCTGGACCAACCAAACTGGATATCCATGGATTAATGCAAACATTGAATTAAAACCGGATGAGGAAATAAATATAGAAGTTAAGCAACAACAATTTCTATTTTCAAATATTGTCGAAGAAAAAACTAATATGAACCAAATATGGCATATCCCATTAAACATACAAACTCCACTATCTTCTCAAGAAACAAGAACTTCTTTTGACAAAAAACATGCGTCAATTACGATAGAACAAAATATAAAGGCGATAGATCCATCCCATAATTGGGTGAAGATTAACCCTCTGCAAACTGGCTTTTTCAGAGTTAATTACAATGATGACAATTGGGAATCCCTCAGCTTCGCAATCTCACAAAAACTTCTTCCGCCTGCCGATAGAGTAGGGTTGCAAAACGATGCTTTTGCATTATCAAAGTCAGGATTAATACCTATTACAAATTTTTTGGACATTTGCTTAGCTTATACAAATGAGACTAATGCCATAGTGTGGCAGGATTTATGTGCGAATTTAAAATCTATTGGACACCAACTATCGAACACTACGAATACAAAATCATTACAGAAATTTATTGTTAGTTTATTAGATTCAATTAAACCAACAATAAATTGGACACCTAGTTCCTCAGACAAACACCTAGATATGATATTGCGTACTACTGTATTAAACACTTTGGGAGACAATGGGGATTCAAATACTATCTCCAAAGCAAAAGAAATATTCAAAGAATATTGTACTTCCGGAAAAATTATCGATCCAAATATAAAAAGTACTGTATACAGTTTGGTTGCAAAAGCTGGAGATCAAGAGATTTTCGACAAACTTTGGAACCTTCAAAAAGACAGTGAACTTGAAGAGGAAAGAGTTCGAATATTACGGTCGATGACATGTTTTACTGACAAACTTTTATTACAACAATTATTAGAAAAATCACTTTCAGATGAAATCCGATACCATAACACTATAGGTATAGTAGTAGGTATAGGCAACAATCCGTCAGGAGAAGAATTAGCATGGGAATTTTTGAAAAACAATTGGATAGAATTCAACAGAAGGTATGGAGACGGTGGATTCAGTCTTATGAGATTAGTGGGAACTCCAGCAAACTTCAAATCTGTTGAACATCTTAAGGATGTAGAATCTTTCTACAATTCAAATCCAACTCCCTCTGCTAATAGAAGTATCAATCAAACTATAGAAAACATAAAAATCAATATCGCATGGATGAATAAAAATTCTCAGGATATAGGTGAGTGGCTAAATAATCGAGTTAAATCTTAAAGTTTATTTATATGAGAAATATTCATCTTTGAAATTAGAACGTAGGAATTTCAAATATTGGGATTTGGTCATCAGATTTTTATGATCATCGATTACACTCTCGGCTTTACCCCCATTTGAAATCATTAAATCAGCTATTGTTAAAGCCATTGCTTTGGCCCCAGTGACGACTCCTAATTCGTAATCCTCAATTAGATAATGGGGCCCATGAGCCACCCCACTAGCAGCACCAACATACGGATGTATCACTGGCATTATCTGGCTTAAATCACCCATGTCTGTTGAACCAGTTCTGTGTTTCATCTTAACAACCTTATTTGAACCCACTAATCTTTTTGCATTTTCAATATAAATATTTTCAAGATTATTATCTGTTACTATTGGTAAATAACCAGGAAGAGTAACAATATTAACATCAGCCCCAACTGCTAATGCTCCTGCCTTTAGCGCTCTGTCTACTTTTGCACTTGCATCAATTATCGCTTCTACATTACTTCCTCTAACAAAAGTTTCAATTCTAACATCGGATGGAACTGAACTTACAGCTAATCCTCCTCTAGTAATAATAGGATGAATCCTTATACTATCCTCTTCTTGAAAAGTTTCTCTTTGTGCATGAATTGCCGAAAGTGCAATTGTAGCTGCATTTAAAGCATTAATACCTGTATGAGGAGATCCTCCTGCATGAGCGGCTAATCCAACATATGATATTAATTTAGCCAGCATACCATTATTTGTAGGCGCTACCCCTATATCACCTCCCATGGAATCTCTAGCATCTGTATGCGTCATCATTGCTATATCTACATCATCCAAAGCTCCCAACCTCACAAATTCAGGTTTACCTCCCAAAAATTCTAATTTACCGGCTTTCATCAAGTCGTTTCTAAATTCTATTTCTATATATTCTTCTGCAGGTACTGCTATGAAAGTTAACGATCCACTCAACGATTCCAATATATCTGAAGATGAAAAACAACTCGCAACAGCTAGCATCATGGCAATTTGGCAATGATGACCACAAGCATGTGCCGCAAGTGTTTCTGGATCGGCAAATTCGTGACCTTTTACGATTAAAGAATCTAATTCTCCTATAACAGCAATATTTGGCCCTGATTTACCAGTTGTTAATTTCGCCTTTACTCCAGTTAATGCTATATCTGCCTCATAATTTAACCCTAGTTTTTCAAATTCATTTTTGACTATTTGGCTAGTTTTATATTCCCTAAAACCTGGTTCTGGATTTTTCAATACCTGCTTTGCTATATTGATGGCATCAATAGATTTACGATCTATGCTTTCAATAATCGATGTTTTTAATTCTTGAAGTTCTTTCACATTTCCACCCATTGATTAATGTCCCTTAAATCCCGTCTGGAAAATAATCTATGCTATATTCCATCGGGTATTTTCACATATTACTATATTGTATAATCTAATCAACTTACATGATACAGGTAAATTATATATGAAAATCGTAGTAGCACCTCAAGCTTTTAAAGGGAGTTTATCCGCAACAGAAGTTGGAAACTCAATGATAAAGGGAATTGAAAATGTCATTGAAAATTCAACAAATATATTGATTCCTGTAGCAGACGGTGGTGATGGCACCCTTGAAACATTAGTTGAATCCAGCCAAGGCAAGATTAACTCAGTTAAAGTCACCGGTCCTTTAGGAGACCAACAAGATTCTGCTTGGGGAGCACTAGGCAATAATACAGCAATACTTGAAATGGCAAGGAGTTCAGGACTTGCACTAGTATCAACGGATAAATTAGACCCTCTTAACTCAACTACTTATGGTTTAGGAGAAGTTATATTAGATGCCCTGAATAAAGGATATAGGGATTTTATAATAGGCATAGGAGGAAGTGCGACCAATGATGCTGGAGCTGGAATGGCACAAGCATTAGGAGTTAAATTGCTTGATTCAAAAGGAAATGAACTGCCCTTTGGCGGTGAATCTTTGTCAAAATTAAACACGATCAACATCGACGGTATAGATACTCGAATAAATGAAAGTAATTTCTCAATTGCCTGTGATGTAAATAATCCTCTTACAGGTCCTGAAGGAGCATCTGCTATTTACGGCCCGCAGAAAGGAGCTACACCTGAAATGGTAAATACGCTAGACCAAGCATTAACAAATTTCGCCAATGTTGTTGAAAAAAATCTAGGAATAAAAATAGATAAAGTACAAGGATCCGGAGCTGCTGGCGGCCTTGGCGGGGGGTTAATTGCCTTTTTAAATGGCAAATTACGCAAGGGAGTCGACATAGTCCTCGACTATGTTGATTTAAACAAAGCCCTAGTTGATACTGATTTAGTTATTACTGGAGAAGGCCAATTAGATTTCCAAACCATTTATAATAAAGCGCCAATAGGTGTAGCGAGGCGCGCTAAAAATTTAGGTATACCAGTAATTGCAATATCTGGCTCACTTGGCGAAAATTTTTCAGTAGTTCACGAACATGGTATAGACGCAGCATCCCCAATAACATCAAAGCCTATGACCCTAGAAGAAGCTTCTCAAAACGCACCTGAATTAATATCATCCGCTACCGAACAAGCATTAAGGTATATGAAAATTGGATCTAAGGTCTTCAAAAACAAACATCAAAAGTTAATTTAGCAACTTTCGATTTGCAATTGGACTTATTGGAAATGGTTATTTTTCACCTTTCAACTTACCCTACTACAGTTAATTCATAAACATACCAAACTGGTAAGACTTTTTATTTGAGTACATTAAAAAACTAATAACCCCATTCTAATTGACCGATAGTGAAATAGAGTTTAAACTTTTCTTATACTTGTAAAAAGTGGTGCGTTATGAAATATAGATATTTAACTCTATTTGCAATATTAATACTTACAATATTTACATTTGCGCCTATAAAATCTATTGAAGCCAATAGACAGTCAGATATAGTTGTTGTTGTCGCTGATTTTATGGCAACAAACCATTCAGTAACAAACCACACACACACAGAATCATTTGTACAAATTTTAACCAAAATCACTGAAACCACTGATTTTGCATTCATAGATGCGGCTGACCCATACAATATCATTGGACCAATTAATCGTAACCAAGATGACTTTGAAAATAATGTAAATAAATTTATATCCCAATTAAACCAAGGCCTCTCCAATAAAGGTGACGGACTACTTCTAGCACTTCGCGAAAGCCATTCACTATTAGGTTTAAAAAATGCCTCCGACGAATCTGGTGTATTTTTAATCACCGGTAAATCTGATCGAGAATTTGATGGGCTAGTTGCCCAAACAGCTCCTTTAACAAATAGATTTAAAAGCAAAGGGTGGCATATAGATGGGATCGCTTTACCAGACCACAATACCGAGTCGATATATTTTCTCGACCAAATAACTGAGAGAACTAATGGAGAATTGTTCAAACTAACAATTCCAGATGGTTATGAAAAACTAATCAACCAATTAATACATAAAAGCTCTTCAGCAAAGAATCTAACAAATATAGCAAGTAACCAACTAGACCAAAATGAATCAATGACATCAGCAATTCACATTCCCCCAGGAACAAAGGAAACCACAGTAGTTGTTCTTCGTGAATCGTCATTAGGTCAAATAGCACTAGGTAATCCATCTGGCTATCTAATATCTGGGAAATCTCAACAAAACGTAATCCTTAACTCACCTCATGTTTTGATGTGGAAATTATTTGAACCTGACCCTGGTAATTGGAGTTTTCAACTTAATGGATTTAAAGGTCACGTTTCAACGTGGGAAAGTTCGAAAAACAAATATTCCATGAATTTGCTTTCAAAGGAAATCTTACCTCAAAACCAACCAATTGCATTATCAGTTCAAATACTAGATGGCGAAACTCCAACTTCAGTCAGTGATGCTAATTTATTTGCTAAAATTACTGGTCCATCTGAATCATCAATTGTGTACACATTAACCAAAGATAGCGGTCCATCCAACAATGAATTTGATGTATATTCAGCAGTAATTCCATCTTTAAATGAGATTGGAACTCACAAAATCAAATTAGAACTCGAATGGGATAATCATAATTATAAATTATCAACAGTATCAAATGTTGAAGTAAAGCCGTTTCCTGTATTAACAATCAATCCAGGGAGCAATCAAAATACTCCAATTAATCAAAGAACCAAAATTGGAACTTTGTCATCTCACATCAACGAATCAGCGTATCCAGTTAAACAAGACCAAATAGAATTCATTGTTGCAAGCGATAATGAATCTAGGATTCAAATTGAAATCGTACCGACTGATATTTATCCAGGTAATACGGCATCAGAATATGATATTTTTGCAAAACCTGATACCAATGATAACTTCACGCTTTATTTCAATTTGAAGGGAGAATATTCAGGACAAAGTTATTTCTATGTAGGAGACCAAGTAACATTTAACTCAATTCCTGCTAAAGTAGAAAACATATTAGATAAGTCACCAAACCAATCTAGCCAAAAACCTGTGAACGAATCAAATGATAAACCACCTATTTCCTCCAATATCGCTACTAAGTCGGTTGCTATTCAAGGTTCTTCTGCAGGAAACACAATTACTCTAATTGCGATTTATTCTTCTTCTACAATTGCAATAATACTTTTGGCATTTTATATATACTGGGTCAATCAAGCTAATCCATACGGAATACTTAAGGGAGAAAAAGATAACCAGAGCCTAGATTTATCTAAAATCCAACGGTCTAACATAACAAAATTAATTTCAAAAAACATGATTACTGGTAAAGAAATTAACTTGCCCGGATTAGAGCAAACAAGTTTTCATTTTTCCAGAAAAGGCGTTTCGATTATTAACAACAATAAAGAAAAAGCTATTAGAATCAATAACCAACCAGTACTAAGCAAAGCAAATCTACACGACAAAACTTGGATTGGATCTAACGGCAAACTTTATACGTTTACTTTTAAGTAGATGCATAAACCAACCCCTATTTTTCAGTAATTCGTATAGTTTTCATAACGTCAGCTTTAATAGAAGTACTAGGATCCCTTACAGTAATACCGTTAACGACATCCATTCCTTTAATCACGCTTCCAAATACTGTATGACAGGATACACCGGCCTGAGAACAATCTTTTGGTGTATCATCTAAATTATATCCATCTAAAAAGTGTGTTTCAGTAAAAGTGATGAAAAACTGAGAACCATTTGTACCTTTACCATTCTGTATCCCTGCATTTGCCATTGAAAGAACACCTGGACCATCATGACGCCTTTTAGGGGTTAGTTCATTATCAAATTCATATCCAGGCCCCCCTGTACCAGTTCCGGTTGGATCACCACCTTGGGCCATGAATCCTTCTATTACTCTATGAAAAGTAACACCATCATAATAACCATTTCTGGCAAGATACACAAAGTTGTTCACAGTTATTGGTGCTTCATTAACAAAAAGTTGAATTACTATTTCTCCACCTTTCTCCATTTCAATAATTGCATTGTAATCTTTATTTTTGTCAATACTCATAACTGGAGAAGAACTATAAGTTTTGTTACTTGAACCTTGTTTTGGAGGGTTCGTTTTTACCGGTTCGGATACTACGGATGTTGTACCAGAAGTCTGGTTGTCTTGAATTACGGCATCATCAGATGCACCACAGGCTGTAAAACTTAAAATCGATATCATAATACCTGTAATTAAAATCATAGATTTATAATTGTTCACAATTCACCTCTATATAATAAATTCGAAAAATAGTCTGCGTAATATAAATCATAAATCTAGCACCTCAAAACAGGCATTCATTATATTAACAGAATCAATCCCATATTCCACATATAATTCTTCTGGAGTACCAGACTGCCCATATTCAGATACTCCAAGGGGCAAAACTTTTGTTTCTAATGCAGCTCCCACCCACGACAACGAGTGAGGATGCCCATCGACTACAGTTACTACTGGAACACCGAGAGAACTTTCAGGAATGAGTTTTTTTAAATAACTCTCTGTAGACTTGCCAGTAAGTTTAGAAGATACAGATGATTGAAAGTCTTTGTACAAAGGTCCTGGGCCGGTAATATTTATTACATTTGCGTAAATGCCTTCTTGATACAACTGTTCGCTAGCTTTTATTGCTTCTGGTAAAATCGCGCCACAGCCTAATATGTTTACAACATTGTCGCCAATAGAATACCCGGATTGTTTACTTCTATCTATTATTCTATATGCCCCTTTTATCACCTGCTCTCTTCTAATTTCCAAAGATTCTACGCTACCTTGAAAATCACCGAATGATTGATCAATCCTCTTACTTGTCAAACGAAGGTAGGTGGATACTTTTCTGTTTTTGATATTGTCCAAGGAATCTAATAATATCCATTCTAGTTCTTTTCCGTAACAAGGCTCATAGTAATTTAACTCAGGGAGTTCGTAACCAATCGAAGGGGTTATTATAGATTGATGTGAGCCACCTTCTGGAGATAAGGTTAAACCTGAAGGAGTGCCAACAAAAATAAACTTCCCTCCAGATTGCAAACTATATACCAATGCATCTAACCCTCTTCGTATAAAGGGATCATACAAGGTGCCAATGGGTAAAACTAATTCCCCTTCTCGTTCATTAGTAAGTCCCAATTGCCCTAAACAGATAAAAAGATTATTCTCAGAAATTCCTAATTCTAAATGTTGTCCTTTATCAGATTCCTCCCAAGTCAAAGCTCTAAGTTGATGTTCTATTGGCAATTCTTCAGAAGGCTGTTTTGACCAAACTCCCACCTTATTAATCCACCCTCCCAAATTGGTCGAGCTAGCAACATCAGGACTAACAGTAACAATTCTGTCTGATACTTCTTGAGCACTTCTAGTCAATTCAGTCAATATTAATCCAAATATCTGCTGAGTTGACATATTTCCGCTATATCCCTTAGAAAAAGATTTAGGCACAGCATACGATATATCCTTCTCACCCAAGCCTTTACTTGCATTTAATCTTTCACTTACTGCGGCACAAAATAATCCAACTTTTGATTTTGGCGTAAATCCCTCAAACTCTTTACCATTTTCTATATTCAAACTATTCCTAAATTCTTCCATCTGTTTTGAATTAAGTAAAACCGAATGATTTTGAGGGTCTCCGACAGTAGGTAATTTCCATCCTTTAAGAGTATATGCAAAAACAACATTTGGACCAGTTTCTACATCTAAAGTTTCAAACCTATCTCTCAAAGTGTTAAAATCATGTCCACCTAAATTACTAATCAATTCTAGTAGCCCATCGTCATCCCATTGACCTATAAATTCCCTCAAATCCGCTTCATGCTTTGTAAATCTAGGTAGCCAGTCCCTTATAACCAATCCGTCTGATCTCAATAGCCTCTGATACATTTGGTTGGGCATATTATCAATCGATTCACGTAATAAATCTCCTTTATCCATACTAAACGCCGATTCCAATAACGCACCATATTTCGCCTCAACCACATTCCACCCATTAGCCTCGAACATTTGCCTCCATACATTAACTCTTATGCCTGGAATAACACGATCCAAACTCTGCCTATTCAAATCAACTATCCATATCAATCTATTGATTGAAGATAAAGACTGGTCTGCAATTGCTTCCCAAACTACACCCTCGTCTAATTCAGCATCACCAACTAAACTTATAAACCTACCTTTTGTTTCTGGTGCCATATCAAATCTAGTATGTATATATTCTGAAGCTAACCATGCAAAATTAGGTGCAACAGCTCCTAACCCAACTGACCCTGTGGTGAAATCAACATTATCGGGATCTTTTGTTCTACTTGGATATGCCTGTAATCCTCCAAAAGACCTCAATGTCTTTAGATAAGATTCGTCTAAATTCCCTAATAAATATTGAATCGCATGGTAAACAGGAGATGAATGAGGTTTAATTGAAATAGCATCTACATTTTTCATAAATTCGAAAAACAGATAAGTCATTATTGTTGCCACAGATGAACTAGAAGCTTGGTGTCCACCTACCTTAAGACCACTTAAACTGGTTTTATGCTTATTTGCATAATCCACCATATAAACTGCCAACCATAGAACTTTATTTTGTATTTGGTTAAGCAGATGATTCTGATTTGCATCCAATTCTTTATTTTTACTTTTTTTCTTCATTTAAAATATTTTAAGTTTCTCATCAATTTATAATATATTAATTAATATAGACTATTTGAATCAAATAATTCTCATAACAATCCATTTCACTCAACGGGTCAATTATATTGCTTTAAGTGTATTATATTTGAATGGTAAATTGGTACCAATGATTACAAAATCAAAGTAAAAAAATAGCAATACTTAATTAAAAACTGTTAGTATAATCTATCTGAACAATTAATTAACTATATGAATAGGCACTTTAACACATATGATAAATAGAGACATTTATTCACCGTTTATCTGGGCTAGTATCGGGTTTGTTGTAGGTCTTGCTCTCGGCGTATCTACTGTTTCAGTATGGATACTGGCAATTGGTTTTTTTGCATTTTTGATTTGGCTGAATTACTTAGGTCAAGCCAATGAAAATAGCGAGGGCTGGCGTTTTAGTGCTGGTCCAGCGTTCATGATGAGTTGGATATTAGGAATATTAATAAACAGCCTTATAAATTAAATAAATAGAGCAATTATCTATTTTAATTAGATATTTGGCGCTTTTTAATGATTCCTTGACACCAAACTAATCGTAAGTTACGCTACAAAAAGTGGGGCCTGTAGCTCAGTGGTAGAGCAAACGGCTCATAACCGTTAGGTCGCTGGTTCGAACCCAGCCGGGCCCACCAATTTCTTTATTTGCCCACAAAAAACTGATATTAAAGTAACAATTTATCTTTTGATTAATACCAGTGCAATTTATAAGTAGAAGTTCAAAAAGCGATCCCCAGTTTTATCTGGGGATCGACTCAAGGAGGAGCCAGTAGAAGCTTAGTTAAAACTAATTATAATCTACTCACACAACTAACTGGCCTGCCATTTTTATACCATATAATGTATTGGCGGTCAACAGCAGCACAAGATAAAGTGGGGCGCATCTTATATCACTATGGGTTTGTTATGAACAATAAAATATTGAATTTTACTCTAGCGGTTTTTGTGATAATTTTTTCATTAAGTTCATGCAGAGATTCCACTGATTTATCTGATACATTTTCAGAAAATTCAATTATTCAAAAACCTAATGAAACAAACAATCTAATAATTATATCTACCGATCTAAATATAGGTGAAAATAGATTCGTATTTGCAATAATTGATGATAATCAAATACCTATATCTATACCAAGTATCAAAATTAGATTAACTGCTCCTGATCAACACACTACATCTTACGATGCTCAATTTATTTCTTGGCCATCAGGGAAAACTGGGGTTTACGTTACACATATTTATTTTGACAAACCCGGTACTTGGAGTATCAAATCTTCAATAAGTACAACACCCAAAACATTGAGTAGTCATTTCAAAGTTACTACTGAAAGCAAAACACCTAAAATAGGCGATGTAGTTCCGAAAAGTATTAATAAAACAAGATTTTCGCATCCCAAAATCGATGAAATAACATCTGATATAGAACCTGATTTGGACTTATACAGATTCACTGTAAAGGAATCAATAAAAAATTCAAAACCAATATTATTGACATTCTCAACACCTGGATTTTGCCAAACTGCAACCTGCGGCCCACAAGTTAAAATAATATCCGAATTGAATGCCAAATATAAAGATAAAGTGAATTTTATACACGTAGAGATTTATGATAACCCACATGAATTAGCCCTACATTTTTCTAAACGAAGAATCTCACCTATAGTAACTGAATGGGGGATTTTCACAGAACCATTTACATTTATGATAGATAAAAAAGGTATAGTATCTGCAAAATACGAAGGATTTGTTACGTATGGCGAAATCGAATCAGATTTGATAAAAATGATCAAAATAGACTTTTAAAATTATTACTACTCAAACAATAATTCAAAGGAGAATCAACAATAAATTACTTTTCAACAAAATTATTATTATCGATAATTTGTTTAGTGTTTACCGCCCAACCCAACTTCCTAAATGCTGATACTGAACTAACTGGAAATCGAAGCAAAATATCTGGACAATATGAAACAACACTAAAAATCAATCCAAGAGAGCCCCAAGTCGGAATATGCAACTTCACTATAAATTTATTTGATATAGAGAACAAAAAATACATAACTGATGCAAAAATAGAGATTTTTATAAACAATCAAAATATTGATAAGCCTTACAAATCATTTGCTCTTAGCAATCCAAAAATACCTCAAGACTATAACGCTAAATTCAATTTCAAGAAATCTGGCGATTGGGAAATTAAAATCAAAATATCACTAGCTGACACGCAACATCAAGATGTAACATTTCAAGTAAATGTTAAAGAAAATCCACTACAGTCACAATTAGAAGGAACTATATTGTGGATTTTTGTTTCTTCCATATTGATTATTGCACCTATAATAATATGGTATAAAAATAAAAAACATTAACTCACGGCACAAGAGCAATATCATAATCAAAAAATAATCATTTTAGATACTTAATATGACTATATCAAAAAAAATTAAACACTTTATGGAACAAGGCTCCTGGATTCGGAAAATGTTTGAAGAAGGGGAAGCTCTAAAACAAAAGGTCGGTAGGGAAAATATTTACGATTTATCCCTTGGCAACCCGGTTATAAGTCCTCCAAAAGAATTTTATGCAAAACTAAGAGAATTAGCTTCAGCCCCAATTGACGGTATGCACAGATATATGCCTAATTCAGGATATCCGGAAACTAGAGCAGCTGTAGCAAATCAACTTAAAGTTGAAACTGGATTAAACTTTAACTCTTCTCATTTGGTTATGACTATTGGTGCTGGCGGTGCTTTAAACGTTGTTATGAAAACCATATTAGACACTGAAGACGAGATAATAATTTTCGCGCCATATTTTGTAGAATATATATTTTATGCTGATAACCACAACGCTAAATGTAAAGTAGTTAATTCAGATTCAAAGTTTATTCCAAAATTAGATGAACTTAAAAACGCTATCACTGCAAAAACTAAAATGGTTCTAATATGTTCGCCAGGGAATCCCACAGGAGTAATATACACACCAGAAACACTTTCAGCAATTTCTAAAATTTTGTCGGAAAAAGAGAAAGAACTAGGAACAGAAATAACATTAGTCAGTGATGAACCATACAGAAAAATTATATTCGACAATATAAAATACCCCCACATATTTGATTACCATCACAAAAGTATAGTGGCTACTTCACACTCCAAAGATTTGTCTATACCTGGAGAAAGAATAGGTTATATAGCAGTCAATCCTAACTACGAAAACAACAAAGAAATAATAGATGGATTAACCTTTTGTAATCGAACATTAGGATTTGTTAATGCACCAGCATTAATGCAACGAATTATAATATCTCTTCAAAATATAGCTATCGATGTATCTGATTACGAAAGGAAAAGAAATTTCCTATACGAAGAATTAACAAACATAGGCTATTCAGTTGTAAAACCTGACGGGGCATTTTACATGTTCCCAAAATCACCCATATCTGACGAAATACCTTTTGTAGAAGAATTAAAAGATCAAAGAGTTTTAGTGGTGCCAGGCACAGGGTTTGGAACTCCAGGACATTTTAGAATCGCCTATTGTGTAGAAGACTCAGTTCTACAAAATTCAATAGATGGCTTTAAAAAGGCATTCGAAAAATACAAACCCTTTTAAAGTCCTTAATTTTCTTTTAATCCGGTACCGGTCAAAGGCAACAAAACTGTTTGCCCAGTGTTTATTTCTCCTATTTCTACCAATTTATGCAAACCAGCTAAAGTCACCGCAGATGTATATTCACAATACAAACCTTTATGGCATAAAAATTCCTTAGCATCAATCATTTGTTTTTCTGTTATTGATATCGCTCTACCTTTAGTTTGATTAATAACTTCAATTATCTGGTTCAATCTTGGAGGAGATTTTACTGATATACCAGTTGCCAATGTCACTCCCTCCTGCGAATCAAATACATCCGAGTAGTACGCACGCGTAATTGGATCAATCAACTCAGATTGTACGGAATGTAATTTAGGCATTTCCCTAATTAATCCAAAAAGAAACAATTCCATGAATCCCTTCCAAGCCCCTAGTAAAAGACCTCCATTTCCCACAGGAAAAATAATATGTTGAGGTAAATCGATCTCTGGATTCAAAGCAATTTCGTAAGCAAATCTTTTGTTACCTTCTATAAAAAAAGGACTGATAGCATGCGAACCATAATGTAAATCGAATTTATCTTTGTAATCAATCAATTTTTCTGTAACATCTGATCTTGATCCGTCTATCTTATGCACTACTGCTCCGTATGCCGATATCTGGGCCAATTTAGACCCTGCCGCATTAGAAGGAACAAAAATATTCGATTTAATTCCTGCAGTAGCTGCATAAGCAGCAACTGAAGCTCCTGCATTTCCTGATGAATCTTCTACTATTTCTTTAACCCCATAATATTTTGCAGCAGAAATCATTGTAGCAACCCCACGATCTTTAAAGGATCCTGTAGGATTCATATATTCTAACTTAGCTATTAAATGTTGTTTAATGTCAGAGCCGACCGTTGATATCTCAGTACACGGAGTATTCCCCTCACCTAAAGAAACTATAAATTCCTTATCAATAATAGGAGTCATTAATTCAATTAATGCATTAAAACTTAAATTTTCTCTAATTCCTTCAATATACGAAGATGAATACCTCACATCTAAAATCCCATCACATTTTGAACACCTAAGTAATTCAAATGATGGATTATGAGCTTCGTTACAATCAATACAAATTAATTGGAAATGGTTCATAAAATCATGTGTAATTTATTAAGTATTTTAGATCAACTTATTTTTTTATTCGGTCAACTATACCGGTTATTAAAGCCACTAATCCAATAATTATAAAAATCCAGCCTGCAACATCCAAAAGCCATTCGATAATCCGTGACTGCAACAAAAATCCAACTATAATCAATATGAAGCCTAAACCAATTTTCGAGTACATATAAACACTCCATAAAACCAATATTTAAGCTAATTAAACGCGTCGTGATTAATTTAACTCAATTTAAATACCATTATAAACTTATATTAGTATCATCCCAATCATAAACTTATATTTCTCCACCATTTATACATAATAAGCGCTACCGACTAGTTATATAAGACCACATATCTTAAAATAGGTTGAGAATATTAAGGATGCCAGTATGGATAATGAATTAATCGAACCATCAGACACAGATGATTTGAATCAGAATACAACAAAAACTAATTCAAAAACTAAGCGCTTAATATATACAGACCTAGTTTTGATGGCAACATTAATCATTGTAATCATATTAGACCAATTATCAAAATACACAATTAAATCTCAATTTAACCTTTACGAGTCATGGCCTGAAATCGGAATTTTCAGGATTTACCATACATATAACACTGGAACCGCGTTCGGATTACTTCAAGGCCAAACGATTCTTCTCATAGTAGCTTCGTTAATAGCTTTAATATTCCTTATATACATATATAACGAATATACAAAAGGCAACATAATTCTAAGAATTGCACTAGGACTTCAATTAGGGGGTGCAATAAGCAATTTGTCAGATAGGTTGGCTTTTGGGGCAGTTACCGACTTTATTTCAGTTGGTTGGTGGCCAGTGTTCAACATTGCTGATTCTAGTATAGTAGTGGGGATAACCATTTTAATCTCAGGAATACTTTACAGAGAAAAAATATCTAAAGTAATTGAAAAATAAAACTTGAAATGCATGTAGTCTTACCTTCTGATAATCCCTCTAAAACATTTGAAATAAAAGTTACTAACTCTAATTCTAGGTTAGACATTTTTCTATCTATAAAACTCCCTAAATATTCAAGAACGAAAATTAAAAAAATGATTGACCAAGGAAACGCTACTATAGACGGCAAACCTGCTCGTTCATCTTCATTGATCCAAGATGGTCAAACGATTAAATTTACAATCAAAGAGCCCTTACCAACAACTACCCTCCATCCTTTTGAATTAAACTTAGACGTAATATTTGAAAATGAAAATATAATTCTTATCAACAAGCCTGCCGGACTAACAGTCCACCCTACGCCCACTAACACAACAAAGACACTTGCCAATGCGATTGTTGCAAATTATCCAGAAATTAAATTTCCAGGCACTAAATTTAGACCAGGAATAGTCCATAGATTGGATAAAGATACATCTGGAATTTTAATTATTTCTAAAAACGAAGAATCGCACATAGAATTATCTAATCAATTTAAAACAAAACAGATCAACAAAGTATATATAGGACTAGTTGACGGTCATATACGACCTAAAGAAGCTATAATCGAAGGCAATATTGGAAGACATCCTACCGATCGAAAAAAAATGTGCGTGATTACAGATGGCAAACATTCAGTTACAAAATATAGAGAAATCATGAAATACCCTAACCACAGTTTATTAGAAATATCACCCTTAACTGGAAGAACCCACCAAATTAGAGTACATTTAAACTCAATTGGTTATTCTATTGTCGGTGATGAATTATACGGAAAAGCAAACGAAAATTTGGAAA
The DNA here is from genome assembly GCA_009392195.1 of SAR202 cluster bacterium. Classification (GTDB taxonomy): domain Bacteria; phylum Chloroflexota; class Dehalococcoidia; order Lucifugimonadales; family OSU-TB39; genus OSU-TB39. The sequence goes on along the minus strand of VFGY01000016.1, from coordinate 33,578 downwards.
GGCAATTCCTTCATGCCAAAAAAATTGGTTTTAAGATGCCTTTCACAAAGAAATATGTAGAATTTGAATGCCCATTAGCACCTGACCTAAAAAATCTTCTGGAAATCTTATAATACAAATCAAACCCTGAATTGAGATAAAAAATGAACAAGACAAATTCCCAAAATACAGTTAGAGTGCGATATGCTCCTAGTCCTACTGGCGACCCTCATGTTGGGAATATACGAACTGCTATATTTACATGGCTCTTTGCTAAAAACAAATCCGGGAAATTTGTCGTTAGAATAGAAGATACAGACCAAAGTAGAACCGTACCGGGAGCAGTTGAAAATATACTAGAATCCCTAAATTGGTTGTCAATGGATTGGGATGAAGGCCCTAATACTGACAAACCTTTCGGCCCATACCTTCAATCAAAAAGGTTAGAGACATATTACATACCATTTGCCAATCAGCTTTTAAAAAACGGAAAAGCATACAAATGTTATTGCTCTCCAGAAAGATTACATGAAGTTCGTGAGCAGAGAAGGGCAAAAAAACTAGATACTTCATATGATCAAAAATGTAGATATTTAACCCCGGAACAAATAAAAGATATCGAAGAAACACAAACACCATCAGTGATTAGATTCGCTATGCCATTAGAAGGTGAATGGCATTTGTTTGACATAATCAGAGGGGAAGTAAAGTTCCAAAACAAAGTCATAGATGATTTCATTATAATTAAATCAGATGGATTCCCAACATATCATTTAGCTAATGTAATAGATGACCACTCCATGGAAATATCACATGTGATCAGGGCCGAAGAATGGTTATCAAGCACTCCTAAACACCTCGCTATTTACAAAGCACTTGGGTGGACTCCGCCAGAATTTGCCCACCTACCAATAATATTAGCACCAGACAAAAGCAAATTAAGCAAAAGACATGGCACAACGTCTGTATTGGAATACAGGAAACAAGGCTATTTACCAAAAGCAATCTTTGTATTTCTATCTCTACTAGGGTGGTCCGTTGATGACAAATCAGAAGTACTCACAATCCCAGAAATAATCAAAGGTTTTTCTCTTGAAAGAGTCAGTAAATCAGGAGCCATTTTTGACATCCAAAAATTGAATTGGTTAAATGGCTATTTTATAAGGACCGTTTCAGACGAATCATTAGCTACAACGATATTGGAATATTGGGAGAAATATCCAGAAATGGGAATTTATCCCGTACCATCTTTGTCTCAAATTATTCCAATTATACCTTTAATAAAAGAACGAGTTAAAACGCTACAAGATGTAAAACCTTTAGTAAACTTCTTTTTTTCTGATGATATACAATACAACAATGAAGATTTAGTGCAAAAAGGAACAGATAAAGAAACGACAAAACATGCTTTAAAGACAGTAGTTCTAAATCTTTCAAATATTCAGCAATTCAATGAATCAAATATAGAAACCTCTTTAAGACTTTCAGCAGAGGAAATGGAATTAAAACCTAGACAGTTATTAGGATCAGTAAGGGTGGCTCTCAGTGGATTAGAAGTATCTCCTCCTTTATTCAAATCCATAGAAATAATAGGTCGGGAAAAATCATTTGAAAGAATTGATAATGCAATATCGAAATTGGAATAATTTTATTAAATAATCAAGGCAGGTAATATATATAAATGCTTAACAAAATAAATGAAGACCTTAAAACCGCGATTAAGCAAGGTGATAATGTGAGCAAATCTGTACTACGGTATCTGAAATCTGAAATACATAACAGAGAAATATCTATAGGCTCGACTCTAACTAATGAACAAATAGTAGATGTGCTAAATAAGCAGGCAAAACAAAGAAGAGAAAGCATAGAAGCATATACAAACGGAAATCGCACCGATCTTGTAGAAGTAGAAGAAAAAGAACTTTCAATAATCATGAGTTATCTCCCTGAGCAACTTTCGCAAACTGAGATAGAAGCTATTGTAAAAGATGGAATAAAAGAAACTAATGCTAATTCTTTGCAGGATATCGGTAAAGTTATGTCGTGGGTAATGCCAAAAGTAAAAGGAAAAGCCGACGGCAAAATTATAAGTGCTACAGTAAATAAAATATTAAACAAGTAAAACAATGGATTTATAACAAATGAAATTTGGTGTAGTTCAATTCCCAGGTACTTGGAGCGATCACGATTGCTATCATGTGTTATCAGAAGTACTTAAACAAGAAACAGAATATATATGGCATCACGCTACTGACATATCGCACCTTGACTGCATTATAGTACCGGGTGGCTTTTCATATGGAGACTATCTAAGACCTGGTGCAATCGCTCAATTTTCTCCAGTCATGAATTCGATTAAGAAATTTTCTGATTCAGGAGGATTAGTTTTAGGAATATGCAATGGTTTCCAAATTTTATGCGAATCAGGTCTATTGCCAGGTGCCTTGTTAAAAAACGAATCTTTGCAATTTCGCTGCCAATGGGTAAATTTAAAAGTTGAAAATACCAATAATCCTTTTACCAAACTTTGTGAACAAAACCAGGTGTTGAAAATTCCAATATCCCATGGAGATGGACGTTATTATGCAGAACCAAGAATTTTAAACGAACTTAAAAACAACAACCAAATCTTATTCAAATACAGCTCAGAAAAAGGTCTACATGAAAAATCTTATAATCCAAATGGCTCTATAGAATTTATTGCTGGTATCAGTAATAAGGAAGGTAATGTAGTAGGAATGATGCCACACCCAGAAAGATGTTGCGAATCAATTCTAGGCAGTACGGATGGGACAAAAATATTTAACTCCATAATCTCCAATAAAAAATCCATATAATCCATATATATAGATAATTCAACCTATGAACAATTTGAAAACATTACTATCAGAATTAGCAATATCTGAATCAGAATATGCAAAAATAGTTTCTTCTCTAGGACGTGAGCCAAATGAACTCGAATTAGGTATGTTTGGGTCAGCTTGGAGCGAACATTGCGGATACAAACACTCCAAATCACTTTTAAAACATTTTAGCAAATTACCTGCAAATAACGTATTGGTGGAACACGGCTCAGAGAATGCTGGAGCGATAGATATAGGTGATAATCGCGCTATAGTAATGAAAATCGAATCGCATAATCACCCTTCTGCTATAGAACCTATCCAAGGCGCTGCTACTGGAATAGGAGGGATCGTTCGAGATATTTTTTCCATGGGTGCAAGACCTATTGCACTTTTGAATTCACTTAGATTTGGCGAAGCATCTAAATTAAACAGCATAAACCTCTTAAAAGGTGTAGTTAATGGAATTTCTAACTACGGTAATTGTATAGGAGTACCTAATGTAGGAGGAGAGGTATATTTCTCTAGTCCTTATAATGGAAATCCCCTAGTTAATGCTATGTGCGTTGGTGTGGTAGATCATAACAAGATCAAAAAAGCTACTATGGAACCCAATTCATCTATATTCCTAATTGGATCAGAAACAGGACGAGATGGAATCCATGGAGCTTCTGGCTTAGCTTCAAAGTCATTAGATGAAAATCAAGAACTTCGTTCTGCAGTACAAGTCGGCAATCCATTCATGGAAAAAATTTTAATAGAAGCGTGTTTAGAATTAGCTCTAAACGAACATGTTGTCGGAATACAAGATTTAGGTGCAGCTGGATTAGCAACTGCCACTATAGAAGCTGCAGAAAACGGAAAATGCGGGATTTATATAGAATTAGATAAAGTGCCATTAAGAGATAGCGGTATGACTCCATACGAAATAATGCTATCGGAATCTCAAGAAAGAATGATAATAGCTGTAGAACCTAATTACGAAAATATAGTTATTGATACATGTAAAAAATGGGGCATATCATTTTCCAAAATAGGACGAGCAACCAACGATGGAATCGCTCGAATTGAATACAATTCCAGTTCAGTAGCCACAATACCAACTGCTTTATTAACCAACCCACCAAATTATGTATTTGACACTACTAAACCTTCATATATTAAAGATTTACAAAGTTTCGATTTTGATCCAATAGAATTACCTTCAAACCCTATCGATGCATTAAAAAAACTACTTTCTTCGCCTAATATAGCAAGCAAAGAACATATTTACAAACAATATGACCACCAAGTCCAAACCAATACACTAATCCCACCTGGGAATGATGCTGCCGTTTTACGAATAAAGGGGACAAATATTAAACTTGCGTTAACAACTGATGGTAATGGAAGATATTGCTACATCGATCCTAAAATTGGTGGAGCTATATCTGTGGCAGAGGCATGTAGAAACCTTTCCACTGTGGGTGCAAATCCTGTAGCAATAACTGATTGTTTAAATTTTGGAAACCCTGAAGAAAATGATGTTTATTATCAATTGGAAAAATGTATAGAAGGAATTGTAGACGCCTGTACAGTATTTGATATACCTGTCATCAGCGGTAATGTTAGCCTTTACAATCAAACTAACGAAGGAAACATATACCCCACACCTATAATAGGTGCTTTAGGTCTGATTAAAGACGATACACAAGCGGTATCTAGCGATTTCAAATCGGCTGGTGACGTAGTATACCTATTGGGGATGTCTTCTCTCAGCACAAATATTCAAGCATTAAGTGGTAGCGAATGGTCCTACATTAATCACCAATTAGTAGCAGGGAAACTTCATATTGACCTGCAAATGGAAAAGAAAGTTCAAAGTATATGCCGAGAATTAATTAAAATGGGGATTATACAATCATCTCACGATTGTTCAGACGGAGGCATTGCAGTAGCTATATCCGAGTGCTGTATAAAGGGATCAAAAGGAATAACCGTAACTTGTGAAATCAAAGAAAGATGGGATGTCGCATTATTCGGAGAAGAACAGTCTAGAATTTTAATTTCTGTAAGTCCAGCTAATGAACAGCAGATCATCCAACAATGCAAACAACAATCAATTCCCATTTTGAAAGTAGGATATGTATCAGAAAAAAATATATCTATTGGAAATCTAATAGAAACCACTGTTGATGAAATACGAAATTACTGGGAAGCAGGAATATCTCAATATAATTCTTGATGGTGCAATTTGCTTGACACAGTAACACCTCAATGCTATTTTGAATTAGCAGTTTAACATTTACACTGCTGATTTATTACCATTTTATTGGAGATCAAAGTGCCTACATATGTATACGATTGTCCAGAGTGCGGACATCGATTTGAACTAAGACAGAGCTTTCAAGCAGAAACCGTAGCACCATGCCCAAGATGCGATACTAAATCTCAACGGGTCATTTTATCAGTACCCGTTGTATTTAAAGGAAGCGGATTTTATGTGAATGATTACGGCAAAAAGGGTAGCACATCTCAGCCTTCTTCTGAAAACACTGATGATAAAACATCTTCCGAAAAAATAAATCCAAAAGGAACCACAAAGGAAGATAATGAATCTAAGAATAAAAATCCCAAAGCCACTTCAGATTCAACATCAAAAGCTAATAATTCAACAGAAAAATCTACTTCGAAAACGTCTACCAAGTAAATTCACAGTTGAAAATTGTTTTACAACGGGTATCTAAAGCATCAGTATCAATATCTAACAAAACCTTTTCATCTATAGAAAATGGATTAGTTTTGTTAGTTGGGATTGGACAAACAGACGAAGCTAAAGATATAGAGTATTTGGTACAAAAAATTACAAACATGAGATTATTCCCTAGCGATAACGGGAATTTTGATATATCAGTTAAAGAAGCTAACTACGAAATTTTACTTGTAAGCCAATTCACGCTCTATGGCGATACTAGAAAAGGTAGAAGGCCAAGTTTTACAGAAGCAGCTCCACCAGAAAAAGCCAATGTTATTTTCAATCAGTTGACTAATGATTTCAAAAAGACAGGGGTAATAACTAAAACAGGTAAATTTCAATCTCACATGGTAGTTAATATATTAAACGACGGCCCTGTCACTATAATGATTGATTCAAAAGACAAAATCAATAAACCTTAAATCATTTCCAAACTAAAATCGATGGCAGATACTGAGTGAGTTAGCGCTCCTATTGATATAAAATCAACTCCTGTCTGAGCAACTGATACTATGTTATCTAAATTTATGCCACCAGAAGCTTCAGTTAATGCTTTGCTGTCAATTATTTCAACAGCCACTTTCATTTCTTCAGAACTCATATTATCAAGCATAATAATATCTGCATCTGATTCCAGTGCTCTAACAACTTCTTCAATATTTGATACTTCAATTTCAACCTTTAAATCCTTAGGAGCATTTTTTTTCATTTTAGATATTATTGAATCAAATCCGTATCCATGTTTAGAAGCTACATTGATATGATTATCTTTTATTAATATTCCATCACTTAAATTTTTCCGATGGTTTTTACCTCCGCCTATTTTAACGGCATATTTTTGTAAGTTACGTAATCCTGGAATGGTTTTTCTTGTATCAAGAATTTGGGTTTTATATGCAGATATTGCATCTACGTAAACTTTGGTCTGTGTAGAGATGCCACTCAAATGTTGGAGGAAATTTATAGCCGTTCTCTCACCTTTTAAAATACTAGCGATTGACCCAGATATTTCAGCTACTGAAACCTTATCTTTACCTACAAAGGAATCTCCATCATGTAAAAACCATTCTATTTTCAATCTGGAATCAATTCGTTCAAATACTTTACTTACGACATCAGACCCACATAAAACTCCATCGGACTTAGCTAATATAGATGCCTTTCCATGAACTGCATTGTTGAATAGTATGTCTGTGGTAGCATCGCCTGAAAACAAATCTTCGCTTAAAGAATTCTCGATTAGTTGATTGACTTCATATTTCAGCAAACTATCCAAAGCAAGTACGACCGATGACCTTAACTTAATGAAAGCATCAAATCTAAAGCTTTCCTTGCGTTTTCCTTGGTTTTGGAAGCCACTTTTACAACATTAGTAGGATTATTTTCCACCAAATTTTCTAACATCCATAATAAATAAGCAGGATGAATTCTGTACATAGTAGCGCATGGACATACAATTGAATCTAAACAGAATATATTTTTATCCTGATTTTCTTTAGCTAATCTATTCACTAAATTTATTTCTGTACCTATCGCCCATGTGCTACCAGGCTTAGCATTTACAACTTCATTTATAATGAATTCGGTAGAACCATAAAGATCTGCATTATCGACTACATCGGGAGTACACTCAGGATGAACAATTACTTTAACGTCATTATGTTTATCTCTAGCGCTATTTATCTGTTTTAAGGTAAATCGGGTATGTACTGAACAATGACCTTTCCATAATATTATTTTTGATTTATTTATATCTTCTTCACTATTTCCACCCAAAGGCTTAAATGGATCCCAAACTATCATTTCGTCATTAGAAACACCCATTCTAGATGCTGTGTTTCTACCAAGATGTTGGTCAGGCAAAAATAAAATCTTTCCTTGTTTTTTTAAAGCCCATTCAAATGTTTTTTTTGCGTTAGAGGAAGTACAAACAACCCCGTCGTTTTCGCCACATAATGATTTAATATCAGCAGTTGAATTCATATAAGTAATAGGAGTGACAATTTGTCTTTTCAATACAGAATTCAAATCATCCCAACAATCAAGAACATCGTCAGTTATCGCCATATCCGCCATTGAACATCCGGCCGTCATATTCGGCAAAATCACATTTTGAGAATTATCAGTTAAAATATCTGCAGTTTCAGCCATAAAATGAACACCGCAAAAAATTATATGCTCAGCATCAGTTTGAGATGCAGCATATTCAGATAATTTAAATGAATCTCCAGTGTAATCTGCGAACTGTATTACTTCATCCCTTTGATAATGATGACCTAAAATCACAACTTTTTGGCCAAGTAACTTTTTGGCACTTTGTATTCTTCCAGCAAGAAGTTTAGGAGACAAACCAAGATATTTTTTTGGAATACGTTGCCATTTAACTCCCACAGCAAATTCTTCAATTAAGGATTTAGATTCTAAATCTTCTTCAGTCTGACAAAAAGCAGATTGCTCTAATTCAGTTATAGGTACAACAGGCATTTTAGTTTGTGTAGCCAAAAAATTACCTCTATATCAATACTTCAAGTCGGTCAACAGTAAGACCAGACAAGCTCCATGGGCCAGCTTTTTGTATTTTTACTTCTATAATTTCTCCAATAGTAGTGGCAGTACCACTCACACGTACTATCTTATCATTCTTAGTTCTTCCTTCAAATATATCATCTGTTATTTTTTCAATTAAAACTTCTTGCAAAGTACCATTCAACTTAGCATTTAAATCACTTTGTATATCTTTTTGAAGGTCATCTATTGTTTTCAACCTAGCTTTCTTCTCCTCTACTGGCACATCATCCGGTAATGTTCTAAATGCAATAGTACCTTCTCTAACAGAATAAGAAGCTGAATGAACCTTATCAAACTTGATGTCTTCTAACATTTCAACACTCTTTTGAAACTGTTCGGGAGTTTCACCTGAAAATCCAACAATTAAGTCAGTACCCATCGACACATTAGGTATTCTATCTCTTATCTTATCCACTAATAACCTATACTCCTTATTGGTATATCCTCTTCTCATCTTCTCTAGAACATCGTCGTCACCAGCTTGGAAGGGCAAATTGATATGTTCACATACCTTATCTAGTTGAGCAACAGTATCGATTATGCGGTCACTCATATCATTAGGATGAGAAGTTAAGAACCTAATCCTCTTTAAATCCTTAACATCGTTTAAAGCAATCAATAAATCTGCTAGGTCTCTCTTTTCATCAAAGTCATGCCCATATGAATCAACATTCTGACCAAGTAGAGTAATCTCTTTAACTCCCCGCGCAACAAGAAGTTCTGTTTCTCTAACTATATCGGTTATAGTCCTGCTGACTTCTCTTCCTCTCCTATATGGAATTATGCAAAAAGAACAAAATTTATCGCAGCCATGAATTATAGGTATAAAAGCAGTCACACCAGGAGTAGCGGTCAAATCTCCTACACATCCATCTGGATCTATCCCTGTTTTCACACCTATCAATTGTAATAGAGGATCATATTCTTGCGGTCTCATAAACACATCAACAAAAGGAAATTGTTTTTGCAATTTGTCTTGCTTTGGACCAACCATACACCCCATCAAAGCAATAACTTGGCTAGGGTTATTTTTTTTGAAACCATTCAGTTTCGCAAGCATTCCGGTAACTTTATCTTCTGCACTTTTCCTTACAACACAGCTATTAACAACAACAACATCGGCTTGTTCAGGAGAGTGAACCAAAGACAAACTCATTTGATCAAGTGCGCTACCAAGGCGTTCTGAATCGGCTTTGTTCATTTGGCATCCAATTGTCCAAATATTGTATGTATCCATTTAGATTTCCCTATTACAATCCTGTTCAAAAAAATAAAAACCGGCGGAGGGAACGGGATTCGAACCCGTGAGAGGGATCTCTCCCCCTAAGCGCTTAGCAGGCGCCCGCACTAGACCACTATGCGATCCCTCCAAAATACTATTCTATTTAAATATAGAATCAACAAATTTCATCATCTGAAATATTTTATCATATACTTTTCAGCTTATTGAGGTTCACAGCCCGGAGATTCAACCCATATTGCTCCGTCTTCAAAAAACTCTTTTTTCCATATGGGAACAATTTCTTTTATTCTATCAACAATATATTGGCAGACCTTAAAAACATCTGCTCTGTGTGGACCAGATACAGCTACTACCAAACTTATTTCCCCTATATCCAAAGTGCCTATTCTATGTCCTATAGAAACAGAACTTACCTCCCATTTCACAATCGCCTCATCCCTTATTTGTTCCAATGTTTTTTGCGCCATCGGCAAGTAACATTCGTATTCTAGCTTCAGCACTGCTTTACCATCAGTAACATTCCTAGTAACTCCCAAAAAAGTGTTAATCGCACCATTTTCATCACCAACGACATAGTCTGTGAAACTTTGAATATCCAATTGATCTTCAGTTATTATTATCATTATTGAACTTTACATTTACCTTGAATTTTATGCCCAACCACCACTTACAGGAGGTATTAAGGCAATTTCATCACCATCTTGTAATACTTTATCGTAATCAGCATAATCATAATTGACCGCAATCAAAAATTTTGCATCTTCTAAGTTTAAACTGGGGTATTTCAAACAGATTTCAGTAATCGCTTTCCCCACATTCGTACCCAATGGAAGGTGTAATTCAAAATCCCCGGTATTTGCAACCTCTTTAAATTTAGCAAAAACCATAACTTTTATTTTCAGTTTATATACCTCTTTTAATCCTAATAGATTTGCTGAAAATTATACCACTTCCAAGCATTTTTGAACTTAACAAATTAACATAGCATAGAAGTTTTATATTAAGCACATTGCCACCGATCGTTCCTTAACACCATTATTTATAATCTTAAAGGTATCCATTTTATTACAAAATTTATTATTGTATAATAGCAACGCTCAGATCAGGACAAATTATTTGATAACCAAATAAATATAAAAGGTTTAAAAATGACTAAAGATACAAACAAAGCTAACGCAAACGAATCAGAAATAGCATCCCATTGGCGAGAAGAAGAGTTAATTTATCCTTCTGATGAGTTTGCTAATCAAGCAAACATCAATGACAAAAACATAAAATCAAATTTCACAATTGATAAATTCCCAGAATGTTTCAAACAATATTCCGACCTAATAACCTGGGATAAAGAATGGGACCAAATATTAGACAGTTCCAACCCTCCATTTTACAATTGGTTCGTTGGTGGGAAACTAAACGCTTCTTATAACTGTGTCGATAGGCATTTATCTGATTATGCAGATAAAGCAGCTATTATATGGGTATCTGAACAAGAAAACGAGCCTGACCGAGTAATTACATACTCAGAGTTATTTGTAAAAGTAAATGAATTTGCTACTTTGTTAAAAGAATTCTGTGGATTAAAACCTGGAGATAGAGTAACACTCCATATGCCAATGATTCCAGAATTACCAATTACCATGCTCGCATGTGCTCGACTGGGAGTTATCCATAGTCAAGTATTCGGAGGATTCAGCGGAACCGCATGTGGTGATAGGATTATAGATTCAGAAAGTAACATTTTAATTACAGCAGATTCTTACAATCGTAACGGCAAATTATTGGACCATAAGGTTAAAGCTGATGAAGCTGTAGAACAAGCGAGTTCTAATGGGACAGATGTTGAAAAAGTTTTAATTTGGCAACGATATCCAAATAAATACTCATCATCTTCACCAATGATTCAAGGCAGAGATTATTCAGTCAATGAATTATTAGAATCATATGAGGGTAAAACAACCCCACCTGAATCAATGTCGTCCGATTCTCCATTATTTTTGATGTATACCAGTGGGACTACTGCAAAACCAAAAGGAATACAACATAGCACAGGCGGTTATTTATCATACGCAGCAGCAACATCAAAATATTACCAGGATATACACCCAGATGACATATATTGGTGTTTTGCAGATATAGGATGGATTACAGGCCATTCATATATAGTTTATGGGCCTCTTTCGATAGGAGCAACAAGTGTGATGTATGAAGGTGTCCCAACTTTCCCTGATGCAGGAAGACCATGGAGAATCGCGGAAAGACTGGGTGTAAATATATTTCACACAGCTCCAACAACAATCAGAATGTTAAGAAAAGCAGGGCCAGATGAACCCGCTAAGTATAACTATAATTTCAAACATATGACCACAGTAGGTGAACCAATAGAACCTGAAGTGTGGCGTTGGTATTACGAAGTTGTAGGTAGAGGAAAAGCGGTAATCGTAGACACATATTGGCAAACCGAAACAGGTGGTTTCATCGGCGCCACATTACCTGGAACTGAACCAATGAAACCAGGGAGTTGTGGACCTGGTACATTAGGGATTTTTCCTGTCATTCTTGACGAAAACGGTAATGTAATTGAACCAGGCAGTGGTAGTGCTGGCAATATCTGTATAAGTAATCCATGGCCAGGTCGCATGCAAACAATTTGGAAAGACCCTGAAAGATTTATAAACACTTATTTCAAAAAATACGCCAAACCCGAAAGTAAAGACTGGCGAGATTGGCCATACGTAACCGGTGATGGTGCAACTCAATCATCCGACGGTTATTTCAGAATAGTTGGACGCTTAGATGACGTTATCAACGTAGCAGGACATCGACTTGGAACAAAGGAGCTTGAATCAGCAGCTCTTACTGTACCATCTATAGGAGAAGCCGCAGCAGTTCCAGCAATTGACGACCTAAAAGGGAGGGTCCCAGAAATGTATGTTTCTCTTAAGCCAGGTTACGAAAAACAAACAACAATCGAAAACGATGTTAAACAAGCAATAGCTACCAATATAGGACCTATTGCTAGACCAGCGCATGTTTGGGTAACCACTGATTTACCTAAAACTAGTTCTGGCAAAATAATGCGTAGAGTTATTGCATCTATTTCTAATTTTGTTGAAGTGGGAGATACAACTACCCTATCAAATCCAGAAGTTGTCGATAAAATCAAACAACAAGTACAATCAGCCAAAATTGAATTAAACCAAGTACCAAAAGATATACCTCAAGAAATCATCGATGAAATTAAAAGATTCGGAGAGGACAACTAAATATTACTACTGGCTCATAAAACCACTACGTTAACGGGCAGTCCATCCGGCATCTATACTATATGCTGAACCGGTTATAGATTTAGCTGAATCAGAAGACAAAAATAAAGCTAAAGAAGCTATTTCAGAAGGATCTATAAGTTCTTTAATAGAAGCATTTTGCAACATTATTTTGCTTATCACTTCATCTTCATCAATACCATGTACCAAAGACTGCGATTTAATTTGGCCTCTCGAAAGAGGAGTATCAACGTATCCAGGGCATATAGAATTTGCAGTGATACCATCTTCTCCAACTTCTGTTGCAACGGTTTTTGTAAAACCAACTAATCCGTGTTTAGCAGCTACGTACGCTGATTTGAAAGGGCTCGCAACTAATCCATGGATAGATGAAATATTTATAATCCTACCCCATTTATTCTTTTTCATTCCTGGCAAAAAATATTTTGTTAATTGAAAAGGAGCTACTAGCATTACTTGGATAAGTTTGAGCCATTCTTTGTCTGGAAATTCATCTACAGGAGTAACTATTTGTAGTCCCGCATTGTTTATTAATATGTCTACACTACCAACTTCATCCAATACACATTTTGCTAAATCTTCAACGCTATCCAAACTAGACAAATCACCAGGTATTAATATAGCACCATCAGGATAATTACCGATTTTCAGTCTGGCGGAAATATCCGTCAATATTAACTTAGCTCCATTTTCAGCATAGATAGTAGACAATGCTTCCCCAATGCCACCACTTGCTCCAGTTATAACAACTTTTTTTCCTGCTATAGATTCGTATTTAATATTTTCCATGTCTTAGCTCCAAAGAATATACAAATTCAAATATTATTACGAATTCTTTCTGATATAAGCTTGCGTGCTTCTTTGAATGGCTTTTGCAAAAATTCCATATGATCATGGGAATGATGATGGTGAGTAACTCTATTATGATCATCCTGGGTCGAAAGATTGTTTATATAAGTCATGCTGCCATTTATCAAGTTCAACATATATTCAGCAGTAAGACGATCAAACATTTGCCACTTACCCCCACATTCAATATATATTGGAGAAGTATGTGCAAACACACCCCTATTCCATACATCCATATGGTTCAAATCACCAAAATAACTTGGGCCTCCAGCCCTAGCTGCAATCCAACTATGGGAATCTACTTTTAATTTCTCATTGATTTCAAGCCTGCGTGCACCTGACGTAGAGTTGGCAGATGCTACTACCTTACCGTTACAAATAATCTCTAGCGTATTTATCGGGATGATGCTCTCTGCATATGCACTTATTTGTATTTCACCTGGTCCAGAAACACGGAACACATCACCAATTCCTGCTCCTTCAACATTCAAGTCTATAATCGGACCACCACTCAAAAATGTACGTCCTTTTTTCACATTTTCACACCAATTCTTATAAGTGAATTCCTGATCATCATCTAAACGTACATATGTACGATATAACCCAACTGGTACATTACTATCCATTTTATCTGTCCCGCCTACTAACGGAAGCTTATACCCACAATTCAAATATCTGTAATATTCTTGGTGGTTATATTCAGTTTGTCTCAACATCTCAATACCATCTAAACGACCTGTTGCAATCAATGTTGCTGGTTCTCCATTAGGATTAGGAAAGTGAGGACTAATAACATAAGCACCTTGTTCGTGAGCTTCATCAGCCCAATGGCTTAAGGTAGTCTCCATCGCTCCTCCAATATCTCCCTCCCCTGGACCATCGGTACACCAAGGCATTACAGCCTTTTTCAACCCCCACAATATCATGTGTCCCATAAAATGCTGTCTATTCTCTTGGGATACATATACTATATTGTCTCCATTTTGAGAAACACTAGGGTGTCCTGTAAAATCCTCCTTATTAGTGAACAAACTTCCCCATTGTGATTGCAAGAGGTTAACAACATTCAAATCTTCTCCCATAGATTCAGTATGTGCACCTTGTGTCCCCAAAAAATGTACATGGGAATCTCCACTATACCAATTCTTTTTATTCATATTGGTCCATCTTTTCAATCGCAAATTTAATTCCCTTTGGCCTGGCTTAATAAATTCTTTGACTCTTAGTGGCTCGTATTCAAAGCCTCTTGCTATATCTACAATTACTTCTCCTCTGGGCAACCAGCCCTGACTGGTTCCATCTATATATGCATATGTAACGCGACCAAGTCTCACATCTCCGCCTATGTCAATATGCCAAGTTTCTAAATTGGTATTAACCTGATTATGGTGACCATGTGGCTGGTATGGGACTCCTTCAGGAGATCTGAAATGCACTCGGCAAGGAACTATTTTGTTAGTTTCATCATCAACAACTTTAACATGAACCCAATTTTTCCCATCTTCTATAAGTTTAAAGTCTACTTTGTCAGATTTAGATGTCTTATCTTTCAACAATTTACCCCAAGATGCAGAACCAATTTCGTTTCCGTTTTGCCTAACTTTAATATCGGCTGAATTCGTAGCCGCGATATCAACATAAGACGAAGTGGAAACAGAATTTTCACGTTCACCCCATCCTTTGAATTTATCCTCGATAAATTTATCAGCAGAATCTTCAGGTAAAGAATGAGGATAGGTTGATACACCAGTATCAACCTCAATCTCCAAAGTCTCACCTGGAATTTCTTTCAGATCATTACTATTCACTCTAATCTTCACCGGTCTTTTCCCAACACGTGCAAAAGGATTTTCATTCACTTTCGACAAGGTGATTGCCGCTATTAAAACAGGTAATTCTCCTGGTATCATTTCAATATAATCAATTTCTGTATCTGATAATTCATTACACCAATTCCACAAATAATAATCTCGTACAGTAGCTTGTGAGGATTCCATTTGTCGCCTTCCAATTTGATCCCAAGGACCTTCAAACCTATCCATCAACGAGTCATCCAAATCCGGTACGGCAGAAAATGGAGATCCAGGAACACCGGGGATTGCATCCTTCAATATCGATGAAATCTCAAATCTTTCTCTAATGAAGGTAGATTTTTCACTTCCATCTTTCATGAAAAATTTGTATTCAGCTGCATTACACCCTATACTTCCATCTTTCATAAATTTTGAATCTAATAGCCTATGTGCAAATATAACTTGATATGCTTTTTTATTAACCTTTATTCGAACTGGACCAGAATTGGAATCCAATTTCAAGAATAAATTCGATTCATCTTGAGAGTCGCCACCTATAATGAACGGAATACCTCTATATTCTTGAAGCCCAAAAGCAGGTTTTAATGGAACCTCACTCAAACCAACATTACAAATATCAGATAAATCTAATGTTTCATATTTAGTCATTAAGCACCTCGCGCAAAAAGAGTGATTTTAGTTCATACCTCCGTCAATTAAACGCATATCTTTTAATCGTAAACCTCAGGGTTAACAGGAGTTAACAATCTTTCTCCCTTGATACCTCTAATTAAATTCTCTGCCGATATCATAGACATTTCTCGTCTAGTTTTTACACTAGCACTAGCAATATGGGGAACAATAACACAATTTTCTAAAGTCAACAAAGGATCGTCTACAGGTATTGGTTCAGGATCAGTAACGTCAAGACCAGCAGCAGCAATTGTTTGTTCGCTAAGAGCTTTATACAGTGCTTTTGAATCAATAATAGGACCTCTAGCAGCATTAACAATCACTGCATTATTTTTCATAATACCAAATTCTTTTGTACTTATTAGATGATGGGTCTCTTCACTCAATACTGTATGTACGCTTATAAAATCACTCTCTTTATAAATGGTCTCAAGATCTACATATTTGAATCCATATTCTTTTTCAAGATCCTCTCTTCTGTATATGTCACTATACAAAACTTGCATATTAAACCCCGAGCTTCTTTTAGCAACCTCTATCCCTATGCGGCCCATACCAATTATGCCCAATGTAGCATTGTATACATCTTGTCCCAAATAATGTAATGGATGCCAAGTACGCCAATTTCCTGAACGTACGGCTCTTTCACTTTCACCTATTCGCCTTGCTGCTGCTAGTAACAAAGCCCATGCAGCATCGGCAGTTGTTTGGGTCAAAACATCAGGTGTATTACCTACAGGTATATTACGTCTTGTTGCCTCAGGAATATCAATATTATCAAACCCCACAGCTATCTGGCTTACTACTTTCAATTGCGGACCAGCTGTGTCCATAAGTTCTGAATCAACTTTATCCGTTAACAAACATAACAATCCATCAACACCTTTAACTTTTTCAAGTAACACATCTCTACTAGGAGGCATCTCATCTTCCCATAAATCAACATCGATGGTCTCTCTTATCATTTCTAACGCTTCATCAAATATACCACGCGTAACCAAAGCTCTCGGCTTAGACATATTAATACACCTCCGGGTTCAAATCATGTAATACTTTTGACCGTCTAAAAGTCAAATGAATTTCTCAATCAAAGTTATCTTATTAGCACCTTTGGTTCAACTTATTAGAATAATCAATAATCAAACAAATTTGCCAATAAAGAAATAATGACATACACAAAAATCAAACGCTTTAAAAATACTTAGTTGGTCGCAACTTTTCTATGAAGAACGCCGTCCCTTATTTCATAAACTTCAGACGCCATATCGATTAATGTAGCATCATGTGTAGTAGTAATAACAGTCATACCCTTTTCAATGGTCAATTGCTTAAAGATACTGAATATTGCTTGAGCATTAATCGAATCCAATTCTGCTGTAGGCTCATCTGCAAATATTATATATGGATCAGATACAGTAGCTCTTGCTATTGCAACCCTTTGTTTTTCTCCTCCGGATAATTCGTGAGGCCTATGATTCATCCTATGTGACATACCCACCATTTCTAAAGCCTTTAAAGTTCTATCCTTTCTTTGAGAAGCTCCAACACCTGCGATTCTTAATACTAATTCAACATTTTCAAAAGCGGACAATAATGGCATTAACATAAAAGATTGAAAAACAAAACCTAGACTATGTCGTCTAAACTGAGTCAATTCTTTTTCAGACATTTGAACTACATCTTTTCCTTCAAACAAAACTTTCCCATCAGTTGGTTTATCTAAACCAGCCATCAAATTAAGCAAAGTTGTTTTACCAGAACCAGATGGCCCCATAATAGCTATAAAATTACCAGATTTTGCGGTGAAATTTATTGATTGTAGGGGTTGTATCGAATCTTCACCAGCATCAAACGTTTTAGACAGTAATTTGGTTTCCAATAAAGGGATATCGGTACTCATAGTTGAATTTAAAACCTTTAAATATAAAATATCAGTTAATATAAATCTAGCTTATACTACTATAAGCGCAATTATAACAATATAGTCTTTTGAAATAAAACTAGTCTTTAATTATATTTATCAATGTAGTTAAGTTAGATTAACAAATCCACCTAATTAATTTAACAAATGAAAATCTCGCAAATAACTAAAAGTCAATTGTCCTCAAAAGAAAAAGCGTTTATACATAACGAACTGAAAATGGTTTCTAGATCGTTTTACCTAACGCTTAAAGTATTGCCAAGGGAAATTTTTACTCCTGCGGGCATAGCTTATTTAATAGCAAGATATATAGATGATATTGTAGACAATGAATCTCTTCCGATAAATTCCAAAACTTCTCATTTATATGAAATTCGCAAATCCTTCACAAATACTTTAAGTAACAACGACCTAAGCAAATCACTCCATTGCAACATTAAGGGATGCTGTTCAAAAATAACATCTTACAAAAAGGTTTTTGATAATTTATCATCAGAAAATCAACACATTGTTTCAAAAGTACTCCTACACATTACTGACGGTATGTCATTCGAACTTGAAAAGTTAGTCCCTCATTCACCAAATGAAGTCAATTTTTTGAATACATACTCTGAATTAGATACTTATATATACAAAATTGCTGGAAGTGTAGGAGAATTCTTTAGTAATTTAATTTTGTTGCATGAAAAGAAATTAGAATTATCTGATACTGATTATTTTTTTGAGCTTTCAAGTGATTTCGGAAAAGCTCTTCAACTAACAAATATTATTCGTGATTTCAACTCCGACCTAATTGAAGGAAAATGCTATATACCCAAAAGTAGCTTAGAACATCTCAATTTTGATTCCTATAAACTGTTAAATCATCATGAAAATCAAATCGGATTAGCTTTATCAGAATTATTACCACTAGCAACGAAGTATTATGTAAGAGCGGCGACATACATCATGCTTATTCCTAAATCTTTACCAAGGTTAAGACTAGCGGCATTATGGCCGTTTTTGATAGGTGTTGAAACTTTAAATAAATTAGCTTCTAACAAGAATCAACATGATTTAAAAACCCCAATCAAAGTCAAAAGAAAGTGGATTTATATAATGATAACGAAATCTCTTTTTTTGATTCACAATGACAAAACACTCAAGTTCATTTTAAACAGGCAAATACAAAAGCTATATTACAGAGTCAGTAATTTATAAACTTGTTATGATTTTGTAACCTCATTGTTCTATTTCTGCAGCTAAATTGGATACTTTTGCAAATGCACTAGCATACTGCTCTATCACATCCGGTCTATAATGTTTAAACCAAGGAATCGAAAACACTCTGTCAGACATAAATTCACATATAGGTAAACTACCTTTCATTTGTCGTATATCATTATTCGAGTTAGCTATTCTTGTGGGTATGCCATGACCATATATATCAGCATCATTAAATATAGGCTTTAAATGCAGCAATTCATTCATTCCGGGCTTTGTATAAACTCCTTCAGCTCGGACAACTTCACAGTATTTTTCAAGGGATATATCTCCAATTTCCTCTGGGCAATAAATCCCATGAGGCATATACCAACCTCCCATGGTACTTCCAGAATTAATGGAAGTGCGATGAGATTTGACTCCAGGTACATCTTCTAACAAATCCCAAAAGTAGTTCATTGCCTTTTGAATTTCAAGCATTCGTTGCTTATAATATTTCAATTGGACCCTACCTATTGCAGAAGACATTTGGTGCATTCGATATTTGAAACCACCCAACGGAGTACCCGAAAATCGTTGCAATTCTTTGTCCTGGATTAAGTCACTAGTTGACCTAGTTCCAAATCCACCTGTTCTCTCATAATGACCAAATGCTATGGCACGTTCGTAAATTTTCTGGTCGCGGGTAATTAAAACACCACCTTCTCCAATAGCAAATCCTTTTTCAGACATAACTGACATAGCACCAACATCGCCAATTGTCCCTAAAAGTCTGCCTTTATAAAATCCTCCATGTGCATGAGAAACATCTTCAATGACTTTAATGCCATTTTTCTTAGCAATATCCATTATAGGATCCATATCCGTAGGATGTCCGAAATAATGTACTACAATTATGGCTTTGGTATTTCTTGTAATCTTACTTTCAACATCAATCGGATCTAAAGTTAAGGTATTCTTATCAATATCTGCAAAAACAACCGTTCCACCCAAATTTAAGACTGGTAACACAGACGCCCAAAAAGTAGAACTTTGGCATATAACCTCATCCCCTATTCCAATACCACATGCAAACATTGCCGAATGAACAGCAGCAGTTCCATTATTTGTAGCTAGAGCGTACTCTACGCCATGATATCTTGCAAATTCACGTTCAAACTTAATAGTAACGTCAATACCGGACATATTTCTTGTCCTAAGTATATCCAAAACAGCAGATTCATCTTCGTTGGTTATAATAGGCCAATCAAAGATCTCTCCGAAATCATGAGTTATAGTTTGGGGGCCACCATAAATAGCAAGTTGACTCACTGTAATTCTCCAGATAAAACAACTTCATCAAAATACAGAAAGATTATTGTAAAACTTTAATAGTATTAGAAGCAACTAACTCATATTCTTGCTTCACATCTGAACTAGTCAACACAGTAGGTTTTAAAGACTCACGATAGTCTACTTTCAATGATAAATTTCCTAAATGATCTACTTTGGCTAAATTAGCTAACGCCTTACCTGCACCAGTTCCAAAAATTTCGCCTGAAAAATTTTCCACTACGCCCAACACAGGTATGTTTAGCTTTTTAATCATGTTAATTGAGCGTAAAGCATCAATTTTAGATAAGTCTTGAGGGGTAGTTACAACAACGAAACCATCCAGAGAAAGTGTCTGCATTACTGTCAATGGTGAATCAGAAGTTCCCGGTGGTAAATCTACTATCAAATAATCCAACTTGCCCCAATTAGTTGATTGCAACAACTGGTTAATGGCATTATGAATCATTGGACCACGCCAAATTATTGCTTCGTCTTCTTTTTTTTGGAAAAAAGCCATCGACATAACTTTAACTCCAAATGCCTCAGGAGGTATCATTTTGTTGTCTTCTCCAACTTCAGGTTTTTCAGCCACACCTAGAGCTCTAACAACATTTGGGCAATCAATATCTACATCTAAAATCCCAACATCCTTACCGGTTTGAGCTAAAGTAACAGCTAAATTAACCGATACAGTAGTTTTGCCAACACCTCCTTTTCCACTATAAACGCCAACCTTGGTTCCAACTGAAGCTAAAGTATCTGCCACTGCCTTTTTTTGTGCCCACTGTTTTTTCATCTGTTCGACTTTAGCTCGAGCAGAATCCATTCCGTGATTATGACCGTGGGGATTTTGAGTACCCGCCATCGTTTCTCCTAAATATCTACTGTAAATTCATATTTTTAAGTTTAGTGGACTTAATCCATACCTAAAGCTATCTTACCATCTTCTGTAATCATGTCAGGATTCCAAGGCGGATCATGAACAATTTCTACAGAAACATCTCCTACCCCATCTATCTCAGCTATACGCCACTCCGCTTGCTGAGCGATTTGAGGACCCATACCGCAACCAGGGAATGTCAATGTCATTGTTACATTGACGTCACCATTTTCTACAGCACAATCATAAATAAGCCCTAAATCAACTACATTAACAGGAATTTCAGGGTCATAAACATCTTTAAGTGCCTCATATATATCCTCTCCTGTTATTGCTTTTTCATCAGTCATTAGTCTGTCACCTCTATAAATTTATTCTGAATTGTAATTCATATGGTACACATTCGATAATATATTAATTTTTGCTAGTATTCCATAAACTCATTCATGATTTCAGTATTTACGCAAATTAGAAACAAAAAAATTATGCTATAAATTTCTCAAATCATTGCATTACTATATCTATAGTTTCTGTGTTTTGTTGTTGTTTTAATTTTTTTATTTCGATTATTTTGTCCCTTATTATTGCCGCCTTTTCAAATTCTAAATCTTCGGATGAACGTTTCATTTGTTTTTCCAAATCAACAATTAATTTATCGACATTTTCTACATTTACATTAACAACGTCTTTTTCATCAATTTCAGTAGACATTGCATCACTAATTCTTTCTGTAATATCGTGAATCGTTTTACTAATTGATCGCGGAGTGATTCCTCTTTTCTTATTATAATCGTTTTGTTTATTACGTCGTCTTTCCGTTTCTTCTATAGCTTTTTGCATAGAACGCGTTATTTTATCTGCATACATAATCACTTTACCTTCAATATGCCTAGCTGCCCTACCAATCGTTTGAATTAAAGCTGTATGAGACCTAAGGTATCCTTCCTTATCCGCATCCAAAATTGCCACTAAGCTGACTTCAGGTAAATCCAATCCTTCTCTTAATAAATTGATTCCTACAATTACATCATATAGACCTAACCGAAGGTCGCGTAAAATCTCACTTCTTTCAAAGGTTTTTATTTCAGAATGCAAATAATGAGTCTTAATCCCCATTTCAATTAGATATTCAGCTAATTCTTCTGCCATTCGTTTTGTAAGTGTTGTGACTAAACATCTTTCAGATTTTGCTATCCTAACTTTAATCTCTCTCAATAAATCATCTATCTGGTCAATAGTTCCTTTCACCTCTATCTCGGGATCTGCTAACCCGGTTGGGCGTATCACCTGTTCTACAGTTTGTGAACTCTGTTGATTTTCATAAGGGCCAGGAGTGGCAGAAACAAATACCACTTGATTGGTAGAAGCAATAAACTCTTCAAAATTTAACGGGCGATTATCTAAAGCAGAAGGTAACCTAAAACCATGGTCCACCAAAACTTCTTTTCGGGAACGATCTCCTCCATACATAGCTCTAATTTGAGGCAAAGTCATATGTGATTCATCTACAAATAAAACAAAATCTTCTGGAAAATAATCCATTAATGTATAAGGAACACTATTGGGCTGCCTTTGCGACAAATGTCTTGAGTAATTTTCTACCCCAGAACAATAGCCACTCTCTTTCAGCATTTCTAAATCGTACCTAGTTCTAGATTCAAGTCTTTGGGCTTCCAACAACTTGGCATCTTTTTTCAGCTCAATCAACCTTTGGTCTAGTTCTATCTCGATACTTTCAATAGCTGCTTTTAACTTATCTTCCGCAGTAACAAAATGTTTAGCAGGATATATATCTACTAATTCAACTTCACCTAACAATTCTCCAGTTAGAGGATCCATTTTAGTTATCCTTTCAACCTCATCTCCCCAAAATTCTATCTTGACTCCTTCTTCATCTTCATACACTGGCAAAATATCAAGAGTATCACCTCTAACTCTAAATCTACCTCTAGATAAATCATAATCATTTCTCTCATATTGCATATCAATTAAATTTTTTATCAATTGCTTCCGAGAAAAAAGTTCACTCTTTTTAATATTAACCACAAAAGATTGATATTCTTCAGGGGAACCCAAACCAAATATACAGGACACTGATGCAACTATCAAAACATCTCTTCGACTCAACAAAGCGCGAGTTGCAGAATGTCTAAGTTGGTCTAATTGGTCATTTATGTCAGCGTCCTTTTCTATATATACATCTGTACTTGGTAAATAAGCCTCAGGCTGATAATAATCATAATAACTCACGAAATATTCCACAGCATTTTCCGGGAAAAATTCCTTGAATTCAGTAGCAAGCTGCGCAGCAAGCGTTTTATTATGGGCAATAACCAATGTCGGAGCTTGAATTTTTTCGATAACATTGGCTACGGTGAAAGTTTTACCGCTACCAGTTACTCCCATTAGGGTTTGTGATTTCATTCCTTTATTCAAACCGTCAACAACCTGATTAAGTGCATCAGGCTGATCTCCAGTAACAATAAAATCCGAAACTAACTTAAATTTATTCATGCTAATCTCATCAACCAAATAAAACCAGTCACATAAATCAATTAAATTTTAATTATCAAGTTTGGTTATTCGGCCTACTACCAACTGATATGTTAACATCCCGGGTCTTACCATTAAAGGAAATAACCTCAAGTGTTATTTGATCACCTGGTCTAACGTTATCAGACATATATGAAAGTAATTCTTCCATAGATCTTATAGGAAATCCTTCAACACTAATAATTATATCTCCACCTGACACATAATTAATCGAACCCGATGTGGTTTTAATTTCATTGGATTTTAATCCTGCTTCTTCAGCAGGGCTATTCGGAACAACTTGTGCTACTAATATACCTCTGGTATTCGGTGGTATATCTAGAGATTCGGCAATTTGCCTTCTAAGAGTTACTCCTGAAATCCCTAGATATGGATGATCAAATTTTCCTGAACTTATTAATTCTGGCACAACAAGTTTCGCTGTATTAATAGGCACAACAAAACCAACGCCTGCGTTGCTACCACTAGCTGAGGCAATCTGAGAATTTATACCGATAACTCTGCCATATTTATCTAGCAAAGGCCCACCAGAATTGCCTGGATTGATTGGAGCATCTGTTTGGATTATTTTAGGATTTGAAAAAGTACCTCTAACACTCTGTATGGTCCTACCTAAAGCACTTATTATACCGCTAGTAACAGTAAATTCCTGACCAAATGGGGCTCCTATAGCTATAGCCATCTGACCAACTTTTAAAATATCACTATCTCCATGTTCTATTGGATTCGGAAGATCATTTTTGGAAACTAATTTTAATACAGCTAAATCAGAGTCCGAGTCACTACCAATCAACGTTGCTTCATATTCTGAATAATCAGCAAATATGACATTAATCGACGATGCACTTGCAACAACGTGGTGATTCGTTACTATGTGTCCTTTGCTATCCCAAACAAATCCTGAACCTTCGCCTCTTGATGAATTTCTCTGTTGAGTATATGCATTAGATAAAGATTTATATTCAACTTCTACGTGAACTATAGAGTTCAGTACTTTGTTATAAACATCATTTATGGCTAATTCATACGCTCCAATCACATCGATGTATCCAACTATAGTGTCATCATCTTCATTTAAAACTTGGTCTTCAGGACTCGATAAATTATCTTCAATCGCCACTTCATTATCACTATCGTATGTAGATTCTTTGATTTCAACTATGTTCGTTGAAACTGGATCTTGAACTAGATTGATATTCTCAGTTGTTAATGTATCTTCTACTCCTCCACATCCCAAAACCACCAGTAACACGATAAATATGGCGATGGCATATACATTTCTTATCATGAAAATCATCTCCTTAAAAAACAGCTTCTATCCATTGAAACGATTCAATTACCATTTAGGATAGCTTCGTAATTCACATAAGTAATAGCAATTAGATTGATTGGGGAAATCCAGATAGGAAATCAAATAATCAAGTTGTACTAGTTCACCTATTCCAAACCAAATTCCCAAACCATCTCAGTACTCGAATCATCAAAATCAGATTTTTCAAAATCCCCATAAAGATTTAATAATTTAAATCCATTTGACCTCAATAAATGATAGAATTCCCAACGAAATGTATAACGGAGAGAAAAATCTCTGTAAAAACGTCTCACTACGTCACCCAAATTATTAGATTCATCTACCACCACTCTAGTGTGAACTATTTGATTAAATTGATCATATTCGCTTTGATTCCAAATGATAAATTTGCGATCGTTTTCCACGTCTTGAACATCTTTATAGTGGGATAAAATATCCTCAGGACCCTCCATTGACTCAGAGCTTGGAACAAACGCATTAAATATAAATCTACCATCTCTATTCAAATGTTCTTTTATATTTAAAAGTGTTTGAATTTGATCATTGATATTGAGTAAAGATTGAAAACCTCTAAAAGGAATAATAATCAAATTAAATTTTTTGTTAAATGTAAAATTCCTCATGTCTGATTTGACAAATTCTAAGTTAGTGCATGAAGTATCTTGATGCTTAATTTTTTCCAAAGCCATTTTCAACATTCCGGTAGAATTATCTATTGCAATTAAATCTATACCCTCTCTGGCAATAGGAAATGTAACCCGACCAGTACCACATCCTAATTCTAGTACTGATCCATCGCTTAAAATAGATTCTTGAACATAAAAATCAATATCTTCATTTACATCAAGATATACCTGATCATATATATCAGACCATAAATCCATCTCCGTATTCAAACTATCCACCTGCACTCAATATTTCTAAACAAGCACGTATTTTCTCTTCAACTGTAGGCAAAGAACTAATATTGCCCGAATTGATTACTTTAAACACTTCACTGTTACTATACCCAAGGGAAGTAAGAGCTTGAACTAAACTTTCAACTTCAGCAGTTTCTAGGTCAGAATCACTTTGCAATTGAAGTTTTCCTGAAAGTTCAAGCATGATTCTACTTGCAGTTCTTTTACCAACCCCTGGAACTTGACTTAAAGAGTCAACATCACCACTCTCTACGGCTACAGTAAGCGAATTATAATCAAATTTAGATAATATACTTAAAGCCAATTTAGGACCAATCCCACCTACTTTATTTAATGAATCAAAAACAGATCGTGTTTCTGAATCTTTAAATCCATACAAAACAGGAGAATCATCTTTGATTACAAAAACTGTGTATACTCTCAATAACCCATTAGTTAAATTACGTCCATCTACCGTGTTTTCTGGAACAAAGACTCTTACCGTTACACCCACTAGTTTCAGATCAACCCAATCTATTCCAGATCCAACCAACTCACCTTCTAGTTCAGTTATCATAAACGGCCCCTTTCAATAAGTAATGGTGTCCAATAAAAATCAAAACACTTCTTTTTCAATTATTTCATTAAATCGTATAGAATTTGCGTGGCACACACCTACAGCTAAAGCATCTGATGCATCATATAAACCTAAATCTTCTTCTATCCCAAAAATTAATTTCAGCGTATCTTGAACTTGTTGCTTAGTCCCTAATCCATAATCAGTTACAGATTTTTTTACTTGCGTTGGAGTGTAAAAATGAATAGGTAATTCCATTTTACCAGCAACTATCAAACCCAATGCCTGAGCCTGGCCTATTGATATTGCTGATTTAAAATTAACTTTAGAAAATACGCTTTCTATCGCTATTTCATCTGGTTTAAATTTATTGGCCATTTCAAAAAGTTGGTCAAACAATTCACTCAATCTAAAATGCATCTCTAGTGAATTCGACGCTTTTAAAACTCCGCAATGAACCAAAGAGAGTTGATCTCCAGATTCATCCAAGATTCCCACACCCATCCTTACAGTACCGGGATCTATCCCCATAATTCGCAAACCGCAACTCCTAGCTGTAATATTTAGAATTAATTTTGGCTCTGGTATTGCACTAAAGCTTCATCAGTATAATCAGCATTTGAATACACCTTTTGAACATCATCTATTTCGTCTAAACTGTCCAAAAGCCTCATTGTTTGAATCGATGCTTTCGAATCCAATTGTAGAGTAGTCTTAGGAACCATAGATATTTCTGTAGTGGTAATATCCAAATCATTTTCTTCCAGCTTTGTGCGAACAGATTCTATCGCAGCAATATCAGTATAAACATACAATGATCCATCATCGGCATCGATATCTTCTGCTCCTGCATCAATCGCTACAAGCTCCAATTCTTCTGATTCATCAGTTGAATCTGATTTAACAACTATCAAACCTTTTTTATCAAATTGCCAAGCAACAGCACCTGATTCTGCTAAATTCCCACCACCTTTCGTAAAAGTAGATCTTATAGCTGAAACAGAACGATTTTTATTATCTGTCAATACTTCAATTAAAACGGCGGTACCTCCAGGTCCATAACCTTCATAAACGACTTCATCCATCTGTTCTCCGTCTGCACCTGAACCAGTAGCCTTTTTCACTGCGCGCTGAATAGTGTCATTCGGCATATTGCTATCTTTCGCTTTTTGTATAGCTAGTCTTAATCTGAAATTTTTATCAACGTCCTCCCCACCTTGCCTTGCAGCTACAATTATTTCTTTAGCTAATTTGGTAAATAATTTACCTCTCCTAGCATCAGTAACACCTTTTTTATGTTTTATGGTTGACCATTTAGAATGTCCAGACATCCTAGTACCTCCTATATCCAAAGAAATAACGGGAATTCCAATTCTATTATGACATATATCCAAGTTAAAAAAGATTATTTCTTATTAGATTTTTTTTGAGATTTAAATATATTTAACCAACATTTTATTTGATTTAACATCTACATCTAAAATGGTTTCTTTAACTGCGGGTATTAAAGTCTCATTCCCAGATTCATTTTGTACAACGAATACATCATTAGCAGAAGACTTCAAAATTTCTACAATATTGCCCAACAAAACTTCCTTATGGGTCCAAACTTCTATCCCAATTAATTGAAAATAATAAAATGTACCGTCAGGCAATTCATCTATTTGTTCAATACCAATATAAATATTCTTGCGATAAAAACCTTCGACATCTGAACGCGTAGAAACACCAGCAAATTTAACATAGACAAGGTTGTTTTTATTTTTTATTGAGCTTGTAATTTTGAATTTTCTGTTCTCAATAATTACAATATTCCCAATATCGAACCGATGATGATTAGAAGTTAGTGGTTTAATTTTAATGTGGCCATCTAATTTCCAAAATCCAATTACTACACCCACCACTACCAATTGTGAATCACTTTGGATTCGGTGTTTCATTTCAAATCTATCCGTTAAGATTCAAGTTGGACTACAATTCAATACAAACAAGCATGAGTTTTTATATTAGAAAAAGCGGAAGTTACTCTACACTATTTCTAATATTGCTTTCGTCCCATTTTTTACAGCAGATACTCTCAACAACAACCTAATAGACTGCGCAACTCTTCCTTGACGCCCTATAACTTTACCTTTATCCTCTGGTGCAACCTCAAGCTTTATTAAAGTCACTTCTTCATCATTAGTTTCTTCAGTTACAGTAACCTCTTCGGGTTTACTGGCTATTGACTTCGCAATATATTCAACCAAATCCTTCATATCAACTTTCACCTTTTGAAGATTCTAAAGTTTTTATCAAACTAGCAACTGAGTCTGAAGGCCGAGCTCCTTTACTAACCCAATCATCAAATTTTTCTCGATCTATGTTAACAGTGGGAGGATCTGTCATTGGATCATAATTGCCTAGATAATCCACGAAACTACCATCTCTGGCAGCCCTAATATCAGCCACAACTACCCTATAGCTAGGATGTTTTTTTGCTCCCGTACGCCTCAACCTAATTCTCAACATTAGATATAACCTCTTTGTTTTTATCTCATTGGCAAACCAAAATTTGACCAAAGAAATTCTATATTGTGTGTAAACTTTATGTCAACGGAAGGATTATTATAATAAATTTAACCAACCATGTTATTTCTAATCCCAAAAATTTACACCATGCTTATCTTAATTCCACATGGTATAATATTATTTTTGAAAAAAGTAATGCTCGTTTAATTATACACTAATATAAATACTAGGATTTAGAATGAAAGTTTTGTTTTTAGAAGATGTAGAAGGTGTTGCGCATGGTGGCGATGTGAAAGAAGTAAAAAGAGGATTCGCAAAAAACTATCTTCTGCCCAAAAATATCGCTGTCCTTGCTACAAAATCATCATTGGAGCGTATTCCAAAATTAAAAGTTGAAGCTGACAAGAACAGAATCCAAAGATTAAATGACATGAAAGAGTTGGCTAGTGAAATAGACGGAATGAGAGTAAATTTGCCGATGAGGTCTGGTCCCACAGGAAAACTCTATGGTTCTGTAACAAACAATATGATTGCGTCAGAGTTAACTGCTCTTTGTTCTAAAGATATTGAAAGGAAAATGATAATTTTACCTGAAAGTATTAGGCAACTTGGCATTTTCGACATAGATCTCAACTTACATCAAGAAGTACAAGCTAAAATTTCTTTGTTAGTTCATCCTGAAGATATCACTGCTGAAGAATTTGAAGAAAGTCTTTCTAAAGAACAAACTGAAGATGAGACTCCAGAAGAACCTAACGAAACAAACGTAGATTCAGAGGATATTGCCGCGGAAAATGAAGGAACCTCTGCCGAAAATGATGAAAATCAAGAGGCAGTTGAGGAAAACTAACGGTTATATATAATAAACCTGACATCCAACTTTCTGAACGAACTTGTTGGCATTAAAAACGGTTGACTTATCAGCAAAAAAGATAGTTAAATCGTAGTTCGCTAATCCAAAATTAGGGGTTGCACATAAGTGTATACTGATAGACTTTTACCTCATGATCCCAGTGCCGAGGAAGCGATAATTGGTTCACTAATTATTGATCCAAATGCCATTTCAAAAATATCCAATTTTCTTAAGCCTGAAGATTTTTATCAGGCTAAGTTAAGGTCATGTTTTGAATCCTGTATTTTGCTATTTGATAGAGGTGAGCCAATTAATCAAATATCTTTGGCCCATGAATTATCTAGGCTAAATATCTTTGAAGAAATGGGTGGTAATCAATATCTTATACATCTCGTAGAATCAGTTCCAACCTCAGTACATGTCGAACATTATGGTGAAATAGTTCATCGAGCGTCCATAATGAGAAAACTCATATCAGCCGCTAGCGATATAGCCGAAATAGGATATGAAAGTCCAGCAAATACCGATACAGCAATTCGTAAAGCAGAAGAACTTTTATATCAAGTACGACAAGGTAGAAGTACGCGAGATTTTGTACATATTAGAGAAGTTTTAGATGACCATCTTGAACAAACACAATCCCAGGATTCAGAAGATGAACTAACAACAATCCCAACAGGCTTCAGTGACATCGATAAAATGTTAGGAAATGGTCTACAAAGATCTGACATGATTGTAGTAGCAGCAAGACCAAGTTTAGGCAAAAGTACTCTCGCTTTTAATATTGCAAGGCATGCTTCAGAAAACGGAGCCAAGGTCGGTATATTCAGTCTTGAAATGAGTGCTGAACAAATAGCTGTAAGAATGCTTTCCAGTGATGCAAATGTTGATAGCCACAGACTCCGTATTGGGGTATACAGTGAACAAGAAGCTGACAGAATCATAGACGCTATAGGAAAATTATCCCAACTACAAATCTATATTGATGATACTCCCATACAAGGAGTAGTAGAAATAAGAAGTAAAGCTAGGAGACTACAATCAGAAAGAGGGCTAGACCTATTGATAATAGACTACTTACAATTGATGAGTAGTAGTACTGGAAGAAGCGACAATAGAGTGCAGGAAATGGGTGATTTTTCTAGGTCAATTAAAGGTATAGCTAGAGATTTACAGGTACCTGTTATAGCGTGTTCCCAATTAAGTAGAGCGCCCGAGCAACGCCAATCTCATCGCCCAATTTTATCTGACTTAAGGGAAAGTGGAAGTATCGAACAAGATGCTGATATCGTTGCTTTCATTTACCGAGAAGATGTTTATTCAAATCGAGAAGAGTGGGAAAAATCCAACCCCACAGAGCCTTACCCCGAAAATATAGCGGAAATAATCATAGCGAAGCATAGAAATGGTCCAACCGGTACAGTTCCACTATATTTCAACAGAGACGTTGTAAAATTTGACAGCCTACAATACCCGAACACTAATCCATAAATACTTCACAATGTCATCTACGAATATATCCAAAGAAATAAGATACACTCCAATCCCTAATTTGGTATTTGGGAAATTATTGGATGAAGTCGAAGAAATAAACGACTTAAAATTCATTTTGCGGATTATTTGGATGATAAATCAAGTAAAGAGGGTCCCAAAATACATTACCATAGAAGAAATTACAGGAGACAAATTAGTAAATACGATTATCTCCCAAACAGGCGCCGAACCACATACCGTTTGTCTATCAATGTTAAATAAGCCACAATTCCTCAATCTTTTTGTATGTCATGAAATAAATATAGATCAATCAAGCAGTATTGTAATAGCACTCAACACCACTAGAAATATAACAATGCTTAACAAAATTAAAAACCTAGATAAATCTGAATCCGTTTTACAACCTAACGGAGATAGCCCAAAAGAATCACCAAATATTTTCAAACTTTATGAAGATAATATCGGTACTCTAAACCCAATTATTGCAGATGAACTGAAAATTGCTGAAACAACTTATCCCCATCCATGGATAACCAGTGCTTTCAAAGAATCTGTGCTTAGGAACAAGAGAAGTTGGAATTATATTAAAACCATATTAGAAAATTGGTATAGGGAGGGTAAAAACGATGGAAGAATTGGGGAAAATTCTAAAAAAAGTGGCTATAACCAATACTTCAGAAGATAATAAATCAAACGAAAGTTTAATACCTAAAAAAAACAACCCATGTCCAGAATGCAATGGCGTAGGATGGCAAACTAAAAATGTTCCGGTTGGTCATCAAGATTTTGGAGAAATCCTTATATGCAGTTGTCAATCCACTAAAATTGACACGGAAAAAACAAAAAAATTGTATAGATACAGCAATTTGGAAAGTTTAAAAAGGTTTAAGTTCGAAACATTAAAAGATGATTATTGGAAATCTGATACCACAGTTAACTTAGAATACTTGAAATCTTTAACTGAGATAAAAAAGTATACAGATAGTCTTAAAGGCTGGCTGATCTTAACAGGACCCCATGGAAGTGGTAAAACCCATTTGGCATCAGCCATCGGTCATTCAATTATTGATAAAGGCCATTTGGTACTTTTCGTACATGTTCCAGACCTTGTTGATCATCTTAAATCTACATTCCATCCTACCAGTGATACTTCATATAGCGAATTATTTGAACAAGTCAAAAACACCCCATATTTAATACTTGATGACCTTGGATTACAAATAAGTTCACCTTGGGCTCAAGAAAAATTAAGACAGATACTTAATTACAGATACAATTTAGAACTCCCAACTGTAATCACAATCGGTGAAAATCTATCTAAATTTGACCCATATATTTTGTCTAGGATAAAAGACACTAACAATGGGAAAATTATAGATTTAAGCAAAACTATTTCCAAAACTACGACTAGTATTGGAGACATACCAATAGCAATGCAAAAAACAATGACATTTGGAAATTTCATATTAGAACGTCAAAATTTGACAAGTGATCAATATTCAAGTTTATCCGCTGCATTAAAGTCATCCCAATCTTTTGCTCAAAATCCTGATGGATGGCTAACCCTTTACGGCGAAACGGGAGTAGGGAAAACCCATTTGGCTATAGCAATAGCAGTTGAACAAATTAAAAACAATTCGAACGTATTTTTCGCATTTGTACCAGAACTTATGGACCATTTAAGGTTCACATATAACCCACAAAGCGATGTGCAATATGACACGCTTTTCGACGAAGTTAAAAATGCTAGCTTATTAATACTGGATGATCTTGGTAAAGAAAGAAGTAGTACATGGGCTATAGAAAAACTCTATCAAATAATAGTTCATAGACACAATTCAAGATTACCAACTGTTATCACCAGTATGCTTGATTTTAAAGACGAACTTGACCCAATCACCTCACGAGTTCAAGATGGGTATATCTCACAAGTAGTACCCATAAAAGCTCCCGACTATAGAAACAAGAAAAAATCTTCTTCAAGGAGATACTCAAAAAGATAATCGCTAATATAATTCAGGATAACAATTTTGGAGTATCAAGTATGATTGTAGCTACACTTAAAGGGCCAAGAA
>VFGY01000015.1 GCA_009392195.1 SAR202 cluster bacterium | reverse complement strand
AAAAACCAACCACTTAGATTTTTGCTGTTCATAATACCTCCATCAAGTTTTGTTTGCCTAGGTAATTATTCGAGTCTAGACTATGCGAACATTATTGATAAATATTGGATTTGAGTAAAGCTAATGGTATTAACTTTGTATTAATTATGTGGACCGTAGGAAATATATTAACTAAATAAAAAAGACACCCAATATTTAACCTTGGGTGTCTTTTTTTAACATGAACTAAATGGATTATTGGGCTCTTAGCCTGATTAGATTAATCCCAACTGCAATGTTGATAAGCATCCATAACATAAAGAGAGGATCAGCATTTATATTCGCAAAGTTGAGAATTCCTGTTATTAGCATTATTACTGCAAATAAGCCAGCTATGGTTTTACTGATAACATCATTTGATTGTAAAAATGAAGCTATACCTATAAAGACCAAACTCAAGCTAACGAATGTCCATGAAAAGCTTGGTTCGGCACCATTAATATATTCACTGACTGCACCTACGATTAGAGCATTATCGAAATCTTTATCTGCCCAAGCGTCCGCTGCGGCGAAGTTGAATTCCATTCCTAGCATAAAACCGGCAGCAGCTACTGGTATTGTTATAGACGCTATTGTAGCAAGTAGGGCTCCTTTCTTACCCTCACCTTGTAATGACCGAGCCCAAAGGGTAAAGCCAAGCATCATTGCTAACATAGAGCCCCCGGCAAGAGTAGCAACTAACACGGTAAGAGAAAGATTGTCCATCCCTGATTCTATGTTTGCACGTACGAGTTCTGCACCTATAGCATTTTCTGGTGCACCTTCACCGATAAGTGCTGGCCATATAAAAATCCATGTTGCCATCATTAATATTGGCCCAATTGCAATTAAATAGCCTGATAAACTTTTAGCGTTCATAAGTCTAATACCTCCACAATATTTAATCTTAGACAAAGAAATTAATCTTTATATCTGACAAAGAGTATTAATCATGTGTATAGATTATAAAAGCAGGATTTAGTGCTTATAATAACGGATGTATAAAACTATTTTATCCTTTGGGTATAAATGTTTTTATAGTTCTCCTACCAGTTTTAGAGCATTTTTGTACATTATTTTGTCTGAAACTTCTGATGGCAGATCGAGTGTGTTTAAGTGGTCCATTAACAGTGTGTCGTAAATATCTCTAGCGAACAATAGCTTATCCGAATTTTCTATAATATATTGTTTTCCGAATTCACGGTCTCTCGATATTGCATTAAGTCCTGATGTTGCTGATAGATCAGCATACAAGTTAGGGTGTTTTGCAAGCATTTTGGGATTAAGTCCATCTGGTTTTATTGGCGCTTTCGGATACATATCTTTGTCATAAAGATTGTCTCCAGAGATATGAGACCACCATCCAGGTCCGTGTGCGATTATTATTGTGTCAGGGCAACTTGTAAGGGTGCGGTCGAGAGCCTCTATGGTCCCTCCATACCACCAGTCCCTCCAAGGGTAATTTGTCCCACCATAGTCTGTACCATATTCAAGATGGATGGTTACAGGTAAATTTAGTTCTCCGAATGTTTTTAGTAGTCGCAGAGAATCTGGATCGTCAAAGACTACTCTACTTTTATACTCTCCAGCTAGTTTGATTCCGTAAAGTTCTACAGCTGAAGTGATTCTTTCTATTGCATCGGGTCGTTTTGGATGTGGAGCATACCCAAGTACAAATCTATCTGGAGCAGATTTCCCTGCATCCAATATTCTATCAAGAGGAATACCGCTTAGAGAAGATGGAGGCATAGTTGGTTGATTTAATATGACATCGTATTCACTTTGTGGTACATCCCAAGTTAATAACCACGTTTTATCGATTTTCTGTTCGTCCATATCTTTGAGTATTTTGTCTGTAGTAAATCCATGGTAATCAGGGTGATTATGGGCGTCTATAATCATGTTTAACCTCGCTTATATCAAGTAATTTAATTATCGTCGAAGTCTATCATGTAAATGTCTACATTATCATGTGTGCTTGATTGGAAAATTATTTTCGAACCTTTTGATGACCATATTGGGTTTGAGTCATGGAATGTATTTTCAGTTAACCGTTGTGTCTTATTGTTTTTGATTGCAACAGAATAGATTTCAAATTTCGTATTGTCGCCAATTCCAGAACTGCTAACAAAAATCACATCTTTCCCATTAGGGGACCATTTGGGAGAACTACTATATGCTCCAAGTTGAGTAATCTGTTTCAAATTTGTACCGTCTGGACTTATTGTGAATAGTTCCTGGGTGCCTTTTCTGTTAGATATGAATACAATAGATGATCCATCTGGAGACCACTGACCACTTTGATTGTTGGAAATTCCTGAAGTCAGTTGTGTTTGTTGGGCGCCATCTACACTGCTGATGTATAAATGAATATTCCCAGTTCTATTAGATTGGTAAAGTATTTTAGAACCATCTGGGGACCATTTAGCGAATCCATCATAATATTTGTTGTTAGTTATATTAAGCTGGTTGGACCCATCTGAGTTCATTGTGTAAATCTCAAAAGATTTAGGGTCGTTTCGACTTATAGAAGATTGGTAAAGTATTTTAGAACCATCTGGTGACCAACTGGCGAATCCATCAAATATTGTGTTTTGAGTTAATCTGAATTGGTTTGTTCCATCAGAATTCATCACGTGAATTTCAAAATTATCACCACCATGATTTTGTTCAAACAATAATTTGGTTCCATAAGGAGACCATATAGGATTTGAGTCGGTAACTTGATTTTGGGTTAACCTTTTAAGTTCGTTATTATTAATATTTAGCGTGTAAATTTCGTAGTTATCTTCCCGAAACGATACAAAAGCCAGTGTTTCTTTAGTAGGAGATAAATTAGGATATCCGTCAAAAAATTCAGAATTGGCGGTTAGGTTTATTGGCCCTATATTATTTTCTTTGCTACTACAGGCACTAACAAAGAGAATAAATAATGGGATTAATAATATGGTAACTATGTATCTCATGTAATATATTTTTTATTTGTTATATTTTGGCATCCTAGGTGCAAAATTGCGGTTAAGGTTGATCCCTAAAGGCTTATATGGAAATGTTACTTGACTATGTGTTATGTGAGATTGAATGAACCCAAATATTATTTCCGTACTAGCTACTGCCACTTTTATCCCTCCTAAATGAGGTCTTGAATCGTCTATCGACCGTACTAGGTCATAAATTAGACTTAAAGTAGAACTTTTTTTTTCAACATCTAATTCGTACTTTTTGTTTTTAGTATGTACGATGAAATTACCACCGTTATCGATAGCTGATACTACCCCGTTTTCACAGATAGCATCCCACTTAGTTTTATTTGAGATGTTAAAAGCGTAAGCTTTAACTCCGTTTTCGAACTCTATGACCCCTTGACCTATTGGATCACTTTTTAATTCTTTTAGCTCTGAATCCCAAATGAATTCACCTAGATTTGCTGTGACTGATGTTACTTTTGATTCGCTGTTTAATTTAAGTAAAAGATCGAAATTATGGCTTCCCATGTTAAACAGGCTGCCAGTACAGTACGCTACTAGAGTTTTTAATTTTCCAAGACTTTCTTCTTTAATTAAATTTGTCATTGAATTAAAGCCAGAATCATATCTTCTGTTAGTACCAAGATTGAAGGATACATTGTTTTTAATACACGCATCATACATCTCATAGCAATCTTCTATTGATGCAGACATGGCTTTTTCTGCATATATTGCTTTCGCTCCGTTGTTGGCTGCAAAAATTACTACTTCTGCTCGTTGTTCGGGTTGAGTAGCAACACTTACAATATCTGGCTTAGTTTCTAGAATCATTTTTTTGTAATCGGTGTATTGGTTTTTTTCTTGGATGTTATATGTATCTCCAGCAATTTTCATGACATCAGTGCGAATATCAGAACATGCAATTAAATCAGTTCTTTCACATTTTATATAACCGGCTGCATGTGAGTATGGAGACAACTTAGGATTGGAAGATTCGTTATCTATGAATGCTCCCATTCTACTGCAGCCTACTAAAGCTGCTCTGTATTTGATTTTTGCATTCAAATTATTTAACACCTATCTAATGGCCAGATAGTAAATTGGTAAGGGAATATTGAGTCGAATATTTTTTTTATATCGTGATCTATATCTAGTTGAGGTGTACTCGGATGAGAGCCAAATATCAACTGAACGAGATTTTTACGATTTAGGTTTATATGCCTAGATTGCTTGCGGGTCGATATATCAACTTTGCCATTATTTAGTGAAACACCGATAGTTTCATTTGTTTCTTCCAGTGATAGGCTGAAAGAGGTGCTTAATTTGGTTGATTTTATTTGAAAATATTTACGCATACTTTTTAACAATATTTCCATGTTGTTAATTCTATTCATCTGGTAGCCCATACCATCAGCTTCTTCTATAGGTAGACGAGCATTTGGTTTTTTTGAATTTAACAATTCTCCCATTGTTGTTTTATGAAGAGGTACTAGAGCTTGTGTATTTTCATCTGTCATTTCATTATCTAGAAAATATTTAATTAATGTCTCTATTCCTTCAGGCAATCCTCCTGACTCGATAATGCCTGGTTTATTCGTACTCCACCCAAAAGTTAAATATGCTATTAGTTCCTCATCGTCAAAAGCAATGATAGTCTTGCTTTTGGGTAAGTTAAACAGAGTTTGATAATCGGTAATACTTCTTGAAATTCTTATTGGCTCTGCATCGTGTATTTGCATTATTCCGTTCAGATGCTCATTGTCGTTTTTATCATATTCGATGATTTTAAGGTTAGAAATTTTGTTAAATAACTTTGAATCTTGTTCTGTTAATTTATAAACGAAACCTTGTGAACCGACTGCTTCCCATCCAGAATTTTGATAAAAAGGAAAAGTAGCTTCCAAGGTCCAAAGTATAGATATTGGCCAATTCCGATGGTTCATTATTTGTACACAGTCCTCTAGGCATAAAGTTCCAAGACCCTGTTTTCTGTAGTCCGTATGAGTAACTGTCGCGCTGATTAGTCCAGACATTAATTGGTCGCCATTTCTTAGTACAAGTCTAGGAGCAACAGGGACATGGGCTACAACTTTATTATCAACTTTTATAATTCGGCGAAATTCGAGCATAGAAGAGTCATATACAAGAGGATAGTCTGTTTGGGCATTTTGGTCTGTTCCCTCTCTAAAAACTTTGTTGATCAGTTCTAAAGAACTATCAACATCTGATAATGTACAAGCTCTAGGACCATCCATTTACTCCTCCAAATCTTTGATGAATCAGAATTAATGTGTTAACAATTTTATAATTAATCACGGTATTTTTTACCACGATCTAAGACCTTTGACACTGAACTTTTTTCAAAGGGGTCAATATTGAAACCGTCTGGTTGAAAAGCTTTTGTAGGTAAATGTTTACTTTTAAGTACCTCAGGATTCGAATAATAACCAGAGTAAATAATTTGTATCATTGAATTAAACAAGTCAGGATAATCAGATTCCATGGTTTTTAAGATTTGTATTTGTTTAGATTCGTTCAACTCCTCAAAATACGATTCAAGTGTGTCGAAACTTGTTTTTGAAGTTTTATCTAAGAATTCAATTATGTGGGATTCTTGTTTGCGCGTTATGTTAAGGTCACATTCTTTATTGGTTAGTATATCTATATTCCCACCTCCGGGTAGAGTGTCGGTCGGAGGTATAATACAATTAGCTATTTCCTTAAACAATCTTGTTTGTTCGTTATGTAAAAAAGACATTGTGTTTTTTAACCCCTTTTTATATTTTTGATATCGTATTTATATTGAATTTCGAGCATTTTTTTTCAAATTATTGGCCATAAATAATGCTATCGCTTGAATTGTTGAAGTAGGATTGACTGCTCCTGCGGTAACAAATACACTTCCATCGATCACGAATAGATTTTTTACGTCGTGGGCACTACCAAATTTATTAACGACTGAAGTTTTGGGATCATCGCCCATACGTGCTGTGCCAAGTAAATGCCATCCTGCTGTTTCAAGTAGAGGATTTACCAATATCCTTTTTGAACCGGCTGCTTCTAACACTTCAGTACAACGCTGAATACTGTATTCGAGCATTTTTTTGCTGTTTGCACTCACTGTATAATTGACTTTAGGGGATGGAATACCATTTGAATCGACTATGTTTTTGTCTAGTATTACTTCGTTGTGTAGTTCTGGGAGATCTTCAATCAAAGCAGCTATTGGAATTAGTTTGTTTAGCCTTTCGTCGAATTCATTGTGGTGATATTTACCCCAAGGAATCGGTTTTTCTAAAGCACC
This sequence comes from SAR202 cluster bacterium, assembly GCA_009392195.1. GTDB lineage: Bacteria > Chloroflexota > Dehalococcoidia > Lucifugimonadales > OSU-TB39 > OSU-TB39. Next base: position 12,279 of record VFGY01000015.1, on the reverse strand, counting down.
CCCTAGAGATGTGGTGATTGGACCTAATTGTCTGTTCAACTGTAACTGAAATCCTCGAACAAAACCTCTAGATGTATCGGTTTCATAATGCTCATAACTTGTTATTGAACACGCTAAAGGTCCTTTATGTGATTCTATTTCTTCTTCAAAAACTCCAGCAACTGCTGCAACAGGATGGAACATCAGATTTTTCCCGACCAGACCGCTACTGTTTGCAAGCCCATCTGGAAAACTGGGCGATTTTGAATTGAGTAGCAGTCGTGGAGTTCCTACACCATTTCCAGCGAGAACTACTGCATCAGCATAAATTTTATTTACTACTCCGTTTTGATCATAATAAATGACTCCATTAGCTAGTCCTTTATTGTTTAAAGTGATTTCAGATACCCTAACACCAGTTTTTAGCAAAACGCCATTTTTTATTGCTCGCGGCCAATAAGTTACGTCCGCACTCGATTTAGCTTTGTTGTAACAGCCACTAATGCATGGTCCTCCATAAGTGCAAGCAGGTCTGCCATCATATGGGGTGGAATTTATAGCACTTTCTGCTGGCCACCAATGCCACCCAAGTTTATCAAATCCTTCTGTTAATTTAGCTCCTTGTTTTCCTATTGATAAAGGAGGGGTTTGTCTCGCTGGCATTGGCGGATATGCAGGATTACCAGACAAGCCAGCAACTCCAGTTATTCTGTCATTAACATCGAAAAATGGTGTAAGATCGTCATAACTTATGGGCCAATCGTCAGCGACTCCATCTAGTGTTTTGACTTTGAAATCTGAAGGTTTCATTCTAGGAAAATGGGCGCCCCAGTGTATAGCGCTTCCTCCGACGGCATTAAACATTAATGGATTAATTGGAGTATCTGATGTGTTAATGGGATAATCCTGAGAGAGATTTCTCACGTTAGGATTAGAGTGAAATTCATAAGATAGGTGTCTTTCTCCATCAAGATGTGTGGTAGGGTATTGTTCTGGGTTCATCCATGGACCTTGTTCTAGGCACACAACTTTAAATCCAGCTTCACTCAAGCTCCAGCAAAAAGCTGCGCTCGACATTCCAGCTCCTATTACCAAAATGTCAGGTTTATTACCTTTGAACATGCTATTTCCCCTTTATAATATTTTGCCGATTATACCGCTTGAGGAGTTTTTGTTCTATCTGTATCTTTTTTGTTTTTGATTCTAAATCGATGATTGATTCCCACTAATATTCCTAAAAAGATTGTAGTACATATTATGTATGGATTTACTTTGAGAATTATTGAAAAGGTTAATATAGAAACAAAAAAAGTTAGTCCAGCATAATGAGTTTTCTTAAAAATATACAATGCAAACATAGTCGGCAAACTGGAAATTAAACATGGGATGAATGTTAAACCCGTTATTGTGCCGATTGCCGTTGCTAATCCAATACCGCCTTTAAATTTTAGAAATATAGGAAACCAATGGCCAATCATTGTAGAAATAGAAACTAGAATTAAGATGGTAGTTGGAGTATTGATGTATTGCATTAAAATTACTGGTAAAACGCCTTTTATTAAATCAAGCGTGAAAACAGTGTAACCATAAAATCTTCCAAGATTGGAATATATGTTGGCGGTACCTGGATTACCATTGCCTGTTTTAAATATATCGACGCCTTTTCTTTTTGAAACAAGATAACCCATAGGAATTGAACCGAATAAATATCCTATTGTCATAAATAAATATAAAGAGGGGTTTTCTATCAACTTTTATTGATCACCTAGTAAATCTTATTCGTGGGTCTACTACTGCGAGAAGGATATCAGATATAAATGTGCCAATAACTGTCATAGTTCCAAGTATTAATATTATTGCAGCAGATACGAACAGATCTTCATTGAAGAGAGCCTTCAAAAGTAGTGGGCCTTCAGTTGGTAGATTTAAAACAACTGACACAATTATGCTCCCAGATATGAGATAAGGTAATAAATATCCTAAGGTACTTATTAGAGGGTTAATAGCCAACCTTACCGGGTATTTAAGAATGGCTTTCCATTCATGTAATCCTTTAGCAATCGCTGTGGTTACGTAAGGCTTATTTAATTCATCCAAAAGATTTGCTCTCATTACTCTTATCAAGGATGCGGTTCCAGCAGTTCCAACTACTAGACATGCAATCCATAGATGTGACAATAAATCAATTAACCTCGCGAAGCTCCAAGGGGCGTTTAAATAATCGGGTGAAAATAATCCACCTACACTTTGGTTGAATACAGCAAATGATATCCATAATAGCCATAGAGCTAAGAGGAAATCTGGCACAGCCAATCCTAGGAACCCCACAAAAGTAAATAGATAGTCTTCTGGACTGCGCTGTCTTACTGCAGAATATATCCCTATAGGGATTGCTAGTCCCCAAGCAAGAATCGCAGTACTAACAGCTAAAATAACTGTCATTAAAAGTCTTTCGCTAATTACAGCGGTTACAGGCATTGGTTCATAAACAAGTGATTTGCCTAGGTCACCTTGAAGCATGTTCCACATCCATTTGCCATACCTATAGTAGCTTGGCTTATCCCACCCTAGCTGTTCTCTAAGTGTTTCTGCCATTTGCCTGCCAAGAGGACTATCGGCGTTTTCTCTCAATAACACGTCCACGTAGTAAGTAACGAAATCTCCAGGTGGTAATTCAATTATCACCCATGAAATGATAGTGATAACCCATATTGTGAGTAATCCTAGGAAAAATCTTTTGGTAATGTATTGAACCATATGAACCTGAAACTTAAATTGTTTAAAATTAATATTATATTTGGAATTAAGATACTATATAGCAGGTATTTAAACAAATTAGCAGCATGGAATATTTGAGTATGTATCGTTAATTTGGTAATAGTGACATAAAAACTTTTGTATATGTGAATAAACTAATTAATAGTGTGTATATTGTTATTTACACTAGTTTTGATTTGTAGTTTCTAAAAATAACTTCGATTGACGGCGTATAGATGTTAAGAGAAGTCAATGAAATGAGGGTTACTTTTACCCATTTTTATAAATATGGCTAATATGTTTGATATTGGAAACTCAATTTATATTTCATTATGGGTTTCAAGTGTTATTGGGGTTTGTGGGTTGCGGTTAACACTTAATTCAAAAATATCAAATCTTTGGTAACCGCCAACAACATCATGATATTGTTTGGGTATCACACATTCTGAAATATCGATATCGCAGTAGAGTAATCCTTCTTCATTTTGAAGTATATTGCTGATTGTTTCACCATTTGGATTTGTAACCATGGAAATACCATTTGGTACTTGATCTAGATATGACGCTAATTCAGTGTTATTCCCCGAAACTATTTCAACGGTCTTTTTGTCAAGGAAGCTAGAGCAAACAAGGTTGAATAATTTCCCTTCAAAAGAATGACCTTTGGCGCGTATTTGAATTGCAGATTTAAGGTCGTAATTCGTATCTGTAAGTGGGTAATGTGTTGGCCAAACTGGCGGGTAAGTGGATATGTGTATTTGTTCTCCCTGAGCCAGTAAGGAATATCTTGCAAGTGGATTGGTGTTTTCTCCGCAGATCAACATTCCTATTTTACCGATATCTGTTTCGTTCACTTTCAAGCCGGAACCGTCTCCGTGGGACCATACAAGTTTTTCGTAAAATGTTGGAGTAATTTTACGGTGGTGGGAATTAATTTTCCCATCTTTGCCGATGATGATGTTGCTGTTCCAAATGCAGCCTACACTATTTTTGCTAAGTTCATTAAATCCCAGCGAAACTATTATCTTTCTTTTCTTAGCAAATTCACTTATTTTCGATATTTCTGGTCCGTCTATGTAAATAGAATTCTGGGCTAAAAGTTTAAAGAAATCATGGTTTTCTGTTGGTGGTCTGATAGCACACCATATAGGGAATGCAGGCAGGAATACTTCAGCAAATACTACTAATTCAGCCCCGTTTCTTGATGCCTCGTCAATAATAGAAATTATTTTGTCTACTGTTTTATTTACATCTAAGTAGACTGGTGCAGAATGAGCAATACATATTTTTGACTTCGGATAATTTTTCATCTAGACTTCCTTTTTTGGTGCTGCATTTGGTTTATGACATATAGTAGCAATTAATTGTTGGAATTCATTGTAATTTGGATTAGACATTAAAGTTTAGTATAGTTGGATTGATTCCTGATTAATTTTTCTTTTTATTTGGATATTGTAATAAGGAGATTTTAAAATGAACATAATTGATATAGAAGAAATTGGGTGGAATACGTCTGAATATGAAGATTCTTACCTCGATGGTGAAATCCATCAACATATGGTGAAAGTAGCGACTTATGTGAAATTAGGTTCGGGCCACGTCCATTCTACCAAAAAAGTTGAAGATGATGGATTAGCTGTTAGTGATACTCAATATATTGGTGCTTATGAATATGCTCCTGGTGGTTGGATATCAGACCATATTCATTCAAATGCGGAACAGTGGTATTACATTATAAATGGAAAAGCTACTATGAAAGTAGGCTCTGAAGAAAAATTGTCGAATGTAGGAACTATTGTGTTCATACCTAGAAATACCGTACATTCCTACAGAGTTGTTGGTGATGAACCACTCAGAATATTGAATGTAGCTACTTTTTTTTCTGATGGTCCCAGTATCACTACTATGGTTAAATGATATGGTAAAAAATATTGTTGAGACTGTGAAAATAGAAGGTGGTATAGTTCTTAAAAACGTAATCCCTCCAGACAGAGCGAGTACTTTGGCAAAATACGTTTTAGATACTGAACTAAATGAAAGAAAGAATACTGATGCTCAAAAAAAATCTATTAGAGATAAAGGTCATAGGATAAGCGCAAAAGGTATAGGGTCGGTCTCTAAATTTGATTCGATACTACCAGAATTAGCGGCTTATTTATCTGATGATCGGATTGTCCGAGCTGCTGAAAACTTGCTGGGAGTAAATTTTCGTATATCCACCATTGGTGGATTAGTTAATTTCCCTGGGAATCAACGTGGATATTGGCACTCAGATTGGCCTTTTAACCAAACGGTCGCGTCGAATGTTCCTGCACCCTACCCAAATATCGTTATGCATCTATCTTCACTAATTATGTTGACTGAATTTTCTTCTGTAACAGGTGGTACACTTATTGTACCTAAAAGCCATTTGATACCTAACAATCCATCAGGGAAGATGGATGTTGATGCTAATGCGAGACATCCAAATGAAATAAATGTGACCGGAAACCCAGGAGATGTATTTTTTTATGACAGTAGGTTATGGCATGCAGTTGCTGAAAATAAAGGAGATGCTCCAAGAGTGGCAATAAGTGTAAGGTATGCTCCATGGTGGTTGAATTTGAATGTACAACAAGATGGACACCGGGATAGACAAAGAATAGTACTAGATATAGATGGTAAAGATAGTATAACTCCCAGAATATCCCAATATACATATAATAAATTGCCTGAAAAAGCTAAAACTTTATTTACTCATTTAGTGGAAATGTAACAAGATATTGTTCTTTAATTTTGGATTTGAATTAGTTCATAAATATTATCAATGACCGATCGTAAAAAAATAGCAGCAATTGTAACCACATACTTTGAAAATTCTCATGCTGATTTGATCGTATCTAAATTTCTTAAAGGATTTCCTAATGGTTCTGATTTGATTGAACCCAAGGTAGATATCGTTTCACTATATATGGACCAGGTACATTCAGATGATATTGGGTTGGAGTTAGCTAAAAAGAATGGTATCGATGTCTATCCCAGTATAAGAGGTTGTCTTACGTTGAAGCATCCTTCACCAGGTCATTGGCCTACTTCGCCCTCTTGGGAGGAAGGTAGCCTCGCAGTAGACGGAGTGCTAATTATTGCTGAACACGGTGATTACTCTGGAAACGAACGGCAAAGGAGGATGTACCCTCGTAGATTTTTGTTTGAGCAAGTGTGTGGTGTTATTTCTACCTCGGGGAAAACGATACCCGTTTTCAATGATAAACATTTATCTTATGATTGGAATGATGCATTATGGATGTATCAAAGAGCTAATTTTTTAAATATACCCTTCATGGCTGGATCTTCTTTGCCATTAGTCAATAGGGATCCGGTACTTGAGCATCCAGTAGGTACTGATATAGAAGAATCCTTAGTATTAGGATATTTCAATTCATATCTATATGGATTAGATTCCTATGGATTTCATGGATTAGAAGCCATGCAATGTATGGTTGAACGAAGAAAGGGCGGAGAAACTGGTATCGCAGCAGTCCAATGTATAGAGGGATATGATATATGGGAAAATGGTTCAAAAGGATACTGGCCAAGGGAACTTGCTAATGAAGCAGAGCGGATTGTGCGTAATAAAGAGTCAGGGGAAATGGAAAATAATTGTAAAAATCCTGCTTTATTCATTTTGGAATATGTAGATGGATTCCGAGCGTATACTCTTATGTTGGATGCACATATTAAAGAGTTTGCATATGCCGCAAGAGTTGCTGGACATATGGAGAGTACGAGTTTTAATACTCATGAAATGGATCATCCATTCAGTTATCTATGCCAAAATATCCAAGAGATGTTTATTACTGGTACTCCACAGTATCCTGTAGAGAGGACGTTGTTAATTACAGGAGCATTAGAGGCGTTGATGGAATCAAAATATAAAGGACATATTAGAATAGAAACTCCTCATTTGAATATATCCTACAAGCCTTATAATACTCCACCAGTATTGCCATTTACCGTTGATTAGATTATCCAACGACTTCTTTAAAAACCCTTAAATAGTTTAATCCTAATATTTTGCGTAATTCGATTTCGTTAAAACCTCTTTCTGCTAGTTTTATCGTAATATTTGGCCAATCTCTAAAATCGTTATATCCGATGATTTTATATTCGTCGGTTAACCTATGTTCCTCTAATCTAAATCCTGTATGGTTAAATTGACCGGGTATTACTGAAGATAGTCGGTCATTGGTCATTCCTTCTGGCCATTCAATCATAGAATCAGTTCCCGGACCTGGGCCTGCTTTGTCTGTACCTATGCCAACATGATCAATACCCATTACATTCGTTAAATGAACAATGTGGTCGGCTACATCGTCAAGAGTTGCAGTATACGTATCCTGGATAAATCCGGGTATAGTCACTACTCCAAAAAAACCTCCTTGGTCGGCAATAGCTTTAGCAAATGAATCGGTTTTACCTCTGTCGTGGTAGCAGATAGATGAGCTACTTGAATGTGATACTATCACGGGTGATTTTGATATTTTTATCGAATCCCATCCAACTTCTTCGCTACAGTGACTAACATCAACTATGATGTTTAAATGATTAAGTTTTTCTACTACGGATTTGCCAAAGTTAGTTAGTCCTGTCTTGTTCATATCTGTACAGCCGCCTCCGACTAAATTTGCATTATTATAAGTGAGCTGGCACATTCTTAATCCTAGGTTGTGGAATAAATCAATACGCTGTAGGTTATCTCCAAAAGGTGTGGTGTTTTGAAAATCTATTATCAGACCAATTTTGTTTTCAGATTGGATGGTTTCTATATCTTTCGCATTAAGTATAAGTTTCATATTGTCTGACATCGCATCTATCATAGATCTAGCCTGAGCAATATTTGTAACAGATTCTTCAAAAGAATTTTCTATAGGTCCGGGTCCTGCGTATGTACCACATGCGATATTAACACCTGATTTTTGCCAAAATTCAAGATATTGGTTTCGTGCTGATTGTGAAGTTTGAACTTCGCTGGCTGCTTGGGCTGATAATAATAGAAAGGCAAGACCTTGGCTTATCCCTTGAGTTTTATATAAACCTAATTGTTTTTTCATGGTATCTGTAAAAAGGAACCCATTTGTAGCCGGTGGTTGTTGAGTATCTATAACCAAAGCTTCTTTGTGGATGTTTAATGCCTCAGCTTTATCGATTATTGGTTTTCTTACAAATTTTCCTTTAATCATTTCAGCTCCTATATGCCACATGTTTTTAGCAAATTGTCTTTCAAAATATAACTTTGAAGATATTCTAATTTATTTTTTTGAAACAAAATTATTATCATAAACATAAAATCTTAATTTACGTTCAACATCTTTAGAGACGCCGATTCTATGACTGGATACAACATTTAACTTTTCATGATTATCAATTATTGAAATCTTGTTGTTGATTTTTGTAATATCTGTATCGTTGAAAATTTTTGTAATGCCCAGAGCTTGAGTCAATTTACCTGGTCCGTTTGTCAATTGCTTGAAAGGCATTTTTCGGTTGATCAACATTTTATCGATTCCAGATATTGGCTCTAATGCTCTTATCAATACTGCAGAAGGTTCGCCTAATTCCCCCGTTATTATATTGAGTAGCCAATTTGCATGGACCATGTATATAAATACCTTACCTGGTCTGTCCCACATCAATTTTGCAAAATTGTTATAACCTTTATAGGCTCTAGATGCAGGATCCTGACTACCATAATAAGCCTCCGTTTCAACGATTTTTCCGGAAATGACTGTATCCCCTATTTTTCTTATAAGTATTTTACCCAATAAATCGGTTGCTACCATGGATGCATCTCTCGAATAAAACAAATCATTTAATCTATTCATGCTATATAAATACTCTATAATTGATAGCTTATGCCTTGGCGCGTTTATTCATAAAAGAATATATTATTGTCACTAATAAAACTAATAAAGACACTATAAGTGGTATTTGGAATTGGGATTGGATGGATGTTGTTAGTTGTCCAACGACATTGTTGAAAACTTGAAGTATTATATCTGTGGACCCGTTAGAATCAGTGATTATTTCACCCAATGAGTTAGTTATAAGCGTCTCAAATTGGTGTGAAGCCATACGTATTATCATAACTCCCAAAATTATCAATGTACTGGCAATAGCCGTGATAATGGCTGTCCATTGAATTGCTCCTATCCAAATTCTCCCACCTATTAAACTTGTTAATAAAGCTGTAATAGCAAAAATCCAAATTATCGTTCTTGGGTTTGGTGTGTTTGATATTGATTGCCTTATAGAATCAAACCGCTGTATAGAATCTTCATCGTTTTGAAAAGCACTTTCGACGAATTTCTTATCATCCAAAATTATTTTCAAAGTACTGTATTCTCGAACCAAATTAAGAACCTCTTTTTGGTTTTCTTGCATATCATTGCTGGTTAACGTAATGTATTGCGGCATTTGTTCTATTAGAGAATCCGTTAACATATTTTCTATTCTGATACTCATAAGTGATTTAGCGTCTTCATATTCTAAATCAGGAGGAAAACAAAAAATTGAACCGTCAAACAGGAATTTAGCATTTGAAGTATCAACATCCTTTAATTGTTCTAAAGCTAATTCTTCACAGCAGCATTTAGGTGTTTCGTAAAAAATAGTTGTTAGTTTTTTATCGGCTAATAAAGCTAAGTTACTTAAACTTTGGTCCCACTTACCTTGCATTTGTATTCCTATGGAGAAAGTGTCTTGTTCTCCCAATATATAAGGTGTCATGGAGTCAAAAGCTGTATCCAAAAGGTCTTCGTAATCTGTTTGTGTTATAGAAGATACAACCAACTCGTTTAGTTCATTTTCGGAGAGTTCTACGCCGATATTGTCGGTTATGGTTGATTTGGTTTCTTCATACAATATCGGTAAAAGAATATTTGTGGTAAATAAATCGTAATATTTAGGTTGTTTCAATTTTGTGTTTAAACCTACAAGTACCACCTCAGTTCTATCCTTAAGTGATATTTCTATATTGAAATGGTTCTTGTCACCAGAAAAATATGGGATTAATTCAGATAAGGAATGTTCTATATTTGTTTGCATCCATTCAGCGTCAAATGCATTTAATAAAGCAGATGATAAATCGCTGTATAGTTCATCGTTAGGTATGTCGGATTGTTCGACAATGTCTAGTATTATTTTGCCGGAAATATGTTCATAAACATTAGCTTCAATAAGATGTTTGTTATAGAAATTCGGGTCGCTAAAATGTTTTGCTAAATTCGAAAAGAATACTAGTGTAATAAATACTGGAATAGTTAATATTGCTATAATTGACGCTATGATTCGTCTGGCTAGTAACATGTTTACCTGATATTTATACTTATTAGAATTAGAGTAGCATGGAATTACTTTCTAGAACATATTCTAATTGTTAAAATCGATTTTATATTGTTGCTAAAGTTGAGTCCGAAACCTGTGTTCATGGTAGATGTTTAAATGAAAATTCTTGCTGCTGTTCGTCACCCTGGCCCTGCAGAGGCAGTTGTGCCAGTAATTAAACTACTTCGTTCCCAAGGGCATCAAGTTATTCTGTTAGGACTTAATAATAATAGTATCGAAACAAAAACTCTTGGTGGTTCAGTTTCAATTTTCAACAGAAATAATATTGGGCATATCGACATGGTAGATATGGTTGGCAATTCCGATTTCAGGAAAGTAGATAGTAAAGTGACGAATAGTTTAATAGATAAATATAAACCTGATCGAATATTAGTAGGCTGCTCAACTCAAGAGGAGAAATTAATCAGGTGTATAGAAAATTCATTGATAATTGCAGGATCGGATTATTCCATACCTACATTACAACTTGTCGAAATGTGGGGTTGTTGGACTTCTAGACCAGAAATATTTTATCCAGATAGGTTTGCAGTTTCAGATGAATTTACTAAAAAAGTTGTATTGAAAAGAGGTGCTCCAAAGAAACGTGTTAAGATAACCGGGAATCCTAGTTTCGATGTTTTTCATAATTGTAATCGAAGTCAAAATCTAATAACAAACAGTCAATCCGCAAACACAAGAGATTTTGTTTACATTGGACAAGTGTCTCCTGATAATTTTACTACGTTTGATTGGGTGCTAAAATCATTGGGAACTAATGACAGAGTTGCTTTTGCAAAACACCCTAGGGATTTAAGAAATTATGATAGTTTGCTTTCGCAAGCAGGTAACAAACTATTGGTTACTGATCTCTCGAATGATGATTTATTAAAACAAGCAGATGTTTGCCTTACCCATTCTTCCACTATGGGAGTTAAAGCATCGTTATTAGGGATTCCTACGATCAATTTTATTCTTGATAATGATCAAGTCGAGGTCAGACAAATATGTGGAGGCTTACCTCTTGTACTAGCTGAAGGTAGTTACAAAGCAGATTCATTGGAGGCATTCAGGAATTTGTTAAAACAAGATTTGGTGGTTAATCAATCCAAACTTCGTTCTAGTTTAAATATTGATGGGATGTCGGCAGTTAGAGTAGTTGATTATTTATTAAGCTAATTGGTTTGATAAAATAACTTTTCAAATTCGATATAGAGAAGTAGCATTTTGGTTAAATAAAGCAGTTTTATCGTTTATAGAGAAATGTTCAGTGATTTTTATATAAGCCGTGACAACATCTTCGAAGCTGCTCCATAGTTTATCAATTGGCCAGTTGCTGCCCCATATACAGCGTTCTATACCAAAAGACTCAATGCAATGCATAACATATGGTTTAATAGATTCGATTGTCCATTGATTGTCTCCCATACCCAATCCAGATATTTTGCAGATTATATTGTCTGCTTTGGACGCAGTTACAATCGATGATTGCCATTTTTCGAAGTATTCCCTTGATCTTTCTTCAGGAAATCCGCAGTGGTCTATTACAATTTTAGTGTAGGGGAATTTGTTTGCAAGTATTACTAATTTCTCCATGTCTTTCCATGTAACGCTGACATTGGCGATAAGATTGTATTTTTCTAATATAGAAAATCCTCTATGGAAATCTGAATCAACTAAATAATCTCCAAATGAAAAATCTCTAATTCCCCTCATGTTTTTGTATTTGCAGTGTTCTTCTATGTTTTTTTCGACCTGAGGACTTTTAAGATTTGAGTATGCAATTATTGCTTGTGGAAACTCATGTTTATCGGCTAAAGATTGAAGCCATTTAGTTTCTTTTACCGGATCTTTTGAACCAATAGCAGCTTGTACATGTACTGCAGAGATTACGTTGAAAAACTTGGTTTCATTAATATAGTCTTGGTCTAAATAATTTGTTTCTCCTAATTTTCTTGTTTGAGTACCTAAAGTGGGATGTATGGTGTCAGGTTGCCAGTGAGCATAGAATAGTTCGGGGTGATTCATGTCATAAAAATGAACATGTGTATCAACAAGTTGGAGATTATCCAATTTATTTCCTTTATTTATGCAAAACCTATTAACGTTATATTCAAGGTCGCGGTACTAACAGAACTGATACTCTTTTGTTCCAGCAATCATAGCTAAAGTATCTGCAATCTG
>VFGY01000014.1 GCA_009392195.1 SAR202 cluster bacterium | reverse complement strand
CGTCAATTCCTTTGAGTTTTAGCCTTGCGGCCGTACTCCCCAGGCGGGATACTTAACGCGTTAACTTCGGCACAGAGGGGGTCGATACCCCCTACACCTAGTATCCATCGTTTACGGCATGGACTACCCGGGTATCTAATCCGGTTCGCTCCCCATGCTTTCGTGCCTCAGCGTCAGATACAGCCTAGAAAGCCGCTTTCGCCTCTGGTGTTCCTTCCGGTATCTACGCATTTCACCGCTACTCCGGAAATTCCGCTTTCCTCTGCTGAACTCTAGTTTTACAGTTTCCTATGACCCCTCTCAGTTGAGCCGAGAGATTTCACACAGGACTTGAAAAACCGCCTACTCACCCTTTACGCCCAGTAAATCCGGACAACGCTCGCATCCTACGTATTACCGCGGCTGCTGGCACGTAGTTAGCCGATGCTTATTCCTTGGGTACCGTCAAAATTTCTTCCCCAAGAAAAGAGGTTTACAACCCTAGGGCCGTCATCCCTCACGCGGTGTCGCTGCGTCAGGCTTTCGCCCATTGCGCAAGATTCCCTGCTGCTGCCTCCCGTAGGAGTGGGGGCCGTGTCTCAGTCCCCCTCTGACCGATCGTGCTCTCACACCGGTTACTCGTCTTCGGCTTGGTAGGCCATTACCCCACCAACTACCTGATAAGCCGCAAGCTTCTCCCAAAGCGGCCGAAACCTTTCTTTCCTCCGAGCGTGCTCAAGGGAAAGGTACGGGGTATTAGGCCAGATTTCTCTGGATTATCCCCCTCTTCGGGGCAAATTACTTACGTGTTACTCAGCCGTCTGCCACTAGCTAACCGGGCAAGCCCGGGTCGCTCGTTCGACTTGCATGCATTAGGCGCACCGCCAGCGTTCGTCCTGAGCCAGGATCAAACTCTAGTGTTTGTGATTTTTCCTTCCACTATCTAATTGTTAAGGTACATAAAAATACGAGAAACAATAATGATATATTTCACTGCGTTGAGAGTCAATAAGAATCGCCTAGATTTATAAGGCAATGTGAAATTAATATCAACTGAAACCCGTAACGAAGTATTAGTCTACCACAATTAATAAATTAAAACATATTATTTAGTGAATTATTTATTTCTGTAACCTAGCATAAGGTTGACAATGTTGAATTAATTTGGCGATGATGCTTTATTATGAGTAATTATTTTGAAAATTCCACAAGACCACCAGTTATTTGTACTAATGGTATGGTATCTTCAGCTCACCCGTTAGCTTCAAATGCAGGAGTTAAGATATTGATGAATGGTGGTAACGCATTTGATGCTGCAGTTGGTGTGGCATTCGCTTTAGGAGTCGTTGAGCCATACATGTCAGGCCCTGGTGGGATTGGTTTGGCATTAATTACTAAAGCAGGAGCAAATACTCCAGAAGTTTTGAATTTTTCTGGTATGGCGCCTAAATTAGCAACTCTTGAAAACTTTAAAGATGTTGAAAACAGTGTTTACATTAATGGGGTGCCCAATAATGTTGGAATCAAGTCTGGTATGGTGCCCGGAAACTTGGCTGGGTGGTTTGAACTTCATAACAAATATGGTTCACTTGACCTGGAAGTATTAATGGACCCAGCAATTCATTATGCTGAAGAAGGGTTCCCTGTGTCAAAATTTGCTCATGACACTATAAAACTCAGTGTGCCAATTTTATCTAAATACCCATCAGCAAATATATACATGGGAAAATCAGGCATTATTCCGAAAATTGGATCCGTCATAAAATTGCCCCAATTTGCAAAATCTTTAAAGGCAATACAGAAATATGGAAAAGACGTTTTCTATAGGGGATATTTGGCGGAAAAGATGGTGCAGGGTAGCGAAGAATTGGGAGGACTATTAAGTTTAGAAGATTTAGAATCCTACGAGCCATATTGGCAAACTCCTATCAAAATAAAATATAAAGATTATGAAATTTATACGACTCCTCCTAATTCTAGTGGATTTCAATTACTTCAAATAATGAAGATGATCGAAACATACTCTGAAGGTCAGATGGATTTGGGTTCTGCTGATACATTGCATTTAATGATTGAAATTTCGAAGTTATGCGTCGCTGATAGAGTGGAATATGCAGGTGACCCGAAATTTGTTACTGCTCCCTTAAAGCAGTTGTTGTCAAACCAATATGCAAATCGTCAAAAATCAAGGTTAGATTTGAACCAAGCACAGGTTGTAGCAGGAGACCGATATGTTAAGAATAAACCTCTGCACAGTTTGTCTCCCGGGGATGTGTTTGTTAAAGAAGGTGGATTGACTACTCATTTTAGTGTTGCTGACAAAGATCGAAATGTCATATCTGTTACGCAAACCCTAGGTGGAGCTTTTGGAACTGGAGCAGCTTTGTATGATACAGGTATTTTCCTCAACAATATGGGCAGTTATTTTGATGAGGATGCCATGAGTCCAAACGTAATAGCTCCAGGTAAAGAAGTTGATTTTGTTGTTGCTCCTACCCAGGTTTATCGGAATGGTCATTTGGTTTTAAGTATAGGAACTCCAGGCGGATATGGTATTTTACACACAACACCACAGATACTGAATAATATTTTGAATCACAATATGAATATACAGCAGGCAATTGAGGTTCCTAGATTTCGTTTAGGGTCCGGGCTCGATGTTGATATTGAGGACAGATTTGGGGAAAAAATCTTAAACCAATTAATCGAAAAAGGGCATAATTTAAATAATGTAGGACCTTGGTCAAGGACTGTAGGTGGAGCTCAAGGAATATTTATAGATGATAATGCCGGTGCTTATTGGGGTGGATCTGACCCTAGAAGAGATGGTTATTCAATTGGTTGGTAAAAAAGAAAAATAGTCTTCGTTAGAAAATGAAATGAATAAAGTAATATTACTAGGTATTGACGGGTTAAAGCCTTCTCAAATAACTGAATTACATATGCCTAACCTATATAGAATACTTAAGGCTGGAACTTCGTTTAGTAACCATCATTCGGTTTTCCCAACAGTTACACGTGTTAATACTGTTAGTATGCTAACTGGATGTTATCCTGGGAATCACGGGTTGGTTGGTAATACTATGGTTATAAAAGATTACGATGAATCGTTGGTAGTTCCTGCTTTGAAACCGCAAATAGAGTTGGTTAATGAAAAAATTAAATCTATCCTTCTTGTTCCTAACGTGGTAGATATATTGTCAAATTATGGGATGAGATTTGCTGCGGTCAATATTGGGTCAAGTGGGAATGCTTATCTTCACAACCAAAATTTATCTGATAACGGTATTGTAATACATCCTGAGTTTACAATACCAAACACGCTTTATCCAGAAATTATATCCAGATTTGGGGAATGGCCGGATAAATCACAAAATGATGAAGCTAGATTAAAATACGCAATGAAATTGTTTACCTATCACGTACTTGATGAGTTAAATCCTGAAATTTCAATGTTTTGGTGTAATAACCCTGATAGTGTTCAGCATTATTCACCTTTGGGGAGTGATCTGTCTTATAAAGCGTTGTCGATTGTCGATTCACAAATCGGAGAG
The DNA here is from genome assembly GCA_009392195.1 of SAR202 cluster bacterium. Taxonomy (GTDB): domain Bacteria; phylum Chloroflexota; class Dehalococcoidia; order Lucifugimonadales; family OSU-TB39; genus OSU-TB39. The sequence continues at coordinate 20,521 of VFGY01000014.1, read as the reverse complement.
TTGCAAAAATATATGCAAACATCAGGTAGAGATGACCTGAATATAATGATTGTTTCTGATCATGGGTATTCGACAATAAAAGGAGTAGTTGATATCGATGGTTTTGTTAAGTCAAAGTTATTTCGCGCCATAAAATTTGAAGAGGAAATACTTGTGGCGCCAAATGGAGGTTCTGTTTTATTTTATGTAAATCCCTACAATAGGAATACTGTTAACACCTTGGTTGATTATCTTATCAATCAATCTTGGTGTGGTAACTTATTTGCTTCGCACGAACAAGGACCTATTGAAGGGACTATAGATGTTGCTAAGGTTGGTCTAAATGGAATAAGAGAACCTGATTTGGCTATGTCTTTTAGATGGTCAAACGAATTTAATAAAAACAATGTGGGAGGAGCAGTTTATAGTTCAAGTGGCTCAATCGGAGATGGTCAACATGGATCCATTGGGCCAACAGAGCATCGTTCTGTATTTATTGGCTATGGGCCGGATTTTAAAGAGAAGAATGTTGTTGTAAATCCAACTGGTAATATTGACATTGCCCCGACAATATTCGAATTACTTGGTATAGAAGTCAATATTGATTTTGATGGGAGAATTATTAAAGAAGGCTTAATTAATCGCAACACAATATCACCTAGCATAAAAAAAGAAAGTTATCATGCCACTAGAACTAGTGGCATGATTTTATATGAACAAGTATTAGAAGTTTTTGTTTCCGATGGTAGTGTTTACATAGATGATGCGAGAGTGTTTTGAGTAGAATATGAATAAAAAAATAGATGTAGATTTAATCCTTAAAAACATGCCAGTTTCTACAAAAATAGTTGGAGAAATCATATATTTTGATGAAGTCGAATCAACCATGGATACTATTAAGAGATTTGCTGATTCAAACACCAAAGAAGGTACAGTTGTTGTTGCAGGATTACAAACAAAAGGTAGAGGTCGGTTTGGTAGGTCTTGGATCTCAGAGAGAGACAAAGATGTATTGATGTCAATTTTATTGAAGCCAGATTACCATGTTTTGAGAGCACTGAATATGGCTGTGTCTTTGTCAATTACGGACACTATAAAAAAAGTAGCAGATGTGAAGCCAACTATAAAATGGCCCAATGATATTAGAGTGAATGGATTTAAAATTGCAGGGATTCTTATTGAAGTTGATGCATTATCAAGCGGCACAAATTGTTTTGTCGGAATAGGGTTAAACGTAAATTCTAACCCAAACAATTTTAGTAAAGAATTTGAAGCCACTAGTCTATTTAGCGAAAGACTAATTAGCTTTGATATAAATAGAGTTTTATCTTTATTACTCCAATATCTTGATGCTAGATACAATTCAATTGGAACGTCAGATATTGTTGGCGAATGGAAGAATAACCTTGATACTTTAGGTAAGAATATCGAAATTTTTTCAAAGATATCTGACGAGAAATATAACGGAAAAGCAATCGATGTTGCCAATAATGGTGATTTAATTGTTAAACTTACAAACGGTTCGATAAGAGAATTTTCATCGGGAGAAGTTACTTTACAGCAATAATTTACATAGGTTAAGGAACACTCTTTTATTGGATTTGAATAGAGGATATCAAAGGAATAGACCGTTAGTGTTCTATATAGATACTATTAACCGCCTGATGAAGTAAAGAACGAATATAACAATCATTGGACTCAAATCCAGCATGCCGAAATTCGGCAATAATTTTCTGATCGGCTGCAATACTGGTTCAGTGACTAAGAACAGAACTTTACTTAGAGGATCTTCACCTCTTGGGAAAATCCAAGACAATATTACTCTTCCGAATATAGCGATTGTCAATAATGTTATGATGAGGTCTAAAGCTGGTTTTAATGCTGCCATTTATTTGTGCATTTCACCTAAGGTTTGGTATTTGGTATAGGCTGCTTTTATTGCTTTGTAAAAAGCAGCTCGTATATCATTTTCTTCAAGGGACTTAATCGCTTCAACAGTTCCACCTCCAGGTGATGAAACAGATTCTCTTAATTTTGTGGGATGTATGTTGGTTTTATCCAAATAATTGACACTTCCCTTAAAGGTTTCCATAACAAGAGTTTTTGATATTTCTCTCGGTAGTCCTATGTACACACCCGCATCGATTAAGGATTCTATCATTATAGCTACGTATGCTGGGCCACTAGCGCTAACGGCTGTTGCCATATCAATATATTTTTCATCTTCAAAATAAATCTCTTTACCTAGAGATTGTAATATATTTGATATGACTGGATGGTGTTTTTGTGAAATCCCCTTGTCCGCTGTCCATACAATCATTCCGTCGCTGGTCTGTGCAGGTGTATTAGGCATTACTCTAACTACACTGTTATGCCCGATTTTAGATGCAAGTAAATATAAAGTTGCTCCTGCTACTATTGAAATAATAATCTGAGTAGATTTCCCTAAAGTTTTAATCTCTTCTAACACGTTTTCTATATGTTGAGGTTTTACCGCAATTATTATTATGTCAGATGATTCAATTACTCTTTGATTGTCAATGGAACATTCTATTCCATATTTTTGTTCTAATTCCTCGACCCTTACTCGAAGCGGATCACTTACTCCAATTTGATTGGGTTTGTATGAATTTGAATTCAATATGCCTGAAATCAAAGCTTCAGCCATAACTCCACCACCAATAAATCCTATTTTGCCCATTTAAATTTCCTCAAGTAATAGATATTTATATTATAGCTTTTTGTTTACACATAAGCTTACTGCTTGACGAATTGCTTCCGACATACTTGCATGGTGCGCTATACCTTTGCCGGCTATATCAAAGGCAGTACCATGGTCAACAGATGTTCTTACAAATGGTAATCCTAGATTTACACTAATGCTTTTTTCCCAATTATGTACTTTAATTGGAATATGTCCTTGGTCATGGTACATAGCTAATACAACATCGTATTTTCCATCAATTGCTTGATTAAATACCGTGTCAGCTGGTATCGGGCCATTAGCATTGATACCGTCATTTCTAGCATCTTTTATAGCAGGGGCGATTTGCTTAGCTTCCTCATCCCCTAATATGCCCCCATCACTAGCATGTGGATTTAATGCCGAAACCGCTATTTTAGGATTTTTGAAACCACAATTAATAAAATAATCATGGGTTAGTTTGATTTTGTTGTAAACGTTTTCTTTAGTAACGTAATCACAGGCGATTCTTAAGGATCTATGGGTGGTTAGATGTACAACCCTCAAGTTATCAGCTACGAGCATTGTAGCTACTTCTTTGCTATTTGTCTGACTCTGAAATATCTCCATATGGCCTATATCTTTGTATCCAGCTAGGGTACAAGCTTCTTTATTTATAGGTGCTGTTACAATAGCAGAATCGGCTATATTAGAAGCTAATTCCCCTGCCTTTAAAACCCATTCTACAGAAGCTTTACCAGACCTAGCATCAACTTTTCCCATTTTCAATTCATTAGGTGTATTGTTTAAATCCAATAGGTGTATTGAGTTACTATTTTTATTAAGTTCTTCAATCGATTTGATAGCATCGTATTTTAAATCAATATCACATGTTTTTAACGCTTGGCTAAAAACTTCGCCACTTCCGATTACTATGGTATGGTAATCATTGTTCTCACCAATGTCTTCAAGGGATTTGACTGTAACCTCTGGGCCTATCCCTGCCGGGTCACCTAAAGTAATGAATATTAGTGGTTTTTGCATACGTAATTAATCCTAGAAATCTTTACAAACAATATCAATGATTAAAATCAATATTGGAATAAAAATTTTTATTCACATTTATTGTATCCACAACTAGTGCATCTCATACATCCTTCTTGGTGTATCAGAGTTCCTATATTACATTCAGGACAATTTTGATTGTTTGATGTTGTTATAGGTTCTTCTATTGTTTGTGTTTGTGTGGTTGAGTCTGCAAACAGTTGTGGTTGAATTTCAGATTCAAGTGAGTAATTCGTTTTTCCTTCACCTGATAATGTGAGGTGTCTACTTAATACTAAAGCGACGGCATCTGGAGCTGAACGTACCAAGGTGCCTGAGTCCCAAATAGGATCATCTGTTATGCCTCTTAAGTGGCCAATAATCTCGTTTGGTTCAACTCCGGCTCTTAATGACATGGTAACTAACCTTGAAATAGCTTCTAAATGAGCTGATTCACTACTTCCAGCTTTGCCTAGTGTTGCAAATACTTCAAATGGTTTTTCGTGTTCGTCATAGTTAACTGTTACAAATAGATTTCCTTGTGATGTTCTTATTCTTTCTGTTATCCCTGTTATTACAGATGGTCTTTGTCTTTCTACTAGGCTAACGTCTATTGATAAGTTGTCTGATTGGGCTCCATTTTGATTGCCTTTGTCTTGTCCAGCAGTCAAGACTTCTTTTTCACGACTTCCAGATCTATAAACGGTTATTCCTTTACACCCAAGTTCCCATGCAAGCATATAAGCTTTTCTTACATCTTCTTTTGTAGCAGAGTTAGGGAAGTTAATTGTTTTGGATATAGCAGCGTCTACACTCTCTTGAAAAACTCCTTGCATTCTAACGTGCATTTCAGGAGAGATATCTCCAGCTGTGACAAATAATTCTTTTGCTGATTCAGGTACATCATCTCTTTCTTGTAGAGATCCTCCATTTGCGAGATATTCCATTAGTTCTTCACTATAAAAGTTTTCTGATTTAGCTACTGATTCAAATTTTTCGTCTACATATAGTAAGCTTTCTCCGCCTAAGATGTTGTGTTTATGGTAGCAGAGTGCAAATAGAGGTTCGATACCACTTGAACACCCTGCAATCATTGATATTGTGCCTGTCGGTGCTACCGTTAGTCTACATGCATTTCTCATTTTAGGTTGGTCTTCTTCGTCGTAGATGCTTCCAGGATAAGCTGGGAAGACTCCTCTTTCTTCAGCCAACTGTTCTGAAGTTAAATCAGCCTGTTCTTTAACAAATCTCATTATTTTTTTTCCAAGGTCTAATCCTTCTTCAGAGTCGTAGGCTATGTCTAGGCTTATCAATAAATCTGCAAACCCCATTACTCCTAAACCTGTTTTACGTGTGGATCTGGTCATTTTTTTGATTTTATCTACAGAGTATGAATTTGCATCAATTACGTTGTCTAAAAATCTGGCGCTTGTATTGACTACATTTCCTAAGCGCTCCCAATCTATTACTTTTTTCGAATCTTTTTCGATTAAGAATTTATTTAAATTTATTGACCCTAGGTTACAAGATTCATATGGGAGTAAAGGTTGTTCTCCACATGGATTTGTTGCAGTCATGTCTCCCAAGTGTGGAGTAGGGTTTTTATGATTTACCCAGTCTACGAATACTACACCTGGCTCGCCATTGTTCCATGCCCCTTCAATTATTTTGTCAAAAATCTCCCCTGCATTTTGTTCTTTAACGGATTCACCTGTTATTGGGTCTTTTACTGAGTAATTCCCACCGTCTTTAACTGCTTGCATGAAATCATGTGTTGCTCCTACGGAGATGTTAAAATTATGTATTTCACCTTCTGTTGTTTTGCACTCAATGAACTCATTTATGTCAGGGTGGTGAACGTTCATTACAGCCATATTTGCGCCGTCTCTTTTACCACCTTGGGTTACGAGTTTGGATACTGAAGATAAATGTTTTAGTACGCTAACAGGACCACATGCTTTACCATGAGTTGTTTTTATGGGTGCATCTTTTGGCCTTATGGTTGAAAGGGCAAAGCCAGTGCCTCCACCAAATTTTTGTACCATTGCCATTTCTTTTGCAGTTGTCATTATGTCATTCATCGAGTCTTCTAACCCCATGACGAAGCATGCTGATAAAGTACCTGTCCCACTACCATCATCTAGATTAATACCGGCATTCATCAAGGTCGGTGAATTAGGTACAAATTCCAGATTCGCCATCATATTGTAGAATTTCTCTGTCCAGTACTGTTCGTCTTTGGAATCGCCATATAAAGTCTCTGGTTTTGCGATTGCTTTGGCTACTCTCAAAAACATTTGGCTAGGAGTTTCAATTATATTCCCCTCAGTATCTTTACGAAGGTATCTTTTTTCTAATACTATTTTGGCATTTTCATTCAAGTCGATTGTTTTTTCATATACTTCTTTTTTCTCATGATTTAAGTTGGTTATTACAGAATTTTGCTTTTTTGTAGATTGATTCGTCATAAGTTTTACCTCGTATATGCTCTTTTTAATAAATGACTTGCTTGTTTTATTTTAAAATATTTGTTTTGACATCTCTAAAGATTTTGTGGGTTGTAAACCAGTAGTTTTGGTTTGTTTTTCACCAAAAAACGAAAGTTGGTTATTTTCTTTCTTTTTTCTATCTTTGGGTGTTAATAGTCCTTCTATTTCTTTTTTAAATGTTTCTATGTCTTGGAAGTTTTGATAAACACTTGCATACCTTATATAAGCTACAGTATCTAATTGTTTGAGTCTTGCCATTACTAATTGACCGATGTAGTCTGCTTTAACTTCAGATTTGCCTGATCGAATCAGAATTGATTCGATTTCTTCGACAGATTTTTCAAGCTTACCAGTAGGTAAAGGACGTTTTGCACATGCTTTGATAAGGCTTGCCAATAATTTAGCTGATGTAAACTCTTCTCTTCTTTCGTCTCTTTTCACTATTTGAATGACTTTGTTTTGTACTTTTTCGTATGTTGTGAATCTAGCTTCACATCCTATACATTCTCTTCTCCTACGAGTCCCGTCTTTTGAGTCCCGGGAGTCTATCACTTTAGATTCTGTATTATTACAATTAGGGCAATACATAAGCCATCCGAGTTAAATTTTACCTTTTTCTGTTTTGAGCAGAAAACAAGGAATTACCACAAATTGTCGTGGTGTTGCTAGAAATTACCACTACATATTGGGCCATGTCAAGCTTAAAATAAGGGTAGTATTTTAAAAAAAATCTAATAATTGTATAAAGTTTAAGTGGCTTTATAACAACAGATTTTTAGTATTTTAATTTGTTAACGATTTGAATTATTTCACTGCATTAATTAAGTGGAAAATCATAATTTGATAGTTATAAGATTTCTGAAAAAAAAGGAAGGTTTACCTAATAGATAAAACCTTCCTTTCTAGCTTATTTAAATTTTTGTTAAGCTACATCAGTTTCACGCTTAGAATCAATATTTCCATTTTCTTTTCGGAATCTGTTTATTCTTCTCATGAATGGTGGCATATCAGGATCATCAAGTACGCCTGTGTCTGTTATAGGCCCTGTTTGGTCAGTTGGCATACCTGTTGCAATCACTGTCAATTTAACTTGTTCGTTCATTTTTTCATCTGTACTCATTCCAAAAATTATATTGGCGTCCGGATGAACTACATTCTGTATTACTTCTGCCGCTTCATTTAATTCAGATAGTTTTAAATCTGTTCCTCCAGTCACATTGAACAATACTCCCGTTGCTTGTTCAACTGAAATATCTAGTAATGGGTTGCTAATTGCCTGATGAGCAGCCGCTTTGGCTCTATTTTCTCCAGCGCCATAGCCGATGGACATCCATGCAGGGCCTGAATTTTCCATGATAGCCTTGATATCAGCAAAGTCTAGATTTATTTCTCCTGGTTGGGTAACTAGTTCTGCTATTGACTGTACACCTAATTTTAAAACGTCATCTGCCATGTCAAAAGCATTCTGAGTAGTTATTTCTTCATCACATATCATACTGAGTCTTTCATTAGGTATTATAAGTAAAGTATCTACATTAGCTTTTAATTTTTCTATACCTTGCTTAGCATTCTTCATCCTTCGAGTTCCTTCAAAATCAAATGGAGTTGTTACTACTCCAACCGTTAGAGCACCAGTTTGTTTAGCAATCTCAGCTACTCCGGGAGCAGCTCCAGTGCCAGTTCCTCCACCCATTCCAGCTGCTACAAAAACCATGTCAACGTCTGATAAAGATTCAAACAATTGTTCTCTACTTTCATTGGCAGCTTGTGCACCTTTTTCCGGGTTTCCTCCAACCCCTTTACCTTCAGTCAATTGGTCTCCAATCGAAATTCTTAACGGTACGTCACATTTTAAAAGAGCTTGGGTATCCGTATTTATCACTAGATACTCTACACTTGGCATACGATCTCTGTACATCCTACTTACAGCATTCGAACCGCCTCCACCAACTCCTACAACTTTTATTTTTGCTCCTGCAGGTATGTCAATTTGATTATCCATTTTGTTATTTCCCCCTTACGGATTTTAAATAAGGTTTTTTAATTAATTTTTTTATCTTCGTCGATGTTTTATTTATTATTGGTAATTTAGACATTTGGGTTAATTTTTCAAAATTGTTTGAATTCATATTTAGTAGTTTAGGTTTTGAATCAATAATTTGAGTTGTCATACCTGCTAAGGTTGAATATTCAGGGGATAGATATTCGCTAGTTAAATATTGGTTTTCACTAGGGCGACATAAGTTAGTTTTTAGCTGTAGTGTTTTGGTAAGGATTTTATCAATCCCATCAATTTGAGAAGAACCGCCTGTCAGGGCACAGTTTTTTAAGTTGGTAATTCCGCTAGATTCAATTTCCATGAGAATAAGTCCTGCCAATTCTTGGGCACGTTCCTTCATTATTTGACACAGGTCTAACACTGGTATTTCAATTACTTTTGAGTCAGGGAGGTTTATTTTAAACGAGTCTAAAACAGATGGTTTATATATATCGGTTAAGCCATGCCTGATTTTGATATTTTCTGCTTGTGTGTAATCTATTCCAAGTGCGAGGGCGATGTCATTTGAAAAATTAAATCCACCTATGGGTAAAACTGAAGAGTATATCAAACAGTTCGATTCGTATATTGAAATATCGGTGGTTCCACCTCCAATATCGAGCATTATTAGATTGTCAGTTTTATTTGCATTTTTTATAGTTGCCAAACTACTAGCTGTGCCCCCGTGTACTAAACCTCTAACGTCTACACCAGCTTTTTTTGCTGCTGATTCTAGCTTTTCTACTTCACTTATATCTCCACTAATGATGTGCTTTTTAATCTTTATATCCTGACTATGCATCCCTATTGGGTTAATTACAGCATGTTCACCATCGAGAATATAATTGATATGGTGTTCGTTAATAACCCTTCTTGAACTATGAGGATTGTTGTTATACCCGTATTTGTTAGTTATACCTGAATTAATATCTTCAAAGGTTATTACTCCATGAGAATTGTTCAGTGTTAACGATTCTATTTCATTAACGCCTTTTACGTGTGTTCCTGAAATTGATACTATCCCAGGTATTTCATTAGGTATTTCATTAGAATTTAGTGCTTTTTTTAATGTTTCCGAAATGTTATTTGATAGGACATCTATATCAGTAACTTTGCCTTTTGTTACTGCTGTAGTTTTGGTGCTAGCACACCCGTAGATCAGTTGTGGATTTTCATCCATGTTTAATACAGCTATGGCTATCTTGGTTGATCCCACATCTACTACAGCGTACGGTTTATTGGGTGTAAGATGATTTCTAGAACCAGTTATGGTTGGTTGCATTACGGATTCACCCGAAGATTTAGATTCTATATTTTTTGCCATTGTCGATTATCCTGTTTTTTTGGTATTAGGTGACAAACACTTAACTATAATTTTTCAGCTACCCGTAAAATGGCACTTCTACTGCTGAAGTTTTGATTAATTTCTTCGTTTGTTGGTTTGTAGAAATTTTTCCCAGTTGTTTTTAGGCGTGGTTTATGTTGGCATATACATATCGGGATTTTGGGGTTACATATACATCTTGAGGTTTCATGTCCGATAAAGTTTTTTACTATTCTGTCTTCTAGAGAATGATAACTTATAACGACTATCCTTCCCCCTGAGCGCAATATTTTCGTGGCGGAATTTAGCACTTGGGGAAGTCTTTCAAGCTCTTTGTTAACCGCAATTCTGAGTGCTTGGAAGGTTTTGGTTGCTGGATGCAACATCCTGTTTTTATTTTTGCCTTTGACACTTATAACTATCTGAGATAGTTGAAGAGTGGTTTTAATCGGTCGTGAATCAATTATCGTCTTTGCTATGCTTTTGGCAGATCTTTCCTCTCCGAACATTTCCAGAATTTGGCGTAATTTTTTGAAACTATAATTGTTTAAAATATGGTCTGCTGTTAGTTCATCTTTAGAATCAAATCTCATATCCAACGGGCTGTCTTTCCTAAAACTGAAACCTTTTTGTGAAGAATTTAGTTGCAAAGAAGACATTCCTAGATCTAATAGAACTCCATCTACAGCTGAAGGGATGCCGTTAAATTTTATTATTGATTCCATATTTAAAAAGCTTTCTTTAAAAATTTTTATATTTGCTTTGTTGTTTTTTATATTGATTTTCGCTTTTTCTACCGCTTCTTCATCTACCTCTAATCCAATTATTTTGGGTTGAGGGTTGGTAGCATTTGAAATTGCAATTGAATGACCTGCTAATCCTAAGGTGCAATCTAAGTATAAGCCGTCAGATTTTATATCAAGTTCCCGTATTACTTCATTTACCATCACAGGTACGTGTAAGTGTTTCATTGTTACTATTATTCATACCTAGCTTTAGTTATTTTGATTGACCCCTATAATTTTGTTTTATTAAATTGTAATCAGATTGTTAATTGGTAGAAGTATTTCATGGGAAAATTAATTTATGCAAGCGGAAATAGGTACAAAATAATGACAAATATTATACTTGTATAAGAACTGTATAAGTATGATTTGAACATTTTTTTTATCAAACTTTTAGCACACTTGGTATAATATGTTCGTATTGTCATCGATTCCATTAAGATGAAAATGAGGTTAATTTGAATATATGTGTTTTGACAATAAGTGACTCTGGCTACAGGGGAGAGAGAAAAGATTTTAGTGGGGATGCAGTTCAAAAATATGTCGAAGATGCGGGGCATTCTGTAGTACAGAGATCGATTGTTCCTGATGATCCGTCGGCTATAAGAACAATTTTAGAAAAATGGGCTGATTCGACTGGTGTAGACGTCATTTTCACTACAGGTGGGACGGGTTTGAGTACGAGAGATAACACTCCGGAAGCGACAATCGATGTAACTGAATACTTGATACCTGGCATAGCAGAGGTGATGAGGTTAAAAACATTTGATTTAACTCCATATTCGATTTTAAGTAGGGCTGTTGCTGGGGTAAGATCGGGTTCAATAATAATAAATTTGCCAGGTAGCGTATCGGGAGTTAAACAGTGCATTGAGGTTGTTTTTGAATCGGTAATACACGCCGTACAAATAGTACAAGACACTAAGCCTCATTAAGTAGATTTTAATAGGAGTTGTTTTATCTTGGATTTTCACGTATTAACCATATTTCCTGATATGTTTGAGTCTCCATTTTCTTCAGGATTAATTTCTAAAGCCGCTGATAACAGATTACTCAAAATAAATTGCCATGATATACGTAAATATTCAACCGATAGTCATAAAACAGTGGATGACTACCCTTTTGGTGGTGGGCCAGGAATGGTAATGAAACCAGAACCGATATTTTTGGCTGTAGAAGATTTGCAGGCGTCAAATAAAATAGGGGACAATTCAAGAATAATTGTAATGTCACCTCAAGGTAGGATGTTTGATAAAAATATCGCTAAAGAATTGACTCGTTACGATGAATTGGTGTTGATATGTGGTAGATATGAGGGGATTGACGACCGCGTTGTTCAAAACTTAGCAGATGAAGAACTAAGCATAGGAAATTATATTTTAAATGGCGGTGAGTTACCTGCGATGGTTGTCATAGATGCAGTTTCACGGTTGTTGCCGGGAGTAGTTGGTTCTGAACAATCGATTCTTGAAGATTCTTTGTCGGAAAATTTATTAAAATATCCTCAATACACACGTCCAAGATCTTTTAAGGGGTTGGATGTGCCAGATGTTTTATTGTCAGGTAATCATAAAATAATTGAGGAATGGCGTAAAGAAAAATCTATTGAAAAAACGAATGCAAAACGCCCAGACTTAATACCAGATAAAGATGTTTGAAAAAATCATCCGGATTATTTGTTGGGATATAATGTTAGCTTTGTTTACGCCCAATACTTCACTTAGGTATTGCCACATATACTAAAGTGGATTTACAATATAGTGTGTAAGAGGTGATTATGGATGCCCATGATTTTGTTAAATTAGAAAAACTAAGTCCGTCTAAAGAAGGATTTAGTTCTGGCGATACTGTAAAAGTAAGTACCAAAATAAAAGAAGGCGATAGAGAAAGAACTCAGGTTTTTGAGGGAGTTGTTATCCGCAAAAGAGGTAAAGGCCCAGGAGCAACCTTCACTGTACGAAGAATATCAAATCAAATAGGAGTTGAGAGAACTTTTCTCCTTTACTCTCCGTTGGTCGAAGATATAAGTGTGGTTCGTAAGGGAAGTGTCAGAAGGTCCAGACTTAATTATATTCGAGAGCGAACTGGTAGGTCTGCAAAAATAAAAGAGGCCAGAAACTTCTCTTCATAGAACTCTCATCTAGTACCACGATAATATTCCATTGTGACCATTATTGCTATATTCTAGTAACCTTATGACTAGATTTGCAGAAGTTGCTGTTGATTTTAAATCTGAACCGGCTAAGACCTTCACTTACGTCGTGCCTAAAAGCTTGGATTCAGTTACCGTAGGCAGTTTAATTAGGGTTCCATTTGGTGCTAGAGAAATCAATGGGATTGTTTTCAAGATTTCCAGAGTACCAGAGTATCCAGACCCTTTGCCTATAAGAAAAATTGTAAATCCCCATGTTTTACTTACTCAAGTTCAGATTGATTTAGCAAGTTGGATAAGCAGATATTATTTGTGTTCTCTTTATGACGCAGCGGCCATAATGCTTCCTATAGGACAAAGGCATATAAGAAAACTATATGTCGATTTAAGCAAGTCATTTGTTGTCGATTCATTGGAAAATGAAAACATAATTTTCGAAAAAGAAGATAAGTTACTCATACACTTGTTGGAGAATGGTCCTGCTGAACTAAATCACATAGTCAGAAAATTTGGTTTAGGTACTGAAAATAAAATAAATCGCTTAGTTAATGATGGGGTGTTAAATTTAAAATATCGTAATAGTTCTCAAATAACTCAGCACAAATATGTTGATTATGTGTATATGTCATTGCAAGATATTGAACTGCCACCAGTTAAAATTAAGCAATTAAACCAACGTGGATATAAACAAGCTTTAGCGTTGAAATCATTTGCTAAAGTTTCGATGCCATTGAATGAAGCATATAAAGAATTTGGCAGATATGCCATTAATAAGCTTGTTAAAGAGAAATTATTACATAAGCAAAAAGTCAGATTAGAGCGCAATCCGTTATCCTCAATTAAAATGAATTTTGTTGATAAGGTATTCAAAAATAATTGGGATTTAACCGAGTATCAAAAATTAGCGGTTAATCAAATTGATAAATCCTTGAGAAAGTATCAGTTTGAAAATTCCTTGTTCTTAATTCACGGAGTCACCGGTAGTGGCAAAACTGAAGTTTATGCACAGGCAATAAAAAAATGTTTGGATTTAGGTAAACAGGCGATATTAGTTGTTCCTGAAATATCTCTTACTCGCCAAACGATTGAATATTTGCAATCAAGATTTCCTGGTAGTATTACAGTTTTGCATAGTCACATGACTTCAGGTGAGCGGTTTGATCAATGGTGGGGCATAGCTGAAGGGAAATATTCGGTTGTAATAGGTTCACGGAGTGCCATCTTCGCTCCAGTCAAAAAATTAGGGTTGATAGTTGTTGATGAAGAACACGAATGGACTTATAAGCAGATAGACTCTGATCCAAGATATAACACAAAGGATGTGGCTGTGAAACTTGCTGAGCTTTCCAAGAGCATAGTGGTTTTAGGTAGCGCTACTCCAGAATGTACTACCTATCAAAGGGCTTTGAATAAAAAAATCAAATTATTAAAGTTGCCTTTCAGAGTTAGTAATGCTGAAAATAATTTTCCTATTAAAGATAGGGAATATTCTTCTAATGGTAGTATGCCTGATATTGAAATAATCGATATGAAGAATGAACTTGTTTCAGGGAATAGAGATATTTTCAGTAACAAATTATTGCAATATTTGACCAAATCATTGGAACAGGGTTCTCAATCCATTCTTTTTTTAAATCGTAGGGGTTCATTTTCATCAATGCAATGTAAAGAATGTGGGCGTGTAGCTAATTGCCCAAGCTGCAATTTGCCATATACATATCATTCTCAATCACACAGGTTGATTTGCCACAGGTGTTTACGTAAACGGAGGTTTTATGGCAAATGTTTGAAATGTGGTGCTAGCGAAGTTTACTATGGGGGAATTGGAACACAACAGGTGGTTGCAAATTTAAATAGACATTTCCCCAATGTATCTACAATTCGATGGGATAGTGATACTGCAAGAAATGTGAAGCAACACGAATCTATACTTGAGGAATTTAGATCGAATTCCGCTCAAATTTTAGTAGGAACTCAAATGATAGCTAAAGGTTTGCATTTTCCAAATGTAACATTGGTAGGTGTAGTTTTGGCAGACTTAGGTCTTTATACTCCAGATTTTCGAGCAGGTGAACGAACTTTTCAAGTTTTATCCCAGGTTGCAGGTAGGTCAGGCAGAGGAAGCGATAAAGGAAATGTGCTGATACAAACGTATAATCCCTCAAATTATGCTATACAATGCGCCGCTGCCCAAAATTATGATTTGTTTTACCAAAAAGAAATGGCTCATAGAAAGCTACAATCGTCTCCGCCATATTCGAAATTTATTAAGTTTTTATATTCTCATCAAGATATGCAAAGGTGTATAGATGCAGGAGAAAGACTGGTTAATCTATTAAAACACCAACAAGATAGTATTGGTGACATTACCAACGATGTTTTTGGGCCGAGCCCTGCTTACCCACCTAAAATCAGGGGTAAATATAGGTGGCAAGTTGTTTTGAAAGGGAACCAACCAAAGCGTATTATCAATAATTTACGTCTACCAAAGGGTTGGGTTATTGATGTCGATCCCGTTAATTAGCGATAATTAACGGAGAAAAATTTACTTGTAGTAAGTAGGATTAATTTTATTTGTTAGAATGATGTTGAAAATACAACGCAAGGATTAATGAAAAGTAACGGTGGATATGCATAAATGAGTTTCCTGCAGGACATATTGTCTTAATGCCTGTAAAGTAAAATGTTCGAACTAAAAACATAGATATTAAGGAGTATTAATCAAACCATGGGCAATTACAAATACAAAATAACGCACGTTGGCATACATACTGTTGAAGCTCTTGAACCAGAGAAAAAAGAACTCGAAAAAATAGGTGCTGAGCAAGTGGTATTTCCAACTTTAACTACTGAAGATGAGATGATTAAAAGTACCCAAGGTTCTGATGGGATGATTATAATGGAATCGGATGTTAGCCGCGCGGTCATGGAAGCTTCTCCGAACTGCAAAGTGATTTTGAGGACAGGTGTAGGGGTAGATACTATAGATATTGAGTCGGCTACAGACTTAGGTATAGCGGTAGTAAATGTACCAGATGTATGGATACGTGAAGTTGCTAATCACGCTTTATCTTTAATATTAGCATGTAATCGACGATTATTTTTGCTTGATAGTAGGATACGTTCTGGTGAATGGCCAAGGACAATACCATCGCCAGTGGGATCACTTCATGGAGAAACTGTAGGTATAATAGGATTTGGTCAAATTGGGCGTGAATTAGCTATAAGAGTTAAACCTTTAGGCTTGAAAGTATTAGTGTCTGATCCATATGTAAGTAATAAAGTAATTGAGGAATTTGGAGTAGAAAGAGTTTCTTTAGATAAATTACTTGAAAGTTCAGATTATGTTTCTTTACATACTCCTTTAACAGATGAGACCCGCCATATTATAGACGAAAATGCGTTGAAAAAAATGAAACCCAACGCTTATGTGATTAATACTGCAAGGGGTCCTGTTGTCGATAATAAAGCCTTGGCAAAGGCATTGTCAGAGCAATGGATTACAGGTGCAGGTATAGATGTTTTTGAACAAGAACCCCCTAAAGATAATCCTCTAACAAAATTAGAAAATATTATTTTGACATCTCATGCAGCGTACTATTCTGATCCTGCATTGGAAGCATTAGCAATTAGGTGTGGTCAAGAAGTTGCTAGAGTCTTGATGGGTAAAGTCCCAATGCATTTAGTTAATAAGGACGTACTTGCAAAATTAAAACTTAAATAGAATTATAGTGGATGTCACTAAAGTAATTTGAATATTAGTTGTAGCTTGACCGTTTGCAAATTAATTTTGTTTGGTATTAAATATGGTAGTCGTGCATAGGAATTAATTTACCTGATTTTTTGGAATACTGGAGAATACAGTGCGGACTCTGTCTAGGCTTTTACGATATGGACTAGGCCACCGGATTTATTTGAGTGGTGCTTTCTTTACAATGATAGCTACAACTGTATCCTCCATGGCGGTACCTTATATGTTGGGAACAGCTATTGATGAAGCTATTGGTAATGGAACTCGTTCAACTGTTATTTTTATAGCTTTAGGTGTGATTTTGGTTAGTGTTTTAAGAGGAGGCTTATCGTTTGGCCAGAGCTATTTAGCCGAAGCGCTTTCTCAAAAAGCGACTTTCGATCTTAGAGAAGATTTTTTTAAAAAATTACAAAGCCTTAGTTTCGGATTTTACGACCAACAACAAACAGGCAATCTTATGTCTAGAGCAACAGCTGATATAGAAGCAGTCCGTATGTTTATTAGTATGGGGTTAATAAGAGGGATTTCCATACTAGTTATGTTGGTATCTGTTGTAAGTATTATGAGTTATGAAAATTGGAGATTAGCATTGGTATGTTTTATTTTCATGCCTCCAATAATATGGCGTGCGGTTTTGATGTCGAGGAAATTAAGGACTACTTGGATGGAGGTTCAGTCTGAAACTGGAAAATTGACGTCCGTTCTACAAGAGAATGTAACTGGAATAAAAATTGTAAAGATTTTTGGTGCAGCTCAATACGAACAAGATAAATTTGGAGAAAAAGCCAGAAAATTAGCTGACCTTTCCTATAAAGCCGCAAAGTTATTTGCCGTGCAGGGACCACTTATGACTTTCATATTTACCTTATCAACCGCTGCAATTTTGTTTGTAGGTGGATATGAATTGAATGCTGAAAGGATTACTGCGGGGGGATTAGCTTCATTTATATTTTATATGGCCATGCTTGCTATGCCTATTAGGATGATGGGTTGGTTAATTAATACATTGAGTAGGGCTCAGTCTGCTGGGGACAGAATCTATGAAGTATTAGATGCTGAATCTGGCATTAAAGACAAAGCTGATGCTGTCGAAATTAAAAGAGTTCATGGCAGAGTATCCTTTGATTCTGTTTCGGCAGGCTATAATACAACTGATTCTGTTGTCGATGGGCTTAATTTTTCTGCAAATCCAGGTCAAATAGTAGCCATTATGGGAGCTCCGGGTTCCGGTAAAAGTACGCTGGTACACCTTATAGCAAGATTTTACGATGTAAATAAGGGCAAGATTACTATTGATGATTTAGATATCAGAGATATAAAAGTTGAATCGGTCAGAAAAAATGTTGGAGTTGTTTTTCAAGACGTATTTTTGTTTGCAGCTTCTATAAAAGAAAATATTGCATATGGTTTAGAAGACGTAACTCTTGAAGAGGTTATGGCTGTATCAAAAATCGCACAATTACATGAATTCATAGAAGGTTTGCCTCAAGCTTATGACACTTTGGTGGGAGAAAGAGGTGTTACATTATCTGGAGGACAGAGGCAAAGATTGGCTATAGCTAGAACCCTTCTCTTGGATCCACCTATTCTCATTTTGGACGATTCAACTTCAAGTGTTGACTCTAAAACTGAATCTGAAATCCAAAAAGCGTTAGAGTCTGTAATGAAAAATCGGACTGTATTTGTAATAGCTCATCGTGCTACTACAATATCTCAAGCTGACTCTATAATTGTACTTGATAAAGGTAAGATAGTTGAAAGAGGTACTCATGAGGAACTTCTTGAACTCAAAGGCAATTATCATAGGATTTATAATCATCAAATAAATGTTTCTAACGAAAACTCGACAACTAAACAAAAAATTGAAAAAACCGAAAAAGGTGCCTTGAGATGATGTTTGGAGGTGGCGGTGGATGGAGGAGGCATGGCCGTCTTGATGAAGAAGACGATATAAACGGAAACATCTATGACAAGGAAGTGGTGAAGACCCTTCTTAATATGTTCAAACCGTATTGGAAGTCTGGTGTTTTTTCTTTAATTGCAATGTTGTTATATTCAGGTACAGTTATAGCAATACCATGGTTAGTTGGAAGAGCTATAGATAATCATGTAAATAATCCTCAAAATTCGAACCTTAATAGCATGGTTTTATTGATAATTATTGTTGCAGCCTTCCAATTTGTAACAAATCAAATGCAGATACGCGTGATGGCACGTGTAAGTCAAAATGTTCTTTATTCACTTAGAGTTAATTTATTCAGCCATTTGCAGAAACTGCCGATGTCATTTTTCAATCGCAATCAAGTTGGACGTGTTATGTCAAGAATTCAAAATGATGTTCAGCAATTGCAAGAATTTTTGTCTATCATGCTCATAACTTTAGGAGACTTCGTTAGTTTGGTTGGAATCATGGCGGTAATGTTGGGGATGAATTGGAAATTGGCACTAGTGACTTTTTCAGTATTGCCTACAGTAGTTGTTCTTCTGGTATTTTGGCAGAAAAAAGCTAGAGGTGCATTTAATCAAACCCGTAGAACTATAGCTGGCGTGAATGCAGGATTGGAAGAGAATATTTCTGGGATTAGAGTTGTACAAAGTTTAAATAGAGGAAATGCAAACGTTAAAAAATTTAGACAAATCAATAGTGCCAATCTGGATGCTAATCTTAAAGCAGGTCAATTAACGAGTGCATTGTTTCCTTCAGTTGAAATGATATCAGCTGTAAGTTTGGCTCTTGTGATATTGGTCGGTGGTTTAATAGCATTAAGTGATCCTGGCCAAATAACTGCTGGTTATCTGGTAGCGTTTTCATTGTATATTTATAGGTTATTTGAGCCGGTGAGGAATCTTGCAATGCAATATGGTTCATTACAAAGAGCTATGGTTGCTGGTAGGAGGATAATGGAAATACTCGCAGAAAAACCGGAAATTATAGAGTCTGTAAATGCATTTGAGCTTAATACATTCGATAATAATATAGAGTATAAGAAAGTTAGCTTTGGATATATCAACAATGAAATGGTTTTGAAAGATATAGATTTGAAGATACAAAAAGGGCAAAAGGTTGCTTTTGTCGGTGAAACTGGAGCTGGTAAAACCACACTAGTTTCATTACTTGTACGGCTTTACGACCCGAAAAAAGGAAAAATATTGTTGGATGGACATGATTTACGGGAAATTTCATTTGAAAGTTTATCGTCGTGTATCAGCATGGTGCCTCAAGAGCCTTTTTTGTTTTCTGAAACAGTAAATGAAAATATACGTTATAACAGGTTAGGAATAAATGAAGGAAAAATAGTTGAAGCTGCGAAGCTAGTGGGAGCAGATCAATTTATCAGCGAACTGCCAGATGGATATAAAACTAAAATAGCAGAGAACGGTAGAAATTTGAGTGTAGGTCAAAGACAATTAATCAGTTTTGCACGAGCACTTGCCTCTGACCCCAAAATTTTGATTTTAGATGAAGCTACTGCCAATATAGATACAGAAAGTGAAATGTTGATACAAGATGCAATTGACAAATTACTTAAGCAGAGGACATCGCTAGTTATTGCTCATAGATTATCAACAGTTAGAAACTCTGATTGGATTTATGTTATGAATGATGGTTGTGTTATCGAGCAAGGTACCCACGAAAACCTACTCTCTATGAAAGGTAAATATTCCGAAATGATTGCTTATTCAGAAAGAGACGCAAAAGGTGTTATTTTATATAATTAAGTGTAATGGAAATCATGTGGTAAATAGTAATTCAGCTATTTGGTTGCCATTCAACAGAACATTGATGTTTTGTGATTTGGAAGTACTTGACACTGTTGTTTAGTTATGATTAAATCCACAGCACCTTAAATAGGTAAAAATGCGTTAATTTTTTAATATAGGGGGATAAATATGTGGTCAAAGTTAACTACATTAAAGGTATTGTTAGCATCTACTGTTGCAGCATCCTGCTTAGTTGCACTAGTCGCTTGTAGCTCAAGTGAAGAGACAGCAGCACCAGCAGCACCAGCAGCAGCACCTGCTACAGCACCAGCGGCTGCACCAGCAGCAGCACCAGCAGCACCGGCAGCTGCACCTCAGAGAACTCCTCAGGAAAAGGCTCCTAAGCCTGTTGCGCAAGCAGCTCCTGTAACATCAGCACCTGTTTCTTCAGTTGATTCAGGTACGTGTTATGTAGTAGGAGAAGTCTCAACAGACTGCCCACCAAGAAGTCCGCACACTTGGACTTCCCCTCCAGAAATTCCTGGAGAGAACTGGTGTTACTGGTGTTATGACG
>VFGY01000013.1 GCA_009392195.1 SAR202 cluster bacterium | reverse complement strand
TGGCCTTTCGGATAAACGGGATATTGTAGTAGTCGGTTATGTAGCAATCAATCTTGTTGTTAATTTTATATTGTTTATGACCCATTTTGAGTTTGCCTTTTGGCCAAATGGGTTCTGGAGTGTGTCCTAAAGTAACTACTTTCATTCCCTTGTTACTGAGTTGGTTTATAAGTCCTAATTGCCAGTTGTTAGCGGCTGGGCTGATTGCTTTGCTAGACATAACTGTTTTTTGGTCAAATATAGAGCCTAGCCACAGTACATAAGAGTTCATGGTAATTAGTTTAGTATTCATATTGTGCTTTACACGTTGGTAATTTAGTAGGTGCCTTGACGTTTTTTTAATGCTATACGCAAAGACCTTATCAACATCGGAGGTAATTTGGTAAAGATAGTTTCCCTAATAAATGCCTCAATCAAATACTTAGTGTTTTGCAAAAAATTTGGGTTTTTTTTGAATAAAGTTTTAGTTACCGATGTTGAATATCCAAATTGTCCAGATAGACATTTTGACACTGCTAAATTACTAGCAACTTTGGCGAAGTATTGATTGGCATAAGTTATGCCTTTACGATGACCAAACCAAACCTGATATGTTGGAAGCCACTTATTTAAATACAATTCAAGGCTATTCAATCTGTAGTGTGGGTTTGTAGTCAATCGAGTTCTTTGAGCTATGTGTGTTACAACTAAAGGTCGATTTATAGGCTCTACATAAAATCCTTTGGATGCTAATGCCATCCATATGTCGTGATCAATAGATGATTTCAATTTTTCATCAAATTTACCAATTATTTTTAAAGCAGAAACGCTATAAATTGAGGAAGACGATAGCGTGAATTCCCCATTTGTTTTAATAGATTCTTCAAGTTTCCCATAGTTTTTTTGGTAGCCAAACGCAACTATTTCATTATTTTTTTTAAGTTCAGTGCCACTTGAAATAGCTCCGGTTTTGTCTAACTGCTGTTTGCTCAAAGTTTTGATTGTATTTACTGTTTCTTTAACCATGTCAGGTTTCCATTCGTCATCATCATCCAAAAATCCTATATACGAGCCTTTAGAGTTATCGATTGCCCAATTTCTGCTAGCTGACAGTCCTTTGTTAATTCCGTTTTTGTGATACTTTATCTTGCCAGCATGTTTCGTTTGGACCCATTTATCTAATCCTGTGTTAGATCCATCCTCTACCACAATAATTTCAATATCTGCGTGAGATTGATTTAAGAGACTGTTTATTGCTCTTTTTGCTAGTTCAAATCTGTTATATGTAGTTACTACTGTGGTTATTAACATTCATTATGTGTCAGAGATTTTACTTGATTTGTTGGATATACGGTCTTTCATTGCTTTGAAAAATATTCGGTATTTGTATAATCCCGTTACATTGACCAATAGGGATTTTATTAAATAGTGGATTGCATGCTTATTATTGCCGAGTATTATGTGGTGGTAGGCAATACTAGCGTATATATTGCTAGTTTGAATCGGGTATTTGTGAAGGATATTTTTGAATTTTTCTAATCTTGAAGTATAGGATATTAGAGAAGCGTTTAAACCAGATTTATTATTGTCTGAAATTCGTTTCATACCATGATCTGTTTTTACGTTTACTAACACTTCAGGTATCAAGTCGACTTCGTATTGCAAACATATCCTGCGTATAAAATCTCCATCATTGCCTCTCAATAATGATTCGTCAAAAAGACCGCATTTTGATATTACAGATTTGCGAATCAAAAGTGTCGGACATCCCCCAACTCTTTGTTTGTCTAAAACATTTCCGAATATATATCCCTTGAGTGTTGGTTTTATTGTTGCTGTAACTTCATTATTTTTATTTCTGTAATCCATCCAGCAATAGATTAACCCAGTTGATTCTGGGCAATTGTTTAACAATGAGACTTGCATCTCCAATTTATGTGGTAGCCAAGTATCATCGTCATCTAAAAATGCTAGGTATTTCCCTTTTGCTTTTCTGATACCTGTATTTCTTGACGCAGATGCATGTTTGTTTTCATTATGTTTAATATATAAAATTCTATTGTCGGAATAACTTTTTACTAGGTTAGAGGTTTTGTCTGTAGAAGCATCGTCTATAACTATCAGTTCCAAATTTGCATAAGATTGGTTTAATACGCTGTCTATGGATTGTTTTAGTAAAACCTCTCTATTGTAAGTGGGTAGAATGACACTTACAAGGTTTGAATCATCCATCTTAGGTCTGTGGTCTGGTTCCATATTGATTTAAACGCAAATAAATGATTTATAGTTTGATTATTTTTTCAGATACAATATTTTTGGTTGCATTTCTTGTGTCAATTACAAGTTGAGAATTTTTCACAATCATGTCCCAATCATATGCGGAATGGTTAGTTGCAATTACACAACAATCATATGTTTGTAGGGATGTCTCGGTTATCGGAGTCGAATTTAAGTTTTCATCTGCTAATTCCACTTTATTTACAAAAGGGTCGTTGTATTCGACTTTAGCTGATTTAGTTTTTAGGAGATGAATTATATCAAGAGAGGGTGATTCTCTTGTGTCACTAATGTCTGCTTTATAACTTGCGCCCAAAATCAATATTTTAGATTTCGAGAGAGCCTTTCCAATTGAATTTAGTGAGTTAGTTATTTTATTTAAAACATATTCGGGCATTTCATAATTTATTTCCGCTGCTAATTCGATAAATCTTGCATTATAATTCACGGTCTGCATTTTCCATGCTAAATAATGGGGGTCTATTGGTATGCAGTGGCCCCCGAGTCCTGGGCCAGGATAAAAAGGCATAAATCCGAAAGGTTTAGTACTGGCTGCATCTATTACTTCCCATACATTTATCCCAAGCCGTTCACACATTATGGCTAATTCATTAACTAAAGCAATGTTGGTTAACCTAAATGTGTTTTCAAGTAATTTGACCATTTCAGCAATTTCTGGAGTTGAAACTGGAATCACTTTTTCTGTAATTTGCTGATAGAGAGATTCAGCTACTTTTGTACATGATTCGGTGATACCTCCTACTACTTTAGGGGTGTTTTTTATAGT
>VFGY01000012.1 GCA_009392195.1 SAR202 cluster bacterium | reverse complement strand
GTAGAAGTTGTTAAAGAAGTGCCACAAGATCCCGGTAAACTAGTTGTTTATTCAGGTAGATCAGAATCTCTAGTTGGTCCTATAATACAACAGTTCGCCGAAGCGACTGGCGTTGATGTTCAAGTTAAATATGGCAAAACTGGGGCAATTGCAGCTACATTATTAGAAGAAGGAGCTAACTCTCCTGCTGATGTGTTTTTCGCACAGGATCCAGGAGGTCTTGGGGCAGTGGCTAACAACGGGCAACTCAGTGCGTTAAACTCTAAAATACTGGACAAGGTCCCAGCTTGGGCAAAGTCTGATAAAGGTTTATGGGTAGGTCTATCAGGAAGAGCAAGAGTTGTAGTCTATTCAACAAAGAATGGAATATCACCTTCAGACCTTCCATCATCGATTCTTGGATTCACAGATCCTAAATGGAACGGTCGTATTGGTTGGCCTCCAACTAATGGTTCTTTCCAAGCATTAGTTACAGCAATGATAGTTGAATTAGGCGAAGCAAAAACTAAAGAATGGTTAGAAGGTATACAGGCCAATAATCCAACGGTATACCCAAAGAACACACCTACAGTTGCTGCTGCCGCTGCTGGAGAAATTGATGTAGGTTTCGTCAACCATTATTATCTACATAGATTTATAGCAGAAGAGGGTGAGGGGTTTGGAGCGAGAAATCATCATTTAACTTCAGGTGGGCCTGGAAGTTTAATGATGGTAGCCGGAGCAGGTATTTTATCAACAGCTAAAAATCAGGACAATGCAGAAAAATTCCTTAATTTCATGCTTTCCAAAGTCGGCCAGCAATATTTTACAGGATCAACTTACGAATATCCTGTTATAGAAGGGGTAAAGGCGAACCCGTTATTGACACCAATAGATGACATTAACAAACCTAAAATTGACATGGCTTCACTTGAAGATTTAGCAGGTACACAAAAACTGCTACGTGAGGTTGGATTACTAAACTAGCTACATTACTACCATGTGAGGTTGGACTACTGTAATAATCCTCTTAATATCCCTCACACTTTACGCGTCGAACACTAGGACTTAGAGCAGGCTGAGTCCTAGTGTTTTATTATGCTGTATGGACAACAATGATAATATTATTGTGTTAGTACTCTAATAAGATTTTATAGTTAAATTACAAATAATTTTCAATGAGTAAAATGTCAATATAGACAATAAGATAATATTAATCATGAACAACATACAAAATCTTCATTTGTTTTCATTTACCAAATATATTAACCCCCTAAATATCTATAAAAACTCTCCACCTTTATATCTAATACTACCAACAATTATTTTGGTTTTGATTTTAGCTTTACCGATTATATATTTATCTATTAGAACCACTGAGGCAACCGATACCGCATGGGGAATACTATTCAGCATACGTTCTTTAGAAACTCTTGGAAGGTCTCTATTACTTATGTTAACGGTAACAAGCTTGTCGGCTTTTATAGCAATTCCATTAGCTTGGATAACATCTCGAACTGACTTGCCGTTAAGTAAAATGTGGACGGTATTAGCCACGCTTCCATTGGTTATACCTAGTTTTATAGGAGCGTATTTATTTAATTCTGCTTTCGGCCCTAAAGGTTTACTGCAAAATCTTCTAGAACAACCTTTGGGAATCGAAAAACTACCCGACGTTAGTGGTTTATTTGGTGCAACAATAGTCCTAACACTATTAAGTTATCCTTATTTCTTTCTTACTATAAGAGGGGCAATAAACAATATTGACCCATCAACTGAAGAATCGTCGAGGGCATTAGGATACAACCCATTTACCACATTTATCAAAATCACCTTGCCTCAACTCAAACCAGCTATTATTGCAGGCGTTTTACTTGTGTCACTTTATACATTAAGTGACTTCGGTGCTGTATCACTCATGAGATACAACACTTTCACTTGGACGATATATCAACAATATGGATCAGTAATAGACCGTACCGCAAGCGCTACTTTATCATTAGCCTTAGTATCTACTGCGATTATCATTCTGATATTAGAACAGTACACACGTGGCAAACAAAAATACCACAGGATTGCTAGTGGTAGCTCAAGAAAACCACAAATTATTCAATTGGGTTTATGGAAATACCCTTGTATACTTATCGTCGGATTATTAATTGGTCTAGCATTAATCATACCAATATCTATTTTAATCTTTTGGCTTATTAGAGGAATATCCAACGGGGAGCCAATGATATTTTCTTTAAGCATAACCATTGCTACATTAACTGTATCTATTGTTACATCTATAATAACTGTATTATTTGCTATTACTATGTCTTTAATAATCGTGCGGTACCCAAACCGTATTAACAGACTGTTCGAATCACTAAGTTACACTGGATATGCACTCCCTGGCGTTGTAGTCGCTATATCTTTAGTGTATTTTGGAGCTAATTACGCTTTACCTCTATACCAAACACACTTTTTATTGGTGTTGTCGTATATCATTTTATTTTTCCCAGTAGCTTTAGGAGCTACTAATGCTTCGCTATTAACAATAGACCCTAAATTAGAACAATCTGCAAGAATTTTAAATCATAGCTATCCAAACGTTATAAGAAAAATAACAATTCCATTAATGAAACCTGGACTAATGATGGCAGCATCATTAGTATTTTTGTTAACAGCCAAAGAACTACCTGCAACTTTAATTCTAGGACCAATAGGTTTTAAAACGTTAGCAACACAAGTATGGGCTGCTTCATCTGAAGCATTTTTTGCGCAGGCAGCAGCTCCAGCTTTGACCATAATACTAATTTCGATATTACCATTATCTATTTTTATATCCAGAGATACGAGGATAAATTCATAAATGAATCCAATATTAGTTTGCAAAAATATATCTAAAAATTACCAATCAACTGTTGCAGTCGAAGACCTTTCAATATCTGTAACTGAAGGAGAAATAATTTCGATCTTAGGTGCAAGTGGTTGTGGCAAAACAACTTTATTACGACTTATAGCAGGTTTTGAAAAAGTAGATAACGGCGAAATTACACTCAGAAACGACACTGTATCTTCAACACAAAAACACACCCAACCCGAAAATCGAAATATCGGTATGGTTTTTCAGGAATATTCTCTATTCCCACACATGAACGTAGCTGAAAATATAACTTTTGGGCTAAAAGGTTATAGTAAATCCAACCAACAAAACAGATTAAAAGAAGTTTTGGAATTAATACATTTAAATGGATTTGAAAATAGATACCCAAATGAACTTTCTGGAGGACAACAGCAGCGCATCGCTTTGGCAAGAACACTAGCTCCCAAACCAGAAATAATTCTCCTTGATGAACCATTCAGCAATCTTGATGCTCTTACAAGAAAAGCTATGGTAACCGATATGAATAAAATAATATTAGAAAGCAAGACCGCATCTATATTAGTAACACACGACAGAGAAGAAGCATTCGCTATCGCAGATACTTTAGCAGTCATGGTTGATGGGGAAATAGTACAAATTGACAAACCTGATAATATATACAATCAACCAAATAGCATTGATGTAGCCAAATTGGTTGCAAACTGCTCGTTTTTGGAAGGCGAAGTAATAAACAACTCTGTAAATACAATTATAGGATCATTCCCATATAGAACATTTGAAACTAATATACCTAACCATAAAAAAGTTAAATTGCTCATTCATCCAGAAGATTTTTTAATGTCATATGACCCTAATGGCCCATTCAAAGTAATTGGGCGTGAATACAGAGGATCTCACACTATAAACGAACTCCAATCAGTACAATATGGATTTAATTTACATTGCAGAGAATCGGTACAATATCCTTTCCAATTAGGAACTTTGGTCAATTTAGTGAAAACAGACGAAAAGCCATTCGTTATATTTCCAGTTTGAATCAACCTAAGTTTGACTCTAAAAATTAGTCATGTTAAGCTCAAAACATAGTAAATTCAGGCGGTTTATTTTAAATGTCAAATAAAGACACAAAGCAAAACAAAGCAGGAATGTCAGTTCGTCTTTCTATGGCAATGGAAAATTACCTTTTATCCATCTTCAGGTTACAAGAAGAGGATAATTCTGTTACCATCACCCAACTTGCCGAACATTTAAAAATTTTACCTGAGGCTGAAGGCCTTGGCACTTCTTTGCCATCCGTTGGCGCTATGGTTAAAAGAATGGAGAGAGAAGGATTCGTCAAAATAGATTTAAAAACTAAACAAATCACTTTCACCACTGCAGGATTCACGAATGCAGAAATTATTGTCAGAAGGCATCGATTAGCTGAGCGTCTAGTTGTAGATATGTTTGGAGTGGAATTATACCGAGCTCACGCCGAAGCCCATTTACTGGAACATGCGATATCTCCCTACCTAGAAACCAAAATATTAGCCAAGCTAGGAAACCCTTCTATATCTCCATACGGATACCCGATACCTGGAAGCAATTACCTTATCAACAAAAAAGCAAAAACTCTAAGTTCTTGCGACACAGATACCACATTTATAGTAGACCGAATTCCAGTAGATGACCAAGAACTATTAAAATATCTAGTTGAAAATAGTGTCATACCTGGGAAATATGGAAGAATCTTAGAAACCAACAAATCTGCTGGTACCATTACAATTAACTGCGCTGAACAAGAATCGGTATTTGGTTTAAATGTAGGGAACTTGATATGGGTTACACCCCAATAGTATCAGTCATCTATTCACCAATTTTTCAACTTGAAAGATGAATATTTCTATTACGATATATCACTTTATGATATTCTGAACTGAATTTATTTATTAACATATACTATAAACAAATCTATATATTACCTTCCTCAATAAGTATACTCTTATTATTTTTATATGCAATATCTACTTGCAAAGATAAGTACTAATATTATATATTTATAAGTGTATTCTTTTAGGTGTTCTGTCAAACAAAGTGGAAATATACTAGATTGAATCTTCCATGTTATTTTTACCTTGTACGAACACGTTTAAAATTCAATAAAATGAGGTTACTAATAGTCCAATGGATTTCCCGAAGTTTTTTATATCGTTCATCTCTGCGTTATTAATTGTTGTTTTTGTATCTTGTGGAGACAGTAGTGACAACTCTGTAACTGACCAGAACCCGACTAGCAAGACCACAGAGATTTCTGAACCAACTCCAATCAGTCAACCAGAACCTAATGCCGCAAAAAATGAAGAACATGATGACAAAGATAAACATGACGA
>VFGY01000011.1 GCA_009392195.1 SAR202 cluster bacterium | reverse complement strand
TTTGATCATTCAGGTTGGGCCAACCAAATCAAAGATTATAGTAAGCATTTCGAATGTATAGTTTTTGACAATAGAGGAGTAGGTAAAACCGAGGGTTCAGATTCTGAATTTAGTATTTCATTGATGGCTGAAGATGTTTTATCTTTAATGGATAAGTTAAATATAAAGAAAGCACATTTTTCAGGAGTGTCGCTTGGTTCCTGTGTTGCTCAAGAGATTGTTATAAAACGTCCGGATATAGTTTGTTCGTTACAATTACATGGTACTTGGGCTAGTACGGAAGGTTATGTTGGGAGGAAATTCAACGCCCAAATAAATTTACTAAAGAAACTTGAGATTCGAGAGTTTTATGAAATCAATGTATTATGGTTTTTAACACCCACTTTTATGCGTGACAATCCACATATGGTACAAAAAATGATCGAGTCAGCTGTTAACAAAAATTATAGCAAAAATTTTTTAATTGCACAGTATATGGCTGATTTAAACCATTATTCGATGGATAGATTGAATCAAATTTCAGTTCCTACTCTTATTACTGTTGGTAGCTTTGATTTAGCTACACCTCTAGATTATGCAGTACAGGTTAAGAATGAGATATCAGGAAGTGAAATTATCGTTTGGGAAAATGGTGGGCATGTGCACAATATTGAAAACCCCAAAGAATTTAATAGTAAAACCTTGGAATTTATGCTTAGATAGTGGTTCTAATCTATATAGGTTTTATTTGGGTAGATTTATATAAAATCAAAGTATAATATAGCAATTAATTTTGGTTTTGGAGATTAGATGTTACTCGATCCTGTAAACAAGCCTTTGATTACAATCGAATATTGCGTTCCTTGAGATTATGTACCTCAAGCTGTCAGTTTGGCAGAAGTGTTGATGAATGAATTTTCTTGGGACATAAGCGCAATTCAATTGGTTCCAGGTACTGAAGGTGCCTTTGAAGTAACTTTCGATGGAGAATTAATTTATTCAAAAAAACAAATTGGTGAATTTCCTGAAAATAAATTTATAGTTAAATTGATAAGTGATCGACAATAATAATTGGAGTTTCTCATGTATAAATCTTTAGAAACAGAAGTATTAGTAATAGGTGGTGGCGGTGCTGGTTGCCGTGCAGCAATTGAAGCTCATGATAATGGGTCGGAAGTTTTGATGATGCTAAAAGGTAGACTTGGTAATAGTGGCTGCACTCTTTGGGTAGGAATAAGTTCTGCTGTAGGATCATGGGGAGGCGATGAAGCTGATACTCCTGAAACTTCTATGATTGACTTGTTGTCATATGGAGGTTATCTAGGGAATCAAGATTTAGCAAAAATTCTATCTGAAGAATCTGAAGATAGAGTTCACGAAATGGAGGAATGGGGTATAGATTTTAGAAGGAATGAAGATGGTTCGGTGTTTGTTGATATGGATCCTGAGCATACTTATGCCCGTAGTTTTTATTTTAAAATTAAAGGCGAAGTTGATGGGAATCATAGTAATGAAAAATATGATTATGGATCTCAACCTGGTCATGCAATTATGGATGTTTTAACCGAACAGGTAGCAAAAAGGGATATAAAAATAAAAAATAATACTGTTCTAATTGATTTGTTGCTGAATCGAGGCAGAGTAGTTGGTGCCTTAGGATTGGATTGCGAAAATAATGAATTGGTAGTTATTAAAGCGAAGTCTGTGGTGCTTGCAACTGGTTCTTATAGTCATATTTTTGCTCCAACCACTGTTTCTCCATTTGAGACAGGAGATGGTCATGGAGCTGCATATAGAGCTGGTGCTGAATTGATCGACATGGAAACTTGTCAGTTTGTAGCTACAGATAGACCTTTTAAACCTCAGTCGGTGTTTTTGAATACTGAAGGCGAAGATATAATGCCTAAATATGGCATAGACCTCAAGTCAAAGGATAGGGCTACCAAAGAATATATGTGCTATGCCATTTGGAATGAAGTAATGCAAGGGAAAGGGACCGACAAAGAAAAAGTTTATATTGATGTTGATGGTGATCGAGATCCTTCAGCACCATTAGATAAACTGATACAAACAGCGCCTCAAGCTCATACTACAATTGGTGGCGTTAAAATAGATGGTAAATGTCAAACCTCTTTGCCAGGTCTTTATGCAGGAGGAGCTATAGGTGGGGGGGTATATGGACATGCCAGGCCGCAAGGTTACACATCTATGATCACTTTAGTTTTTGGTAGGATTGCTGGCGAGAGTGCTTCACAAGGTGCTACTAGCACTGAATCTGTGGAAATTGACGAGCTCCAGCTACAAAATACTATTAATCATGCACTAGGGATAAAACGAAGATTGAAAAATATTAACCCACGAGATATTAAGAAACAAATAAAAGTTATAATGCGAAATCATTGTTGGGTTATAAGAGAAGAAAAAAGTCTTATTGAAGGATTATCCAAAATATCTGATTTAACGAATTATTTGGAAAATAAAGGTACAGATAATTCAGACGATGCTTCCCCTGATGGGTATGAATGGGCAAGATACCTAGAATTGAATAATTTGCTTTTAACTTCGAAATTGATGATAGAAGGATCTTTAATGAGAAAAGAAAGTAGGGGTGCCTATAACAGATCTGAATATCCAGATACTGATAATATTAATTGGTTGAAAAATTTGGTTTACAAAAATATTGATGGAAAACCAATAATTGATGCAATCCCTGTGGATTTGAAGTACTGTGCCCCTTCAGAATTTGCAGGCACGATTCAATAAATTAGTTAGATAATTAAATAATTTGCATGTTCCAGTGTGAAGTTTTATGACTAACATTAATGATGAATTGATTTATTTTAGAAAAAGTCAAAAAGCTAAACATGTTATTTTCAAAATCAACCCTTTAAAAGGTATTGAAATCGTTGTGCCTAGGGGTGTTACTCGATCTCAGTTGAGTAAGTTGGTGTTAGAAAAGTCACAGTCTGTATGGTTTGAGAAAGCCGTATCTCAATTACATAAATACAGACGACAATTAACTCCATCTGTAATCAACTTAGGTTATGAAGATAAATGTTGGATGATTAGGTATGACAAAAGTGTTAAAGTTTCACATCCTTCGATTTATGAAATTGAAAGTGGTGTTTTGCAAATTAATATCAATAAAATTGATTCTATAGGGCATATAAAACTTTTGCAGGAATGGCTTCAATTTAAAGCTGAAAATATACTTTTGCCTTTAGTCAGGAATATATCACAATCAACCAATATAAGTTTTAACTCGGTAAGAGTAAAATCGCAGAAAACGTCTTGGGGTACATGTTCTGTTCGCAAAAATATTAATTTGAATAGGAATCTGATATTTTTACCAAGAAATCTTGTTGAATATGTCATTTTACACGAATTATGTCATGTCAAATTCATGAACCATTCATTAGAATTTTGGAAAGCTTTGGAAACATATGTTCCAGACTGTAAAGTTGCCAAAAGAGAATTAAATGAGTCGGGTAAAATACTAACACCTGCATGGGCTTTGATATGACGAGACAATAGATATATTTTTGGACATGATATAAATGGTTTGGGATCTAAAAGGAGTAATTGCTGTAATAAAGGGTATCGTTACCTTTATCCCGGGTATTACTAAGTTTATTCAAAAAACATCTGGTGCCACAATAGGTTCTACTTCGGCTCGATATTGCTATTCTGTTTGGTTGAGACATTTAATTATAGCAAACAAGAATGGTTTTATTGAACATCCTAAAATAGTTGCTGAACTAGGCCCTGGTGATAGTTTGGGTATAGGATTTGCTGCATTGATATCTGGGGCTGATAAATATTATGGTTTGGATGTTATTGAATTTGCCAATAACGAGTCTAATGAGGAAATGTTTGATGACTTAGTTGAGCTATTTGTGAAAAAGACTCCTATTCCAGATGCCAATGAATTTCCTAGGCTAAAACCATTGCTGGATTCTTACGAATTTCCAAATTATATTTTCGATGATAATTATTTAGAAATTATTTTATCTAAAGATAGGATAGATAAAATTAGGTCATCAATTATACCTGCGTCTAATAATGAAATGGATTATATTCCTATTAAATATATAGTTCCTTGGGATGATGAAAAAGTTATATTGAAAAATTCAGTTGACATGATAATTTCTCAAGCTGTTCTTGAACATGTGAACGATATTGAAGATTCTTATGTAGCGATGCATAAATGGCTTAAGCCTAATGGATTTATGTCCCATGAGATTGATTTTAAATGTCACAGGATATTTTCAAACTGGGATTGTCATTGGACATGCTCCGATTTTATTTGGAAATTGATAGTTGGTAAACGAAAATACCTTCTGAATAGATATTCTTATTCAGTTCATGTTAATTCATTACAAAAAGCTGGATTTAAAATAATTTGCGATATTAAAAATAAATCCGAATCAACAATTAAACGCAAAAACTTAGCAAAAAACTTCATCAAAATGCCTGATGATGATATGACAACTAGCGAAGCCTTGATACTAGCAACTCCTACCGACTGAACCACATTTATCGTTGTAGTTAGCATCTATTTATATATATTTTTATTAATTGTGTATGCTGAAAATTATCAACGCCTATTAGAGTCTACGGTTGGGTCGTTTACGTTAGAGCGGCGTGATTATCAGTTGTACACCGCTCTAAATTAAGTCTGGCATCCCT
>VFGY01000010.1 GCA_009392195.1 SAR202 cluster bacterium | reverse complement strand
TAAGAAATCATGGATTTAGCAAAAAATACCACAGTGAGATATTAGGAGGTAATTTTAGGCTTGATTCAATTCAAGCTGCGATTCTAAGAGTAAAACTACGACATTTAAATAAATGGATTTCCTCTAGGCAGAGTAATGCATCTATGTACAAAAAGTTTTTCGGCAATCAAAAAAAATCTGCCACGAAGCAACATATATCTAAAATCAGCATGCCTATCGAAGCACCTGGTTACAAACATGTTTACAACCAATTTGTTGTAAGAGTCACAAATCGAGATGAATTATATAAATACTTGAAAAATAATCATATTGGGTCTGAAATATATTATCCGATTCCCTTACACCAACAACCTTGCTTTAACGCAAACGGCCAAACCAACAAAAATCTGGTGCAAAGTGAACTTGCTGCAAAGGAAACGATAGCTTTACCCATATACCCAGAGATGACCGAATCAATGATTAAAAAAGTGGTTACAACAATCTCACAATTTTATTCTTAAAGTGATAAAACTGGCATTAAATTGAAAATTCTTACTGTTATTGGAGCTAGACCACAGTTCATCAAGGCCGCACCATTAAGTAGGCTATTTAAAAGTGAAGGAATAGAAGAGTATTTACTTCATACTGGCCAACACTATGACCATAATATGTCGAAAATATTTTTTGACGATTTGAAAATACCTCCTCCTAATTTAAACCTTTCAATTGGTTCGGCATCACAATCTAAGCAAACCGGACTTATGCTTATAGAAATAGAAAAGGTAGTTGAAGGATATCAACCTGATTGGGTGGTCGTATACGGGGATACTAACTCTACCCTAGCTGGCGCATTGGTTGCATCCAAGCTTAATATAAAAATCGCTCATGTGGAATCTGGGCTAAGGTCTTTTGACAAAAGAATGCCCGAGGAAATAAATCGCGTCCTAACTGATAATATGTCTGACCTATTATGTTGTCCTTCAAAAACCTCTGTAGATCAATTAGAACAAGAAGGCATTATAGATGGTGTAAAATTAACGGGAGATATAATGCATGATGCTTTCTTGTTTGATTTAAACCTAGCATCGAAATTGAATATTCAATTCAAAGATGAACAAAAGTTTGCTTTATTAACCCTTCACAGACCTTCAAATACTGACGATATCGAAATACTCAGTAAAAGATTAAACCAAATATCCGAATTAGATTTTAAAGTCATTTGGCCTGTCCACCCAAGAAACAAACAATTGTTATCTGAAATATTTGAAATACCTAATAATATACAAACGATTGAACCGCTCGGTCGATTAGAAATGTTAAAAGCTATTGAGGCTTCAGACTTACTTATCACAGACAGCGGAGGATTGCAAAAAGAAGCTTATTGGGCACTTAAACCATGTTTCACTCTTCGACCTAACACAGAATGGACCGAAACAGTTTCATCAGGATGGAATGCTTTAGTTGATCTTTCACCTAAATCACTCAAGGACAACATTTCTGATTGGAAAAAACCGACCAGCCATCTAAATCATTATGGAGATGGATATGCTGCAAACAATATCCTCTCCGAAATAATTAATTTTTAATAATTTGATAATAATAATAAAAGGTTCAACAAAATGGTAAAAGCACTCGTCATAGGTTCTGAAGGAAATGTAGGAAAACCTCTTGTAGAATATTTGTATTCAAAACAGTATGAAGTTTTGGAAGCGGACATAAAACCTGGGTGGAAATCTAATTACTATGTTAGCGACATAAATCATCCTATTGACCTGTTACCGGCTTTCGACTCGAATCCAGATGTCGTGTTTTTATTGTCGGCAATGGTTAGCAGAGTGACATGCGAGCAAGCTAGTAGTCTAGCAATAGCAACAAATCTATCGGGTATTAACAATGTAATCCAGTTATGTAAGAGAACTAATTCCCGGTTAGTATATTTTTCTACATCTGAGGTTTATGGCCCCGAATGTAATCCCATGGATGAAAGTAATTCTAATCCTAATCCAAATAACCGTTATGGTTTATCTAAATATTTAGGAGAAAAATTGATTGAATACGAAGTCAGGTCGCACGGTTTGAAAGCTGTGACCATACGTCCTTTCATGATATACGATGAAAATGAAGAATTTGGAGAATACAGATCAGCTATGATTAGGTTTGCCTGCAACCTAGCAACTGGTAAACCTGTTGAAGTTCATCAGGGTAGCGCTAGAGGATGGCTACATATTTCAGATGCAGCTAAGGCAATTGAAAAAGCAGCACATTTAAATGAATATTCAGTGATTAACATTGGACATCCTGAAATCAAATCTATTTTGTCCCTAGCAAATATGATTAAAGAACAACTTGAAGCACCATCATCTTTGATTAAGGAAATAGAAATCCCCCAAAGGATGACATCAATTAAAAACCCTACACTTAAAAGACAAACTGAATTACTTGAAGTCACACCAAAAATCGGTCTAGATGAAGGGGTTAGTAAAGTATGCTCTAAAGTTTTAGAAAGACTCAAAAATGGAAAGTCTATTTCATAATTGACTACTAATAGAATATTAACGAATGAGCTTACATTTAAAAAGGTCTACTAATTGAGAAAAATCAATACCCTAGTTATGTATGCTAATACACTAGCTAATCAAACCTTTTCTTACCAAATAGGATGGCCTTACGCGCTGCAAAACCATAGCCTGTTTGCATGTAATTCATTCAATATTAGTTCAAACAGCTATTTAAAAAAAATTAAAACTCTACTAAAAATTAAATTTAGAAAACCTGAACTTATATTGATTATGCATTCAGTATTTTCAAACACAAATTTGCTTCGCAGTGGAGCACTATTTGATATGCTCTGTGAAACCAATATTCCAATAGTATATTTCATAGGGAATGAATATAAATCGATACCAGAAAAAATCAATTTCAGTAGAAACCTAGGTATATCAATGCTCGTGACACAATCCAATTCACATAAAATACATCAAATCTATAGAGAAGCAATCGGATGTCAAGTAATAGGGTTACCCAATACCGGAATAAATCCCGATGTCTTTAAACCTATGGTTGAATTCGATAAAAGAGAAATTGATATAGGCTATAGAGCAACATCAGGGACTATGTACTTAGGTCATAACGAAAGAAATTCAATTGCCCAATATTTTAATCTCCACGGCAGCAAACATAATCTTACTTTAGACATAAGCACAGATGAAACACAAAGATTTACTACCCAACAATGGGCACTTTTCTTGAATAAATGTAAAGGGCAAATTGGATCAGAGGCAGGCTATGATTACTTTGAAACCAACGATGAAACCCGTTTAGCAGTAAACAAATATACGGACAACAATCCAGAAGCTACATTTCAAGAAGTTTATGAAAAATTTTTCGAAAATTATGGACCTAAAACACCAATGAGGATAATAAGCGGTAGAAATATAGAAGCGGCTGGCACCAAAACAGTTCAAATACTTCTTGAAGGAAAATACGGGGGCTATTTCCAACCTGACACTCACTATATTGCATTAAAAAAAGATTTCACTAATTTTGATGAAGTGGTAGATAAATTTTCTGATTCATCTTACAGTAGCCAAATAGCGGCAAACGCATATGACCTTGTTATGTCCGAATTAACTTATGACAAAATACTCAACAAATTTCATGAGCAGGTTCAACTCATATTATGATTAGATGCTGTACTTTTCATAGTCGAATTATTTGGTATAATCTAAAATAACTTCTGTAAATCTACTTACTATGTTTAAAACCAAAATAATCAAGCTAGGATAAGCCAATGTCCGATATATCTATAATTATTCCGGTTCATAACTCAGAGTCAGTAATAGAAAGAACGCTCAGATCATGTACCTATCAAAGTCTTAGCAAAACTAAATACGATATCATAGTTGTAGATGATGGGAGCATAGATGCTACAAGCAGCATTATCAGAAATTTCAATAAAGATATATATATAACGTCAAATTCAAAACCAATTGGGGCACAAAAATCTTTTGCCCAAGGTGTACGTCAAGCCAAAACCAGATATGTTGTTAGAGTGGATTCTGATGATTATTTACACCCTGACTTTCTACTACTACTTCATTCGTATCTTGAATTCAACGCTGACATGCAAGCTGTGGCTGCTGACTACATAGTTGTGGATGCCAAAGAACAACATTTACATCGGGAAGATTTTTCTGAGAGCCCTATCGACCAAGGTATTATGTACCGTAAAGATAAATTGATAGAGATGGGCCTTTATAACAATGAATCGAATATCAATGAAAACAAAAATTTGAGAAGCAGCTTTGAGCAAAATTGGGGAATTTACAGAGTTCCCATACCTTTATACAGGCACATGCCTAAAGAATGAAATAGAACTATCTTATCGACCATACAAATAAAATTCAGACAATAATATAAGCTTATGAAGCTCAACAAAATAGCAACAATAATACAAGCAAGAAATGGTTCTTCCAGACTTCCTAATAAGACGGTGGATAATTTTGGCGATTCCTCTCTGTTAACCAAAGTTGTGAACAGGCTGGTGGATGGACCAGTAGATACTGACATATGGGTTACTACTACTGATAAACCTGAAGACGACAGTATATGCAATATTGCAAATAATTTAGGGGTGAATG
>VFGY01000009.1 GCA_009392195.1 SAR202 cluster bacterium | reverse complement strand
TAACAGTCAGGTTGGTTTAAAACAGTAAGTTAGAGAACAGCTTTTGACAAAAAATGTTTGAAGAACCTGTTAATTTTTGTTTATTAAATTTTTTAACCTTTTGTAAATTGATTTTGAACCAGGTAGCATTTTAATCAATTTATACATTATATTTAGTAAACTCGGTTTTAAATCTAACATCAATATCGAAAAATGGTACATAAATGCACCTCTTTTGCTTGAGGCATCGATTTTAGTTGCGACTACATCCATTATCCAAGTTGATGTATCTTCATCGTGCTTGCCTATAATATTTTTATTGTCGCGTATAAGTTTCCATCCTTGATATACCTCTAGAGGTTGATAATCCTTTCTCCATTCTTCGAAATGTATTTTGGTCCACAGATAAGGACTCCAAAGGTGTTTAATCTTATTTATGTTTCCTTTTAGGAATATTGAGTGACCATGTAAATGGATAGGGAAATTCATTATGAGTATCCCTCCTGGTTTTAAAATACGATGCATCTCTGAAAACCCACTTTTGAAAGTTGTCCTGTATTCATACCAATGTTCTAGTGATTGAGTAGCTAACACGACGTCTACATGGTTGGAAGGTAAAGGAATTGAGTTCGCTGTTCCTGGGTGTGTCCTTATTGTTTTTCTTCCCATAGAGTCATATTCAAGGGGGTCTATGCCAAGCCAAGTGCAATTATTTTTTTCAACAATGTCTTTAGCAAATGACCAGGCCCCACAACCAATTTCACAAATTGTTTGGTTTTGTATAGGAGACAGATGTTTTTCTAATGAAGTGATTATACATTTACGTATCGGCGACCCATCTGGTACAGAACATATCTTATTTTCAGGATTGAATTTGGTGCAATTTAGGCAAGTTGGCATGGTTTTGTTTAAATAATTTAACTTAAATGTTTCAACTCATTAAATATTCTTGAATATTTCTTAACAATTTGACTTGTGTGAA
The DNA here is from genome assembly GCA_009392195.1 of SAR202 cluster bacterium. Taxonomy (GTDB): domain Bacteria; phylum Chloroflexota; class Dehalococcoidia; order Lucifugimonadales; family OSU-TB39; genus OSU-TB39. Next base: position 3,598 of record VFGY01000009.1, on the reverse strand, counting down.
ATGGTTGCATCGACTTTATTGCTTTATTTGACCAATTTACAAGTATATTTGGATCTTCTTTTATTTCTTGAATAGTTTTATCCCATTCATTTAAATTTTCACATATTCTGCCTTGAACATCGTTTTGTAATACTTCATGGTACGATGGTACTGGTGATGCTATCGCAGGTATACCTTGACTTAGGAACACACCAATCTTAAAGAAACTATGTCCTTTGTTATAAGAATTTGAAAGGGTTCTTGGGGCGACGCTGAATTCACCTTTTAATATATTTGATGGAAAAGTGTTATAACTCCAGATGATATTTTGAGTTCTGTTAAATTTGAACCATCGTAATATATGTCTACTAAATCTATATTTCTGATTAGAAATTATTTTTAGATCAATGTCATTTGCTTTTAGAATTGGGATTATTGGTTTTAGATCGTCAGATTTGGGTGCAACCCCACTCCAAATAGCACTTAATTTATTTTTTTGGAAATCGAGTATGTTTTTAGTGAGGTTAAAGTGTTTACTATCTATTGAGTCTGGCAAATATTCTGTTTTTGGATGGTATTGGCTTGCACGACTGGCTATATATTTAGAAGCGCAGGTTATAACATCCGATATTGAAACCATTTTTTTACAGTCATTAATATGAGATTTCGTTACAGGTCCTTGCAAATTTTCTATGTGAACTTCATCGAAGTAGTTAACGCACAGGTCGAATATTATTTTTTGCCCTTTCGATTTTTGTTTTAAGGCCGTTTCGTATGCTTCAGGATTTTGCCATCTAACAAATATTGAAATGTCAGTTTCTTTTTCTAAATCATTTATTACACTGTCGAATCCCATTTGATTGAAATATGGAATTAATTGCAGGCATCTTATCCAAATTGAACCTGAAACTCGGTCAAAATTGATTTTATTAGATCTAGATGTTTTTGTAGGAATAAACCAATTTAACTTTAATGTCATTTTGAACCTAACATCAATTTAATCTTCTTCATTAACATTTTTAATTTATAGGGTAATATGTGTAATGGATTAATTATAATAGGGTAGCCTTTAAGTTGATATTTTAAAATAGAGTAAAGAGACGGTTTATTACGGCAAGATGCTGATTTAAATTCTCTAATATACTGTTCAAATATAATGTCAGGAGTGAAATTTCTCATTACTCTTTCACGGGCGATTCTTGAGAATTGCTCATAGGAAGATGTGATTTTAGTTATGTCCTTGTTGAAAGTGGTTATTGTAGTTGGTAGACCTGCATTTTCAACAAGCTCATGAGTTCCGCCACTATCGGTGTATAGTATAGGTAAACCGCTAGCCATTCCTTCCAAAACCACGTTAGGACAGGATTCATTCTTTGACAGATTAAGTAGTATTGAACATTTGCGTATTTCTGATGCTAAACTTTCTTTTTTAAGTACCCCTAAGTGTTTGATGTTTGCTAATGAAGGTAATTTAGGAAATCTACCGCAAAGCACAAATTCAATGTGTGGATTTTCTGAAGCAAGTTTACCTATATGGCCAGTCCCCTTCAGTGGGTTAGTGCTGAATGATACCACACATACTTTTATTGGGTCATATGAATTGAACGGTTTATCGGAAGGCTTAAATATTTCTATGTCAACAGGGTTGTATATTATTGGTCCATCGTTAGCAATAACTGGATATTTGGTTCTGGTAGCAAATCGTGAATACAAGCTTTGAAATATTGTTAAGTCTGCATACAAATTACTTATCGCTTGTTTATGATCATTTAATAATCTTCCGCCGTAATCTCTATGTGAACCATCTATTCTGTGAATTATTTTCGTTTCGGGGTTAGTTTTTTTTATTTGGGATAATAAATTTGATGATAACTTCCATGAATTGGTGAATAAAATGTCGTAATCATCATATATTTCTTCGGTGCAAACAACATCATGTTTGTGAAGCCATTTACGAAAGTTTGCAAGAAATGTGTACATCCCACCTCTATCATAGTGGGGAATTGGTATACAGATTTTCAATTGATGTATTGCTTTTCCATAAGATATCGTTTAACAGCGTCTACCCAATCAGGTATGCGGTTTCCTGTAATATGTTCGGCTTTTTGGTTGTCTAGTACTGAGTATATTGGTCTGTTCGCTATTGATGGGTAATTATTGGAAGATATGGCATCGATTTGCGCATCAATTTTGCAAAATTCAAGCGTCTGTTTAGCTAAGGTAAACCAAGTACAATCTGATGGGATTGAATTTGTTACATGAACTAGTCCTTTTGTTTTGTGATTAATGAGTTGCAGGATAGTTGTCGCAGCGTCTATTGTGTATGTCGGGGAGATATACATATCATTCACGACTTGCAATTTACCATCTGTTTTAGCTTTATTGATGATAGCTTCTATGAAATTTCCACCTTTACCTTGGGAACCTGATTTACCGAAAAGACTTGAAACTCTTGTTATCAATGTGTTTGGACAAGAGTTCATCGATAAATATTCTCCAACATATTTAGAAACACCGTAAATGTTTATTGGGTTAGGTATATCTGTTTCATCGTAAGGTGCCCTTTTTGTACCGTCGAAAACATAATCGGTACTTATATAGGTGTAGAAAGCTCCAAGTTCTGCAGATATCTTTGCTAAATTTAAAGAACCTTGGCTATTTACTTGGAAAGCATATGATGGTTTTATTTCAGCTTTGTCAACCTGTACATAAGCAGCGCAATTAATGATTAATTCAGGACTTAAACGTTTTAGGAGGTTACGTGAATTTATCTTGTTTGTGATATCAAGATCTTGGTGAGAAAGACCGATGACTTTATCTCCATTTGCTTGCAAAGTCTTCCATAAGTCGCTGCCAAGTTGTCCTTGACTACCGATTATTACTGTTTTCAATTAATATACCTAGGAGATGTTTTATTTTCTTGTTTTAAAAGCTAAATCTCGTTATTTTGTTGGAGGGGGTTGGCAATGTACCAATCAAGCGTTTTTTCAATCCCTTGGTTGAAACTTACGTTTGGTTTCCAACCAGTTTGATTTCGAAATAAATTGTCATTTAAATCATATCGGTAATCATGCCCTGGTCTATCTTTGACAAATTCAATGAGATTTTCAATTATTTTGGGGTCTGTTAGAGTGATCTTTGAATATAATTTGCATAGTGTTCTAACCACTTCTAGGTTAGTAAACTTCTGCTGAGCTCCGACATTATATATTTTTCCTATTTGTCCTTTTTCTAGAGTTTTAAGGATAGCGTTAGCTGTATCTTCAACATATAACCAATCCCTTATTTGATCTCCTTTACCATATATTGGAAGTTTTTTATTGGAGATTATATTTTTTATCATTAATGGAATTAGTTTTTCAGGGTATTGGGATGGCCCATAATTATTACATAGTCTCAAAGTAATAAAATTTAATCCATAAGTCCTGCTATAGGCTTTAACCATCATATCTGCAGCTGCTTTACTGACTGAATAAGGGTTTGATGGATTTAAAGCTGAGTTCTCGATTGGCGCGCTAGTTCCGGTCAACGTCTCTCCATAAACTTCATCTGTGGATATGTGAACAAAAATTTTTGTAGGGTATCGGCGTTGAGTTTCTAGTAAAGAGTATGTTCCATT
>VFGY01000008.1 GCA_009392195.1 SAR202 cluster bacterium | reverse complement strand
TATCTCAGATATAAACCATACCCTTAAATTCCTTACAGGAAAGATATAAAAGACCAAGGGTGGGGAACTGCAAAACCTCTATGCGGCGGTTCGAACCCGCCCGTCGCCTCCAGTAATTTAGATGCGAATTTGCCCATTATTATCATGAATCATTACTGTTTGTGTGGGTCTATACTTCCAACCATATGTCCAATGGGTCAAAAATGGGACTGATTTTGGCGGTATTTTGTCAAGTGGTCGAGTCACTCTGACCGGTGGAGCTTATGGTTGCTGATGTCATCGACGCCTTAATTGATTGCTGTGGTCACGGTTAAAAGATATTATCTGCTGTATGAAGATAATTAATTGGATAGCTGTAGCTATAATTATTGTGGTGACATTGGTGGCAGTAGTACTTAGTAGGGTTCTAAGATGAATATTGGTAGATTAATACTGATTCTAGTGGGATTAGTGCTTGGGCTTGGGTTGATGGTGCAATTGATAGATGTAGTACTTAATAGTGTGTTCTTAGTTGGCTTGATTGTGTTAGCGGTGGTGGTTGGGTTGATTTGGGTTGTTGGTAGGATAGTGGACTGGTGGTGATTTTTGTGGTTATGTCTGGTGTATGGCTAGTGGTTGAGGGGGTATGTAAAGAGTTATGTATTAATGGATAGAGAATATCTACGCCTTGCAAAAGAATCACCATTAAAAATTAAGGTTGAAGTATAAACTTTATTTATTTAAGTTAATTTGCTCAACCACATAATCACAAACCTCCTGTTCTTCGCAAGCTACAGCGATATTTTGAATAGAGGCTGATTTCATTGGTATATTGGTCAGTGGATAACCTTCAATCGTAGTCCCTTTGAATATGAGTATTCCAAGATATTTGGATTCGCCATTTACCGAAACATTACCATTCCAAGCCTCTGACAAATCCTGAAATTTCCAATATTGTTTTGTGATATCTTCTTCTGTTTCAAACCCAATGTCTTGAACATTCTTTAATGCTAGCCCCTGTTCTTCAGGAGATGAACATCCCAATACAAGTATCGCAATCGAAATACAAATTACATGCAATATAAGACGAATTTTATTGGTCATTTTATACTCCTGATTAAATTCTTTCGTGCATTATACACCAATAAAAAAAACGATGAATAATACATGGGGTTCCTATACGTCATAGGTCATATCTGGATTTGTGTATAATGGTTTGCTATAAATAATTAGAGGTTGCTAATGCCAAAAGGTCTAGGATGTTTTGTAGTTGTACTTGCCACCGTAGGAATTTGGTTTGTCGGTATTTTCGTGACTTTCAGGGTTGAAACGTATTGGGCGCCTGTTACGTTTCTAATACTCGGAGGAATTCCTATATTAATTTGGCGAGAAATACAAAAACCTCCACCTAAAACACCACCCAACTAATTTGTGGTAAATGTAACAATATAAGTACGGATTCATGGCAATGGCAATATTGTAAGAAATGTGGGGCTTATCTGAAGAATGCTCTGATATTCAATTCTGAATTAGATTAAATGGCTTATTAAAGGTCAATTTTGTGGCATCAAACTTATTTCTTATTAAGCAGTAGATGATTCAGTTTTCATATTGAAAAAATGTATATATATTTATAATATAAATAATAAACATATATATAATGGCTCATCAAATGTTGTGTTATATATGTTGTGATAGGAGGAGTAATTTGTCTGATAATTTAATCTACCAAGTAATTCGCGTACCTGCACAAGGTGAATGGCTTAATGTAAGAGATAAAGCCATAGAAGGTTTTAAATTTATGGATACACCAGGTCTAGTATCTGTTACATTATCTCATCCGTTCGGGACAAATTTAACAATATCATCCCAATATGTTTTTCCAATTGATTTCATAAATCAATTTGATGGAACAGCCACTACCGAAATAGAAAAAAAACAAATTGAAATGGAAAAACTTTGTAAAAACACAAGAGAAGTGATCAAAGCAATTGTTGAGCCTGTTGAATTAGCACCTAAGGATACGAAATTTGTTGTAAACCATTTTCTAAAAACTCTCCCGGGTAAAAAAAATCAAGTAATCGATTTAGTACGAGATTGGAGAGGCAAATTAGATGGAACAAAACCCTTAATAGCTGTTCCTGTTAGTAGTGACCAAAATGAAATGGTCGAAGTATCTTATCCTATATCAGACTTTAATCGAGTTATTGAAGGTGTATCAGGAGTCAAATCCGACAAACTAGATACAAGACCTATAGAAATGCTGAATCAAATGTTGTTAGGTAACCGTTTATCCGGCCTCGTTGATAATATCTACAGGATAGTACAAATGAAACTAATTGGAAGTGGTTTAGCTGATAAATAAAGATACGCGAAAAATATAAGCTTACTGGTTATATTTCAGAAAATGTCTAAAGTTATCTTCAACTAAAGAGAGGTTAGTAATGGGAAAAGCTCTTGGATGTGGCGCAGCTGGAATAGTTGGACTAGTTATATGGATAATTACTGTCCTGATTATTGTATTTATGTTTTTAAGTGATGTTGCAAATAGTCTCGGCACATCCACTGGGAGAACGGACGACCTTAATTTTGAAGGGATTTTAATCGGGGGCTTTATACTAGGTTTGATACCAATAGGTTTGGGGATTATATTTGCATCAAAAGAAGGTGATAAAGATTCTAAAAAACTTCCGACATCAATCTGTGGTAAATGTAACAATAAAAGTACGGATTTTGACGGGTTATTTTGTCCAAACTGTGGAGCAAAGTTTTCAACTAAAACAAAGGATAATGACGAATTTGGGTTGTTTTAATCAATCATTTCTGTAGAAATAAAAAAATAAATCGATTTGATATAATTCTCGATTATGCTTAAACGGATATTAGGGATGTCAGTGATTCTACTTTTGTTAGGTGCTTGTGGTCGCGAAGAAGATGTAAAACCAACTTCTGAAGTTTTAACAAAAGAAGTAGTGATAATTGCTGATCCAAGTTCTAATCCGACACCTCCTACCTCGCTAATTACAGATATTTTTGAGTCGAAGCATGTTTATGAAGAGTTCGACTCTAGGTTGAAAGTGGATTTTAAAGAAATAGCAGATAAGGAATTCTCCTCTATTGACCAAAAAGCTGGAATATCCATTGCAGTATATACAAAAAATAAAATATGGATATATGCAATCGGTCCATCTGATACATCTAGAATAATGACTGCTGATACACCAGTATTGATAGGAAGTACTTCAAAAACGTTTATGTCGGCACTTATTCTAAAACAAATAGATGATGGATTATATAAATTAGGAGATTCGATTGAGTTCTTGTTATCAGGGCATCCTGATTATTCGTCATTTGATAAAGACAAAATAAATCCTAACGTAACTATAAAAGAACTTTTATCTATGACTTCTGGGTTACCTGACTACAATGAAAATCAGGATGGGAAAAATGAATTTTTCAAAACTGAATTTTGGAAACCATCTGATAATGTATTGTTAGCGCAATCAAGTTATGATGAGTCGGGGAAATTTGAGTATACTGATACAAATGTGGTTTTACTAGGATTGATAGCTGAGGCATTTGGGAAAAGGCCGCTTGGAGAACTATACAATGAATCATTTTATAGGCCGCTGCAAGTATATGCTCTTTCTTTACCCCGTGATGTAACTCCTTTCAACACTGCAAGGCCTTACGATAACCTATCTCCGTGGAGTTCCGGATTTGGCAACGTGATTGACGCTGCTCCATTTTCATTCGAACATTATATGTTTGGACAAGGGAGAATTCGGTGGGCTTGTTGCGGACTTGTTTCAACAGCCGAACACTTATCGCGCTGGGGTTATGAGTTGTATAGTGAAAATGGTTTAGCAATTTCAGAATATTCACGAGATATTTTACTCAACTCATTTAGTGAACAAAAAGTTTCATTTGCAGGAACAAAACAATACTATGGTTATTTGATATCAAAGCGAGAGTATCCAACATTAAAGGGTTCGATTATAGCTGTAGGTCATCCGGGAGGAGGAGGAGGGTATTCTAGCTTGCTGAGATACTCTCCTGAATTGGATTTATCGGTAGCGATTTTGGCAAACTCACCTCTTAAATACAAGGGAGCATGTAAGGACTATGATACAAAAACGTGTATTGCGTCGTCCATATTTGAAAAATACGAAGAATTTTTGACTTACGAAAGGTAGAATTTATAAATAGGATAATTAAAATAGCAGGAAATTCGATTAGGCGGCTGTGGTATTGGGTTACTTAACCTTTGGTGTATGCGATCGGTACCTGAATCGATTGTTTTGGTCACGTTTAAAAGATAATGATGGTGCTTTATGGATGATTTGTTAAGTAAGGTGAAATGGGTTGGAGTTCGACT
>VFGY01000007.1 GCA_009392195.1 SAR202 cluster bacterium | reverse complement strand
TCCAAGACCATCCAGAGTTAATAAAAAAATACCTTGGTAAGGTTGTGCCATATCGAGATAACTATTTTGCAGCATTGAATGCAGCTGTTTTCTCAGATGGTACCTTTGTGTATATCCCGAAAGGGGTTAGATGCCCAATGGAGTTATCGACTTATTTTAGAATTAATGAAGCCAAGACTGGTCAATTTGAAAGAACACTAATAGTTGCCGATGAAGACAGCTATGTTAGCTACCTCGAAGGCTGCACAGCACCCATGAGGGATGAAAATCAACTGCATGCAGCCGTTGTAGAGTTAATTGCTCTTAATGATTCAGAAATAAAGTATTCAACTGTACAAAATTGGTATCCAGGCGATGAAAAAGGTAAAGGCGGAATTTATAATTTTGTTACTAAACGAGGTGATTGCAGAGGTGAAAACTCTAAAATATCATGGACTCAAATTGAAACCGGATCAGCCATTACTTGGAAATACCCAAGCTGCATCTTAAGAGGTGACAATTCTTCAGGGGAATTTCACTCTATAGCTCTGACCAATAATCTACAACAAGCTGATACTGGGACTAAAATGATTCACTTAGGTAAAAACACAAAAAGTAAAATTATCAGCAAGGGCATCTCAGCTAAATCCTCACAAAATACATACAGAGGCCTTGTTTCTATGTCTAAAGGTGCATCGCAGTCAAGAAATTTCACGCAATGTGATTCTTTATTGATCGGAAATAAATCAGGGGCTCATACTTTTCCTTCTATTAATGTTAATAACACAAGCTCCACACTCGAACATGAAGCAACAACGTCAAAGATTTCAGATGATCAATTATTCTATTGTCAACAACGAGGCATTGATGAAGAAGATGCTATTGGACTAATAGTTAGCGGTTTTTGCAAAGAGGTGCTAAATGAACTCCCAATGGAATTTGCTGTTGAGGCGAGAGCTCTTCTTCAGGTAAATCTTGAGGGAGCTATTGGATAAAAACTTTAGGATTTAAAAAATTGAATAATAAAAAAGAATACGTACTGGAAATCAATGACCTATCTGTTTCGACATCGGGTATTAAGATTTTAAATGGTTTAAGCCTAAGTGTGAGAAAAGGAGAAACGCATGCAATCATGGGTCCAAATGGATCAGGTAAGAGCACCCTAGCAAAAACCATAGCTGGACATACAGACTATGATATCAATAGCGGTACGATCAAGTTTCTTGGTAGCGACTTAGTATCCATGCCGATTGAAGAAAGATCTAATCTGGGCCTATTTCTTGGTTTTCAATATCCTATAGAAATTCCTGGGCTCTCTAATACAGCATTTCTAAAAGCGGCTATTAATGCCCAAAGGAAATACAACAACTTAAAAGATATTCCTGCCAATGAGTTTTTGATAGAGCTAAAAAGTAAAGCTGATCAACTCGGGTTAGATCAAAGCTTTCTGTCACGAGGAGTTAATGAAGGTTTTTCTGGCGGCGAAAAGAAGAGGAATGAAATACTCCAAATGTTAATGCTAAACCCAAAAGTTTCAATTCTTGATGAGACCGATTCAGGATTGGATATTGATTCAATGAAAATTGTTGCTGACGGTGTCAATTCAACTCGAAATAAAGAAAATTCGACGATTGTTATTACCCATTACGAGCGGTTGTTAAATTATCTAGAACCTGATTATGTGCACGTAATAAATGACGGGATAATAATTAAAACTGGTGACTCATCTTTAGCTAATGAACTTGAGGAAAAGGGCTACGAATGGCTGACCAAGAAAAAATAAGAAATCTTATCAGTCCTGATAAAATTGCATCAATTGTTTCAGGTAATTCGGACTACCCTGATTGGTTTGATGAATTTAAGCGACTTTCTGCTGAAAATCTAATGGACCAAAATTTACCCTCCATTAAAGATAGTGAATGGGAATCTACAAAAATTAATTCCCTAACTGAAAAATTATTTAATGATGATTTTGATACTAACAAAAGTGTCAATGAATTGGTTTATGAAGATTTGGAGAAAGATCCAAATAAAATCACTATTAATTTTTCTAACGGTATTTATACAAGCCCAGACCATTTGCCTAGTCATATTAAGATCTTAAGTCATACTAATAATAGAGACCAATTTAGAGATCTCTTGGACATTAACAAAGAGAGCACAGATTCTTTTTCTTGCGTCCTTAATTCAATAATTTTATCTGATGTTCTTCTCATAGAAGCTTCGGATAATCAAAAAATAGACACCTTAATTCATATTATTAATCACGCTTCTGATCGAGTTAATGTAGCTCCAAGAATAGAGATTCGTGCCGCAAGAAATAGTTCCGTAAAAGTTTTTGAAGAAGTTAAAACATCAAAAAACTCCATTATGAACCATGTATTGAGGGTAAATTGTCAAAAAGATGCAAATATTGAGTTCTATAAGGTGATTGATCGACAAAAGAATTCTCACTATCTGGGTAATCAATATATAAAAGCTAATGAAAATGCCAAAATCAAATTTTTTCTATGGGATTTTGGTGGAGATACTTCAAAAACTGTAACTGATGCTAATTTATTGGGTAAAAAATCAGAGATTAGCTACTCTGCCCTTTTTACACCTAACAACGATTTACATTCTGGGAATCAGATAAAAATAAATCATGAAGCAAGCGATACAAAAAGCAACATTAAGGTCAGAGGTGTTTTACAGGATCAGTCAAATGGGGTTTTCTATGGAAAAATAAAGGTAAACGAGAATGTGATCAAAACCTCAGCCTTCATGGAAAATAAAAATTTATTGCTCTCTGACGATGCAAGCATTTCGAGTAAACCGATCCTTGAAATCTATAACGATGATACTGAGTGCTCTCATAGTGCAACCTCTGGATCTATAGATAAGGAGAAGTTGTTTTACCTTAAAACAAGAGGAATTGATGAAGTTGAGGCTAAAAGTTTCCTTATAAACTCATTCATCGAAGAGATTTCTGGAGAAATAAGAAATAAAAAAATACAAGATGCCTTCACAGGATATTTACTGGTGAATAGAGAATCATAAGTTATGGATCAAAAGGTAAAAAAATCCTTCGAGTTAGATAGAATCAGAAGCGACTTTCCTATTCTTGATCAGGAAATAAATGGCTCTAAACTAATCTACTTTGACAATGCAGCTTCAACTCAAAAACCAAAGAGCGTTATCAAATCAATCAAAGAATATTACGAATCCGATCACTCCAATGTTCATCGAGGGGTTCATAGCTTAAGCATAAGAGCTACTGAAGCTTATGAGCAATCAAGAAGAGTAATCTCGAACTATATTAATGCAAAACATGAACACGAAATAATTCTTACTAAAGGAACAACAGAATCAATAAATCTTGTCGCACACTCAATTTCTTCTCAAATTAAAGAAAATGATGAAATTTTAATATCGGCTATGGAACATCATTCGAATATTGTTCCTTGGCAAGAACTGTGCAAACGAACCGGCGCATGTTTAAAAATCATACCAATCAATGAATCAGGCGAAATTAACCTCGAAGAAATAAATAAGGTAATTACATCAAAAACCCGAATAGTCGCCATTACCCATATCTCCAACACTCTTGGAACTATTAATCCAATTAAAAAAATAATTAAGCTAGCTAAATCAGTTAATGCTTTAACACTGATAGATGGAGCACAAGCAGCAGCTCATATGAGAATTGATGTTCAGGATATTGATTGTGATTTTTATGTGTTTTCAGGACATAAATTATACGGACCAACAGGCACTGGGGTTTTGTATGGAAAAGAGGAATTATTAAATAGTCTTAACCCTTATCAGTATGGAGGGGAAATGATTCTTAAAGTTACCTTTGATGAAACCACATACAATTCATTGCCACATAAGTTTGAAGCAGGAACTCCAAATATAGCAGGTGCTATTGGGCTAATGAATGCCATTGAATATTTAACGAATCTAGACTTTGATGGTGCTATTGATCATGAAATGGCTATACACGACTACGCACACCAGCAATTACAGCTTCTACCTGATCTTAATATCATAGGTATGGCAAAAGAAAAATCATCAATAATCTCTTTTACAATTGGCCAACTCCATCCTCATGATGTAGGTACGATATTAAACCAAAAGGCTGTTGCAGTCAGAACAGGTCACCATTGTACGATGCCTTTAATGGATTTTTATCAAATACCTGGAACTATCAGGTGCTCATTTAGTTTTTATAATTCTAAAGACGAAGTAGATGCCATGATTTCTGC
>VFGY01000006.1 GCA_009392195.1 SAR202 cluster bacterium | reverse complement strand
ATTAATTCGAGACAACAGATTAGTAATGTTTACCCAACTAAACGGATTCAAGTCAGTTCTAACTACATCTAACCTATTAAAATCTACTTTCCCATCATTAATTTCCAACTGGTTAACAGTTCCGAAAATAATGTTAAATGCAGCATTTCTTTACTTCATATCAAAATTGAAATTCCACCCCAAACCCAAACCTATCAGCAAAAACACATACATGTCACCTAAGCAACATTACACCCGGCATATACGAACTAGATTCAAATAGCTTTCAAAATGACATATCTCTAGTTTAATCTATGGAATAATATACTCCATTACTTCTAAAAGAATAAGAAATAAATATGTGAACCAAAATACTAGCGAACCAAATTTACATCTATTTAATAACTTAAAGTATCTTGAAATATGCGAACAATATACTAGAAACTATTTATAGTTGATTCAACTTAGCCTTAATGTGTAATTTTTCACATGCCATATAGCGATAACAAATCATTCAATACTAGATTGTCACTCGAATTAAGATTTGTTGTCTTATTAATATCAATCCTAGCTATTATTCTATTTGCATTTAAGTCATTAACCAACCTATCAGCAGGTACACTTTTCACATATCCAGAAATCATAGCTGCTGATGCATTTGGAGTTAAACAAATTTCCCTTGCAGATATTAATAATGATAGTTATCTGGATATAGTAGCTGTTAATTCTACATCAAATTCAATTGATGTTTATGTAAATCCTTCTTCCACTAGTGCTATTTGGACAAAAAAACCATTATTAAGTAATACCCAAGGTTTATTGAGCACATTGACTATAGATGTTGATAATGATTCGGACATAGACATAATCTATTCAGACACTAATTCTCTTGCTATAACCATGATGTCAAACATAGATGGTTTAGGAACCACCTGGCAATCAAGCACGGTTACAAGCACTGCTGGTGCAATAAAATCAATGTGCTCCGGAGACCTAAATGGTGACGGCAACCTCGATATCGTAGCTGCTGATGATTTCAGAGGTAGAATTTTTTATATGCAAAACAGGCTTCATATTAATAATACATGGAAGTCTTTCTCAATATACGAAAACCCCAAAAACCCATCTTCATTAAAATGTCACGACATCGACAATGACAAAGATATAGACGTGGTATCAACTAGTCAATCACTGAACACTATAACTTGGCACGAAAACAAAGCTGGAAATGGCAGTGAATGGGAAACACATACAATCCTTAACACCTCCTCCTTCGCCAACAATATATACGTCACTGACCTAGATAATGATTCCTTATATGATTTGGTTTCAACAAATCCGGCGTCAAGTACAATCCATTATCATAAAAATGTTGCAGGAGATGCTAAAACATGGGAATCAAGTTCTATACAAAAAGATTGGGGTGGTCCTACAGATTTATTAGTGAAAGACCTCGATTTAGACGGAGATGATGATCTTATAGCAGCTAGCAATCAACTAAAAAAAGTAATCTGGATAGAAAATAATTCGTCTTTAGAAGATAACTGGGTAAGTAGTCCAATTGGCTCAATCATAAATTACCCTTCTACCATTAAGTCGGCTGACATAGACAAAGACGGAGATGAAGATATTATTATCGGTTCTCTAGCTAATTCAAATATTAGCATCGCCAAAAACATGCTTTCTCAAACAAGTCATAATTCAATGTCAGATATATTAAAGCCCAGCAGAGAAAATCACATATCAGTGGTTTTAGGCCAGGCTTTGGTCAGTAATAATAATCTGTTCGGTGCGGACAATTCTGTTTTGGTTTCGATTTACGATCCTAACAAAAACCTCAACCCTCAAACTATTGACACAATACCAAGCACTGATATCACAATCAAAAATTTAAATTCGCAAGACACGGCTAACATTTCCCTTACTGAAACTAATGTAAATTCAAGCATGTTCATAGGTGAATTTTTTGTCGACACTGACTATTCAACAACTAATATAAAAGCTAAAGACTTTGAACAAATACAGATACTATATAAAGCGAACGATAATATAAGCATAACTGCTTATACGAATACAAACCAAGAACACATAGTTGTAGATGGAACTCCGCCAAGTATTTCAAATATATACCCAAATAAAAACATTAAAGACAGTACAAGCGGTTATAAATTTGAAGCTATAATCGAAGACTCAATTATTGGATTAGGAACTAACTTAAATACAGTTAAAGGAAACATTGAATTCATAATTGATGATTATTCATTTGAGCCTAATCTTACTTATTTGGGATACGGTAGGTGGTTAGCTAGTTTAAATATAAACTTGTCAGAAGGTATCCACACTTGGCAAATTTCTAGTTCAGACCTTTTGAGCAATCTGTCTAACAGTAAGCAATTTGAGTTGGAAGTAGATTTAACTCCTCCTTATTTTGTCAATACAGGTAATAACAAATCGCGTACTGGAGACACAGTACTCAATTCGAACATAATTAAATCAAGTAACAGAAAATCAATTAGGCTAGAGTTTGATGACAATATAGATGGGAAATCAGTTGACCTAGATGGATCTGATTTCCAAGTGTTTTTAGAAGAAATTCAAATAGAAACGGTTGCTGCAAAATGGATTAACTCTCCGACTACAAGTAAACATATATTCATAACTTTAAAAGACGAATTACCTCCAGATGCCAAACCTACAGTAAAATTAACAGGTGCTATTAGAGACGATGCAGGTAACACTTCCAATTTTGACAAAACCATTGTTTCAGATGGAATTAATCCCAATATCCAATTCACGTTATCAGGCACTAATAACGAAGCTCGGATTATCACCAATGGCAATTTAACACTAGAAGTGATTTCGAATGAAATAATTGTTAATCCAAATATTAGCTCAGTTACTATCGAGACTCTTGATTCAAATAATTCTCCTATAGCCACATCTATATCGCCAACATCCTTTTCAACTATTTCTTCAAACACTCAATGGCGGTGGGAATATTCATTTGATAATTTATCAAACCAAGACAATCTTTATAACGTGAATTTACAATTACAAGACTTTTCAGGAAATATTGTAACTGTAAACAACCCTGATTTAAGCACTAATTCCAATTCTACATTGTTTGAGGTAGATACGGTTATTGAAACGGGATCGCTCGCACTAGACACATCTCCAAAGCCTTATTCTTATATCAATATAGATTATTCAGTAGAGGCAAACGAATACACCAACGACAGCCACAATAAAACGCAAATAATCGAATCATCAGTCGATGGATTACCAATCACAATTCAAACATATAACCATAAGCTATTTACTATTTCACCACCAAAAGAAGGTTGGTCAGTTGGGGAGCATGAAATTAATTTAAAGGTTAAAGATGATGCAGGTAACACTGGTTTATTTGAAACACGCTTTAATGTTAGTCCGGAACCAGTATTCACAATCAATTTAAAACCAGGGTTTAATTTAATATCTTTACCTGCAAATCCATCTAATTCTGATATAAATTCTGTTTTACTCTCAACACACTCAGTTAACTCAATCATGACTTACGATCCCACTAATGGTGGAACTTGGTTAGTATCTGAAAGAAATCCAGAAACTAATTTATTTGAAGGAGCTATCACGCAAATTGACGCCTCAAAGGCATATTTGCTAAGAACAAATAGTTTCGAATCGCTTCAAATAGACCTCAAAAAAACATTTTTGCATGATGGCAATCTACCTACAACAATTTCGCTATATCAAGGTTGGAATTTTGTACCTGTAATTAATCTAAGTGACCAATATATTTCGACCAAAGGAGTTCTTGCTGGTGAATATTTCAAGAATATAAACCCGACTTCAATATTGGGAATAAATCAATTCAATAATCTATCACCAATAGATGAGAATGAAAAACTTCTTTACGGGAAAGGTTATTTGGTTT
>VFGY01000005.1 GCA_009392195.1 SAR202 cluster bacterium | reverse complement strand
GGGCATAATCCAGGCTGGTGCGATAAAAGTAATACTTATGGTAAATATAGTTACTGCAAGCCAACATACCAGCCATGCATAGCTACTATATTCGAATATGACCAAAACAATCGATAATAATAAACCGAAAAGGATAACTGTCAGCATGAGACTTTTAATTTGGTCACCTACGAAAGTCTTTACAGTGGTTTTGTTGAATCCAAATTTCTGTTCAGTGACGAATGTTGCGAATATGCTAAATGGTAAAGATATAAGTGTGGATGCAACCAATAAAGTCAAGCAATAAATCAAACCTAGTAGTATAGGTTGAGTTGTTAACTCTCTAAGCAATAAATCCAAGTAGTTAAATCCTCCAGTTAGCCAAAACACCCATGTTATCATTAGCATGAACCCTCCAGTTACGAGTTCAAGTCGAGTCTTGTGACGAGTATATTGCTGGGATTTTGTGTATTCTTCTGCGTCAAATATATCGTTTAATTCTTCCGGTACCGGCTTCTTCGAATTAACAAGATTCAATATATTTAGGAGTAAATTAAGTACGAATTCTGCAGCCATAGCTATTAGTATGATTATTCCAAGTGTGTTCATCTCAATATTCCTGTAAGTATTTATAGGTTATTTTGTACATCTGGTAAATATATTTAATTAGTGAATATTTATATATGATAAATGATATGTTTTTATGGTTCAGTAAAGCATGTGTTTTTAAGTATATGAATCTAATGTAATGTTTTACAAGAAACTATTAAGAAAAAATTGAATTGCATTGTTCAAAATAAGATCCACTGAGATAAGGAAGTTTTAATATGAGAGTGTCTGATAAATGGATTTATCTGGCTGTTCTATCTATAGGTACATTCATTGTTACTTTGGACGGGGGAATGGTGGGGTTGATATATCCAGCTTTGATAGATGCTTTTGATTCTCAAAGTTCAGATGTGATATGGGTTTCTGTTTGCTATTGGGTTACTGCAGTTGGTTTAATGCATACACTTGGCTGGATGGGAGATGTTGCTGGAAGAAAATTGATATACACAATAGGACTAGGTGTTTTAACACTAGGAGTCTTATTGAGTTCTATATCTCCTAATTTGGCATGGATTATTGCTTCCCGAGTAGCCCAAGGTGTTGGAGCTGCGATGATACTATCCAATTTGAACGCATACATAGCAGATATATTTCCATCAAATGAAAGAGGTAAAGCTTTAGGTATATCAGGTTCGGTTGTTGGATTTGGATTGACCCTTGGTCCTTTGTTGGGGGGTATATTACTCGAAATTGACGGATGGAGAGCCTTATTTTATTGGAGGATACCATTAGGTGTGGTTGCGGCAATACTAGCATATTTAATATTGCCGAAAGATAGCGTTAAATCTACAGGCCATTCGATAGATATCAGAGGAGTGATTGTAATATTCATTTGTCTAAGTTCAATTTTGATTTCCGTAAATCAATTTGGTAAAAGTGGTATAGCATCCCCAACAGTTATTATAACTGCACTATTATTTTTAATTTTCTTGCCGTTGGTTATTTTGAGCGAAAAAAAATCTCCTAGACCAATCATTGAAATATCTCTTTTACGAAACAGAAATTATTCCCTTGGGATACTTTCACTTGTTTTTCATTATTTAGCGCACGGAGCTGTATTGTTGGCAGGTCCTTTTCTATTACTTACCGCTTTGGGATTTTCTCCAGGAAAAGCGGGCATAATTATGGCAGCCTTTTCTGCTCCTAGAATCGTATTAGCTCCTTTTGCAGGAAGGGCATATGATAGATTTGGGCCCAAATACCTATTGATTTTTGGGAATCTTATGATTGCTATCGGCTTGTATTTAATAAGCCAGGTTGAAATTGATACTAACGAATATATTATATGGATTGGCATGTTGCTTGGTGGAGTCGGAGCTTCTTTATTTGAACCAGTAGTGACTAGTGCAATAATGAGTTCAGTTCCAAATTCCAGATTAGGTACTGCTTCGGCGTCTGTTGGAGTTGGAAGACAGGTCGCATTTGCAGTTGGATTAACTTTATCTGGAGCAGTTTATGCATTTCAAAAAATGGAATACGCGCTAAAGACAGACTGGTTGCAAAAAGTAATAGAAATATCTGCATTGAGTGATACTGTATTGGTAGGAGCTTTTATAGCAGTGTTGGCGCTTTTAATAAGCAGTGGTCTAAATAACAAATAAAGATTTCTAGATAACATTATTGTTTAACTGTCCCACTTAACGATACCGTAGCCACCCTTTCTAAGTTGTTTATTAAGTTCAACTAAACAGACACCACACCGTACTAATTCTACGTGAGATCTGTGTGCTGTTGGAGCATGTCCAAGTATCAAATGCATCATTTTTAGATGCATCCTTTGTGCTCTTCCACCTTTAAATTGTTTTTTACATTTGATACAGCTATCGTTTGGGAACCAGTCTTTTAAATCATATCCAATTGGTTCAGATGATTCAGTTGCATTACCGGTATTGCGAAATATGTCAGCAATTTCCTTTACTGCATCGTCTATGGATTCGTGTAAATCATTTGGGTTTTTATTCATTTTTACATTTTATATCAATTTGATTATAATATCAAATAGGAATGTTATCCGTTGATTTGTTCTTGGAACTAATTGTTTCCATGGTTGAAATCCACTTGGGTTGCTAGGGTAATTAATTGTTATAACTTGATCTAAACATCGATTAATCGAGTTTGTCTAGAAAATCGGCTTTTTGATGAATATCAGGTTGGTTTAAAGAAATATTAAAAAATTGAAATAAAGCTTGACCTATAGTTTTTAAGGGTGTTATATATATAAACGGCGCAAAATATTTTGTAGGCGTTTTAGGACGTGTTGGTTCAAAAGAACCTGAAAATTAAATATAGAAAAATAAATTTGACGGCACTGAATGTGCTGTCTTGTCGTGTTTTATAAAAACTGGGAGAGAAAAATGAGTTTAAAATTTTTAGCAAAAAGTGCAGTTTTAATGGTATTCTTGCTTGCAGCTGGAATATTTTTGAGGAATATGGCTTCTGCGGAAGCACCTATATCTGTGAGTCTCACATCTAATGGGACATCTACAGCACAGAGTTTTATATTAGGAGAACCTATAGTCCTAAATGGATCTGTGGATTTTTATACTTCTGATGTATCCTCAGCTCAAGTCGCCCTGACTATAAACGGACCAGTTCCTGTCACGCAAGCTCTCCCTGCTGTAGACGGACTGTATACCTATGCGTCTAAATATCTCACAGTTAAAGTAACAAGCACGACAACAACAGTATCTA
>VFGY01000004.1 GCA_009392195.1 SAR202 cluster bacterium | reverse complement strand
TGAGCCACATTGTAACAATTACTTTTCTTGCCACAGTAATGGTTATATTAATTATAGAATGCTATACTTTCTCTGGACTAAATGTAAATTTTTCTCACATTAGTTTTGAAGGTCTTGCAAAATTGAGCAAGTATAGTTTTCCTATAATAGGATCTTCTCTTTGTTTTGCATTGATGTTTCAGGGTGATGTTATTTTCTTAGCATATTTTCACAGCCCATTTGAGACTGGCAATTATTATGCTGCTAAGCGTCTTGTACTACCTATAATGATTATACCAGCCTTATCAAAAGGATTAATGATTCCTATTGTGGCAGGTCGGAAAGTTCCACAAAATATTATTTTGAAATTTATCTTATTTGTTCTTGGTATAACTTTCTTCATCACAGTAGGCTTGATTCTATTAGGTCCCTGGTTGATGGTTTTTTTATATGGAGATGCCTATAATTCTAGCAGATTATTGCTTGCTCTTCTTGGCCTTTCAGCATTTTTTATATCTATAAAGAATGTAATTGTAACTGAACTTTTAGGAACTGGCCAATCTTTGAAGGTTTTTTGGACAGATTTTATACCTTTGCCAATAGTCTTGTTTCTATATTTCTATTTAGTACCAGACATTCATGGAGAAGGAGCTGCTTATTCAATATTCACAGGTTCATTTATCAGCCTTATTGTTTCATTAAGATTTATCTATAAATCAAAAACGTTTTCTTGATAATGTATTATAATAGCACAGTTGTATTCAAGTTTACAATCAAGGTATATAATGGGTTCTTGTAATCAGAATTTATGACGGGCAGAACTATACTTGTTACAGGAGGTTGTGGATTTATAGGAAGTAATTTTCTTAAAAAAATAATCCATAGCCAAGAATTTGAAAGAGTAATAAACTTGGATGTTCAAACCTATGCAGGAAACATTGATAACATCAGAGAATTTTTGGAATTGCCCTACTTTGTTAACAAAAAAGAGGATATCCGTAATCGTGATAAAATCCATGAAATTTTTTCAGATTATAAACCCGATATTGTTGTTAATTTTGCAGCAGAAAGCCATGTTGATAGATCAATTGAGAACCCATCATTATTCATAGAGACAAACATATATGGAACTCAGAATTTAATAGATTCAAGTATCAGTTCAGGAGTTAAGAGGTTTGTTCAGATTTCTACAGATGAAGTCTATGGTGATCTAGAAGAAAATGACCCTCCATTCACTGAATTATCACCTATTAATCCTTCGTCACCATATTCGGCCTCTAAGGCATCAGCAGATTTTTTGGTCTTAGCGGCAGTTAGAACACATGGCTTCCCAGCATTAATTGCGCGTTGTTCTAACAATTATGGCAAACATCAACATCCAGAGAAGTTAATTCCTAAAGTTATCATCAATTCTTTTTCAGGCAAACCGATACCTGTTTACGGTAAGGGCAGAAACGTAAGAGATTGGATTTTTGTTGATGACTTTTGTGAAGGAATCTCTACCATGCTTTCCAGAGGAAAAGTTGGTGAGATTTATAATTTTGGAGGTAATTGTGAGATTAGAAATATTGATTTGGTCCGAAAAATTATAAACCATACGAATTCATCCGAAGAACTGATTAAATTTGTTGAGGATAGGCCAGGACATGATTTTAGATATGCAATGAATTTTGAGAAATCTGAGAATGACCTTGGTTGGAGACCCAAGGTTGATTTTGATGAGGGACTGGACAATACGATAAGTTGGTATTCTTCAAAATCTAGATAGTAGTCTTGCCATCAATTCAAAAGTTTTTTCCAGCGATATTTGTATGAATTCTTCACGAGTTTATTTTTTGTTTGACCCTTTTCCCAGACCAGGAATCCAACAAGAAATCCTATTCCACATATGGCAGACTTCCTGAAAGTTAGAGACAATGCTCTTAAAATTGCATAGGTTCGTGTACCTCCTAACCAGTTTGCCGCCATCCCCATTTGTTTATGTCCTTCATACAATCCCATTGCCGAACCAACTGGCCTAAGATGCACAAATTTCGTAACATCGCTTTGTAAAGTTTTAAATCCAAATCTTTTTGCCATTATGCTTTCAACTGATTCATGGCTGGGAGTTTGGGAAAAACCGCCTATTTTTTCAAAACATCCTTTACTGTATACTGTGGCTGCACCCCTAGGTTCTGGCCCGCATGGATCGGGCTTCTTTTTGCCATATTCATGTAATTGCCCACTCATTATGCCAATTTTCCGGTCATTTTCCATGACTTCAACTATTTTTTCAAAGTATTTAGAATCAAGTGTGCAGTCTGCATCTAATTTTGCTATGAAATCCCACTCTTTTATCTTACGATTAGCCAGGGTTTTCAATTTATTAAAACCAAACGCTAGTTTCTTTCCAAATTCAAAACCAATATCTCTTTTGCTTGTTTTTAATACCGAGCAGTAAATAAATTCATCAGATATTTTTTTTAGAATAGAACTGGTGTTGTCGGAAGACCCATCATCAACAATTAGCCATAGTAATGGAGGTTTTGACTGCTGTCTTACAGAATCTATAACAGTCTCAATAAACTTGCCTTCGTTTTTTGCGATGGTCAAGAGCAAATATTCCATAAACACTCCATATTATTTTATAGTTCAATTAACTTGTGCCATATAATATAACCTATTCATAGGTTCACAGGCACAATTAAAAATTTAGTAATGGTTTAAGTATTAATATGAGAAAGATAGGAATAATTGGTTATGGAGTAGTTGGCAAGGCAGCCGCAAATACGCTCGAAAAAGAGTACAATGTTGTAAAATATGACAAATATCAAGATTTGGACAGCTTCTCTAATTTATTGGACTGCGATTTTGTGTTTATCATGGTTCCAACTCCATTTGATTGCAAAAAGAATGTTGTTGATGATTCAGCAATCACTGAATCTTTGGATAAACTTAGGGAGATAGGCTTTGAGAATACAATTATAATTAAAAGTACTGTACCTCCTGGAACGTGTAAGGGGTACTTGGAAAAATATAATATGAACATAGTTTTTAACCCAGAATTTTTAAGGGAGAGCACAACACCTAATGAAGATTTTGAAAATCAGGATACAATTGTAATAGGTACAGAAAATGCGGACATTTTTGAATCCGTTAAAAGTATGTATGCACCGGTCACTGTCACAGATGCAAAATATTTCCATACTACAACTACGGAAGCAGAAATGATAAAATGTGGTCAGAATACAATGTTGGCCTCACGCGTAGCTTTGGCTAATATGATTTATGAGGCCTGTAAAA
>VFGY01000003.1 GCA_009392195.1 SAR202 cluster bacterium | reverse complement strand
AGGATGCCGTCCGTCATGATAAAACATTATTTTTGGTTTACTCATTGTAATTCCTATAAATAAATATTTATTAAAAACATTATATAGAATTTTCTAAATGTCATTCTAAATCAGTTTAAATTGTTAAATTGGATGGACTCCTACATTTTCCAATCTGTTTTTTGCTTGTTCATAAATATCTTGGGACAATGCGCCTTTATGGAACGAACGAA
The DNA here is from genome assembly GCA_009392195.1 of SAR202 cluster bacterium. Taxonomy (GTDB): domain Bacteria; phylum Chloroflexota; class Dehalococcoidia; order Lucifugimonadales; family OSU-TB39; genus OSU-TB39. Next base: position 2,835 of record VFGY01000003.1, on the reverse strand, counting down.
TATTTTGTTTCAAATGTTCCGGGTTTTTGGTTCCAACGATAATAGTATTTATATTTGCGTGTGACAACGTAAATCTTAAAATAAATGAAGTCGGTGATTCATCATCTTCAACTAAATCTTCAAGTTTAGCTTCTCGGTACTTTTCCCATTCTTTTGAAGCTTTAGTTTGATTCGTAGAACTAGAAGAAAAGCCTTTTGATACTCCGCCGCGAATTATAGTACCGGCACCAGTAATATGAGCATTAGTAATCCATTTTTCGTGTTCTCGATTCAAAGCAGAATATGGTATTTGGAAAGCATCGAATGTCCTCATTTCAACAAGGTCTGACAAAGAAGGTAATGTGGAAGATGAACCTATAAATCTAACTTTGCCTTTCTTTTGAACGTTTATTAAGGTATTAATCACATCATCCCTTTCTATGAGTGTCTTTGAGGGAGATGCATGTAACTGAACCAAATCTAAACGATCCGTTTTCATTCGTTTCAAACTTTGATCAATTCCTTTTTCAATATTATCTTTGGTAAAAACATGATCATCCGCATTGCCTATCGGGCACCCACATTTGGAAGCTAGAAAATATTCATTCCTCCTATGAGAGATATATTTACCTATATGATTTTCACTTTCTCCATAATCAATAGAAGTATCAATAAAATTGATCCCCGAATCTAAAACTAGGTTTAAAATATTTTCGGCTTGTTTCTCAGGCAAACTTCTTAATTCCATAGCCCCAAAACCAAGACGGGTAACTTGTATACCAGTTTTGCCAAACTCTGTTTTTTCCAAAGACATGTAATACTCCTTAATTAGTTGTAAAACATTACACAAAAACCAACGACAGATACGATTTATAGCCGATATTTACTTAAGGTACAAGAATAAACATTGTTAGTCGAAAACAATAACACTTCTAGCTAATTGCCCAGTTTTCATATCTTCAAACGCTTTGTTGATTGATTCAAGTTTTAAAGTTTGTGAAACTAGGCTATCAATTTGTAGCCTACCTTGTTTATACAAATCTATATAGCGAGGGATATCAACCCTAAACTGGTTTGATCCCATACATGAACCTTGAATCTTCTTTTCGTCTATGAAACCCACTCCATCAAGTTCTATTTTAACCCCTTCGGGTATTAATCCAACTATGGTTGCTGTACCACCTGGTCGTATTATGTCAAATGCTTGTTCAGCAGTTATTTTGGCTCCTATGGCATCAAACGAATAATCAACTCCACCTTTAGTTATTTCAATTATTTTAGCGGCAACATTCCTGGAATTAGCATCAATTACTTCGGTAGCACCATGCTTTATAGCCATCTGCAATTTACTTTCTACAGTATCTATAGCTATTATCCTTAGAGCACCCGATAATTTTGCTCCTTGTATGACATTCAACCCAACTCCCCCACAACCGATAACAGCTACGGTAGAACCTGCCTTTATGCGTGCAGTTCTGAATACGGCTCCTAATCCAGTAGTGATTCCGCAACCTAATAAAGCAAGTTTTTCGTGTTCTATATCTGAATCAACTTTAACTAAACTATTTTCATGTACCACCATAAATTCCGCAAAAGATGAAAGTCGTAGAAATTGATTAATTGGTTCATCTTCTTTATATAACTTTGGTTTATCATCTGATTTTCTCGAAAGACCCCAAATGGAATCTCGCAAACATAAGGCTGGATTGCCTTCTAAGCATCTTTCACATCTGCCACAGAAAATGGATAAGCAGCCTACAACAGTATCACCTTCTTTTAAATATCTGACATTATCTCCTACTTTTTTTACAACGCCTGCTACCTCATGTCCTAAAATAACTGGAAGTTGGTGAATATAGTTGCCTTCAATATAATGTAAGTCTGTACGGCACACTCCAGAAGCTTTTGTTTCAACTAACACTTCGTTTGAACTCGGACTATCTATCGATATGTCTTCGATAATTAAAGGCCGATTTATATCTCTTAATACAGCTGCTTTCATATTTTCTATTTTAAAAATCCTTTTTGCGAATTAAATTTATATCAAACTAACCGTTGATTTGGAAATTGGTAATTTCGTTTTTTCAATGTTCAATCACTTCTGTAAAAATCCGAGTGAAGTCGTTGAATGACACTGTGTTGTCAATGTTTTGACAATCCAAACCGAGAAGAGAAGTTTCACGAGAAGTGTAGGTCCACTTTGGTTGTGATTCAAAATGCCATAACCGTAATGAGCGATAGTAAGATGAAAGCAATACATCAGTACGTTCGTTACGAGATCCACTTGGGTAAGCAAAGTGTGGGGGGATAAAACCAAGACGTTGTTTGAATACCTCGTTAGAATTTTCCACTTCTTTGATTACGCCGCCATCTCCGTCTGATGCGTGTAAATCTGCAAACTTAGGATGGACTGCCGAGTGTGCTCCAATTTCCCAACCTAAATCAAGCATCTTCTCTGCATGATCCCAATTAATAAATGGCTTTTGTACAGAACCTTCAGTTGATGTTTGTACTGTAGCACTTTTACCTTCTGTTGCAGCCTCTGTCCCTTCGCTTATGACAAAGCAGGTCGCAGTAAAACCGCAATCTTCTACTATCGGTTTGGCAGTAGTCCAGGAGTCAAGCCACCCATTGTCGAAATGGATCACAAACGATTGTTCAGGTATATCAGCAATCCCGTCAACCCAATCGACTAGCCTTGTTGTTGAAATAGCTTCCCATCCGTTAGACCTTACGTGTTGCATCTGTCGAATAAAATCTGATTCTGAGATAACACCGGTGGCTTTATTGTCGGAGCGACGAGTTAATTCTAAAGACCCATCTGGGTAGATATGATGGTAGACCAATATAGGAACT
>VFGY01000002.1 GCA_009392195.1 SAR202 cluster bacterium | reverse complement strand
ATTATGCTCTATTGATATGTTCTTTGATTTTGATTTGGGAGCTTCGTATAAACTCCAATGTGCTTGATCGGAACAAGCTTGGGGAGGAGGGAATTAATGAGTTTTTGATGATATCTCCGTTTATTTTTTTATTATCAGTCTCTTTAGTGTTTTTCAGGTTGTTTCCACAAGTTCTCAGATTTTTGTCAGGAGAATCTAAAGCGCTGCTTTATGTGGTTGGGTATATTTTTGCGTTATCCATGGGATTCACATCGATAGCCAATGTGTATATTGGAAGTGATACTCGTTGGTTATTTACAGCACTTTCTGTGGGAGTGCTAATTGTTAGTTTAGTAGTTTTTCGTCTTTCACAAGGTTTAAAGGCTCATATTGTTGCTGTACTGATATCAATATCCAGTGCGCTAATCCCTTTTATATATGGTCCCGACGATATGGAATTGTTTTCGTATGAAGTGTCAAGGGGATTCTTTGTTGTTCCCATAATGATGTTTGTTTTTCTAATCGTACAAATAGGATATTCTAAGTCACCATTATGGTTTTACCTCGTGTTTAGAAACTTTGCTAGAGATTCCGGCCGATACATATGGGTGATATTACTTTTAGCAATCACCAGTGGTATTTTGGTATTTGCGACTACTCTTTCGATGACGATTACACGTAGCAACTTAGAGAAAACGTTATATAAAATTGGGTCAGACGGTAGAATTACATTGTCAAATGACCAATTTTACAGGTCCAATTACTCTCTAAAAAATCATCAAGATAAATTAATTGGTAACACCCAAGTAGCTACTGTTACAAGGATAATGAGGACCGATTCAAAGACAGGTTCTACTAAATTAGGTCATAAATTTGAATTCATGGCTTTTGATCCCACAATCAATAACTCCTGGTCAAGGTCGGATTTTTCGGAACAGCCGATGGAATCTATATTGAATAAATTAAATCCTATTTCTGTAGATCATCAGTTAGTTATTCCAGCCACGGCAACACATATAGGTGTTAATCTGAAATTTGATAATAATTATCCAAATATAACTACTAAAATTGGATTGATAGATAATAAGGGAAAGACTTTTAATTTGAGTTTAGGGCGAATCAATAGTAGAGGCTGGACGAAGGCTATTGTTGAGTTACCAGATGATGCTTTTGGCCCCTTAAAATTATTGTCCATATATATTTCTGAGCCAGGATACGGTCCCTCTGGAACTTCTGGAAGTATGGAGATATCAGATTTGTTCTATGTGATTGACCAAGCTGAATTTACGGTTGAGGAGTTTAATGAATTCGGCCGTTGGGGGATCATTCCAAGTTCTGTATTAAGTTCAGATAACATGAGTATTTTGAAAAATGGGGGTGTGAAATTTAATTTTGGAAAATATATGAATTCAAGTGTAAGAGGGATTTATTGGTCGGAGATAGGTGAATTCATACCGGTCATTGCAAGTAATGATTTTTTACGTCAGACCGGTTTATCAATTGGAGATTATTCAGTAATAGAGATAGATAATTCCATTGTGATTGTAAGGATTGTGGATAGAATTAATTTCTTTTCCACAATCACTACAACCGAAAACAGTTTTTTGTTGGCTGACTTAGACACCACAATGTTTCACCTGAATTTGGTTAAGGTAAACGCAGCTAGTTTGATCAACGAATTGGTATTTACTTTGAAGTCGGATTATTCAGTTGCTGATAATGCACGAAGTGGTCTGTCTTTGAGGGGAAGTGAACTTCTACTCTTAAGTGAGGAAATTGCGGATCTGAAAGGAGATGTATTTTTATCTATAGGATTGAATATTCTAATTTACTCGATAATTTTAATAACCACATTCTTGGCATGCATGGGATATCTAATACATATTGTTTGTAATTATAGGACTTCTCAGAGGTATTTCGCTTCCTTGAGGATGGTTGGAATCTCCAAAACGCAGCTATATTCGAGTCTGATTACAGAAAATTTATTTCTAGTGTTTTTGGGATTCATTATAGGTTTTTGGGCTGGAATAGAAATGTGTAGCCATATGGTTTCATCGGTTGTCTTGCCTTCTGACGGTAAAGTGGTAATCCCCTCACCTATCATTAGTGCCGATTGGATGTTTATTGGTATATCTTTTAGTTTCTTTATTGTTGTATTTGCCATCATTGTTTTAATCACCGCCTGGAATTATTCCATATCAAATTTGGGAATATTATCAAGAACTGAATAGATCATATGCGACATATAAATTTACATAGCATTGACTGGTCGTGGGATATCATGATCAAAGGTAGTCTTAATAATTGGAAGCTGTTACTTACGGTAATGATAGGGGTTTTGCTTTCATGTTCGATATTGTCTGGCACTGTTATTTACTACAATGCACTGCAAGAATTGGCATTACTAAAGGCTATAAAAGATCTTCCAGAAGAAAAAGCTGATGTTTTGCTGCAAGCTGATATCTCTTCTCTAGATTCTTACCAATATCCCAAATTGAATAAGATCATTTATGATGATCATATTTATCTGGCTGATCAGTATCTGTCTGATGTTATAGAAGGAGGAAAGACCGCTACGTTTTTCCTGACAGGTTCTGGGGACGAGCACCTTGCCGGTAAGAACGATACTAGGAGTTTTGTTACCTTTTTGGATGAATTTAACGATAAAGTTGTTAGTTCGTCGAAAAGCAATTTTGAAATTGACGATGTTAGTAAATTGCCTAAGTCTAGTTCCCTTCTTTATGTCACAGTTTTGGAAACACATGCTTTAAAAATGGGGTTACAAATTGGAGACACTGTGTCATTTGTACCTTATTGGGAAGAAAATATTGAATATATTAAAGTTATCATTGCTAGGGTAGTAAAAGAGAAAGATCCTGATGACCCTTATTGGAACATGTTCAATAACGTTTTCATGGTTTCCGCAGGTAGTACATCCGCGACTTTACCTGTATTTGTGTCTAAAGACCAATTTTTTGAAATCATGCATGATATTGTGCCTAATGCGACAGTCACATTTAGCTGGCTACTAGATATAAA
>VFGY01000001.1 GCA_009392195.1 SAR202 cluster bacterium | reverse complement strand
CGCAAAATATTTACTAACGGGGGATGAAAAAAAGGCCTTTGGCAAAAGTGAAGAAATAATCAATTTAATTGGCCTTGAACGATTTTATGTAGAAACCATAACAAAAATTATGGGAGATACGGGAAAAATGTGGTACGATGGTGAAATTGGAATAGCACATGAACATTTGATAACAAATATTATGAGAAAAATTGTTCAATATTATAATAATACAATAGAAAGTAAGGGGCTAATCAAAGGTTTAGCAGTTATATGTAATCCTGAAGGAGATGATCACAATCTATCAAATGTTGTATTAGAGGGGCTTCTGAAAATAAGAAATTATGCTGTAAAAAATATAGGTGGCAATTGGTACATGGGCGAAAAAACAAAATCTACGAATAAGGCAATAACTGATTTCATTATTCATTCCCGACCAGATATTGTTTTCATTTCTGTAACAATATCACGCTATCTATTCAACGCTAAACTTATCGCAAAAGAACTTGCAAAAGCCCTAAAGGATACCCGAATTTACATAGGGGGGCTTGGGACCAGCGGTATGGTCAAAGAAGATTTACAAGATAAAATTATCTTAGCCGATAAGAACACACTGGATACTTTGAATAGAATTTAGGCACTATGACTGGTTTTTTATATACTAAGTTGGCACTATATGATTAGATATAGGCATTAACGATGTATTCTGCAAAAAACTTTGGCAATCCGAAGACGCACGAAAAACCAAACTTAATTTTCAAGAATGGAAGCACGACTTATTACAATAGTTCTAGGCTTTTTCCTAAGAAGATAAGGGAAGATGTTACTATTCTGTACTGTTTTGTCAGGATTGTAGACAATTATGTGGATTCTGTACCTCAGGATATCAAAGGATTTACTGCCTTTAGAAATAAGTATTACAAAGCTGTTGCAGGAGAGAAGGTCGACAACACAGTGATAACAAATTTTGTTGATTTATCCAATAGATTGGACTTTGAACAAGGATGGGTAAACGCATTTTTAGAATCTATGGAAACTGATATCAAAAAATCCAATTATAATAATTTAGAAGAATTAAACAAATACCTCTATGGGTCTTCCGAAGTAATAGGGCTTATGATGAATAGAATTATGGGGCTTGGTTTGGATGCTGATGAATCTGCAAGGTATCTTGGGAAAGCTATGCAATTCATCAATTTTATCAGAGACATTGATGAGGATTTGGATTTGAATCGGACCTATTTCCCAAAAGATGCAATGGCAAAATTTGGATTAAGTGGACTTACAAGAGGCGAAGCTCGTAGAAAACCAGAGTTATTCAAAGCATTTATAAGATCGCAAATCAAATTATATTTTGAATGGCAAAATAGGGCTGAATCAGGCATAAATTTAATACCTAAAAGAATGCGTGTAGCTGTAAAAACAGCTTCAGAAATGTACCTATGGACTGCGACCGTCATTTACAAAAATCCATTTATTGTCTATGATATGAAGATAAAACCAACTAGAACAAGAGTCGTTTTAAATGGTATTAAGAACTTCATGGGTACTTATCTTTCAATTCAACTTGGTAAAGGTTCACAACACATTGTGCCAACGACCAGTAATTGATAACAATATATCATTCAGTAAACTATAAAATCAATTGTCTGATTCATTATATATGATTAGTCTTACTGAATCGGCTGCTGAAAAAATAACCGAAGCTGTGAATCAACAGGATAATGAAGGAAAATGTCTAAGAATTGGTGTATTCCCTGGAGGTTGTGGAGGAGGATATCAATATGCCCTAGGATTTGATGCTGAGAAAGAAAATGACTCTTCTTTTGAATCACAGGGTCTGAAACTGGTTGTTAATTCAGAAGATATTGATAAGATTAAAGGAACTGAAATTGACTACATTATCTCAGATATGGGTGAGGGATTTAGGGTCAACAATCCAAACCCCGCACCTGAAGGTGTGAAGGGTCAATGTGGATGTGGTTCAGATAGTAGTTGCTGTTAAAATTGATTATGATGGCACGCCGTGAACTCAAGGACCAAATATTTTCATTTGTAATAGTGGGGATTTTGATAGGGAGTTCTTACCTTTTTTATATTAGTGATTCCGAGCAAGAGAATGTCGGTATGTATGTCCCAGTTTGGGCAAGAAATCAACAACCTTATGACACTACACAAGCCTACAGTTTTGTTCTTGAAATGGGAACTTATGAACTCCTTGAAACTGACAATGAATTTGATTCAGTGCATGTTATGATTCCGTATGATTTACCTGCTTCAGAAGGTGGAGCTGCAACTGATCCACAATGTATATCTGATTTTGATCCTAGTAAGTGCCCTCACATAAGTCTAGCTTACTGGAGGCCTAATGTTCCTGATGGTGTAAAAGTTCCTGTGATTGCAGAATTTGGTCCGTATTTTGGTGAAACCTCAGCTCAGACTCCAGACGTATCCCAACCTGGGAGTTGGTTAGGTGCTAGTATTATCTACAATATACTTCCATATGGCTTTGCTTTCGCTCAGGTTTCTGTTACTGGAACTGGGATGTCAAATCACTGTATGGATTTGATGGGGTTTGCTGAGCAAGAGGGAATCAATGCTGCGGTTGAATGGCTTGGTACACAAGAGTGGTCGAATGGGAACGTTGGCATGATTGGAAAGTCATACGATGGGTCGACGCCTTGGCAAGCTGCAATGTATGGTGATCAATACTTGAAAACAATTGTTCCAATATCTGG